>CAVOJV010000024.1:0-19192 GCA_963696325.1 uncultured Gammaproteobacteria bacterium
TGCCACCGGAGAGCGCACGGCGGGCTTGTATCGGCTCTGTCTAGCCAAGGCGAGCGCGCTCGCGCCGTTCGTGCGGGCGATCTGCCAGGCCTTGGCGTCGCTGACCACGAAGTCCTTGAGGGCGTCCGGCTGGTCGAAGGTTTGTTCGTAAAGCAGCCGGTAAGGCTGCCGGATACCGACCGGCCGGTCGGCGGCAAACGCCGGATTGAGAGCGAGGGCGAGGCCCATCACCGAGGTGCCGGCGATCAGGTTCTTCATGGGTGCAGTGTGACCCGTGTTGCGCGAACGAGAAGTCATCTCCTTTGGCGAGTTCGCTTTCGGAAGCATTCTCGCCCGGCACCTTAGCGGTTCGCCTGACTGACGAAAGCTCCGAACCTCAGGCGGTTGAGGCCGCTGCGACCGGAGACCGGTCGCGGTCCAATTGCATGGATGCAGTTACCGCCATTTGTACCCTGGCCACAGGTGCTGGCAGACAATATCGCTGATCATGATCGCAACGCCGACCTTCCAGAGCGTATCGCCCATCGTCGCGCCAATGAAGCACGCCGAAGCCAGGAACGCTGCCACCCCAGGAGGAAAGCAACCGTGTGGAAAATTCGCATGGCGCCCATTCTTATTTGGGCTTCCCCCATCCGGCAAGAGCGACGCAGCCGCCGCTCGCCCTTGGGGCCTCAACCCACTGGCTCCGTCACCATCCGCCCGTGTGCACCGCAGCTACGCCAACGTCCCGAGCGTTGGTCGCGGCCCCGATGCCAGCCCGCGCTCTGTTCGTAGGCGTGGGCGAGGCGGAGAAGGGTTTCCTCGCCAAACGGTTGCCCAGCAATTGCAGGCCGATCGGCACGCGTGGGTTCGGATCGTGCGGCGGGTGAAGCCGCAGGGCACGCTGATGCCGCAGTGCCCGGCCAGGTTGCAGGAGACGTGAAGATGTCGGAGAGATACATCTGCAGCGGGTCGTCGGACTTCTCGCCGATCTTGAACGCCGGCGGTGGGCGTGGTGGGCGTGACGATGGCGTCCACCTGCTCGAAGGCCTTCAGGAAATCCTGGCGGATCAGCGTGCGGACCTTCTGCGCGCGCAGGTAATAGGCGTCGTAGTAGCCGCTGCTCAGCACGTAGGTGCCGAGGATGATGCGGCGCTTCACCTCCGGCGCCAAAACCCGCCCCGCGCGTCCGGCCGTAGAGCTCGATCGGGTCCGCGCCGTCCACGCGCGCGCCGTAGCGGATGCCGTCGAAGCGCGCCAGGTTGGCGCTGGCCTCGGCGGTGGCGATGATGTAGTAGGTCGCGATGGCGTAGTCCGTGTGCGGCAGGGAGATCTCCACCACCTCCGCGCCGAGCTGCCTGCAAGCTGCTTCACGGCGGCGTCCACGCGCCTGCTTCACTTCCGGGTCCAGCCCGCCGATCATGTATTCCTTCGGCAGGCCCGAGCTTCAGGCCCTTGATGTCGCCCGTCAGGGCGGCGGCGTAATCCGGCACGGGCTGCGGGACGCTCGTCGAATCGCGCGGGTCGTGCCCGCTGATGACGTTCAGCACGTGGCCGCGTCGCGCACGTCCTTGGTGAAGCGGCCCGATCTGGTCGAGCGACGACGCGAAGGCCACCAGCCCGTAACGCGAGACGCGGCCGTAGGTGGGCTTCAGGCCGACGCAGCCGCACAACGCCGCCGGCTGGCGGATCGAGCCGCCGGTGTCCGAGCCGAGCGCTGGCGATGCATTCGTCCGCCGCGACCGCCGCCGCCGAACCGCCCGAGGAACCGCCCGGAATGCGCGTCGAGGTCCCACGGATTGCGCGTGAGGCCGAAGGCCGGAGTTCTCCGTGGAGCTGCCCATGGCAAACTCGTCCATGTTGAGCCGGCCAAAAACACCGCCCCGGCGGCTTTCAGCTTCTCGATCGACCGTGGCGTCGTAGGGCGAAACGAACTGTGCCGAGAATCTTCGAGCCGCAGTTGAGCGGCTGGCCGCTTTGACGGCGATGACGTCCTTGATGGCGATGGGCACGCCGAGCAATGGCTGTTGCGCGTGCGTCGCGCCGGCGGCGAGCGCTTGATCGGCCGCGTCCGCCTGGGCGAGCGCATCCGGCGGCATCGCAGGCTGATGAACGCGTGGACCTGGCCCGTCCACGCGCTGGATCTGGTCAAGGCAGGCCTGGGTGGCCTCGCGGGCGGAGACTTCGCGCCGGGCGAGGCGGGCGGTGAGTTCGGAAATGGTGAGTTGGTTCAGCGCATGGGGCGGCCAGGGAGGACGAACGCGCAGGTCAATGCTCAAGCCTTGCGCTGATGGAGAATAATCTCATTCCCGTCCGGATCCGCGATGCGAGTCATGCGACAGGCCGGCGTCTCGAATGGCTCCTGAATGATGCGCACCTCTGTCTTGCGCAAGGCCGCCACGGTCACTTCCAAGTCATCCACCTCGAACGCCACCGTGCCACCCTGGGCGCCCTGCACGCGACTGGCCCCCCAGGAAGCCAGGGCGAAGGTGGCACCGTTGAGGTCGTATTCCAACCAGTGGCCACGGAACTCGCTCTCCAGCTTCAATCCGAGCGTTCTTCGTAGAAATGCCGCGCACGGGTGACGTCTGAGACCTGGTACACAAAGTAGGCGATGCCGGTGATCATGGGAGGTGCCGGTTCGCAGTCAGTTACTCGACAATCTTGGGCACCTGGAAGAGCCCGTTCAACGGCGCCGGCGCGTTGCGCATCGCCTCCTCGTGAGGCAGCGACGGATGCGGTTCGTCCGGCCGTGTGACGTTGGCCAGCGGCACAGCGTGGGCCGTGGGTTCGACCTGGCTGACGTCGAGTTGGTTCAGGGTTTCCATGTAGTCCAGCACGTGTGCGAGTTGCGCGCCGAAGATCTCTTCCTCCTCGGCGGTGAGGCGCAAGCGGGCAAGATGGGCCACGTATTTGACATCAATGTGCGGAGCAGGCACGCGCCGAGAGTGACGGGCGAACGTCCGAATGGCAAGGATCGCGAGGGCGGGAAGGCGGCGCGGAACGTGATCCGTGGAGCGTGAAGCGCCTTGGGTGAAACTCGAAGGCTCCCGTGAGTGGCTGCGGCCCGCACGGGAATAACGATTCACGTTTTCCGTTTTACGTTCCCGCTTCTCCGCGACATCTTCCGGGAAATGCACGACCCGATTCTCGTTGCGCTCGACCTGCCGGAAACGGAGAAGGCCCTTGCCCTGGCCGATGTATTGGCGCCCGTGGTGCTTCAAGATCGGCAGCGAGCTGTTCACCGCCGCCGGACCCGACATCGTCGGCGCTCCGTGGCAAACGGGTGCCGCGGTGTTCCTCGACCTCAAGTTTCATGACATCCCGAACACCGTCGCCAAGGCCGTGGCCATGCCGCCGTCGGCTCGACGTGCAGATGCTGACCATCCACACCAGCGGCGGGTCGGAAATGATGCGAGCGGCGGAAGAATCCGCCCAGGACACCGCGCGCGCTCGGCCGGATGCCGCCCCTCGTCCTGGGCGTCACCGTGCTGACCAGCCTGAAGGCCGGGCGCTTGCCGAAACCGTGGGCCAACCGACCACCCCGGCAGGTGGAGCGCTCGCGACCTCGCCGTCCCAAGCCGGTTTACGCGGCTTGGTCTGCTCGCCGCTGGAAATGGCGGCGCTGCGGCCGCGTGCTCCGGGCGAGATGCAATTGGTCACCCCGGGCATCTGCGCGATCGGCGAGCGAAAGCCGATGATCAAAAGCGGACGCTGGCACCCAGGAAGCAATCGCGCCGGCGCGAATGGCTGGTGATAGGCCGCCCAATTACGCCGCGGAAAAACCGCCGGGCGGCGCGGAGAAGATTCTCGCGTCGTTGAAGTAATCCCATTGCGCCGGGCAGGGGCCAGCGTCCCAGCAGGCACAGAAGAATCTGAATATCAGCTTCTTCGCCAGTCCGCACGGCGAGGACCGTGTCGGACGGGCGCGATGGCGCTCCAGGTTGTCGGTGGAGCGCGGCCGGCAACCTGGGGATGCACGGCGGCCGCGACCGGTCGCCGTTTTTCCCTTTCCCATTCGGCGCGTTCTCAGTATCAAGGGCACTCCGCATGAGGTGCGCCGAGTTACAGCACGGATGTTTGAACGCGGGGGCTGCTCTCCTGCTCGCCCTGGCCTGGCCCGCCCCGCCGCGCCCGAGGCAGATCCCTTCAACCGTAATTTCCTGCTCCGGGTCTGGGAAACGGGCGACGGCCTGCCGCAGAATTCCGCCAATGCCCTGGCCCAGACGCCCGACGGCTATCTCTGGATTGCGACCTTCGGCGGATTGGCCCGCTTCGACGGCGCGAAGTTCACCATCTTTGACCGGACCACGCCACCAATCTGGCCAGTGACGCGTTTGTGCGTCTTCTGGCGGACCGCGAAGGCCACTCGACCACCACCCAGGGCCAATTGGTGCGATTCGAAGGCGGGCAGTGGCGGATCTTCCGGCGGGGACAGGACAGTCTGGCAGGAGGCATCCGTTCGTTCATCGAGGACCGGGATGGCCACCTGCTCGTCTGTGCTGGGACGCGCTTGTATCAGCTGGTGAAGCGCTTCACCGAATTCCCTACGCCCAGCCAGCGGGGTAGTGCGGCCTTTACATGCGTTCTGGATCACCGCGGCCGCCTGTGGGCTATGAGCAGCCAGTTCTTCGGCAGATTCGAGGATGGCCGTTGGATCACAGTGCAGCCCACTCAGACCGCCGCGGGTCTCACCTTCGAGGGCATTGCCCGGAGTCGCGACGGCGGCGTCTGGCTGGCCGATCAAACGCACCTGCGGCGCTTCACCGACAGCCACTGCACACGCGCCATCGAATGCCCGGACTGGTTTCGCGGCAAAGCACCGGTGAGCCTGCTGGAAGATGCCGGCGGGAACCTCTGGGCTGGCGGCTTCAAGAAGGGGCTGTTCGTGGTTGATCCGAAGGGACGCCTCATCAAATGTGGCAAAGAGGAGGGGCTGCAAAGCGTCGGGATCCGGTGCCTTTTCGAAGACCGCGAAGCCAACGTCTGGGTCGGCACCGACGGTGGCGGTATGGTGCGGATCAAGCCACGCCTGTTCTCGATCTACGGCGAGGAGGCCGGCTTGCGCATGAACATCGTCAACTCGGTGGTCGAGGAGGCCCCCGGCCGCGGTGCTGATCGTATGGCGGCGGCGTGGTGCGGTTTTCCGTTGCTCGAGGCCAGTTCAGCGCCCCGCTCGAAAGTGGGGACCGCCGATTGCACGGCGATTCCGCGTTGCTCACCGTGCAGAAGGACGAATCGGGGACTCTCTGGGCCGGGACGTATGAAGACGGCCTGTTCAGCATCCGCAGCAACATCGTCGAGCGCGTTCCCTTTGAGCAGACCGGACAGCGGCGCATCACCGCGCTCTATCGCGGGCGCGGCGGCATTCTCTGGATTGGAACGGACAGCGGACTGGCCAGTTACGATGGTCGCCAGTTTGTCCGTTTTGGGACGAACGCCGGCCTGCCCACCCGCCGGGTGCTGTCGCTGGCGGAAGATGCCTCGGGCGACCTGTGGGTCGGCACCACCCAGGGCCTGTTTCGCCGGCGCAACCGTAGCTTTGCCGCCGTCCGCTTGCCGCATGCCGAAACCGACACCCGCATCCTCGCCCTTTCTCGGATCGCCGACACATTGTGGATCGGCACAATCGGGGCCTGGCGCGCCTGCGGGACGGGGAATTCTTGCCCGTTGAGCAAGCGGCAGGGCCTGCCGGCGAGCGGCGTCGGGTGCATCCTGGAGGACAAAGCGGAGAACCTGTGGCTGGCCACACCGCGCCATGGCGTCGTCCGGGTCACGCGCGCCTCACTCTCGAAACTGTCGCCCAGGGGCGAAGCGCTCGGCTGGAGGCGCTATGCTTTGGCCAGTGGGGGCGCAACTGTACATTTTCGAAGCGAGGCAGGTCGCTCTGGCGTACAGGACCTGGCGGTAAAAGCACTGTTTGGATCGATGAAGTCCTTGCTCAACACGCGCCCGGTCTATCGCCCGACCGACCGTTGCATTCGCGGCAGCCAGATACAGGTGTTGACATGGTAACAACGGCGCTTTTCAATGCGCCGTTTCCAGGTAGTTACGATCCGGCGGACTGCCTGTTCCTGTTGAAGCCCATCGCCATCGCGCCTACCGCTATCGCCGACAAGGAGCGACTGATCCAGTCGGGGCTTAGGCATTATTCGGAAATGATTTCGTCGGAAGCGGCGCCGGGGGATGCCTATACGGCTCTGTTCCTTGAACTGACGGCGCGTTATCAGGCGCGGCTGGCCCAGGATATCCTGACCCTCGCCGAACTGATCCGCCGGCGCCGTCCGGAGCCGATTACCGTGGTATCCTTGGCCCGCGCCGGCACTCCCATCGGCGCGCTCTTGCAGCGCGTGCTGACCGGCAGGTTGGGGGTGGCATCCCGCCATTATTCCATTTCCATCATCCGCGATCGCGGCCTCGATGAGCGGGCGCTGGCCTACCTCCTCCGGCATGAAAGGCGGCCGCCCGCCGGGATAGTATTCGTGGATGGATGGACGGCCAAGGGGGTGATCAGCCGCGAGCTTAAACAGGCTATCGCCCGTTGGAACCGCACACAGCCCGAGCAACTGTCCCCCGAATTATTCGTCGTCTCCGACATTGCCGGGGCCGCGGATGCGGCGGCCAGCGTCGAGGACTATGTGATTCCTTCTGGGATCATGAATTCAACCGTTTCCGGGCTGGTATCACGCTCGATTCTCAACGCGCGGCTTGAACGCAATGATTTCCACGGCTGTGTCGTCTACGAGCACTTGCGCCCGTATGACCGCAGCCGCTGGTTTCTGGAGGTGGTGAGCGCAGCCGTGGCTGCGCAGTTACCAGCGCCGCCCGCCTCAGTCCCACCAGAGCGCCGCCTTGCAATCCGCGCCTATCTCGATCAGCTCCAGCGTGCCCACGGCATAAACAATATCAATTACCTTAAGCCGGGCGTGCTGGAGGCCAGCCGGGTACTGTTGAGAAGGATACCCAGCCTGTTGCTGTTAAAAGACGACAGTTGTCCGGACGTGGCCCATCTTCAGTTGCTGGCTGCCGAGAAGGGCGTGCCCATCCGCTACGATCCCGATATGCCTTTCAACGCCACGGCGCTGATCAAGGACGTGCGCGGAGGCTTGGACTGATCAGGGCTGGTTGGACGCTTTGGACAGCAGCGCAGCGAGCTGGCTGCGCCAGCGTTTGGCTTCGGCTTCGTCAAAACCCTCGATCCGGATCACGGGATTTTGGTCATCTTTCAGATAAAAGGTGAGATGGATGTTTTCGGTGGTCTCGCTCTTGTCGCTCCACCCCGATTGTTCGCTGCTACCCCATTCCCACCTCAGCACTTGGCCGTAGTCGTAGACCAATACCCGGTTCAACCGGATAAAGGCGATTTTTTTGTGGGCGTCGTCGAACACCACGGGAGGGCTGCCTTCCAGAGTATAGCTGACCTGAAAGCCGGTTTGCTTCAAGTGTTCCAGGGAGGCGTCGGTATGCAGAGTAACCGCCCACCACAAGGCGATGCCGATGATCAGGGCCAGCAAAAAAGCGAGCATAGCGAGGTTACTTCTAGACTTGCTGGAGGCATGGCAATCAAGCCTGCCTGGGTACGGTTAATACCTAAAAGAAGAACAGGCTGGAGGGTTGAGCCCTCCCAGCCTGTTTACCGGATCGATCAGCTCCGCAGACGGCGGACCGCATTCAACCATTCCTGTTCCAAGCGTTCCTTCTCCCGGCGCGACGCGCCACGCTCACAGGCATTGAAGTAGGCATGCATCTTATCGATGGCGGTCTTGGTGACGGGGCTGATAGTGTATTCCTGCATGCGCTCTTGCATCTATCCCACTCCTCATAAAGTAACGAGCCATAACGCACTGTAGCAGCGTCTCCATCGCGGACGTTAAGTGTCCTCGGACGTCTTGCCATTGCTAGCGAGGAAGTCGCGGACAAATCGCCTTATCTCCCTCGATGCCGAAGTATCCAGGTCGTGACAGGTCTCAACAAACCTATCCCGCAGCTCCGACTCAATCCTAATGACCAGTTTGGCTTTGTCATCTTTTTCGGACTTCTTTTTCTTCGGCATGATGTATTATAGCTAGAAAATGGCTTTTGTATATACATTATGGGTACTAATAGATAGCCAGGAGACCCATTGTTTAGGTTTTTGTTACCCCTTGGCAATCATTTCATCATAGAGCGCTGTGCGCCAAGCCGGCCATCGAGTGGCCGGCGCTGAGGGCGGCAAAACCTGCTACTTGATGTCTACCTTGGCGCCCGCGCGCAGCTTTTCCAGATAGTCGTTGAGCACACGGCCTTGCAGCATTTGCGAGATCTGGGGACGCAGTTCGTCGAGGGCGGGCGGGGTGGCGTCGCGGACATCATCCAAAATGATAACGTGCCAGCCGAACTGGGTTTGCACCGGCGTTTCGCTGAATTTACCCTTTTCAAGCTTGCTCACTGCTTCGCCAAACGGCTGCACCATCATGTCGGCGCTAAACCAACCCAGATCGCCGCCATTAGCCCCCGAGGAATCGCTGGACTTGGCCTTGGCCAGTTCGGAGAAATCCTTCCCCGCCTTGATTTCCTTGACGATTTCCTTGGCCTTATCCTCGGCATCCACCAGGATATGCCGGGCTTTGTATTCCTTTTTGGCCATGGCGGCCGTAGCGGTCTCGTATTCCTTTTTAATGGCCTCTTCAACGATAGGCTTTTCGCTCAGCACCTTGCGCACGACGGCGGTGGCTAGCAAGTTGCGCTTTACCATCTCCAATTGCTGGAGAAATTGGGGGTCCTTGTCCAGTTTTTGCTTATCGGCCTCCTGCACCAGCAATTCCTGAATCACCAGTTCGTCGGTAAGCGCCTTACGACCCTCCGCCGTGTCGGCACCGCCGCGCTGGTTCTGACGTTGCTGGGCATAAACCTCGTAGGCGGCTTTACTGATGGGAACACCGTTGACCGCCGCGACCGGGTCTGGCAGTGCGGCTGGCGGTGATGCCTCGGTTGGACTGGGTTTAGCCTCTGGTTTCGCGGCATCGGCGGCCAATGCCATACCGTTAATCAACAGCGTGGAGGCCAGGCCAAGCAGGGTCAAAAAGGATTTGAATTTAGACATTATGAATATTTCCAGTAGTGAGTGATTTAAGTTCGGCAGGGTCCAAGGCTTTTATGCTCAACGCATGGATTTCCTTGGGCATGAGGTCCTGCACTGCCTGATAGACCAGGCGATGGCGTTGCAACCGGGATTTCCCGGCAAAGGCTGGGGACACGATCAGAATGTTGAAATGGCCGCCTCCGTCGCGGGCGCCAGCGTGCCCGGCATGGACGGCGCTGTCATCGATGATCTCCAGATGCTCTGGAGCAAGCGCGGCGCGCAGGCGCTCATCGATCAGGGCGACGCGCGTGTTGCTCATGCCGGTAGAACCTTCTTAAAGGGCACAACTTCAACCCCGGCGTAGACCCCGGCAGCCATATAGGGGTCTGCCTCGGCCCATGCGCGAGCCTCCGGGAGGGATGAAAACTCCGCTACCACCAGGCTGCCAGTAAAACCGGCCGGACCAGGATCGGGACTGTCGATGGCAGGCAATGGGCCAGCCAGCACCAAGCGGCCTTCCGCCTGCAAGGCATGCAGGCGCTCCAAGTGAGCGGGCCGCGCAGCCAACCGCTGGTCCAGACTGCCGGGTACGTCACGGCCGATAATCGCGTATAACACGAGGTCTACTCCTTTGGTTCGATTGGTTCGGTGGTTTTAATGTAACGGGCCATGTATAGGGACTGTCCCACCACGAAAACCAAGGTGAGTCCAAGCATGCCAAACAGCTTGAAATTCACCCAGGTATCCGTGTCGAAATGGAAGGCGACATACAGATTCACCAGTCCGATGGTGAAAAAAAACACGGTCCAAGCCCTGTTGAGATTGACCCAAACCGATCGCGGTAATTCCACGCTGCCTCCAATCATACGTTCCATGATAGTCATATTGCCAATAAACTGGCTACCCAGGAACACCACACCGAACAGCCAGTTCACTACCGTGGGTTTCCATTTGATGTAAACCTCATCATGGAGGACCAGCGTAGCGCCGCCCATGACCACCAGCAACACTAGGGTGATCATGGGCATGCGGTCTACCTTGCGGTGCTTAAGCCATAGCCAACCGACCTGGAGTGCGGAGGCGGCGATGGCCACTGCGGTCGCCACATAGATGCCATGGCTTTTATAGGCAATGAAAAACAACAGGATGGGTAAAAAATCAAACAAGAATTTCATAGTGGCAGACAACGATGGGTTGGTAACGGGAATGATCGCAAGGGCCGCATTTTCAGCAACTATACTAACCCAATTACGGATTATGAAATAAAAAGTCAACGTCGCCGCTTACCACCCTTGACCTGATGACGACGGGCTGGCATGGTGCGGCACGGCTTCACCACTTCATGTTGATAGGCCATGCGCCAGTTGCTACAAATTCATCCTGACAATCCGCAACCGCGGCTGATCCGCCAGGCGGTGGAGATTATCCGCGCTGGCGGCGTGATCGCCTATCCCACCGATTCCAGCTATGCACTGGGCTGCCAGTTGGGCGACAAAGCAGCCCTGGAACGTATCCACCGTATTCGCCGCACTGACAAAAACCACAACTTCACCCTGGTGTGCCAGGACCTTTCGGAAATCGCGACTTATGCACGGGTAGACAACAGCCATTACCGGCTGCTGAAAGCGGCCACTCCCGGTCCCTTTACCTTTATTCTGCGGGCCACCCACGAGGTCCCTCGGCGCTTGCAGCATCCCAAGCGCAAGACCATCGGTATCCGGGTACCGGACAATGCCATCGTCCGGGCACTGCTGAAGGAACTGGGCGAACCTATCATGAGCTGTACCTTGATTCTGCCCGGCGCGGACCTGCCTCTCAACGATCCGGAGGAGATCCAGGCGCAACTTGGTCACCAGGTAGATCTGATCATCGACGGCGGTCCTTGCAGTCATGAGCCTACCACCGTGCTCGATCTGGTGGGCGAGGCGCCAGAACTCGTGCGCCAGGGCAGGGGGGACGCCAGCCCCTTCCTGTAGGCTGCGCTGTCTCTGGATGGCTTGTCCGCGTATAATCGCGCGATGGAACTTACCACTATCCAGAATCTAATCGTTTTGGCGCCCCCCATCGTGCTGGCCATTACCCTCCATGAGGTAGCGCATGGCTGGGCGGCTTTGCAATGTGGCGATACCACGGCCCAGGCGCAGGGAAGGCTGAGTCTGAATCCCCTGCGCCATGTCGATCCGGTGGGCACGGTGCTGGTCCCAGCGGTGCTGTTTTTTCTAGGCGGCTTTATCTTCGGCTGGGCCAAGCCCGTCCCCGTCAATTTTAAACGCCTGCGGCGGCCCAAACGGGATATGGCCCTGGTGGCGCTGGCGGGCCCCGGTGCCAATCTGGCGATGGCCCTGGTCTGGGCGCTGATGATGAGCATAGGCTTTGGCCTGCTCTCTACCTTGCCCTGGATAGCGGAGCCGCTCGTCTATATGGGCAATGCGGGGATTACCATCAACGTCATCATCGGCGTGCTGAACATGCTGCCGGTGCCGCCCCTGGACGGTTCGCGGGTGCTGACCGGGTTGCTACCGGACTCTGTTGGCCTCTGGATGGCTCGCCTGGAGCCTTTCGGTCTGGTCATTCTACTGCTTTTGCTGGCCACCGGGCTGCTGGGCACTATCCTGGGACCGCCGATTGACTGGCTGCGGGAAGTCATTTTTGCCATTTTCGGATATTGAGAGACGCTTCGCATCGTGAGCAAACAAACGGTACTGACCGGCATTACGACGACTGGCACGCCCCATCTGGGCAACTACGTGGGCGCGATTCTCCCCGCGATTGAGGCCAGCCGCCGGGAAGATGTAAGGTCCTGTTACTTTCTGGCCGACTATCATGCCTTGATAAAGTGCCAGGACCCTGCACGGATAAGGCAATCGAGCCTGGAGATCGCCGCCACTTGGCTGGCCCTGGGACTGGATACCGATAACTCCACCTTTTACCGGCAATCCGATGTGCCCGAAGTCATGGAACTGACCTGGCTATTGACCTGCATGACCGCCAAGGGGCTGATGAACCGCGCCCACGCCTACAAGGCGGCGGTCACGGATAACGAGGCGGCCGCCGAAAATGACCCGGACAAGGGCATTACCATGGGACTGTTTTGTTATCCTATTCTGATGGCGGCCGATATTCTGATGTTCAACGCCAATAAGGTGCCGGTTGGCAGGGATCAAATTCAGCACCTTGAAATGACGCGGGATATCGCCGCGCGCTTCAACCACCATTACGGTGAGCTTTTTGTGCTGCCCGAAGCCGTGGTCGATGAGAACACGGCCGTCCTGTTGGGACTGGACGGGCGCAAGATGAGCAAGAGTTACAACAACACCATTCCCCTGTTCGCGCCAGCGAACCAGTTGCGCAAGCTCATTCTCAGGATAAAAACCAACTCTCTGGCGCCTGGCGAGCCCAAGGACCCCGAGACCTGCACGCTGTTTGGCATCTACCAGGCTTTCGCCAGCAAGGCGGAAATCGCCGCCATGCGCCGGCGCTATGCCGAGGGCATTGCCTGGGGCGAGATGAAGCAGGCGTTGTTCGAATACCTGAATGCCCACTTGAAAGCTCCGCGCGAACGCTACGAGGCCCTGCTGGAAAGCCCGGACCACATCGAAAAGGTGCTGCGGGAGGGTGCGGCTAAGGCGCGCGAATACAGCCTGCCATTCTTGCATAAGGTTCGCCAGGCGGTTGGCATCCAGGCGCTTGGTACGTAATCATCCGGTTGGCTGTAAAGCGTGTTATGAGCGAGGACAGCCTTCCTATCGCCACGCCGGTGCGGGTGCTCGGTGAGGCCTACCCGGTGCTGCCTAAGGATCTCTACATTCCCCCTCATGCCCTGGAGGTTTTTCTGGAAACCTTCGAGGGACCACTGGATTTACTGCTATATCTGATCAAGCGCCAAAATCTCGAAATCCTGGACATTCCCATCGCCGCCATCACTCGCCAGTACATGGATTACCTGGCTTTGATGCAGGAGTTGCGTCTGGAACTGGCAGCCGAGTACCTGGTCATGGCGGCCACCCTGGCGGAGATCAAATCGCGCCTGCTGCTGCCGCGGCCCGCTCTAAGCGGCGGTGAAGAAGGCGATGACCCGCGCGCCGAACTAGTGCGCCGCTTGCAGGAATACGAGCGCTTCAAGCAGGCCGCCGAGGATCTGGACGCGCTGCCCCGCCTGGAGCGGGATGTGTTCAATGCCTCTGCCGAGCCGTTCCAGATCGTGGTCAGCCGGCTGCCGCCGCCGGTCGCGCTGGAGGATCTGCTGCGCGCCATGCTGGAGGTACTGCAACGCGCCGAAACTTACGGCCATCACCGGATCAGCCGCGAAACCCTGTCGGTGCGGGAGCGTATGAGCCAGATACTAAAAACCATGGATGCCATTCATTTCACCCCTTTCACGACGCTGTTCAGCATCCAGGAGGGACGCCTGGGCGTAGCAGTGACCCTGTTGGCGGTGCTGGAGCTGATTCGCGAGTCACTCCTGGAATGGGTGCAGGCCGAACCTTTTGCCCCCCTCCATCTGCGCCTGAAGAGCCATGCCCGTGCCGGAGCTTAAGATCATCCTGGAGGCTGCCCTACTAGCTGCCGATGAACCGCTTTCCCTGGAACGCCTGCTGGCCCTGTTCGAAGCGGGTCAGCAACCGGCTCGCGAAGCGGTCTACGCCGCTTTGCTGGAATTACAGCGCGATTATGCGGGGCGGGGGGTGGAACTTGCCGAAGTCGCCAGCGGGTTTCGCTTGCAGGTGCCGCTGGCCTTCACCCCCTGGATTTCCCGCCTCTGGCAAGAACGCGCCACCCGCTACTCCCGCGCCTTGCTCGAAACCCTGGCACTCATCGCCTATCGCCAGCCGATTACTCGCGGCGAGATCGAAGAGGTGCGCGGCGTCAGCGTCAGCAGCACCATCATCAAGACCCTGCTGGAGCGCGGCTGGGTCAAGGTACTGGGCCATCGGGAGATCCCCGGACGCCCGGCGCTGTACGGCACCACCTGGGCCTTCCTGGATCATTTCAACCTAAAAAGCCTGGCGGACCTACCGCCCCTGGCCGACCTGCGGGATCTGGACGCCATCGGCACGGAACTGGGACGCCCCCCATCTTCCGGCCAAGCCCCTGATTGCCAGCCAAGCACCTAACCAGCGAATCCTCCTATGCGTGAACGCCTGCACAAATTTCTTGCCCAGGCCGGGCTCGGTTCCCGGCGCCAAATCGAAGACTGGATACGGGAGGGCCGGATTACCGTCAACGGCAGTGTGGCGAAACTGGGCGAGCAGGTCAGCGGTACCGAAGCCATTCAGGTGGATGGCAGGCTGGTGCGGACCCAGTCAATTGCGCCGGCACGGCGGGTATTGGCCTATTACAAGCCCGGCGGCGAGGTAACCAGCCGCCACGATCCTGAGGGCCGGCCCACCATCTTCGAGCGTCTGCCGCTGCTTAAAGGCGGCCGCTGGATCACCGTAGGACGGCTTGATCTCAATACCCAGGGCCTGTTGTTGCTGACCACCGATGGGGAACTGGCCAACCGGCTCATGCGCCCTGCCACCGGCATCGAGCGGGAGTATGCCGTGCGAGTGCTGGGTCAGGTCAGTGCGGCGCTCCTGGAGCGGCTCACCGCAGGCGTGTTGCTGGAAGACGGCATGGCCCGGTTTGACGATGTCCGCGAGGCCGGCGGCACGGGCGCCAACCACTGGTATCACGTCATTCTGCGGGAGGGTCGCAACCGCGAGGTGCGCCGCTTATGGGAATCCCAAGGCGTTGCCGTCAGCCGTCTGTTGCGGGTGCGTTACGGTCCGATCAGCCTGCGCCGGGGGTTGCGCCCCGGACGTTGGGATGAACTCGATGACGTCCAGATCGGGCTGCTGTTGGAGGCGGCGGGGCTAATCCCGGAACCCGCTCCGGCACCACCGGTGATCTCCAGGAAACCCCATAAACCATCCTGGCAGCGCGCCAAGGCCCGGCGGCGGCCATGAGCGACCGGCCACCCAAGTCATGACTTACCAGGCCGGTAACCCTGGATGGTTATGCTTTACCCGAGACTTCGTTATCATGCACGGGGAGCCCATTATGGGTGGCTGGTTACTAACAGGGTAGGTGAGGACTATGATCAAGGCGGGTATCGTCGGCGGGACAGGCTACACGGGCGTCGAGTTGCTGCGGTTGCTGGCGGGACATCCCCAGGTGGAGTTGGCGGTCATCACGTCGCGCGCCGAAAAAGGCACCGCAGTCAGCGATATGTTCCCGAATCTGCGCGGCCATGTGAACTTGCGCTTCGTTGACCCGGATGAAACCGTCCTTAAAGCCTGCGCTGTGGTGTTCTTCGCCACCCCCAATGGCACCGCGATGCAAATGGCGCCAGTCTTGCTGGAAGCCGGGGTCCGGGTCATCGATCTGGCAGCTGATTTCCGGCTGCGCAATGCCACGGACTGGCAGCGCTGGTACGGTATCCCGCACGCCTGCCCGGAACTCCTTGAAGAAGCGGTTTACGGCTTGCCCGAGGTATATCGCGAGGCCATCAAGAGCGCACGTCTAGTGGCCAATCCCGGCTGCTATCCCACGGCGGTACAGTTGGGCTTCCTGCCGCTGCTGGAACAGGGCCTAGTCGATCCGCGCCAGCTTATAGCCGACGCCAAATCGGGGGTCAGCGGGGCAGGCCGCAAGGCCGAGGTTCATACCTTGCTATGCGAAGCCGGCGAGAACTTCAAGGCCTACGGCGTAGCGGGCCACCGCCACCTGCCGGAAATCCGCCAGGGGCTGTCTGCCCTTGCCGGCGCCGAGGCGGGGCTGACTTTCGTGCCCCACCTCACCCCCATGATCCGTGGCATTCACGCCACCCTCTACGGCATAATCAACGATACTGGCGTGAATCTTCAGGCGCTGTTCGAGACCCGCTATGCTCAAGAACCTTTCGTCGACGTGCTGCCCGCTGGCGCGCATCCCGAGACCCGCAGCGTGAAGGGCGCCAATACCTGCCGCATCGCCGTGCACCGGCCCCAGGACGGAGACATTGTCGTCGTGCTGTCGGTGATCGATAATCTGGTCAAGGGCGCGGCCGGCCAGGCCGTGCAGAATATGAACCTGATGTTCGGCCTTGCCGAAACCACCGGCCTGCAAAGCATTGCGTTGCTGCCTTAAGGAATGAATTGCTGCCATGCAGCTTATTCTTGACTGAAACAGTCAAGAACCGCATACTTCGACTCAATCTATCTAGACTCCGTCAGCTTGGAGGGATGTTTTATATGAATGCCGTCGTAGAAGAAATACCCAGCCCGCTTATTTTTTCCGAAGCTGCCGCGCTCAAGGTCAAAGGTTTGATCGAGGAAGAGGACAACCCGAATCTTATGTTGCGGGTTTTCGTCAGCGGTGGCGGTTGTTCGGGTTTCCAGTACGGGTTTACCTTCGACGAGAACTTAAACGAAGGTGATACTCTGGTGGAAAAATGCGGCGTGAAGCTGCTGGTGGACCCCATGAGCTACCAGTACCTGGTGGGCGCCGAGATCGACTACACTGAAGGGTTAGAAGGCGCGCAGTTCGTCATCCGCAATCCCAACGCCACCACTACCTGCGGCTGCGGATCGTCTTTCTCAGCCTGAGCCTGCTCAGGCGGGATAGATACCACCCAGAATTCGCAAACCCCGGGCGCCGGTGACCCCAGGCAGGTTTCCCGGTAGTCCCTGGAGGGTGCGTCTCGCCAGCCAAGCGAATCCCATGGCTTCCAAGTGGTCTGGGTCCACTTGGTGGGCCGCCGTGGATTCAACCGCCAGATCGCTGAGATGGCGTTGCAGGCTGTCTATCAGTCCCCGGTTGTGCACGCCGCCGCCGCCTACCAGTACCCGCTGAGTAACCGCAGCATACCGTTTGATCGCCACGGCCGTCGAACCGGCAGTGAGTTCCACCAAAGTCGCTTGCACATCCTGCGGTCTGGCCCTGCCTCCCCAGGCCATCAAGCGGTCGTCCAACCAAGCCAGGTTAAAGCGTTCCCGGCCAGTGCTTTTCGGCGGGGGTAATTCGAAATAGCCGTCATCCAGACAGCATTCCAGCAGGCCGGCGATAATTTCACCACTGCTACCCCAAATGCCATCCCTGTCCATCGGCACGTTCAAGTGGCGCTGGACCCAGGCGTCCAGCAGGACATTGCCAGGGCCGGTGTCAAAACCGCTGATCGGACGGGTGCACTCCGCAGGCAAGACGGTGATGTTGGCTATACCGCCGATATTGACTACCACCCGAGCCTCGTTGGGTCGGCGGAAAAACGCGGCGTGAAAAGCCGGTGCCAGGGGCGCGCCCTGCCCGCCGGCGGCCATGTCGCGGCGGCGAAAATCGGCCACCGTCAGGATGCCGGTCAGTTCGGCGAGCAGGCTGGGATTGCCGATCTGAACAGTGTAAGGTTCCGGGCCTGCGGGGACATGCCGGATGGTTTGGCCGTGACTGCCAATGGCGCGGATCTGGCTTGCCGCGACACCTGCTTTCTCCAGCAGGGAATGCACCGTTGCCGCGAACAGGCGGGCTACCTCTGAATCCGTCCGGGCCATACGGTCCAGTTCATCGTGGCCGGACTGGGTCAGGGCCAGCAGTTCCGCGCGCAGTGCGGCAGGTAACGGCATGGCGTGTTTTGCCACCATGCGAGGGGCATGATCAGCGCGAAACTGCGCTAGCACGGCATCCACCGCGTCCATGCTGGTGCCAGACATCAAGCCGATAAATAGTTCTGCCATGAGTGTAGCAACGCTTAAGTTAAAGAACGCCTGCAATCTAATGGGTTGACTGGACGCGGTCAAATTTTAACGAGTGCTGCCTTTAAACGATTTTAATGGTGTAATTACGCATCAGTTTTTTTTTGCGTCGAGGGGTAGCCATGCAAGCGGTGGGTGAAGCACTAGAACTGATCAAGCGGGGCGCGGTGGAACTCATCCACGAAGAGGAATTGGTGGAACGCCTTAAGGGAGATCGGCCGTTGCGGGTCAAGGCTGGCTTTGACCCGACCGCCCCCGACCTGCACCTTGGCCACACGGTGCTCATCAATAAATTGAGGCAGTTTCAGGAACTGGGGCACGAGGTAATATTCCTGATTGGGGATTTCACCGGCATGATCGGCGATCCCACCGGCAAAAACATTACCCGCAAGCCCGTGTCCCGCGATCAGGTGATCGAGAATGCGCGCACTTATGAGCAGCAGATCTTCAAGATCCTCGATCCAGAAAAAACTCTGGTCATGTTCAACTCCAGTTGGATGAACGCAATGCAGGCGGCCGACCTCATCCAGCTCGCGGCCAAGCATACGGTGGCACGCATGCTGGAACGGGATGACTTCGGCAAGCGTTATGCCAGCGGCCAGCCCATCGCCATCCATGAATTTCTCTACCCGCTGATCCAGGGTTACGACTCGGTTGCCATGCGGGCGGACGTGGAACTCGGAGGCACCGATCAGAAATTCAATTTGCTGGTCGGCCGCGAACTGCAGAAGCACTACGGCCAGCCTCCCCAGATCGTAATCACCATGCCGATCCTAGAAGGTCTGGATGGAGTGCAGAAGATGTCCAAGTCACTGGGCAACTACATCGGCATCCGCGATGAACCGGACGATATGTTCGGCAAGCTCATGTCCATTTCCGACGGTTTGATGTGGCGTTATTTTGAGCTATTGAGTTTTCGATCTGTGGGCGAAATTGCGAGCTGGAAACGGGAAGTGGCCGAAGGCATGAATCCCCGTGATGTTAAATTCCGCCTAGGCGAGGAACTGGTCGCCCGTTTCCATGACTCCGCTGCGGGCAAACAAGCCACAGCCAACTTCATCGAGCGTTTTCAGAAGGGCAACCTGCCTGCCGATCTGCCCGAGTTGCAACTCCCGGCGCATGAGGGTGCGCTGCCTATCGCCACGCTGCTCAAAGAAGCCGGGTTGACGGCCAGTTCCTCGGAAGCGTTGCGGATGATCAAACAGGGGGGCGTGAAAATCGACGGTGAACGGCTGGAAGATCAATCCCTCAAACTGCCGGTGGGCTCCAGCCATGTCTATCAGGTAGGCAAGCGCCGTTTCGCCAGGATAACCATCATTGAAAAGAGTTGACATCTCAGAGGATCCGGTTAGAATGCGCCCTTCCTCAGGGAACAGTGAGTGAGCAAGCGAAAGTGCTTGCATAGACATGGAAAGCCGTAGATTGGATTGTCTTTCCTGCTGTG
>CAVOJV010000025.1:0-27192 GCA_963696325.1 uncultured Gammaproteobacteria bacterium
TGGAAGATGCGATCCCATTGACTGAACACGAGATTGCTACTGATGAGTACGCTCTTGCGCTCGTAGCGCTCGGCCAAAAACGTAAATAAGACCTCCATTTCCGCCCGACTTTGTTGGATATAGCCAATATCGTCCAGGATGATGGCGGCAAAGCCATCGAGCTTATGGGGCTCCTGTTCCAGGCGGAGGGCTTGCTTGGCGGCGAGCAAGCGTTGCACCAGGTGGTAGGCGGGCGTGAACAGGACCGATAACCCCGCTCCACCAGGGCATGGCCCACGGCGCACAGTAAGTGCGTTTTGCCGCGGCCGGGCAGCCCGAAGGCCAGCACGTTCTGCGCCTGCTCGACAAACTGTCCTTCACACAGGGTGGGGAGTTGGCGCCGTACCGGGATGGGGAGGTGGGCCACCTGCAAGGTGGTCAGCGTCTTGCCAGGTGGCAAGCCAGATTCCTGCCGTCGCCGCTGGACCCGGTGCTGGCGCCGTTCCTCCAGTTCCAACTCCGCCAGGGTGTAGAGGTAGCGGGTAAAGCTCCAGGCCGACCGTTCAGCCTCGATCGCCAGGGGTTGCGCCTGGGCCAGCACGGTCGGTAAGTGGAGTTCACGCAACCGCCGGTCGAGTGAGTCAGTCATCGTGTCATCTCTCCCAGGAGGGCGTCATAACTGGCCAACTCGACCACGGGGATGGCCAGGGCGGGCACGACGGGCGTGGCGGGACGGACCAGTTCACGCACCCGGTCCGGCTCGGGTACCTGCCCCGCTTCCAACACCCACTCCAGGGCCGCTTGAACTTCTGCCTCCTGGGTCGAGGCCGCCAAGTGCAACAGCCGCAGGTAGGCGGCATCCCCGGCGGTGCCGGGATGGGCCGCTGGCAGGGCCGCGTAGGCCCGACGAAACACCAGCGTCGGGAATAACGCTTCCCGATACCGATAGCGGGCAAAGGCGCCGGGTTTCTGCACCAGTGACCAGATCACGTGCCGATAGTCAATGGCGTGATGGGAACGGCCGGTTAACCGCGGCATCTCCTGAAGGCGGGTCTCGCCGTAAAAGACCACCAAGTGGTTTTCATAGACCTGCACTCGCAGTGACTGATGCCGCAGTCGGGGCGGTACGGAATAGAGATTGCCCAGCACGTTGAGGGTACTGTGCTGGCTGACCCCTACCGTGACTTCCTTGAACTCAGGGAAGCGGTCGACGGTGAGCGGTTTCATCACCGCCAGTTCGTCCTGCAAGCGGGCTTGGCGGCGGTTGTTTTCCTGCGTGAGTCCCTGCTCCAGCCACTGCTCAAACGCCATTTCGGAAACAAAGTCGCTGCTCCCCCGGCGTAGCAGAGCCTGCTTCAGGAAGCGTTTAAACGCGCCGTTCTGGGCCTCCACGGTGCCATTTTGTTCTTTCTGGCCGACCGCGATGGTGCGTGGTTTCATCCCCAAGTGCGCCATCAGCTCCAGATACTCGCGGTTAAAGTCTCGCTGGCCGGTGCGCACTTGATGGGTGGCGCCAGTGGAGTTATCGGTCTGATGCCACGCCGGCACTTTCCCTAACCGAAACAGGGCCTCTTGAATCCCGCGTTTCAGCGCCAGCAAGGACTCCGAGCGACAGCGGCAGGCCCACTGCCAGTTGGAGTAGGGCAGAGGACCACGTGACACAGTAACGGTGCGTACGGTTCACCCTGCAGGGTCAGCCCCAACTCGCCCGTATGAGTAAAATCCGTCTGCGCCGCTTCCCCCGGGCGGTGCTGCTGCGGAAAGAACAGTTCCACCGCCTGGTCATCCCCGTGCACTGCCCGCCACTGCTGCACCCGCCGATGCAAGGTGCGGAGCTGGCCCGGCGAGAACTGACCCGGGTATTGCTCCTGCAACTCCTCTAACAGAGTCCGTGCCCACAGCCCCGGCGCTTCCCGTAAGCGGGCCTCGAGCGCCGGCCAGACCGCCGCAAACGGGTCCGGCCGGGTCCGCCACTCCCGCCCGGCTTTGAACTCCGAGGGCACCTTCCCCAACCGCTGGTACTTAGCCGCCGTCTGCCGACACACACCCGCTTTCGCGGCGGCTCTCCCCTGATTCCCATGCTGGCTCAGCTCTTTCATGATCATTCTCACCTGTCGGTCTGTCGTTATCACGGCTGTGCGCTCCGGTTCGCCAAAGCGCACAGCTTGCCATGAACTTACAGGTGGCCTGCCATGTTAATGTCTAATTGTCATCCATGTTAATGTGTAATTGTCACTGAGCAGCTTTCTCATAAAAAAACTGATGGAAACTGTAGTACAATCCGCGCCCCTAAAATTTTGGCATGACTTCCTCAGCATATGGCTAACGAAGCGATTTACAGTAGCGGGCAAATAGACGGCTTTGTTGACCTACTCAAACATGACCTGCCAGACCTCCGGGACAATCGGGGCAAGCGCCACTCATTGGCGTTTGTGATGGTCGGGTTTGTGCTGGCGACGCTGGTGGGGCGCCAACCGCTTTCCGGCATCCACCGTTTCATTGTCAATCGTGCGGATTGGCTGGGCGAACTGACCCAAACCGAAACGGCCAAGCCGATCTCCCGCGCACACCTGCCGCGGTTGCTGGACGGACTGGACTGGCCGGTGCTGAACGGACTCGTCGAACGCTGTTTTGGCGTGCGGATATCACGCGACGGGGCGCAACGATGGGTGGCGGTCGACGGCAAGGCGCTGCGCGGCACGCTGGATGCCGGTGACAAGCAGAATTTGATTCTGGCGGTTGCCCACGACCCGCGCGAAGTCGTGGCGCAAGCCAGGCAGAGTGGCGACAAGTCCAGTGAAATCCTGGAAGTCCGCACGCTATTGAAGGACAGCGGGCTGGAGAGGCAAACAGTGTCCCTGGACGCCCACCACTTCAACCCGGCCACGACGGCCCAAATCCACCAGGCCGGCGGCCTTTACCTGACGCAGGTGAAGGAAACCCAAGCGGTCTTCCTGCAACCATGCCAAACCTTGCGCACGGAGTCGCAGGCGCTGGCCGAGACGACCGAACATGACCAGGCGAACGGGCGTGTCACCACGCGCCGCGCCCACCTGTTTTCACTGGCTTCGCTGACGCTTGACTCGCGCTGGAACGATAGCGGCTGGTCCGTGCTGATGGTCGTGGAGCGTGAGGCATTCGAGGTTGCCACGCAAAAAACCAGCGTCGACACCGCCTATTATGTCAGCAACCCAGTGCCGGAACCGTCCACAGCCAGATCGCTTGCCGGGGAACTGGCACAAGCCGTCCGCCGACATTGGGGGGTGGAATCCAACCACTGGATACGCGATGTCACCTTCAAGGAGGACGGCATCAAAACGAAAGCAGGCAACCCAGCCCAAGTCATGGGGTTGTTGCGCGGTATCGCCGTCGAGTTGATCCGGAAAACGTCGCCGAAAAACTTCCAGGCTGCCATCGAGAAATTTGCGGATTCAGCCCACGCCTTGGAAGCGATGCTTTTGCAAGTGAAATTTTTATGAGAAAACCGTGCCCCCATCCCCCTTTGCCGTAGTCTGTGGCGCTCGATGTCACAGTAACAGCGAGGGTATGAGAGGTGACCAAAGTGGAGCTATTTGAGCTGATCAGACGCGACTATTACGTCGGGGGCCACGGCATCCGACACCTTGCTCGGCTGCGGCAAGTGCATCGGCGGACGGTGCGGCAAGCGCTGGCAGCGGCACTCCCTCCTCGGCGGAAGGCGCCGGTGCGAGAACCCTGGGTGTTAACGCGGGCCTTGCGGCAGGTCATTGATGGCTGGCTGGCCGCGGATCGGGAGGCGCCGCCCAAGCAGCGGCATACTGGGACCCGGGTTTATCAGCGGTTAGTCCGGGAGCACGGCTACCCGGGAGCGGCAGTGACCGTGCGGATGTACGTGAGCCAGCAACGACGCGGGTTGGGTCCGCCGGCAGAAGCCTTTGTACCGCAAAGCTATGGGCCGGGTGAGGAGGCGCAGGTGGATTGGTATGACTCGACTATCAAGTTTTTTTACCTTGACAGGGCAGGAACCTGCGGTTCACGCCATACAAGCCGCTGCCCGATATTTCAATGACGGGGTCGGTTCCAACCGGCCCAAGTCTCTGCCATTCATATGTTTGGCCGAGTCCCTCAATGGAAAGAGTTTTTTGGCGATTGCGACGATGTTGTCCAATTGCTGATGAGGATCCTCGGCATCGACAATGCCGCGGATCACGCTGATCAGCGCTTCCATTTGAGAGTGCTGTTGCAGGCTACCGACGGTACACGCGGGCAGATGGTTCTCAATGCGGGCTTGTTGTTGCGGGTGAAGGAGGAGGGCGTGGTCCAACAGCAGACTCAGGGTCAGGCCACGGCTGGACCCCTCTTCGTCCCACTGCGGGGCCAACGGCCCCCATCCTTCATGTAACTTCCAGTCCTCAAAGAATACCTCGACCAGCCATCTCAAGGTATACGCTGACGCGATGTCTACCGCACGCCAACTCAGATCACTCGCGACCAGATACCGATAGTCCTCCTCACCCGGATACTTAAGGGCGACGACAAACCGTTTTTGCTCATGGGCACAGACATAGAGTCGTGCACTGCCGAGGATCACGGTGACCGCTTGACCGCCGCGGATGCGCAGCGTCATGGCCACGCCCGGATACGTGGCAAAATACTGGGCCACGGTCATCTCACGCTGCCGAAACCGCACGTTCTGGGTCTTCTTCAATTGACTGATCACTTGCGTCTTGGGGAACAGCGCGACGGCCCGGTTCATCCACGCCGCACTCCCGTACAAGGCGTCCGCCAGGATCGCCTTGACTTGAAAGCCGGGATGGTCACGCTGAAATTCGCGCAACAGGTCCAGCAGCAGGTCCAGCTTGCTCGGATAGGCGGCGTTCGGTTCCGGCTTGGGCGGGACGTTCGGATTTCTTGACCCCTTGTTTCTTGAGCGTATCGTCGGTTTTCTTCCAGGCCGTCACCGCGGGGTCGGGTTGGTAGAACCGAAATCCGACCGGCAGGCTCACCTTGCCGGTGACCAGGAACAACAAGACCACGGTCTGCCCATGGAACCAGCCTCCGGTTTTTTTATCGAAAATCTTGGAGGCGGCGAAAATGCGCTTCGTGATCTTCGCGCGTTGCTGCTCACTATCGTCACCGACCAACTCCCCTTCCGTGATGTGATACTTCTCTAAAATCAACATAATGCTGACATGGAGCAGCAATGGCCAAAGCAGTTTGCTATGCCGGAACATCCACGATAACGCGGCCTGAGAGTAACCCCCTAAGCCCACCCGCTCAAACGCCGCCCAGCACACTTGATTGGACGAGCAAGATCCCCATCAGGCAAAAGCTCAACCAATAGCGCTGGATCATTGACAGCTTGCGGTTCGGCGCACATTTCCGAATTCCCCGGTCTAATTCTTGAACGAATTCAGTAATGAACGAAAGGGGTTGCGTGAAAATCATCTGGCTTCTCCCCAGCAGGCCGTTGCCTTGTAAGCTCAACTTCATCCAAAAAGGTTTGTCAAGGTCTGTGAGCGAAAAAAATCCTTGATAGTCGAGTATGAGGCGGCGGTGGATTTTCCAGAGGGGCGGCGAACCGTGCAGTTTTTTGTCATGCGCGCCTGCTTCAGTGGCCGGGAGTTTCATCGGGCCTGTTGGTGCCAGACCCAGCCAGCCTTCCTGGAAGCGCACGTCGCGGCCTTCGCCTACGTTGGCGGGGTTTTTGCCCGGCGCCGGTATGACAACCTGGGGTTGGCGGTGAAAAAGGTGCTGCGCGGGCGGCGCCGGGAGGAGACAGACCGGTTCATCGCCCTGCGTTCCCATTACTTGTTTGCGGCCGACTTCTGCCAACCGGGCTTGGCCGGCGCCCATGAAAAAGGCGGGGTGGAGGGGACGGTGGGCCGGTTCCGGCGGAATCACCTGGTCCCGGTCCCGGTCATGGCGGACTTGGCGGCGTTAAATAGCTATCTCCACCGGGCCTGCGAAGCCGACGGGGGGAGGCAGATCACGGGCCGGGACCGTTCGGTCGCGATGGACTGGACGCAAGCGCAAGGGGTGTTGCGGCCATTACCGGCGACGCCGTTTCCCACGGCGGAGGTGCTGACCTGTCGGGTGGACAGCAGTAGCCGCATCCGCGTCCGCACCAACCACTACGCGGTGCCGGTGGCGTTGGTAGGCCAGCCGGTGGAGGTACAGCTGCATGCCCAGCACTGGGAGGTGCTACACCAGGGGCGGAGCGTGGCCACCCATGAACGACTGCCGGGCCGGTTTGGGGAGCACTTGGTGCTGGATCACTACTGGGAGCGGTTGCAGGTCAAGCCGGGTGCCCTGGCGAACGCCCGCGCCCTGCGCCAAGCCCGCGAGACCGGTCAGTGGCCCCCCGGGTATGACCGCTTGTTCGGGGTGTTGAAACAGCGCTATGGGGACACCGAGGGGACTCGGCAGCTGCTCCAGGTGCTTCTGCTGCATCGCGACAACGACTCGGCGGCAGTGCCTCAGGCCGTCACGCAGGCGGTAGCCCTGGGTTGCTGCGACGCCGGGGCGATTGCGGTCCTGGTGCGTCAGCAGGGAGCCTGTCCCGCCCCGCCAGCGGTGGTTGGGGAATTGGGAGCCCTCGCCCGCTACGGTCAGACCCGTCCGGAGAGTCTGCACCTCTATGATGGCCTGCGGCCGAGTCAAGCGGTGGAGGTGACCCATGGCGGCCCCGGCGCTAGGGCTTAAAGCCCTGTGTCAGACCCTCAAGCTGCCCACGGTAGCCCGCGAGGCGGAACGCTTAGCGGAAGCCGCCCACCGGCAAGGGCAGGGACCGCTGCCCTACCTCCAGCAGGTACTGGAACTGGAAGTCGCCGAGCGGGCAGCCCATCGAGCGGCCCGGCGACTCAAGGAAGCCGGGTTTCCGTTGCCCAAGACCCTGGCCAGCTTCGACTTCCGGCGTGCCCCGGCGCTCCCGGAAGTGCAGATCCGGCAGTTGGCCGAGGGCGACTACATCGACCGGGCTGAAACCGTGATCCTGATGGGGGAACCGGGTACGGGCAAGACGCACTTGGCGACCGCCCTGGGGGTAGCGGCGGCCAACCAGGGGCGGGCGGTACGCTTTGCCAGTGCCGGGCGACTGGTCAATGAACTGGTTGAAGCCAAGGATGCCCGCGAGTTAGGGCGGCTCGTGGGCCGCTACCGTCGGCTGGATTTACTCGTCCTCGATGAACTGGGTTACCTGCCGCTCAGCAAGGCCGATGCCGAACTGCTGTTTCAGGTGCTCAGCGAGCGCCATGAACGGCGGCCTTGGTGTTGACCACTAATCTGCCCTTCGGGGAGTGGACCGCGGTCTTCCCGGATCCCCGCCTCTGTCGGGCCGTGATTGATCGACTCACCCACCGGGCGCACCTCATCGAAACCGGCATGCAGTCCATCCGCCTTCAGGAGGCCCTGCGTCGCCATCCGTCAACCGCACCACCGGAGGGCTAAAAGACTACCACCACAACCGGCTCTCTCTGGGGAGAGAGCCTCCATGAACAGCAACGTGGTGGGGCCAAATCAGATTATCAAAGTGGGGCCAATGCAAGTTGACAAACTCAGAGGGACTGATTCTGTGGAGATGCCTGATGCTGTCGATGCTACCTGATCCCCGCCCGTATTTTGCCGAACTGCCTGATCCCCGCCGGGAAACCCGCAACCAGCTGCACCTCCTGCACGACATCGCGATGATTGTGCTGTGCGCGGTGCTGGGCGGGGTGGAGGACTGGGTGGGGAGGGAGGACTTTGCCAACGAGAAGGAAGCCTGGTTGGGGGGCTTTCTGGAGCTGCCCAACGGGATTATCTTGCACGACACCTTGAGCGACGTGCTGGGGCGGATTGCGCCGGCGGCGTTCGCGCGGCGGCCTTCACCGCCTGGGCGACGGCGGCCGTGGCGGGGCGGTCGGGGCGGGACGACCCCGGCGACCCACCTGATGAGTGCGTTTGCCGCGCGGGCGCGCTGGGTGCTGGCCCAGGAGGCGGTGGCGGAAAAAACTAACGAAATCAATGTGATCACCGACTTGCTGGCGATGCTCGACCGGCACGGCGCAGTGGTGTCGATCGCTGCCATGGGCTGTCAGAAAGCCATCGCTCAGGCGAGCGTGGACGCGGGCGCTGACGACGTCCTGGTCCTCAAGGATAACCATCCGACCGTATGCGAAGACGTCCAACTGTGGCTCGATACCGAAGTCGCCTGCGGCCGGTTGTTGGTCCAGGCAACGCTGGAAAAAGACCACGGGCGGATCGAGATCCGCCGCTATGCCCTTAGCGCCCAAATCGACTGGCTGGACACCAAACCGGCCTGGGCCGGACTCCAGGCGGTCGGGCGGGTCGAGTCCCACTCGGATCATCGGCGACCAGACCAGTACGGAATGCCGCTATTTCCTGGGCTCGTGCCCGGATCGGGACTGGTTCGCGGCCACCGTCCGCAGCCAGTGGGGGATCGAAAACCAACAGCACTGGGTCTTGGACGTGCAATTCGCCGAGGATGCCTGCCGGGCCCGGCAGGACCACTCCGCCGAAAACCTGGCTCTGATACGCCGCCTGGCCCTCAACCTGCTGAGCCACCATGGCCTACCCCGCCATAGCATCCGCCGCCGCAACCGCCGCGCCGCGCGCAACGATGAGTATCGGTTGCGTCTGCTCTTCGGCCAGCCGAGCCCGGCTACCGCATACCGCGATTGCCCTGCCTTTTGGCCCAACGCTTGAGTTCAGCGGACGCCAAAAGCCGTCCGCTGGAATGACGGGTAGGCACTCTTACTGGTGCGCAATAGGTCTCTCGGTGAACAAGTAGTCTTTGATCTCTTTGGAAAACCTTGGGTCTTTGCGTCGAATCCACTCCAACACCATGGATGCGTGTTCTTTTTCCTCGTCGCGATTGTGCTCAAGGATTGCCTTGAGTTCTTGATCCTCGCATGCATCAGCACGTTGGTTGTACCAATCAACCGCTTCTAGCTCTTCCCTCAGGGACACGATTGCTCGGTGCATGTCGCGCGTTTCATCAGACAGTTCCTCTACAGGCTCGTGATAACCGACACTGGACATTTCTTTCTCCTGTTGTTTGCGGGGTTCTTGTCGAAGAATTGCTAACGCCCCCAAGCTCGGCGGCGGCCAAGGCCGTTCGCGGGAGCGCTGTATCGGGCGTTTGGTCATCGACAAAGGTCATCTTTGATTATAATCGTTCGGCAGGTGGCGCATGCGGAAGCGCAGGGGCACCCTCAGGCCCTGAGAAAGGCGAGCAGGTCGGCATTGAGCTCGTCTTTGTGCGTGTCGGCGAGGCCGTGCGGGCCACCCGGGTAGACCTTCAGGGTCGCGTTCTTGACGAGTTTGGACGAGGCGTGAGCCGAGGCGCCGATCGGCACGATCTGGTCGTCGTCGCCGTGGATGATCAGGGTTGGCACGTCGAACTTCTTGAGGTCCTCGGTGAAGTCCGTCTCGGAAAACGCCTTGATGCAGTCGAGTTCGTTCTTGAGACCGCCCTGCATGCCCTGAAACCAGAACGCGTCGCGGACGCCTTGGCTGACCTTCGCGCCCGGCCTGTTGGCGCCGTAGAACGGCGTCGTGAGGTCCTTGAAGAACTGCGAACGGTCGGCGGCGACGCCGGCGCGGATGCCGTCGAACACCTCGATCGGCAGGCCGCCGGGATTGGCGTCCGTCTTGAGCATCAGCGGCGTCACCGCGCCCATCAGCACGGCCTTGGCGACGCGCTTGGTGCCGTGGCGTCCGATGTAGCGGGCGACCTCTCCGCCGCCGGTCGAATGGCCGACCAGGGTGATGCCGTTCAGGTCGAGCGTTTCGATGAGCTCCGACAGGTCGTCGGCGTAGGTGTCCATCTCGTTGCCGTTCCAGGGCTGGCTCGAACGGCCGTGGCCGCGACGATCATGGGCGATGCAGCGATAGCCGTTGGACGCCAGGTAGACCATCTGGCTTTCCCAAGCATCGGCGTTGAGCGGCCAGCCGTGGCTGAAGACGACGGGTTGTCCCGAGCCCCAGTCCTTGTAGTAGATTTCTGTGCCGTCTTTGGTGGTGATCGTGCTCATGGTAGGATTTCCTTCGTTGTTTGCGATAGGTTGCCTGTTTGGCATCGACGTCAGCAGCAGAGTCGATGTCTCTCGGATGGCAACTGAGTTCGCCGCCTTATGGCCCGCATAACGGGCGGGAGCGAAGCGAGCGCTCCACTGCAAGCCCCAGTTAAGCATACATCAAACTGCCGCTCGGCTCAGGAATAGGACGACCTAAATCTGTAGCCGTTTCGATCCACTCTTGAAATTACCATTTCTGCGTTGGCTACGGCCTCTTGATAGGTTTGTCCATCGGCCATGTAACCCGTTAGTTCGGGTACCTAAACGATGAAGGCGTTATTTTCATCCCTCCAGTAAACGATCATTTCATAATACCGTAAGGTAGCATAACCTGATGTAACCGTTCTCGAACGGGTCGAGTCACCTTAACGGCGACCCCTCGAATACTCGGACGAGTGAAGAAATAGGTAAAGTCGAGCTAAGATAGCTGGAAAACAGGAAACCTTTAGATTAGATAAGGATTGAAATGAGTAAGCTCGCGGTACGCGTTGCGGAAGACCCAAGCCAGCCTCTAGGCCATGCCGTCATCATCGTTGAGGGGCTGCCGAAAACGCTGGAAACCTTCGAGTTCGCCCTGCGCCGGCACGGTTACCCGGACAATAACCTGGGTCCCGAGGGTTGGCAGGGTCCCGATTGCTGGCTGACCACGGAAGAAGCCTGGTATAGCGGCGAATCCTTTAAGTTCGTGGTCGGTCCCCAGGTCATCTACCAGATGGAGAGCATGCCCTACGAACTGGTCCTGCGCGGCCAGGGCATGGCGGAAACCGCCCGGGTGACTTTCGTCTGGCCGCTGGAACTGGAAGTCGAGGAAACAGGTGGTGAGCGCGAGGCAGTGGGCGGAACCAGAGTGCATCCCGCGCCGCGTGGCCGTGGTCCTCAAGCGCCTGCGGAGAAAACCGTCCAAGGGCTGGATGTCCCGAAGCTGGGCACCGTGGACATCACTATCCCAAAACTGGAAATACCTGGCTACGAGCCGCCGCTGGATCAGGCTAGAGCGGAACCTCCGTCGCTGCCACCAGAACCATTCTTGGCCCCTCCACCCTTGCCGCCGGGACCGGAATCACCGGGGGCGGTAGAACCTCCACCATGGCCACCGCAGTCCGGACCTGCCAGAGCGGCATCGCCGCCGCCCGCGCCGACGCTAGAATCACCACCGGCACCGCTAGCGGTACTACCGCCAGCAGGATTGGAGGAACCGCCAGCGAAACGGAAAATGGGTGGGTTAATTATCGGCGCCATCGTATTGATCGCGCTGATAGCGGCTGGCATCGTTGGTTGGCGAGTTTTTCAGAAAGGCAGCGTCGAGGTTCCACCGGTCCTTGCTCCGCCCGCGCCTGTCCCGGCGCCTGCGTCCAAGCCCAGTGTACCGGCCCGGCCCATGCCAATCGAACCGGCGCTGGCCCCTAAGCCCTCGCCAAGCCCGGTGCCCGCGCCTGTTTCCGAGCCTGGCTCACCGGTCAGGCTTACCCCCGCGCCGATAGCAAAACCGGTGGTATCCGCTCCAGTTTCACCGTTAGCGCCGCAGCCATCACCCGTGCCTGAAACGGTGCCTATGCCTGAAAAGGTTCACGCGCCCGATAAACCGGCGCCGGTATCTGCGCCAAATCCGTCACCCACGCCCATGCCGGCGGCCATCCCAATACCTAAGCCGCCACGGGTCGACGAGCGCGGGCGGGGGCCTAAGCGCAATCTGGAGTCTGAGCTTAAATCCCAGTTTGATTCCGATCTGGAGTCTGAGCTTGAATCAACGTTGAAGCGCAAGCCGGCTCCACAATCGGTACCACCCGAGAGGAAGTCGCAATGAGGACCAATTCAATAAAGGGAATAACAGGCATCGCTTTTTTACTTGGCCTGTTCTGCATGCCGTATGTCATGGCCGATGAGGGTATCGGCATGGTGACTGGTTCGAAAACGGGAACCTATCTACAGTTTGGCAAGGACATATCCGGCGCGGCCAAAAGCGCAGGGCTGGAGATCCTCGTAAAAGAATCGGAGGGCTCGATCGACAATATCAAACGCCTTAACAGCAGCGAAAATGCCACCCTGGGCATCGTGCAGTCCGATGTTCTGGGATTTTTGAGCCGCTCGAATAATCCCGAAATGCAACGCATCGCCAGTAGAATACGCCTCGTTTTTCCCTTTTATAAAGAGGAGGTTCATCTCTTCGCCAATAAGAAAATACAACGTTTCAGCGATCTGGAAGGCAAGCGGGTAATCCTTGGGGAGAAGAGCAGCGGCAACTGGTTGACGGCGACCAACCTGTTGCAAATGACTGGGGTCAAACCCGGTGAAGCGCTGTATTTACCGCCGCTTGAAGCGGTCACCGCAGTCTTGAAGGGAGAAGCCGATGCCATGATCTACGTGGCGGGCAAACCCGTGCAGTTATTTACCAAGCTCGGCAATCTCAAGGAAAAGCCGGATTTTGCGCCGCTCTTTGAAAATGTTCATTTCGTGCCCCTGGACGATACCGTTATGCTGCGGGAATATGAAAACAGCGAAATAGGTCCCCAGGATTACAATTGGGTTAATAAGAAAATACCCACGATAGCAGTAAAAGCCGTTTTAATGAGCTTTGATTTTTCCAATAAAAAAACGCCTTACTTCCGCCAACGCTGCCAGGAATTAGCCAAGATTGGCCAGGCTGTACGCAATAATATCGATAATTTGAAACAGGATGGCCATCCCAAGTGGAAGGAAGTAAATCTCGAAGAAAGAATCGGTACCTGGGAACTGGACACTTGTTCACGGGAAGGCGCTGGCAAGCCTGGTTTGAAACTCGACATTGGCAAGGAACTTGAGAAGGTGTTGTTAAACCAGCTCCGGCCGGTTCCGGTAGTCATCGAAATAGCCCAGCGTGCTCTGGCCCACCGGTAAGAAACGCATGGAACAACTGTTTCTTAACAGCGGTTCATTTGAGGGACTGCGGGAATCTGGCAGCCTGGGCCGGCCCCTGCACACCCTCTATCCGCAGTTGAAGGCCATCATAGAGAGCGAGTTGGGGCGTGAGGCGGCTCTTTTGCTTGCCGAGCCCGTCGTCGATGCGCAGCGCACTTTAATCGACTGGTACACCCAGGGCACCGGCAAGCCGGTGGCGCTCGCCAGCCTGCCGGACGACCAGCGCCAAGCGGTATACAAGCGACTGCTCGATGCCTACGACAAGCTCGAAGCCCTGGCGGATACCTACCTGGGTTCCAACGATGTCAGCCGTGTGCAACTGGGCACGGCCTTGAAGGCGACACTGGTGCCACCCGCGGACGCCAACGTCTTCCTCGTGGATGGTCAGCCGGTGCTCACCTTCTGGGGATTTGTCCAGGACCGCGACTGGGGTGAGCCCATGGATCTCGGCAAGTGGCGCGAGCGCTGTCGCCGCCCGGTGCCTGCGGCTATTGTCGACAAGCCGCCCGATGCGGTTTTGGAGGTACCCCTATTGACTCCTCCTGACAGACCGCCGGAGGCAATCAAACCCACTCCTGATCCCCGCTCTACCCAGGACCGGGTGACAACGCTCGGATATTTCATCGTAGTTGGCTCGACATTTTTCTGGAGCGTGTTCGCGGCGTCAATCTTGTTACTGGTGCTCGCGGTGGCATTGTATCTTCTGGGGATTTTTCCGCCGCCACCAAGCCGGCTTGACGGAATGGCAGCCGCAGGTCCATTCCTGCCCGGCAATGCTGGCGAAGCCCTGAACCTGGCGCGCGATACGGAAGCCGAATTGCGCGCCAGGTTCAATGGGCTGATCGTGGAGTTCGCCGAGCGGCGCTCGCAGTGTGCGGCGTGTCCCCAGCCGGTACCCCCCCAGCCGTCCACCATGGGAGGAAGCCGCGAGTCTGATTCCCAAATGACTGGGCAGACCCAGGCGCCGCCCCAGCAACCCACCGTGGATGAGAACCGTGAGTTCGATTCCCGACTGGCCGAGCAAGGCGCGGCATCCGGTGAGATCACTGTGACGCTGATCTGGAACAACAAGAACGACCTCGATCTGATTGTTGCCTGTCCATCCGGGAAGCTGCTGTATTACAACCATCCGTCCGAGTGCGGGGGTACCCTGGATGTGGATAAGAACGCCGATAAAAACAACCTGACCGAGCGCCCGCTGGAAAACATCTACTGGCCGGCGGGACAAGCGCCGGCAGGGACTTATAAAATAGCTGTCAAGTATTATGCCCGCAAGGACGACAGCGTGCCGCTGCTCACCGATTTTCAGGTGCGGCTGGTAAAGGATGATCGGGAGTCCCTGTTCAAGGGCGTTGTCTCACCGGAGGATATGAAGCCGGTTGCGGAATTCACGGTGGAGCGGTGAGGTACGCGGATGGTCAGCCAAGGTAACGATTCTGATGTCAAGGTCCATGTCTCAAAGCAGGATATTCCCTGGTATCAGCGGGACTGGGTTTGGGGGACAACGGCGTTGTTGATTCTTCTATGCGGTTTAGTGGCGGGTTGGCTGGCAAAACCCCAGCTGGTAGTGCGGGGACAGCAAGCGCGGGGTTCCCCTGCTCAAGCTGCCAGTCCCGAAGCCATGCGTGACCTGCTGCAGGATCAGGAGGCGACCAATCAGGCGCTGCGCGAGCAGATCGCGCGCCTGGAAACCGTTATGCAGGGCGATATTTGCAGCAACAGTGCGCTGGATGCGGTTGCCCCCATTGTCGGCGCCACGCTGTCGCATTAGAAGCCGGCTACAGGAGCACAGTCAGTGCAACGGACATGTCCTGCTCGCGGTCCAGGAGCCGCCCTGAGTCGCGGTTCAGGGTCGTGATCTAGCGTTAATTTATTAACAACTGAATGTGAGGATGCCGGCATGGCCAAGCATAAGGTAACTATAAGTTGGCGGCGCAATACCTCGGATTTTGACTACAAGACATTCGACCGTACCCATACCTGGCAGTTTTCGGGTGGACAAACCATTCAGGGTTCTTCGGCGCCGGCTTATTATGGCAACCCGGCCTTAGCCAATCCGGAAGAAGGATTGATAGCGGCTCTGTCCAGTTGCCAGATGCTCACCTTTCTGTCGATTGCAGCCCTCAAGGGGTTCGTTGTCGAGCGCTATGAGGATGAAGCCGCGGGAGAATTGGGTAAGAACGAGCAGGGTAAGATGATGGTGAGTAAAATCACCCTGCGTCCACAGGTAAGCTTCGCTGGCGACAAGGTTCCTGATGCCAAGAGCTTGGAAGGTATGCATCAAAAGGCCCATGAGAACTGCTTCATCGCCAATTCGCTGCTTACCGGAGTGGTCATAGAGCCGCGCTGAAGCAGCCTAGGGTTGGCGGGGATGTTAAGGATCCACGAGGCCGTTGACTCACTGCCCTTTAGCATTGCGTCTTTGTTCCATACTGATGATGCCTTGCGAGATGATAGGGTTACGCTGCTGTTTGACGGCGGCAACGCCGAATGTAAGCAAGCCGCACTGCGGGCAACGGCTGTATTCCCTCTGGTCCGGTGCCGAGCGTAGGGATTCCATCGGTACGGCACAGGCAGGGCAGTCCCTAGGTTGCGGCAGGTGGGAGGTGGTCGCTGGCCTGTATAGGGCCAGCATGTCTGCCAAGGCTGTGAACCATATACGCTGCGCCTCGAAAAATGCCTTTACAGTGCAGTCAAGCCACAACGTCAGCATTTTTTTGCATTCCCCTCGCGGTGGTCTCATTGAGCATCCGGAAAATGCGGTGCGCATCTCCCACAGGTTTTCTGGGCGCCGTTTATATAAGAAATAAATTCTTATATAATCAATTAACTTAATATAAACTCTGATGCCCATCAAGATGCATAGGACATTGATGCTTTGTCGCACGAATGTAATATTATGTCAAAAAAATCGTTGCGAGCCAGTCGGGATTCTAGGTATGCGCCGTTTGAGTTATTTCATCTATGCCATCGACCAAGGTAAACTTTGCAATGGACATCAAAGAATTACTCAAAGAATGGGGTAAATACAGCGGGATAAAAATCGCCGCTCGCGAATACCAAGTGCGCTTGCCCGTGCATGATGCAGCCCGCATTGCCGCCCTGGTTGAAATGTATCCACTCAAGAGCGAAGCCGATATTATAACCAGCCTGCTGTCGGTGGCTCTGGATGCAGTGGAAGTGGCATTTCCCTATGTACAGGGCGTCAAGGTCATTGCCGAAGATGAATTGGGCGATCCCATTTATGAAGATATTGGCCCTACGCCGCGGTTTCTCAGCCTCAGCAATGAACATGCGGATCGTCTGACGGCCGAAGGGAGTGAATAGTTTTTTTGCCAGTTTGGCAATTATTTTCAGGGGGCAACGATGAGTAGATTGCAAAAATTGGGAATTTGTGTGGTGGGATCACTCTGGCTTCTGGCGGCTTGCGCCCATCAGTCACCGGTCCAGACGACGCTTAAAGCCCCGTTTGCTCCCGCGCTTCAGCCTTCCGTCAGGACCGCGCCACTCCTTCCACTTCCCGATGAGACGTGGGTGCTGGTGGACACGAAGGCGGAAACCCTCACGGTCATGAAGGGCAACAAACCTTTGGAGGCCTTTAGCAACATTGCTTTAGGGAGCAGTGGGGCTGGTATCAAACGTCAGCGGGGCGATAACAAAACACCTCTTGGTGTGTTCCGGATAGGCTGGATGAATGACAGGAGCCGTTTTAATCGGTTCTTCGGCCTGGATTATCCCAATCTGGATTACGCTGAGCAGGCCTACCGCGAGAAACGCATCAGCGAGAGCACCTACTACGCCATCCGCACTGCCGTGGAGAATGGCCACACCCCCCCGCAAACCACGCCCCTAGGCGGCTTTATCGGGATACACGGGTTAGGCGCCGGCAGTCCCAAGCTGCATGCCACTTTTGACTGGACTGACGGTTGCGTTGCCTTGGATAACCAGCAGATTCAGCGGCTGGCGCAGTTGGTACAGGTGGGAACCCGAGTGGAGATACGTTAAGGGTTCTGCGGCTTAGAAATTTTGCATTAAACAAAATATGAGCTAAAATTTCGTGAAAAGTTCGTTGGCAAATGTCATCGGAAAAAGGCATTATAGCTTTGTGTTCTAATGCAGCGCACCATTAATTATCCTTTCGGAATCAACAAGGAGCATGGAAAAATATGATTTTCAAGAACTTAACTAAGATTTCCGCTTTGGCACTCATTGCTGGTCTAAGTATTGGCTGCGCCACTACGGGCGACCTGCAAAAAGTCAGCGATGAGGCTAAGCGCGCCCAGGCTACGGCCAATGACGCCAAGTCCACAGCCGCCACTGCTTTGGAAGAAGCCAGAGGGGCTAAGGCCTTAGCTTCCGACGCCAATGCCCGGAGCGCGGCGACTGAAGAAAAGATCAACCGCATGTTCAAGAAGTCGATGTATAAGTAATTCATACTTCTGATCTTGCTTGGATAAACCCCGCTGCCTAACGGCAGCGGGGTTTTTTTATGGCTTAATTGCTAATGGCAATTGGCAGGCCACTGGCTTGCTCCACAGCTAGTTCAACCGTCGTTTGATCGATTTGCGGCGTGTCGGGGCCAAGCTTGGCGGCGATCGCTTGAGTGGCATCATCAACGGTTACCTTGGTGGGTAGGTTGTCCTCCTCCAAGGGGGCATGAAATTCCATGAACAGGGTTCCCGCCAGCCAACCAGCCTTGACCGGTTGATTGACGATATACACGGGTGTCCCCAGTGGAACCATGGCGAACAGCCGCTCGATGTCTTCCGGATACATGCGCACGCAGCCGTGGGTGACTTGCATGCCGATGCCATTGGATTTTCTTTCGTCGGTGCCGTGGATCAAGTAACCGCGAATGCCCAGCCGCAGCGCATAGCGGCCCAACGGATTGTCGGGGGTGCCGCCTGGTATCATGTCCGGCAAGGGATCACCTTCAGCCGCATGCTCGGCCTTGATCGAGGCGGGGGGATACCACGGCGGATCTTTTTGCTTGGCGACGACCGAGGTCCTGCCCAAGGGGGTTTTCCAGTCCATGCGCCCGATGCTGACCGGATGGGTAATCACCACCGTTCTCTCCACTGTGTTAGGTTTCGGATAGTAGTACAGGCGCATTTCCGGCACATTGAGGACGATGCCATCCCGGGGCGCATTGGGAAGAATGTAGCGGCTGGGCAGCACGATCGGTGTCCCTTCGCCGGGCACCCAGCGATCGACGCCGGGATTGGCCTTGAGGATTTGATCGTAGCCCAGTTCATAGCGCCGGGCGATATCTATGAGGGTATCCTCTTGTTTAGCGTAAATAACCCGAATTTCACCGATCACATCCACATCCGGCGGTGGCAGGATGAAGGTTTCAGCGCGGACAGTTAGGCTAGCAAGACTGCCCAGTATCAAAAGGGCAAGTCGTTTCAGTGATTTGGTCAGCAACAATTTAGGCATTTTAATACCACGTCATTGTAGTAGTGGAAGCTGGAAAAACTGGATTCTTGCAATACTTGAAGAGTGTCACAGATTACGTAAATGATCCGTATACATCTGCTGCCTCTAAACAGACAAGCAATCTAGCGGGTGTATCCAGGACTGTTCAATATTCTCTTTTTGGAGGCCATCCGGGTCCGTATTTTGTTATTCCGGCAAACGCCGGAATAACGGACTATGGGTAACGCTCACCCTGTCGGTCTGTAGTGGAGAAAACATTGAACAGCCTCGTGTATGTATCGAACTCAGAAGGTTAAGGTAACGGAACTATCTCAAGGTGCAGAGTTTTCAGCTCGGCAGTTTACGGGCTAGTGGCACCGAGGAAAAACAAGAGAATCAAATCCGAGGCTGGCCGATTAGCCCTGCACAACGATGAACCATGGCGGCCCGTGTGTTGACGCCGAGCTTGGCAAAGATACGGCGCAGGTGAGTAGATACCAATACTTTTAAATTCATGTGGTCCAACTGCGATGCTTTGCCGCCGGTAGCAAAAGGTCTCTGTCAGGCTGCGGCAATAACGTGGAAGGCTGCGTGTGATGCTAGCAAGGGTTGGGGGGTGGCGGCTAGGAGTGAAGCAGGTTGGGCAAAAGCGAAACGTTGCCCAACCTGCGCAAGTGGTTGTTGGGCTTCACGTTGTTCAGGGCCGTACATGCCAAGAATAAGCATCGGTTCATCTCTAGCCGAAAGGGTGTCAACGGCCCAACACTGGGCGACTATAAAGGGGTCACTGCCACGCGGGAAAGGATAACGGACTCCTAATTCCCCATCATCCCAATCAGCGATGCGCACCGGTAGACCATCGCGGCACGGCTGCGGACCCTCAGCTTGACGAAGATACGCCGTAGATGGGTGGAAACCGTCCACTCGCTGATATGGAGTTTGTCAGCGATCTGTTTGTTAGGCCGCCCCACAGCCACAAGGGTGGCGATCTCCAGTTCGCGCTCAGTCAGAATGGCGGTGAAATCGCGCCCCGTCTCCATGGCGGCTTCCAACTCAACGATACTGTAATTTTTGCCCTCAACCTCAAGGTAACCAACGTCCACGCCCCCCTTAATGCCGTCAGTGGCAGAAGAACCTGCTCCATGACCTTCTTCGACGATCACAAAACAGCGGTCTTCAAGTTTAAATTCGCCTATCGCCCTAATCCTTGTCTCCTGATCGAGATCCTCCCTTCCCTTAGTGGTCAGTTTCACGTTATATATCCCTCCGCCTGAGCTTCAGCTCGTGAGCTGGACCGCCTTAAGGTCTGTTGTTGGTGGTGTTATATGGCGGTATCCGAGGCCCAATGAAGAAACAATTTTTCCGGGTATTCTCCCTCTCTCATAAACTGCAAACTTAAGACTTTCGACTCTTGGCCACCGCAAACTATTGCGCGCCGTCACCGCGCCATGGACTGACAGAGACACGTTCGGCGGCGGTCAATTCCCGCTCTGGGCAAATCCGCGCCGCGTCGCGTTGCCAGCGGTCGATAGCTCCGTGCCGGTGGCAGGGAACGCAGACCGAAGATAACCGCGAGATTGGCCTGAGGATCGTAGACTGGTCGTAACTGTTGCGCTGGCCCGCTGAGCAATACCGTCACGCCTGGACCGTGGCCGCTCACCGTGCTATCGCCATGGACAATGATCCCGATGGTGATTCGACCCAGCCGGTAAACGGGTCCGAAGCGGGTATCGCCGTGAATAATGGCCACCAGATCCCCGAAGCGCAGGCTGCCCAGCCGGTAGCGCTGGCGGATATCGGGGTCGAACAGTTGAATATCGTAATCGCCGCGCCAGACCGTGTTCTTGCCAAGGCCGGAGCCCATGATGGCTGCCGGTATCAGATGCGTTATCGGTATTTGCAAGGCACCGTTCTGTTCGCGCAGGCCCCAGCGCTTGAGCAGAGCAGGGGCGCAGTTAAACACCGTGATCTCAGGATAATCCAGCAGGCTTAAGCCCAGACCACAGGCATGGATTTGGATGCGGTCACCGATCTGCAAGCGCCTGAGGACGGCGGTCGGAAAGTCCACCAGCACATGGTTGACGCCGCCGTGTTTACCGGTGACTAAACCCTGTTGGCCTTGGCAAGGGCCGCTGATCACCTTGGCGCGGTTTCCTACGCAGGCATACGTGATGAGTGCCGTATTCGGGCCGTTGCGCGGGCCTACCACTTCGCGCTGGTTGTTATGTAGCGCCACCCCCGGCTCGATATGGTCCCCCGCCAGACCCACGCAGCGATCCCCGATCCGGTGATTGAGCATGATGCCGCCGGTGGCGGGCAAAACCCGGGGGATGCCATCTTGACCGATACGGTAGGGATTGACCCCGCCGACAGGATGCGCAATCTGCCCCGCCACCGACACGATAACCAAGTCAGCCTGGTTGATGCGGGGGTGATCCCGGGGAAGCAATCGAGCAGTACTCATGAGTGGGTCATATCTAAAGGGAGTACCAAAACGCCTGCGCGCCTTGCCATAAATCAATAGCCGATGTTTGGCTTTGTGCAAGCTCCGCAAGGCTTTCCTCGGTAAAAGCCAGTGCGTCAGAGGCCATCTCCGACTCGGACCATGCGGTAGTCGCGGCAGGCACTAACAGATGTAACACGACAAGTTGCAATCCCGCCCAGAACAACTTGGCGAGCCCCCCCTGAACGATGAGTTGGCGTAAGTAATCTCGCTCTAAAGCAGCCCACGGATCCTGCGCGGAGATGGCTTTACAGGGCACTCCCCATTTTTTGAGTGGGTCACAGATGGCCGGAGAAGAATTGGCCGTTGCGCCTTCCGGCAACTGGGTCAGGATGAAGGCCGAGCCTCGTGCGGCAGCCAGCGCGACTACATCGCGGAAAGCAGACCACAGGACTTCGTTAAAGGGCAGGCAACCCTCTTGGGAACAGACCAAGGGTTCGGCCAGGGATTCGTAACGCCAGACAATTTCGCGAATCCGCTTCGGGGGGAGCAGAGATTCGCCCAGCCTGTCGCCAATCCAGAACAACTTCAGGCCCGAGAGGTCCGTCTCCATGCGGATGCGTTCCCATTCCCGTAAGGCCCCGACGATTTCCTGTAGCCTGACACGGTCTTGCGCCGTCATGGAGATGGACGTGAACCGGTCGATCAGCAACGATTCGGGCTGCTCCAGATAGAAATGGGTGTTGTCGAGAATATTCCATAGTTCCCGCCCTACCCACAATTCCACTACCTCGTTCAATTGCTTGACCAGAGTTAATCCATAGCGCGACAACGCCAGTGTCGGGTCTAGCACACAGGCCAAGCGCTTTTGGCTAACAGTGACGTTCAAATCAGAAATCGCGGCGTTCATAGTTCGAACATCTATCAGTTGAGAAATGCTATGCCACTGGCCTAATCGAAAAATTGTCTTCCCCGGCAAGACCTCGCTCGAAACAGCCTGCGGCATTCATTGGCCGTTCGCGCGGCGGCTCTTTCCTCGCTTCGATGCTCGGGATCACCGCCCCGATAGCATTCCCGGTTGATCGCCCCCTGGCGTTGGTGCATTGGGCGTTGCGTATGCCGCGTTTTCGGAGAACCCCGCAACCGATACGTCCCTCGCAAGAGCGTGGCCTGTCGCAAGCCGATCTTACGTGGCGTTGCAGTAGACCATGCCTGGACCACGTGCAATCGCCTGGGGGCCGAAGTTTGAGCGGCTGCGCGAAGTTGTCCTCCAGGTAATCGAATACGTCCTCGATGTCGTCAAATTCATCGGTACCTTCCATGGCATCCGCATAGCCATCTTCGAAAAGATCGGCGTCCATGGCATTGCAGCAATCGTGATGGGCGAGGGCATCAGATGAGTTCCTTCCGACCATCGGCGAAACCACATCGTCTGCAGGTTCGTCGAAACGGAAAGTAACCATGGATGCCGCGCTCCAATCGATCCGAATCCTCGAACAGGAATCACTAGCCGCAGTGTCGAATGGCTGGTACATGACGGTATTCCTTGAGCCTAAATGTTGACTCTTAGAAATAAGAATGGCTCTCGTATTAAACTACCTAGTTACTCACTTTTCCTATAAGTGTCTGAGTCTGGGTTATGCCAAGGAGCTTGACCAAGGAGCAGGTTTTGTTGGATTACGCTCCGCTAACTCAACCTACGAGGTCCCGCTATTGCACTAGCGTTCAACAACCTGTCCAGGTATTCCGTCCAGAATCCCAAATGTTGCACCGGTCTTGCACCCACTGCCGGCCGCTCCAGACGTACCCAGAATGTATAGTTGCCCGTCCAGGTCTGGCGCCGCCATTGCATCCGCAAACTGGCGTGCCGCGCAATCCTCGCAGCTATGGGTGCCAACGACCGGGGCCTTGCCGCCCGCGATAAACGAAATTCCGGAAGGGCGGCTTTGCCAGGCATCCCAGTAATACCAGCTGTTTGGGCACCGCCATCCGCCCAATCCATAGCTATCCCAAGCGTCGTCCTCGAACTCTTCGAAGCCATCGATGAAACGGCGAGGTAGCGCAATACCTCCTGGTAGGTGAGCGGGTCCTGTATCGACGTACCGCAATGCCGCTCGTTCGAAGGCCCTACCCCTCGTCGTCACACCCTGTTGATGTCGGCCGCGCCGGGAACCCCGCCGACGAGTACGGTGACCTCGACTTTCCGCGGCAGCCATGGCCAAACGGCGAATTTCGTCCCTTTGCCCGTCGGTCAAATCATCCGACAAGCGGGGACGACCACGCTTCCCCTCGTCGAGCGCTTCTTCCAGCAAGGCGTCGAGGTCGTCTTCCAGGTATTCATCGAAATCGGCCCAAGCGCTCGCGAACCGCTGGGATGAGCGGGTGGTAGTCTGTGGTATGTCTATACATGATCAGGACTCTCCGGGGCGACCCCTTGTCGAAGTATTGTCCTAGAGCGTTAGAACGCTGGTTTCCGTTAGCCTAAGCCGCCGCCCGCGCCACTTGTTGAATCCCCAACACATTCCGCAGAGCCGGCGTGACGCCCGAGAAACCCCGGCCTTCCGGCGTCATGCGGTAGGCGGCGACCCAGGCTTCGGCGTGGGCGCCCATGGGCCGGATGGTGGACTGGAACAATATTGGGTCGATGGCGGTCTTGAAGTCGTTGTCGGCGATGAATTGCAGGATGCGCCGGCCGCTCTCGGCCATCTTGGCCCGCTGTGAGGGTTCGGCGATGCCGCCCAGATAGCGGTTGGACACGATTTCCACCACGTCCCACTTGGTGTTGGCGTCGAAGGCCTTCTTGATGTCGGGCGCGTCCAACAATTGCAACACCTGCTTCAGGTAATGGCCGGTCTCCATGGTCAGCGAGAAGATGTTGCCGTAGGTGGAACGGTCCAGGGCGTAGCGCAGATCCAGACCGATGCGCTGCACCGTGGCGACGGAGCCGAAGGGCCGCTGCTCGATCAACTGGCCGCCGCGGATGACCTCGCCGATCAACAGGTCGCGGAAGTATTGCGACAAGGCGACCATGAAGCCGACCAACTGCCGGTGGAAGTTTCGGTTGACGACCGCACCCGCCGGAGCCTGTGCCGTTCCGTAATTGAAGGCGCGCCGATAGGCCATCATCCGATGACGCAGCGTGTAGCGCAGCGGCTTCCACTTTTCCAGGAGATACAAGCCGCGCGCGCCGGGGCCCCGCTGGATGCGCATCTTGCCGAGGTGGAACAGGCGCAGCAGTACTTCGACCACCTGGAACAGCTTCATGCGCTCGTGTTGGTAGATGTAATACAGCTCGGCGGCGGCGTGCAGTTGGCTCGGTACGACCGAATCGTCGAAGTCCGGCTGGATGTAGGGATAGGACACATCCCCAAAGTCCACGGGTCCCTTGCCGCCGAAGCCAATGAGATCGAGGAACGCATCCCGCCCCTCTCCGTTGGCCGCCTTTTTCAGCAGATCACCGAAGCGGTCCTCGAACTGTTGCTCGTACTGCTGACGTTCCTCGGGCGGAAGTGCGGCCAATTGTTCCCTGAGGAACGACTCCCATAACCTTTGGATGGTTTCTGTGGTGTTAAAACTCATGGCTGGGCTCCTTAACGCTTTGTTTCAATCTGCGGACCTGACTGTCGGTGTTTCTCGAATTTCCGAATCAGGTGAGGCGTGGCCGCAAGTCGGTGATATTGGCTCGGAGCAGAGCTCGGACTTCCTCGATCAGGCTCGACCGCATCAAACGGATTTCCTGTATTTTTGCGTTTCGCTGGGGGGGAGACGGCATTTCTGGGATAGGATCAGTAATCAGCCTGAGCTTCGTCTTTCAATCAGCTTGATGACCTTGTTGTTTCCCGCGATCACATCTTTTTTGAGTTGAGTGAGCAGCTTACCGTTGTTAGCGAGGTTTCTTTCCCTGAAATTTTCGAATTCCTGATTTCGGGTATTTACATCCTCGTTGTCCTTGAGGAAATCTTCCGCCAATATCTTGTCTTCAACTGCGTTCAACTCCTTCCAGTAAATCACCATGTGCTCGTTGAATCGCACTGCGATCTGTGTCGAAGCTAGTTTTTGTAAGAACTTGACGCGACCGACCAAGGTGCCTTGATCCTCATCGTCGTCCTTTCCACCCATCAATTCGCCCAAGGTCGAGGTGGCCTGATTGAGTGTGGCGATCTTACCTCCCAGGGTTGTTGCCTCTGCGTCGTTGACCACCCCGAGCGTTCTGCCAATCCCTTCGATGGTCTTGACCACTTTGTCAACGTTGTCCAACGCCTTGGTGCCTGCCTGCGAGATGTTGTTGATCGTATCTTTCGCGCCGCTTGCGGTCTTCGCCAACTCGACCAGCAAACTCCTGGCAACCACTCCTTCCTGCAGTGCCAGGGTCTTGCGATTCTTATGAAACACTGTGCGCGTCGTCGCGAACTGGGGGTTATTGATAACTGGCATGACACAGCCTCCAAGAAATTTGTTGATGCCTGGGGCGACTGACGAGTAAATCTGGTGACAGATGATCATCGACCGATGACCTCAAAGTGTCGGCCGCCCCCGCCCCATCCGGTCTACGTCGTCGACGATAGAATCCAGACTGGTCTCGAAATGCGGCGGGATGCTGGGCTTGAACTCGGGGTATTTGATGAGGCTGACCCGTTTGATGGCGCCATCGATAACCTGACCAATCGCGTTAAACACGTCCGTAAGACCGGCACAATTCGGCGCCATGCTGCGGACGAGATTCTCCCAGCGGTTTTCCGTATCGGCCTGGATACACAACTCCTGCTGGAGTATGCCGATGTCCTCTATGGCCCGCGGCAATTCCAAAGCGATATCGAACGCCAGCAACCGTAGCTGGGCCTCCTGAATCTTCTTGTAAAGCGCCAAGAGTGTGGCGAGATTTTGGCGTTCATTCAGGTTGTCAATGGCATCCTGAAGTTGTTTGCACAGGCTCTGTGCAGTGCCGTCATTTGCGACTGGCTGAGGTGGATCATTGCAAAGGCTCGTGCCATCCGTACGCGGTTCACTCAATACGGCCTTCACCCGCAGTGCAAACGCCTTTATTCCCGCGATTACATTCGAAACATCGAGATCACGCACGTCAAGGTTGGGGCGTAGCTTCTCGGCAATCGTGTCGAGCCGCTTGGGAATTCCCTTGGGATCGGTCGATTCCACCGCGACGTTATCGACCAGTCGATAGATGCCGCAGTTCGAGGCATTGTTTTTCACCCTTGCTTTCTGGTCCTCCTGGAAATGCTCGATCACGAAGCTGTATGCCGCCGCGCGCCGTTCCGGCTGGCCGAAATCGTCTTGGCCCAAGGCGTAAAGATCGATGGCACGGTCCACGTCGTAGAGAATCTTGTCCAAGATAGCTTGACACTTGACCCCCTCCGGTGTGCATGCGCATTGCATGAAGCAATCAAGTTGATCCGCCAGCAGGCCGCGCTCAATGACCAGGTTCAAAAGACGCTGGTCGGCATCCTCCATGACGGTCATGCCGTACAGGCCATAGAAAAGAATTGGCGGACGCGAGATGCGCATGAGACGGAAACCACCGGATGAGTCAAAAGCATCGGCAAATAGTTGGATGGCTTCAAGGAAGGCCGACAAGGGAGGAGACTCAGGGCTCACCACATTCTGCCCGATAAATACCAGCCGGCGAAAACGTTCCAGATCGATCTGCGCGGTCGACCCCAAGGCCCGTAGACCGTCGGCCGTACCATGAGCGGCACGTTGTATGAGTTCATCCATGATGCGGGACAATTCGTTCTCGAGTAGCAGGGATCTCAGATCTGCTTGACCCTGTCCTCAAGCACCCGGAACAAACTGCGGTATGCATCCAGTCCTCTTGGCCAATCATTGGGACCATAGGCTTGCTGGGTTGCGCCAACCAGGTTGCGAAGAGCGTAAATGGCCGCATCCCGGCGTACCTGCAACTCGGCGTAGGGGGCTTGCAACAGGAACCGACCGCCATTGAAACCGACATTCGACAATGCCTCTCCCATCAGCACCAGTAATACGGCGGCGGCTTCATCCAAACTTTGTGCGAACTTACGGTAGGTCATGCTCAGCGTCGGAGTTAGCGCTCCGACCAGCCTCGCCATACGCGCATAGTCGCCGAGTTGCCGGCGTATGGCGAAAGCCTTGTCGCGCTGGCGGGGATCAAGCGCAAAACGAGCCGCCGCAGTGCCCTCCTGAATGGCTACCCTGACGGCTTGGGCCCAACCCTGAATTTCTGGCGTGACATCTTTGAGCAGGGAGTTGGTCAACAACTCCTCAAGATCACGGTTCACATCGTCCTTGGCCTGTTGCAACTCAGCCCCGGAGGACGTTGCGGCCTGCACCCGCACGCTGGGTAGTGGATCGGCTTGCAAGAATGGTAGCCCTTGGCTTCCTGGGTAATCGCATTGGCGCGCGGGT
>CAVOJV010000026.1:0-19491 GCA_963696325.1 uncultured Gammaproteobacteria bacterium
ATGTTGAGCTCAACATTAATGGATGACTTCGGGCTGAAACCGCTGCGGCCACCCGAGGACGAAAGCTTTCACGATCTGGTGGCCGAACGTTACGAGAGAGCCGCCACGATCCTCACCAGCAATCTGGACTTTGGCGAATGGGGCGATGCCTTCCCGGCCAACAAAATGCTCGGCGCCGCCACCCTGGATCGCATTCGTCATGGTGCCTACCGGGTGGTCCTGGAGGGGGACAGCTACCGCAGCCCCAAACCCATCGCCGACGGTCAAAAAAACGGCGTTGAAAAAAGTGGAAAATCCGCAAGCCGTCCGACAAAGGTGTTGCACCTGAGTCGGGCAGATGAAGCCTTCGTGGAGCCTGGGCCAAGCGTTGACGTGGAGGAAGCCGAAGACTTCATGGTTGGAAGTACACGATGTTTTCGAGACTCACCGGCGCCTCGGCTAACCCTAACCGCATCGCGGGCGTTTGTTTGTCCCTACCAACGAGCACGTAATTGTAGAAAACCCGGAACATCTCCAGGAGTTTCACGATTGAGCGCGGATGGTAGGCGCTTTAGCCGTGCCAAACGCGGCGGTTGTTGCTGGCGGTCGCGATAGGCCGCTCCAGTAGCGAGAGCCGTCGTCGTACCAGCATGAAGAAGACATCGATGGCGTGCAGACCGGCCTTGTTGTAGAGCCAAGCCAGGTGGTCGTCGTCGTAGTCGTCATAGTCGGTCAGGTAGCAGATGGCCTTCTCAGGCTCGCTCATGCTCGGAAAGGGATGCATCAGCCAACGGTCTTTCCAGTGACCGATGGCGGCCATGTTCGCGAGCGATTCCTGGATGGCAAGCAGACGCAGGGCCTGGCGGTCTAAGGCGGGATGCTCCAACTCCAGGACACGGAAGCGCTCACGGCTGACTTTCAGGGCATGCTTGCGCTCGTCGACCGTCCTATCTTTGTTGATACGCACGTAGAAGGCATCGGCAGTGCGATCGGCGATGCGTTCGGCGAAGGCGCCCAGGGCCGCCGCCCGTAAACCGGAATCCTGATCGAGGAACAGCCGGATCTGCTGCGCGCCAATGCTCAGGTCCCGCAACCGGAAGCAGTGGCCGTAGAGGGTATATTCAGCGTGGACCTGCATCCCGGTCGCTGGCAACTGCGTGGTGGGTCCCGGTTCCTCGAAGACCTCCACCTCGGATCGAGATTCCGCGTCCTGGTAGCGAGCCGCGACGGCGCCGTTGAGCGTGCCGTCGGTGCCTGACCGGTTCTGCTGGCCGGTCTTTTGCTGGGCGGTAGCGGAATCATGAGCCAACCACCAGTGGGCGTGACGACGGAAGGGCTGCTGCAGATCGGGATCGTCCAACGCGGCGGCGTCGCGTTCAATGACATCGCGCTCCGCGTCCGGATCGAAGTTCAGGTGCATGCCGAACACCTAGCTCGTGGCGTGGTCGGCGCTGCCGACGGCGGTGAGTTGGACGTTGCGCGTGTCCTCGCGCCGGGTCCAGTTCACGACGTAGTCCTGCCGGTCGATGCCGATGTAAAGACGCGGGATCGAGATACCTTGGAGCAAGCGTCGCTCCCGGTGACCGACGAAAGCCAAGCATTGACGATGAAGGAAGTCGATTTTTGAGTACAGCGTCCCGGGGGCGATGTCCGCGATTTCGCAGCGGCGCCGGAACGGGGATTTGTTCATCAGGAGTTGGAAAATTAGCCGGTTCTTGTGCGGCTGCTTGTGTCCGACCGTTGCGGAACCCACCGCGAAGGTTTTCCCGCAGGCGTTGCAGCGGTAGCGTTTGGAACCGGACCTGGTGGTACCGTAGCGACGATAGTTGGGCGAGCCGGTGGAGACACCGACGCTGTGGTTGGGGCAATCCGTGTCGGGGCAGGAGGCTTCCGGGGCGACACTCAGATAAGCGCCCAGACGCGCTCGCTCCTCGGCGATGCCTTGGTTACTCTTGAGCGGCGGATACTCGCCACAGCCGTGGCATTCGAGTACCGGATACTGCCGGCCAGCACTGACGACGCGATAGCGGTCGCGTCGCTCGCCGCGCCCGGTGGTCTGGGCGGCCGGCGTGCCGAAGTGCTCACAGAGGGGATTCTTACAAAAGTTGACCTGGATCCCGCCATGCTCGGGTGGAATCCGAGGCCGCGAACCTCCGGAAGATTTCTTCTGCACAGGGCGATCCCGCTATCCTCAGTCAGAGAGCGGGATCGTGTGCCGATCGCAGCCCGAGTGCAACACCTTTGTCGGACGGCTTGGAAAATCCGCCCATTCTTAACCCCCGTTCGAGCCCCTGATCAGGCACTTCCAAGTGGCGCCATTATGCCGAAAATCGGTGGCGCCAATATGCCGAAGAGTGACAGTGGCCGCTGAGGGCTAAACACGCCGTCCTGGGTTGCCAAGCACGCACTCGCCTGGCGGTCAGGAGTCATGAAGAATCCAAGCCCGGATGTAGCATGACCGCTGGTCGCTCCAGCCTTAGTCTCGTCGTACTCGTTGAATGCCAGGCTGTCGGTGGCGTGGTACAACGTGAGAAGCTTTCCTTGACGCGCAGTTAGCCTTCCCTATGCTTTCCGCCCCCCATAATCTCTTAAAAACGCCTCCAAAGACTTCTAGTGCGGTCTGGCGGGCATTCATGATAACCTGGGAGTCTTCCAAGGTTATCTCCTCCGCCTCATGGTCTAGCTAGATTGATTGGTGGGATAGCTACTTGCACCAGATTGAAAATAATTATCGAAGTGCCAATCCTTAGCTATGCAAGCCAGAAGACCGTATTGACTTGTATGAAAGATGTTTTTCTTTGCCATGCCAACGAAGACAAAAGGCCTTTTTATAGTAGCGGAACATTTTTTACGCTACGAGTTGGTTAGCTGGGTTAAGGCAGGCTAACCGTTACTTCTGATAACTCTACTTATCGGAAAAAAAAATAGCTCTAAGCTTCTGATAACGTGGTTTTTGGGGTGATTAACCCAGCGAAAGAGGTTCTGATAATAGGGAATGTCTCATCACAGGAAGCGGTGGTAACTATGAGAAGTCAAGACATCTCTGGTTTTTTCACCAGAATGGAGATATTTACCTTATTAAACAAACAGTTAATATAAAAAAGAACGCTTAGCGTAAAAAATTCCCCCACTACTATGAAAAGGCCTTTCGGGCTATGGCCAGTAGCATCCAACGTATTGAGCTACACCGCAGGAGTCGCCAATAGCTTCGTGTTGAACCGTACCTGGACATTCACCGATAGGGAATATCGGGATGGTATCGCTTACCAACTGCCAGCGTTCATGCTCTCTAATTTTTGTGGTCTATTGTTATCCACGATGATCATTTGGCTGGCACTCGTTTGGTTCAAGCCCGTTCCGGCTAAATTTATATCGGTGCTATTCACTCTGTTTTGGAACTACTGGTTCGCAAATAATCTCGTTTTTCGCCATAGGTAATCTTATGATGGCACGCAATCCTGACAATAGTGACGAAGGACAAACCGCGATAAACATTTGGCGGATTGATATCGCTGTGGATCGCGCGGTAATTCTTATCTTAGTTCTGTTTGAAAGTACTCTCGCATTGTTTGTTTCTCAGGTAAGAGATCTCAATGGGGACGAAATGTGGACTCGAGCTGTCGCCCGCCTTCCAATTGATGCGACATGGATTATGGTTTTGCAAGACGGTAAACACCCCCCTCTCTACAATACATTGCAGAAGCTTCTGCAAATCGTGCTGCCCGATACGCCAGAGTCCCTCCGATTGATAAGTATCGTTTCGATCACGTTAGTGCCTCCACTGGTCTACTCAATTGGACGCTGGTTGGGAGGGCGGCCATTTCTTGCAGCCATTGCCTCTATATGGGTCGGGCTTCACCCGCTCATTCTTCTCCAGGCTGCAAACGCCAGGAGTTACGCCTTATTGACGCTCCTTGTTACAGCTTTTGCGGCACTTTTGGTGAAGGCATGGCAGGGTAAAGGAAGCTGCATCCTTGTTGGTTTACTGGCCGTGTGTATCAGCTTGACCCACGCTTTTGGATTGCTCTATCTGGCGAGTTTATCCTTTACGTATATTGCACTGCTGATGATTTTGCGGCCAGCGACAGGCATTAAGCAGGCGAAGTGCTATGTTGTCGCGCTGGTTCCATCGGGTATCGCTTATCTAGTCTGGGTCCTTGTCACTAGCCATTTCTCTGTGGAGTCCGGTGGTATCATAAGCGGACTTGAGTGGGTGGAGCTACCTAATATAACCGACCGCATCTATACCGCTGGCTTGTTGGGGGGTAGTGGAGGATATTACAAAGCTACAACATTCTCGTTAGCCGTTTGGTCCTTATTGGGTAGTTTCTTTATTTGGCGGACGAAGCGAGACCTAACTGTTCTGGTTGTTGGCGGATTCCTCGTTCTCGGTGCTATCGGGCCGTTTATCGCTCAAGTATTCGCGACTGGAATTGTGGCCGATTTGCCGTTTTGGGGGGTGCGTCATGTAACGCCCACAGTCCCTTTGTTGATGATTCCTGTTCTCGCGAGTTTGGCACCGCTGCAAAGGTGCCCGATTTGGTCAGCATTAGTTGCGCTTTCCTTGCTCTCGATCTGCAGCCTGAACATCATATTCGGGAGAAATTTTAGGGAAACATTCTTTTCAGATACGGTAAAACTAGCATCATCATTCTCACCGCCGCTTCCGATCCTTGCAACATATCGATACGGTGACCGCAACGTGCTCAATTATTACTCTGACCGCTCTTGTATCGTCCTTGGGTCGTATGAACCGACTCACCACCCTGCAGGTTGCATTGTGCTGGAGCCATCATTGGTCCAGCCAGGGCAAAATTTGGTTATTTTAGTCTACCGGGACTTCCATACCGGAGAAACTGCCGAGAAGACACGGTTTGTCAGCGAAGGATGGCATCCTATTGCGGATCTCAGTAACGACAAAGGGAATCATGCATTACTTCTACGTCGGGCAAATCCGACACCGCCGAGCGCATCGCCCTGATGGAGCGATTCCTCCAAGTCTTCGGCGCGGGCCGGATCGCCGCCCTGCTGGCCTTTTCATAGTAGTGGGGGAATTTTTTACGCTAAGCGTTCTTTGTTATATTAACTGTTTGTTTAATAAGGTAAATATCTCCATTCTGGTGAAAAAACCAGAGATGTCTTGACTTCTCATAGTTATACCACTTGCCAATAGGTTTTATTATTTAAGTGCGGCTAAAATGAACTCAAAGCCGGTCAAGGAAGCTAATTGATTTGCAGTGATAGACTGAATAATTTGATCAACTTCTCTACGCAATTCTTCTAAATTATTCAGGTTAAGCCAGCGCAATTGATCTTTCATAGATTGCCAAACGCGTTCGATGGGATTGACATCCGGGCTATAAGGAGGTTGAAATAACAAGACGACATTATCAGGAATCTAGAGTTTTTTGGCTAAATGAAACCGTCCGTTATCTAATTGAAGTATATTAAGACTGTGGGGATAAGCTGGAGAGAATTGGTCTAGAAATAGCTGAAAACAATCCGCGTCTAAATGGGGCGTAACCAGTCGAGCGCGGGGTAGCCGGCGGGCCAGGCCGGAGATGAAAAGGGCGGTGGGCACCTTGCCCGATTGATCCGGAGGTGGGTAGATTGATGTCACCAAACACCCAATCACCCGAGGGACCCACCGATGATGATTATGATGTCGCCGTTGACCGTGGAAGGCAAGCCGTTGGATGTGGCGGCGCGCTTGGCGGAGCTGACGGGATTCGTGTCCGATGCCGCGCGCGACGGCCTGCCGGCGCACGAACTGGAGCGGGGTCTGTGGCAGTATCTGCTGCGGTTGGGTCATGAGTTGCAAGGGCAGTATTTTGTTTTGGCCGGTGATGGCGACTGCGGCGAAACCCTGAGGCTGGCCGACGGGCGAGTGGTGCGGCGGTTGCCGGAGCCCCACGGTCGGCCGTATCAATCGATCTTCGGGGATTTTACCCTGGAACGGGTAGTGTACGGGACGCGGGAAGGCCCGCGGATCGAGGCGGTACCGCTGGATGCGCGGCTGGGACTGCCCGAGGACCAGTGCTCGTATCTGCTGCGAGACTGGAACCAGGCGCTGGTGGTGGAGAACCCCTACGGCCAAGTCAACGCGGTGCTGGGGCGCCTCCTGGGACTGGACCAGTCGGTGGCCAGTTTGGAAGCGATGACCCGCACCCTGGCCGGGGCGGTGGGCGGTTACCGGGCCGCCCAACCCCCGGCGGCGCTGGCCACGGTCGGTCAGCTCGTGGTGTTGAGCGCCGACGGCAAGGGGGTCCCGTTGCGCAAGCCGGCCGATGCGCCGGCCATCGCTGCCCACGATCACGCGCGCGGGCCGAAGCCGGATCGCAAGAAAATGGCCGTGCTGGGCGCGGTCTATCAGATCGATCCCTACTCCCGCACCCCACTGGCGGTGGTGGAGGCCCTGTTTCGCGATCCGGCCGCAACCCCCGAACGGCACGGCCCGCGCCGGCCGGTTCCCCAGCAGAAGCGGCTGTGCGCCGTACTGCCGGTGGCCGCGGCGCTCGCCCCGTCCCGCCCGGCGGACGTGATTTTCCCCTGGCTGGTCGTCGAAGCCCGCCAGCGCGATCCCGACCACCAGCACCCCTGGGTGTTGCTGATGGACGGCCAGACCTCGCTGTGGGAGGCCGCCGCCGAGGCCCTGGGTGGAACCCCGCGCGTGGAAATCCTCGACCTGTTGCACGCCACTGGCTACCTGTGGGAGGCGGTGCATCTCTTTCATGACCCCGGCAGCGACCTGGCCCTGAAGTGGATGAACGTGTTGGTTTGCGGGTTGCTGAGCGGGATGGGGACCGGGGTGATCCGCTGGCTGCAACACCTCGCCGAGCAAAGTGAGCTGCCCGCCGCCGCCCGCGCCCGCCTGGCGCAGATCCACGGCTATTTCGAGCGCCACCGCGACCGCATTCACTACGACCAGTACCTCGCCGCCGGCTATCCCATCGCCTCCGGCGTGATCGAAGGAGCCTGCCGTCATGTCGTCAAGGATCGGATGGAACGGGCCGGGATGCACTGGACCCTGCCTGGCGCCCAAGCCCTGTTAAACCTGCGCTGCGTGGCCCTCAACGACGAGTGGGAACCGTTCATGAACCATTACATCCACCAGGAAACTACCCGCCTTTATGCTAACTGTCCGGTCCAACCCAGACGCGCCCCGCTTCGCCTCGTCGCCTGAGCCGGGGGCGCGCTCGACCGGTTACGCCCGTCTAAATGAGAAAACTCTAAAAAGAAACTGTCTCCCTTCAGGGGCTGTCCATTACACACATCTCTAAGCGGTTGATTGGGCATGGAGATCAGACGCCAATTGCATCCCCCAAGCGAGGTCGCGGGCGCGCTGCAAGCCGATCCAGAGCGCTTGGGGGCCGGGGGGACCGTCGCACTTGCGGCCCAAGTGGCCGCCCAGGCGAGCAATCCAGCCGAGCATCGCCGGCAGCGGCGGCGGGATCGCCGGCGGGGGCCGGCGGTGGATGGCGACGTAGACGGCCTGCCACTCGGCGGGGTCCAGCACGGCGTCGCAGGGCAACGCGGGGGTGACCCGTCCCAACACGGTCAGATACTGAATCCGCCAGGCGATGAGGAGGTACAAGGCCAGGGCCGGTTCCAGCCGCTCCAGGGTACTGAGTTGCAGGGCTTCGACCCGGCAGCCGGCGTTGAAAATTCGGAAAAAAACTTCAATGCTCCAGCGACTGCCGTACCATTGGAGCAGCTCGGCGGCTTGGGCGAGGGTGTCGGCCGAGCGGTTGGTGAGCAAGCGCCAGTCGAGCGGTTCAACCCCGACCGGCGGAGACTCTTCCCGCGCCCGCAGCGCGGTCACCGTCACTGGTTCGCCGCCCTTCGGGTGCAGGGTGACCCGTTCGGCCCGCACGGTCAGCACCACCGGCCGGCTCGGCCGGTGCGGCCGGGCCGGCAGGGTGAACGTCACCTCGCCCAACACCGGGGCTTGGGCCAGTCGGTCCCAGAGCGTGTCGTCTTCGGCCAGTTTGCGATCCTGGGCCGCCCGGATCAACCAGTCGAGCCCCGGCTCCCGTTGCGCCCGGAGCATGAACTCGTGGATGTCGCCTTCTCGGTCGGCGACGTAGACCAGCCGGGTGTCGGGCAGGGTGTCGGCCAACTCGGCGCAGCGCTCGAAGCCTTCCAGCCAGCGCCTGCTCTCCTTGGCCTCGATCGGCCAGTGCCGTTTGTCCTCGCCGAAAGTCGCTCGGTCGCGGGTCCAGAACCAGGCGTCCAACACCCCCAGCGGCACGCCGTCTGGCGTCACCGCCAAGGTGGGATGCACGTACAACCCCTGCTGCCGCAAGTAGCTCAACGGCCCCAGTCCGGCAATGCCCGGCTGGGCGGTATAGTTCAACTCCGTGCTGTCTTGCACGCATAAGACGATCGGATGGTGGCGCATTCGCGCGACGCTACAGTCCCAGTGCGGCGCCAGCACCGACTCCCAAGCGACGTTCTCGTGCGCCAGCAACCGATAGGCCGCCTGGGTCTCCGCCCAGCCCCCGCAGGCCACCGGAATGCTGGCGCCGGGCTGCGCCCCCAGTCGTTCCGCCACCTGCACCAGCCGCCGGTTCAACCGGGCATCGCCCAGGTTGGCACCGCCCAATTCCGCCGCCGCCCAACTTACCGCTGCCGTGTCCGTCATCACTTCCGCCTCACGCACCTTGACCTACCCCTTCAGATGGGGGCGGTGGCTCCTGGGATCAAGATGTGTGTAATGGACAGCGCTTCAGCGGGGGTACCTCGGTAGGTGGTTTCACAAACACCCCCAACAGTACCGGATTGCTGATCAGTTCGAGCGTCCTTCCGGATCGGCTTCTTGCCCACCGCACCCTTGTCGACTTACCTTCCTGGCGCCATTACGGTGATAATCGACTGGCTTCATTAGGTGATAATCGATTGGCTCCATAGCGGTGATAATTGACACCGGGCAAAGCGCTGGCGGTGTTCGAGCCGGCCCTGGCCCTGATCGTCGAGTTGGCGCCCAGCCCGGATGCCTAGACCCAGGAGTGCGCGTTGCTGCCGGCGGGGCTGGCGCGGGTCCAGGCGGGGGAATGGTTGAGTTTGCTAACTTGATTTGGCCCCACTTGAAGGGATTTTGATATCGAGAGTTGGCCCCACCCCCATCCCCCTTTGCCGTAGTCTGTGGCGCTCGATGTCACAGTAACAGCGAGGGTATGAGAGGTGACCAAAGTGGAGCTATTTGAGCTGATCAGACGCGACTATTACGTCGGGGGCCACGGCATCCGACACCTTGCTCGGCTGCGGCAAGTGCATCGGCGGACGGTGCGGCAAGCGCTGGCAGCGGCACTCCCTCCGCGGCGGAAGGCGCCGGTGCGAGAACCCTGGGTGTTAACGCGGGCCTTGCGGCAGGTCATTGATGGCTGGCTGGCCGCGGATCGGGAGGCGCCGCCCAAGCAGCGGCATACCGGGACCCGGGTTTATCAGCGGTTAGTCCGGGAGCACGGCTACCCGGGAGCGGCAGTGACCGTGCGGATGTACGTGAGCCAGCAACGACGCGGGTTGGGTCCGCCGGCAGAAGCCTTTGTACCGCAAAGCTATGGGCCGGGTGAGGAGGCGCAGGTGGATTGGTATGAGGCGGCGGTGGATTTCCCCGAGGGGCGGCGAACCGTGCAGTTTTTTGTCATGCGCGCCTGCTTCAGTGGCCGGGAGTTTCATCGGGCCTGTTGGTGCCAGACCCAGCAAGCCTTCCTGGAAGCGCACGTCGCGGCCTTCGCAGACTTTGGCGGGGTTTTTGCCCGGCTCCGGTATGACAACCTGGGGTTGGCGGTGAAAAAGGTGCTGCGCGGGCGGCGCCGGGAGGAGACAGACCGGTTCATCGCCCTGCGTTCCCATTACTTGTTTGCGGCCGACTTCTGCCAACCGGGCTTGGCCGGCGCCCATGAAAAAGGCGGGGTGGAGGGGACGGTGGGCCGGTTCCGGCGGAATCACCTGGTCCCGGTCCCGGTCATGGCGGACTTGGCGGCGTTAAATAGCTATCTCCACCGGGCCTGCGAAGCCGACGGGGGGAGGCAGATCACGGGCCGGGACCGTTCGGTCGCGATGGACTGGACGCAAGCGCAAGGGGTGTTGCGGCCATTACCGGCGACGCCGTTTGCCACGGCGGAGGTGCTGACCTGTCGGGTGGACAGCAGTAGCCGCGTCCGCGTCCGCACCAACCACTACTCGGTGCCGGTGGCGTTGGTAGGCCAGCCGGTGGAGGTACAGCTGCATGCCCAGCACTGGGAGGTGCTACACAAGGGGCGGAGCGTGGCCACCCATGAACGACTGCCAGGCCGGTTTGGGGAGCACTGGGTGCTGGATCACTACTGGGAGCGGTTGCAGGTCAAGCCGGGTGCCCTGGCGAACGCCCGCGCCCTGCGCCAAGCCCGCGAGACCGGTCAGTGGCCCCCCGTGTATGACCGCTTGTTCGGGGTGTTGAAACAGCGCTATGGGGACACCGAGGGGACTCGGCAGCTGCTCCAGGTGCTTCTGCTGCATCGCGACAACGACTCGGCGGCAGTGCCTCAGGCCGTCACGCAGGCGGTAGCCCTGGGTTGCTGCGACGCCGGGGCGATTGCGGTCCTGGTGCGTCAGCAGGGAGCCTGTCCCGCCCCGCCAGCGGTGGTTGGGGAATTGGGAGCCCTCGCCCGCTACGGTCAGACCCGTCCGGAGAGTCTGCACCTCTATGATGGCCTGCGGCCGAGTCAAGCGGTGGAGGTGACCCATGGCGGCCCCAGCGCTAGGGCTTAAAGCCCTGTGTCAGACCCTCAAGCTGCCCACGGTAGCCCGCGAGGCGGAACGCTTAGCGGAAGCCGCCCACCGGCAAGGGCAGGGACCGCTGCCCTACCTCCAGCAGGTACTGGAACTGGAAGTCGCCGAGCGGGCAGCCCATCGAGCGGCCCGGCGACTCAAGGAAGCCGGGTTCCCGTTGCCCAAGACCCTGGCCAGCTTCGACTTCCGGCGTGCCCCGGCGCTCCCGGAAGTGCAGATCCGGCAGTTGGCCGAGGGCGACTACATCGACCGGGCTGAAACCGTGATCCTGATGGGGGAACCGGGTACGGGCAAGACACACTTGGCGACCGCCCTGGGGGTAGCGGCGGCCAACCAGGGGCGGGCGGTACGCTTTGCCAGTGCCGGGCGACTGGTCAATGAACTGGTTGAAGCCAAGGATGCCCGCGAGTTAGGGCGGCTCGTGGGCCGCTACAGTCGGCTGGATTTACTCGTCCTCGATGAACTGGGTTACCTGCCGCTCAGCAAGGCCGATGCCGAACTGCTGTTTCAGGTGCTCAGCGAGCGCCATGAACGGCGGGCCTTGGTGTTGACCACTAATCTGCCCTTCGGGGAGTGGACCGCGGTCTTCCCGGATCCCCGCCTCTGTCGGGCCGTGATTGATCGACTCACCCACCGGGCGCACCTCATCGAAACCGGCATGCAGTCCATCCGCCTTCAGGAGGCCCTGCGTCGCCATCCGTCAACCGCACCACCGGAGGGCTAAAAGACTACCACCACAACCGGCTCTCTCTGGGGAGAGAGCCTCCATGAACAGCAACGTGGTGGGGCCAAATCAGATTATCAAAGTGGGGCCAATGCAAGTTGACAAACTCAAATGGTGGATCGCGAACTGCAACTTCTGCACCCGAGGGTTGTTGTGGGACTTGCAGCAGCGCGGAGCGGGGGGCTGGTGCGCGAGCACGCGCAAATTCCGTTTACGCCGGTGGCGGCGCTGCGGGTGGTCGGGGAGATCGAGGGCGGGCGGGGGTCCGAACAGCGGGTGTTGATCGACGCCCCGGCCGGGTCGGGGACCCTGGAAGTGCGACGGATTCGCCTGGAACTGCACCAGCCGACCCGCGACGGCGACGATACCCTCTATCTGCTGACCACGCTACCGGCCGCGGCGGTCGATGCCTGCACCTTGGCGCGCCGCTACCGCGAGCGCTGGACCCTGGAGAAAGCCTTTGTGCATTTGACCGTGCAACTACGCTGCGAGCTCAACACCTTGGCCTATCCCCCGGCGGCCCTGTTCGGGTTGGCGATGGCGGTGGTGGCCTACAACGGCCTGGCGGTGGTCAAGGCCACCCTGCGCCAAGTCCACGGGGCCGCGGCCATCGACGCCGGGGTTTCGGGTTATTACCTCGTCCACGACATGGCCCGGGTGACCGAGAGCCTGGAGACGCTGGTCGAGCCCCGGGACTGGGCGGTGTTTCAGACCCTCCCCTTGGCGACGATGGCGGCCTGGCTGATCGCCGCGGCCGAGCGGGTCCAGTTGCGCAAGTATCGCAAGCATCCACGCGGACCCACGAAGCCCGCCGTAAAACGGACCCACGATCCTCGCAGACCTCATGGGTCCGTCGCCCGCCTGTTGGCGCAACGTCAGTAAACCAAGGAAGCCGCAACCCCTTGAAAGCTCTGGACCACATTCAAAGCCCTGGAGTATGAACTTATTGGGTCACGGACTCAGCACTCCTGTTGAAGCGCGAACCGATGCCTAAAAATCCGACGAAGTCGCCTGTCTGGAACGGACGACGTAGTCGGAAGGCGTGGATTCCAAAAAGTTCTTTCTTTGAGATGGCTCGCAGATGCCGAAGGAAAACCGGCGCCATCAAGCAGATTGAGTCAAGAACCATGTGGATGAGCGCGCATGGAACGTTGCCTATCTTTAAGACGTCATGACGCCAAGCAACCATGCCGTCAATTTGAGTGGACGAGTACCGCCGATATATCAAGACCATAGAGCCCATCGACCCTGCACGAGCACACAGATGGCAATAAGCGCGTTGGTGGTTATATGCGCCAGAACGGCATCACCAAGCTGGCCGCGGCGGTAGACAGCCAAGGCATAGGCCATGCCCGCCAGAGTTCCCGCTAGCCAACGCCCATGGAGCAGCCCGAAGAGGACGGATGACATAATGAAGGAGAGCCACGTGAACTGCCCGAGCCGAACGTTCTCGAAATCTTGCGCAATAAACTTGCGCAGGAGATAGCCGCGGAAGGCCAATTCCTCAACCAAGGGCACGACGATGACCGAGCCGAGCACACGAAAGGTCAACCAGAGCGTTGCCGACCAGGCAGACAGCTCCGCCAGACCACGCGCCAATTCCGTCTTGCTGCTATCAACGTTCGGCTCAAGCGTCAGCCACAACATAAATGCCGCAACCCCAATCCCCGCCGCCTGCCAGGACCAGCTCCAACCCAGTGCGCCGTATGCCCTGCGGTAATACCAGAGTGCCGCGACCCCAGCCACCACCCGTAGCGGGTACAGGGCCTCGAAGCCAGCGGAGAAGGCCAGCGTAACCATCGAGGTGGCCATCAAGACCATTAAGGGAACGAGCAGGGCGACAGCGAGAGGGTTGCTCTTTCTAACGATTGGAGGGCCTGGGTTGGTCACAGTAAGAAACCGCATCCGGTGCGACAGAGCAATCGCGCCGAATGCGATTAGGGTAAAGGCTATCCAGCCGGCATGCGCGTGAAAGCCTCGCAGTGCTACTTCAGGGGAAAAGGACGTCCCAATTGCAATCAGCGTGGCGATACGCGCGGCGTTGGCCGACCATATAGCCATTATGCCAATAGGAAACAGCCAGAGGGCCTGTGGAAAGCGCAGTTCCTTGCGAAACAGCCAAAGGTAGAGGGCGAGAAACAGAGTGATGAGGGAAACGCCTTCAACGCCAGAACAGGCGTAAGTGATTTCAACAGGGAAAGAGGCGGTACCCACCAAGGACGTCTCAGGCTGATAGACGAGGTCGGAATAGACCCAGCCGAGCAGCGCATAGACGAGCCGCAGAGTCAGGTCGGACAGGGCGTTCCAAAGTTCTTTTTGAGCGAGAGGAGCTTCTTGTCGAATGAGCATCCCAACGAGCATCCAAACGCCTATTCCCAGCAGAACTCCCATGAGCAATGCCGTGTGCTCTTGGCGAACCAGCCGCAACCAAAAACGGCCTGGAGCGAGGGCGAACAGCCATAACAGGAAGGTTGCGCTTGCCAGTGCGAACCAACCTGCAAGCCAGGCTGCCGAGAGACGGGCAGGGTCGGTGGGTTTTCCAAAGACGAGCGAGGTGATAAAAACGAATGCGGCGAGAGCGAGGCTGTGGCAGGCCAGCCAAACCAACCAGCGATATCCGCTCGACTGTACCCGCAGATCGCTGAGAATGGCCTGAAACCGCGGACTGAGGGCAAGGAGAGAAGTACTGGTAGACCAGACACCTATTTGCCAGATCTCTTTCGAATTCGCGAACAGCCACGCCGGCCAACTGGCATTATTCTCAACTATGGGCACTTCAAACCAGGCGGTCATCCCCGCGAGTTCGATTGCCAGAATTGTCAGCAGGAATAGCCAGCGGCTTAGTACGCGAGAGAAATTGGGAGCGATACCCGGAGGGTTTGCGGTGACAGCAACTACTGACGGCTTCACTTTAATTTTTGCCAAAAAAGACGCCGGGCCAAGCTGGCCCGGCATTAACATTAAGCTTCCTAGGAAGAACGGCGACGTTTTTCTGCTGCTAATAGCAAACCACCCACCAGCAAAGCTATCGCACCGCCTCCTGCGCCCACATCGATTTCGGGAGCCTTAACGCATCTACCCCCGCTCGCGGTAGCGCCTGTGCTGTTTGTTGGACAACCCGCCCAGGAAGGACTCATGGCTAATACCATAAGCGCAGTACCAGCTATTAGGCCGTGTTCACAAAATCATGCTTCGTGTGTGAGACTGCTGGCTATCATCCACAGCCAGAGGGGTCGAGCATGGATCGTTTGTATTACCTTACGGACGCGCAATTTGAGCAGATCAACCGGTTGTTGCCACCCGAAGAGGGGCGCCGGGGGCGTCCGCCGACGGTCAAGAACCGCGAGGCGTTGGAAGGTGTGCTGCACGTTCTGCGCACGGGCACGCCGTGGCGGGATTTGCCGAACGCCTACGGCCCTTGGCACACGATCTACATGCGCTGGCAACGCTGGATCGAGCGTGGGGTCTGGTGGAACATCCTGGGGCTGCTGAAGCGGCTCAAGGGCGTCGAACTGAAGATCGTCTTTCTCGATTCCACGGTGGTACGCGCTCACCAGCACGCGGCGGGCGCCGCCAAAAAAAAGGCGATCAGGCCCTCGGTCGCTCCCGCGGCGGATTGACCACGAAAATCCACGCCCTGTGCGCTTCGGAAGCCGATGCGGTGGATATCCGGATCATGGCCGGGCAGGCGGGCGACGCGCCGGTCGGCGAAGCGCTTATCGATGCCATCGATCCGCGCGACGGCATCGAGCAAGCGGCTATGGACAAGGCCTATGATAGCAATGCCATCCGCGCCAAGCTCGACGCCAAAGGCATCACCCCGGTCATTCCGCCCAAGTCTAACCGCTTGGAGATCATCGTCTACGATAAGGAAAGCTACAAGCAGCGCAACAAAGTCGAACGCCTGTTCAATAAAATCAAGCAGTTCCGCCGAGTCGCTACCCGCTATGAAAAACTCAAAGCCAACTTCCTGGCTTTCGTCACCGTCGCCCTCATCGTGATCATGCTCCGCTAGCAATTTTGTGAACACGGCCTAATCCTGCTCGTAGCTGTTTTTTCATCTTTCCTCCTCTCTACATGAATGATGTAGCCTCCTTGCTGAACAAAATGGTTACAGAAGATAGGTATTAGAATAGACCTACCCGAGACTAAAGCAGCACAATACATACCAACCGACATTCCGCACATCAACGCAACTAACTGAATACAATAGTTCAGACAGTTTTTAGGAGTATAGGACTTACGCATTGACAGGAAGTTGAAATTGTGGATTGAGGTGCTCCAAGTTAGGGGTGAACGTTTGGATGAATGCAGCAATGATTTCATTAAACAACTCACGCTTTAAGCGATAACAATTACGAATCACGTCGTTGGCGCGTAGTCGCTGCAATTGCACATAGCCACAGATCGCTGCAAAAATATGATTGCGAATCGCGGTGGGTTGGCGGACCTGAAAATGCTCAATGTGGCAAACTTGTTTGAGCGTCCGATGATAGTGCTCGATTTGCCAGTGCTGGTCATGGAGTTTGAGAAACGCGGCACGATCAACCGTCGCCCATGCCTCATCATTCGGCTGGTACAAGGCATCATGGCGTGGCTGGTTTTTTAACCACGTCCGAAACCCCTTGACCGTGCCGAATCCTTGTAGGTAGTGCCTGACAGAAAACCCGGTTTTTTAAAATTTTGGCTCCTTCCCAAGTGTCGACGGTGAGACTTTTTTACGGGCGAGCAAGGAATTGTTGTTCGCACAGGCAGTTGATAAGATCCATGCTCATCCATGTCGATTTTTAGACGCACCTCTCCCGGTTCACTGATGCGGCGATGCCGTTTTGCCTTGGATTAGGCTGCTTTTTGGTAAGGTCCTCGCCGTCGTTTGACCCCTTGGTCCAGCCGCCCCGCGCCCAGGCGCTCAAGGTTGCGCGCCAGCACCGCCAGGGCAACGTAACGCTTGAAGCCGTCAATGCCGTGGTCGGGGCCGACGGCTAGGCGATGGGCTTCTAGGGCATTGATCGCCGATTCGACGGCGGAGTGTTGTCGGCGCAAGCGAATAAATTCAGGTTCGGATTGGCGCGCCTGGTCCGCTTTCGACAGCCGTCCTTTGTTGGATAGCATCACCGGCTCCACGTGTTGTTTGAGTTCAGCCTGATGGCCCGGGCGGTGAAAAGCCTTGTCATAGCTGACCGCGGCCAACCACGCAAAGCGCTCCTGGGTTTGTTTCGTGATCGGCACCGCGATTTGGTCGTCGGTGGTCTTTTCCATGCCTTGGTGGTGCAGGATGCAGCGGTGTTGGTCTTCGACCACGCCTACCCTTAGCCCCCACTCGACGGGCACCCCTGCCTTGCCCTTGCTGATCCATTCGGTGTGCGGCTGGAAGATGGAGAAGACCTTCTCGCCATGGGGGATCGTGTCGCCCTGCAGCACCCGGCGGCGAATCGGGTCGATCTGCCGTTCGGCGTGTTGCAGGTAGCCATCGAGCGGGGCCCCTTGCGATGGACTTACCGGCGTGGGTAGGTTGGCCAGTGGTTCGCGGGTGTCACGCGCACGGGCCAGGTAGCCTTCGGCTTGTTCCAGAGAGTCCCGATGCGTTTGTTGAATTGCCGCTTGCTTGGCTTGGCGCTTCGCCTCGTCCTTGGCGGTCGAGTGCTTGATCCTGTGGAGGCGGCGATAGCCTTTCTGGAACGGGCGGAGGTGATAGGCGCGCTGACGCCACCCGGTCAACCCCTGCGCCAGAGACAGTTCGGCGCCACTGCCGATGGCCTTGCGAACGGCGTCATACAACCGATTGATGTGGGTGGGAAAGTGGCCGTTGGTCTCCACCACAACCGAGTCACAGCGGGCGTTGAGCCCTTCGTCCGGACTTTTGTTTAGCGCCTGATGGCCCGCGTTCACCACTGCCTGGTGGATCCGCTCCAGACTCTCCGGAGTGAACCACCGCAGGTTGTCCTTGAGGGTCTGCCGCTCATAGCGGTAATCGTTTGCCCACTCACTGTGGCCCAGCATCTGCCGAATCGTCGCGGGTTGGTTGGCCAACTCCTGAATGCGGTCATAATCCGCATTCAGGCCCAGCCGCAGGACGCCCAGCACCCGGATCGTCCATTGCGCCATGCCGGGACGGCCGGTATTTGGGTTCGCTTGGCCTGCCCCTCCCCTCCGCTCGGGCCGCACTTCTTCCAGAATCGTGAACACGCGCTCACGCAGGGGAAGCTCGGTGTAATCGGTGTAAATGTGGTGGAGTCCCCGCAACCATTGCGGGATGTCGTCACGGGATTGGGGGTCCAGGACCATGTCGGCGATAGTCGTTTGGCCGAACCGCCTTTGGGCATCGATGACTGCGCGCATAGACTTTTCGCGTAACGAAGCTTTGGTTGGGCGGTTTGGCTCTGCTGCGTTTTTATGCCATTTTTCAGTGGCCTGGACGATCTGGGTAGATCAGAACCACCGGCCAACGCGATCGGACCAACCATCTTGAATTCAGAAAAATAATTATAAAATATTGTTTTATAAAGGTAATAATATTTTTCGTTCAGGCACTAATTATTGGACTTTCGGTGCTCCATCCCCTCGAAAGACCTCCGATTTTCTTGCAACCATAGGATTTACGAAGCATTCTGGCTAAACAAGTCAGATTGAGAGTCTGGGTCCTTAGCCGATAATACTATACTGGCTACCGGGGTGACATAGGTGAAGACTAATATGAATTTGCTTTCGCCGGCGTTGCTTTGGTTTTGGTTGGTATTGGTATATGTCGTGCTGGTCTTCTTGCTCCAATTCCTAAGCGGTACTTACGGCAGCGAACTCGCCCACTGGCCCGATGAGCCGGCTCATGTCACCAGCGCTCTAATGGTCCGGGACTAATCTCAAGCGGCTTCGACCAGCATCCAATGCGCTTCGCCGAGAATTACTACGTTGATTATCCCGAAATCGCGATCGGCGTGTGGCCACCCCGTACTATGTTATTGCTGCCGTATGGATGTACGTTTTTGGTGCTACCACCATCTCGTTGCTCGTCCTCTCGGGTCTTGCCACAGCAATCCTAGCCACCATCGTAGCACTCTTCGCGCGGCGTCTGTTTGGCGACTCATTCATTGCCCTACTGCTAGGCGTGCTCCTCGTAGCATTACCCGAGATCCAGTTCGGTTCCACGCTTTTCATGCTCGACATTCCGGTCGCTTGCTTCCAGTTGCTGGCGATGATATTCCTGGTCGACTATTTCCGTACCGAATGCCTTGCTTACGCGGTGTACTTTGGCCTAGTGGTTTCCCTCGGGATGCTCACCAAAGGAAACTGAGTTGGCCTCGTTCTCCTCCCACCGTTCCTAATTCTCCTGACAGGTCGATGGGATCTCCTTAAGCGCGGCGGACTTTATCTAAGCTTTGGCATCTTTGCCCTGATCGGCCTGCCGTGGCAGTTTGTGAGCATGCGCGCTCTAAATTCTGCAGGAATCATTCAGGACTACAACCTCGCGCGCGTGTGGGAAATGTGCCTCGGCTATTCTGAACTCCTCTTCCGCAACAGTGGTTGGGTAATCGTCATTTTCGCCTTGCTTGGTCTCATCGTTGAGACTTCACGTCTTATCTGGCGCTAAACTGGCTCCTCAGTCGAAATGGCCGGGGTCATTTCACTATTTCTCTCGACCTTTCTATTCCACTGCATCGCACCAATTCCCGGCCCGGATGATCGCGACTTAACCACTGCGTACGCATGCTTGGTCCTACTGTTCGGTGCCGGCCTGGTTTGGCTTGCCACCCAGCTTCCCATTAACGTCCTCTCACTCAGACTGCGCATCGGTCTATTTTGCTTGATTAGTGTCGTCGCTTTCGCCGTATCAACTTTCTCCATACCCGCACGTCCGCCGCTTGGCTTTGCGGATCTCGCCGAGCATTTCTCGCAGCCACCTTTCGAGAAAGACACTGTCTTCTTAATTTGTTCCGACTCCAATGGTGAGGGCGCCATCATCGTCGAGATGGCTCTTCGCGACGAACCTCGTCCCCAGCGCATCATCATGCGAAGCTCCG
>CAVOJV010000027.1:0-47374 GCA_963696325.1 uncultured Gammaproteobacteria bacterium
GCCCATTCGCCCCTGCTCCCCCATGCCGGCATCGATAAACATCGGCGGGACCATGTAGGGGGAGCTTTCCGGCGGGAGGGCGCGTGCCCTGAATCCCCAGGCACGGATCAGGTTCGCCAGGGTGATGGCAATGATGGAAGTCAGGCTGTAGCGCAGTCCTATCTCAATGCAAACAACATAATGATCCCCGTGGCGCATCATGGCCAGGTTTTGCCGCATGGCCAGACAAATGATGTAGGGGTATTCCATGTCATCGACCGGCTTGCCGTAGGGATAGGGGGTGTACGGATGAGAATAATGGGTATACACCCATTCCTTTTTTAGGTGACCGACGCGGACTTTTGATGTCCCGAGAACCATGGCATAGTCCTTGATCCTCATGGTCAGTTCCTCGGGGGATACTTTGGTCATGTCGGCCTCCATGGTTTGCCAGAGGGGGGTCCCTTCTTTGCCGGGATCGATGACTTCTGGAAGTCCGAGGAGGTGACGTGTGGCGAAGATGTTGGGCTGGAAATGACCTCCGATCGGATCCACTGCATAGTGGCGCATCAAAGCCTTCTTCAGCGTTTCGCGGCTACTGTCGTCGATTTCCTTCAGCTCCGGATGACGGGTGTAATAATCCTTGTATTCCGGGCTCTCAGGGTCTTTGACCATCATCCGAGACTGAATCGTGTCGCGCTGATCCACACGATCGATTTTGCCCACGATTTCGTAGGTAGGGCGATCAACTTCTGGCGCTGGACCACAACCGATGTAACGGGCTTGTTCCATCAGGCCTTTGTGAAATTTTTTCCACCATTTTCTTTCTTTTCTATACATCGCGCAATTCTGCTCCTTTCTCAAACGGCCTTGCATTGAGTGTCGTTTTTTGATGAGGAGATATTTATATCGCTTGCGCTTAGTCAAACAAGGATGCTGCATACGACCGCTCCCGTTTCGGAGAGACGAGCCTCATTGCTTGCTGGATACCGATCGTTTAGGGAGAAGCCCATGTTCTTGAAATTTCTAAAGATAATGGCTAGAAATTGAGAGAAAGGGAATCCCTGGACTATTTCATAAGCAATACTTGGTGAAATACCGTATTATTGGAAAGACAAGAGGAATGATCTCAGGTTTGCTTTCTCGTTCTTAATACCGACTTTCTTCCGTATTCTGTCCCGGTGGAATTCTACGGTCCTGGGAGAAAGATTCATCAAGTCCGCAATCTCCTGGCTTGTTTTCCCGTCCTTGACAAGGTTGGCGACCTGGATTTCGGTGGGACTCAGACTCAGGTATTTTGCGTTTAACTTTCGGGTAAGTGGTGAGATGATGTTTGCGAGGTTCCCTTCCAGGATATTCAAGAAAGCTTGTTGCTTATGATCGGATGATATTTTCTTTAATCTTTCCAAGTTAGGCGTGACGAGGTCCCTTACATTGGTCAAAATGTTTTCCTCGACCTCTAACTTGTCCTGTTCCCTTCTTTTAAGCAGAATCTTGAGTGCTGCATTCATCTCCTGAAGTTCGAGATTCTTCATTTCCAGTTCGTCCTTGTTTTTTTTCAGAGCCTCCTCAGTGCTTTTGATATCCGTAATGTCTCTGAAAAACACAAAGAAAAAACTCTCATCTCCGGTCTTGACGTAATTTGTGCTAAACTCGAGGTCCAGAATATGTCCATCCTTATGCCGGTGCTTCACCTCAAACCGATGAAACCCCTTCTTCATGACTCTTCTTGCATAATCTCGGGCCGATGGGATGTCCCGGTCCGCGTCAAAACTTCGGATTTGGGTGCCTACTAACTCACTTCGGGAGTAACCCATGATCTGGCAGGCCGCAAGGTTTGTCTCCAGAATGATTCCCTTCATATCGATCACGTAAAAACCATTCATCGCTGTCTGGAGGATCATTTCAACGCGCTGTTTCTGTCTCCGAAGGTCGTCCTCCGTCTGCTTAAGTTGAGTGATGTCGATAACGGTGGCGGAATAGTACAGGGGGACGCCATCCTCATCTTTTATCGTCGAACCGGTCACCAGTGCAGGAAAGAACGACCCGTCCTTTCTCTTGTGTGAGATCTCTGCGATGTAGTTTCCTTCATATTGTTCCCTCAGCTCTCTCACACGATTAATCTCTTCGGCATCGTGCACCAGAGATAGGCCTTTCCCCAGCATTTCTTTCACCGTGTACCCATGCATCCGGGCGTACGCCTCGTTGACATAAATGAATTTACCGTCCAGATTTCTCATGGCGATGCCGTGGCCCGCCTTCTCGGAAATCACCTTGAATTTCCTCAGCTCTTCGGATTCGTACCGATACCTCTCCTGGGACAACCTCATCTCAAAGGCCTGATGATACATGGAATCTTCAGTTTTCCTCAGACTATCGGACCTTCTTTGACCAGTCATCGCTTAATCTCCTTGACGCGGACATCTTGTTATGCCTAGCAGGCTTAGCTGCAGACTATTTCTCGCACTTGAATAATACGGGTTCTTGTACCGTATTTCATACGTGAAAATCAAGTCTTGTTCTCTGATAGTAATTCTGGAAAATTTGGGGTCACGATTCCGGGATTGTTATTCACGTCTTTTCGTCAATAGAAGAGAGGATTTCAAGAACGGTTTTGAAAGCCTGAAAGGAGGAGAACGATGAAACTCAAGGACAAGGTGGCGATCATCACCGGCTCGGCTCAGGGCATTGGGGCGGCTTTTGCTCTCGGCTATGCAAAGGAAGGAGCCAAAGTGGTCATTGCCGATATTTCGGATGGCAAGGACGCCGTGAAAGCGGTTGAGAAGGCGGGTAGTCAGGCGATCTATGTGAAGACCGATGTGAGCAAGCAGGACGAGTGTGACGCACTGGCCAAAGCGGCGGTGGAACGCTTCGGCAAAATCGACATCCTTGTAAACAATGCAGCGATATTCGGCACGATCGTCTTGAAGCCCTTTATGCAAGTCTCAACAGACGAGTGGAACCGTGTCATGACAGTCAATACGGTGGGCCCTTTCCACTGCACAAAAGCTGTTTTCCCTTACATGAAGGAAAAGGGTGGAGGCAAGATCATCAACATCTCTTCGGCGTCCATCTTCGAAGGGGTTCCGGGCATGCCCCACTATGTCTCCTCCAAAGGGGCGGTGATGGCCTTCACCCGGTGCATGGCTCAGGGAGTTGGGGATGCACAACATCAACATCAACTCCATCGCTCCGGGGTTTACCCACTCGGCCGGAGGGGATGCCGATCGACAAGAACAAAGCACTGCCCATAGGACCCCTGGAGGACAAGCAGATGCCGCTGAGGTCCCTCAAGCGGGCAGCCTACCCGGAAGATCTGGTTGGGACAGCGGTTTTCCTGGCGAGCGACATGAGCAACTTCATCACGGGTCAACTGATTGTACACGACGGCGGAATGACATTCCACTAGAAAGAGGCTGCTTGGGAGCGGATCCGCACAGGGAAATGATAAGTTCCAAAATAGTCAACATCTTTAGAGATGGAGGTGGAGCATGTACCGAGGAGGATATACGGGGAAAGGTTCTGCGGATCAACCTGAGCGAGCAGACCGCAAAGGAAGAAGAATTACCCCTGGAAGTCGCAAGAGATTATATCGGGGGGGCAGGGTTTGGGATCAAGTATCTGTACGACGAGGTGAAGGCGGGGACGGATCCCTTGGGTCCCGGCAACAAACTGATATTTGCGTCCGGGCCTTTTTCCGGAACGACTATCCCCTGTGCCAGCCGGATGGCTGTGACGGGCAAATCGCCGTTGACAGGGGCGGTTGGGATGTCGCTCACCGGAGGGTACTTTCCCGTGGAATTGAAGTTTGCAGGGTATGATGCCTTGATCATCGAGGGGAAGGCTGAGAAGCCCACCTATGTCTCGATCAAGGATGGGGAGACCAAGTTCCGCAGCGCGAAGAAGGTCTGGGGGATGAGGACGACGGACACCCAGCAGATCATCAAGAACGAGCTGAACGACCAGAACTACCGGGTTGCCTGCATCGGCCCGGCTGGTGAGAACCTGTGCAGGATTGCCTGCGTCATCAATGAGCTGCGGGCAGCGGGCCGCAAGGGGCTGGGAGCGGTGATGGGGAGCAAGAACCTCAAAGCGATAGCGATCAGGGGCACAGGAGAAGTGGCCATAGCGGATTCTGAGAAACTGAAGACGGCCAGGGGTGTTTTCACCAAGGCGATGAAAGAGAGCCACATTCTGTACCCTGAGTTCTCGAAGCACGGGACCCCGATGGTGGTGGATCACACATGTGCCATAGGCATTTTCCCCACCAAGAACTTCTCAGCCACAGGGGAGTATGCCCCTGCTGACAAGATCGGGGTTGAGGTTCAGATGACGCGAGACACGGGAAGCGAGCACTGTTATGGGTGCCCGGTCGGATGCAGCCAGTTGAAGATGGCCAGGACAGAGCCCTACACAGGGATCCTGGCCGAAGGGCCGGAGTATGAGACTTTTTACTCTTTCGGGGGGGAAACAGGGGTTGACAACATCGACGCGATCATCGCAGCGGACCGGTTGGCGGACGAGCTGGGATTGGACACCATGTCTGCGGGGGTGGCGATCGGTTTTGCGATGGAATTGTACGAGAAGGGGATCCTCGAGCGACGCTGACACGGGGGGGTTGAAGCTTCATTTTGGCAACCATGAAGCGATGGTGACGCTTCTGAGGCTCATGGCTTTCAGGGAAGGGATTGGCGATATCCTGGCTGACGGGACGCAGGCGGCGGCCAAGAAAATCGGGAAAGGTGCCGAGAAATACGCCATGCATGTGAAGGGCCTTGAGCTGCCTGCGTATGATGTGCGGGGGGCGAAAGCGCACGGGCTGAACTATGCCACTTCCTACACGGGTGCTGACCACAACCGGGGGTATGCTTTTCAGGAGATTTTCGGGATTCCGGTTCCCTATGCGGTGGACCGGTTTGCGGTGGAAGGCAAGGGCAAGCTGACCAAGTGGAACCAGGATCTTCGATCGGCAACGTGCGATGCTCCGACGATGTGCGCGTTTCTGTTGGACATGGCGGTACCGGCCATAGCTGCGCAAAACACGGCTGACCTGATGGAGGCGGTGACGGGCCTGAAATACACTCCTGAAGAGATCCGGAAAGTGGGAGAGCGGATGAACAATCTGGCCCGGGCCTTCAACGTGAGGGAGGGGTTTACCCGTGCGGATGACACGTTACCCGAGAGGCTGATGACAGAACCCCTGAAAGCGGGTGCCTCCAAAGGACAGGTGATCAGCAAAGAGGACCTGAACCGGATGCTCGATGAGTACTACACAGAGAGGGGTTGGGATCTGAGGACGGGCGCTCCCACACGGCAGAAACTCACAGAGCTTGGTCTGGGGTACGTCGCTGATCAACTGGCTGGTAAGTGATTATCTAATCTCCACCATGCTTCCCCTTGCAAGCAAGGATGCGCATGGGGAGGGAGGCTATACAACTTGCTTCTTGAGCTGGCTGACATAACGAAGTTCTTCGGAGGATTGGGTGTTCTGTCGGATATCTCTTTTGGTGTTGGCGAAAGAGAGATTGTGGGGCTGATAGGGCCCAATGGCGCAGGGAAGACCACCCTTTTTAACGTCATCACTGGAATCTATAGGCCCAACGGAGGCTCCATCCGATTTGGGGGCAAGGACCTGGTCGGTCTCAAACCCCACCAGATCTGCAGGGCAGGGATTGCAAGGACTTTTCAGCTGGTCAGGCTTTTCCCGACCATGACGGTCCTGGAGAACGTTCTGGTGGGGGCGGTGCACAGCCAAAGGAACGAGAAGAGAGCGCAGGTTGAAGAGGCCATGGAGTGCCTGAAGCTCCTGAATCTTTTGGCAGCAAAAGACACGCTTTCAACGCACCTGACTTATTCGGACCGGAGGCTGGTGGAGATAGCGAGGGCCATTGCTGCAAGGCCGGGTCTTGCGCTGCTGGACGAGCCTCTTGCGGGTCTCAACCCTGCGGAGACTGAGAAAGTGATGGGGATCATACAGAGGGTGAGGGAGAGCCGGGGGATCTCGATCCTGTGGATCGAGCACAAGATCGACGCGGTGTTCAACCTGTGCGACCGGGTGGTGGTGCTGGATTACGGGAAGAAGCTGGCAGAGGGCAAACCTGCAGAAGTGGCGTCGGATCAGAGAGTGGTGGAGGCCTACCTTGGGGAACCTATTGCTTAAGGTGAGTGGTCTGAACGTGTTCTACGGGGATGCCCAGGCTTTGTGGGATGTGGGTTTTGAAGTGCGGGAGGGAGAAGCCTTCTCGATCATCGGGTCCAACGGGGCGGGGAAGTCCACGATCCTGAAGACCCTCTGCGGTCTGAAGCGCCCCTATTCGGGCCAGATTGAATTTCTTGGCTCAAGGGTGGAGGGACGGCGGCCCAATGTGATGGTGGACCTTGGCATCTCGCTTGTACCGGAAGGCAGGGGGCTGTTCACCAAGCTGACGGTTCTGGAGAATCTGGAACTGGGGGCTTTTACCAAGAGGGCCAGGGCGCAAATGAAGGAGACCCTCGCGTGGGTGAGCGAGCTTTTCCCGGTCGTCCAGTCACGCAAGAACCAGGTCACGGGGAAGATGAGCGGGGGGGAGCAGCAGATGGTTGCGATCGGGAGGGCCCTGATGTCCAGGCCCAAGCTGCTGATGCTGGATGAACCCTCCCTGGGGCTTGCCCCGATTATTGTCAAGACGGTGTTTGAGATTATCAGGACACTCAATTTGCAGAAAGTGACGATACTCCTTGTGGAGCAGAACATACATCAGGCGTTGAAGATGGCTCATCAAGCTTTTGTGCTGAAGACGGGCCGGATTACGCTGAGGGGAAAAGGGGAGGAGCTTATGACTGATCCTGAGATTCATAAAGCGTACATGGGATCACTTCACTGAGGATTAAGCATGCGTGCTTTTACTGTCTTGCAACTTCTGGTCAACGGAGTGCTCTTCGGCACCATGTACGGGATCGCCGCCATCGGCCTCAGCCTGATCTTCGGGACCATGCAGATCATCTTCCTGGCCCAGGGGGCCATGATTGTGCTGGCGGCTTACGGTTGCTACTGGCTCTTCGAGCTCTATGGCATGGATCCTTACCTCTCGGTCATCCTGGTGGTGCCGGGCTTCCTGGTTCTGGGTCTGATATTTTACCAGGGCCTTTTCCGGAAGGTGGCCGGGTCTGGGAAGTTCCCCTCGCTCCTCATTGCGTTTGGTCTGATGGCGTTGCTGGAAAGTCTCATGTCGGTGCTGTGGTCGCCCAACCCGAGAGCGATCAGGACCGAGTATTCCAGCTATGGCATTTCGCTCGGGGAGATCAATATCTCTTTCACTCGGCTAATAGCGTTTGTCATGGCTATCCTATCCACTGTGGGAGTAACACTTTTCCTCAACCGAACGCTCGTGGGCAAAGCAGTCCGAGCTGCCTCCGAGAACCTGGAGTCGGCTATGCTGGTTGGGATCACGCCTCATCGCGTGAACAGCGTCGCGTTTGCGATCGGCATCGGCCTTGCTGGCCTGGCCGGGGTCGCCACCGCGACCGTCTACCCCTTTGACCCCTATTTCGGTTTCATCTTCAGCCTCAAGGCCATGATCGCCCTCGCCCTGGGCGGGATGGGGAGTGTGACCGGCGCACTTCTGGGAGGGATCTTGCTCGGAGGGATCGAGAGTTTCAGTTCGTACTTGTTCACTGGGGGCTGGGCTGACGCGATAGCGTATGCCGTGTTTCTGTTGGTGCTGATGTTCAAACCGGAAGGCCTCTTTGTGAGGGCCTCAAACGACGACTGAAGGCAGAGTGAGGAGGGCGAACGGTTACTAATGGGATCATCAATCGTCGCGAAATAGTATTGACAGTTGGCTCCCCCTCACCCTGCCAACGGACGTCGTTGGTCCGCCCTCTCCCCCAGGGATTGGGGGAGAGGGTCGGGGTGAGGGGGCCATGCGTGTCGAGACAGTTATGAGACCCTTAATAGCTAAGGTCATTTTTTTGGTAGGTACTTAGGAGTAGATGTGAACCATAGGAGGATGGAAGTCAAGAAAACGATAGGGCTGATCGTGGCCATTGCGATACTGGGGTGCCTGGTGCCGGTGGTGCTGGATGTAGAGTCATCCTACATGGTCTATTTTCTGTTCCTGGCGTTCACCTACGTCGCCCTGTCTCAGGGTTGGAACCTTGTCGGAGGTTACACCGGTCAGGTATCGCTTGGTCAACACGCGTTCTTCGGGGTTGGAGCCTACACGACTGCGTTTGCATGGCTTGGCGGCTTGGGAGGGTACTTCGATCCCTTCACGATGTTTCTGAGCGGGCTGTCCGCGGCGGTCCTCGCCATTCTCGTTGGCATCCCGCTGCTTTCGAAACTCAAGGGAGACTACTTCGCCCTGGGCACGCTGGGGTTAGGAGAAATCCTGAGGATCATCGTGATCCGGGGTGGCGATATCACTGGCGGGTCCTCCGGGCTTTCGCTCCCGGCAGGGGCGTACACCTCGATGAGCATCTACTATTACTGCAGCCTTGGTTTAGCAGTGTTTGCGACTCTGGCCGTGTATCTTCTGATGAAGTCCAGGCTGGGACTTGCCCTGACAGCGGTGAGGGATGACGAGACCGCGGCGGCGGCCAATGGGATCAATGTCCTCAAGTGCAAGGTGGTGGCTTTTGCAGCAGGTGCGTTCATCACGGGCCTTTGCGGCAACCTGCACGCCTATTACATGTTTCACATCGATGCCCCGAACTGCTTCGGCCTCCACTGGACGCTCTACCCGATCCTGATGTGCGTGCTGGGGGGGACAGGGACGATCGGAGGGCCCATCCTTGGGGCGATATGTTTGACCGGACTGTTTGAAATGGCCAAGGTCTGGCTGCCTGAGATCCATCCCATCTTCTCAGGGTTGCTCATCATCCTTGCGATCATGTTCCTGCCGAATGGACTGCTCCGCATGAAGAGGAAGGGGTCTGGGGAGGTTCGGATGAAGGGGGTTGAGGCGTTCAAAGCGTAACGTTTGGATCACAATACACGAAAAAAAAGGAGGGTATGAACATGGGGTACGGGTCAGCGTTTTCAAAGGTAGGGGTCATTGCATTTTTCGTGGTCTTATGCCTGGCGATGGCAGTTGGGGTCCAGGCAGCAGAGAAGAAGGAAATCATCATAGGAGCAAGCTTGCCGTTGAGCGGTCCACAGGCCGCACCCGGCGCGGACCTGAAGTGGGCCTATGAGCAAGCTGCGGCAGATGTAAACAAGGGTGGAGGGATTCCCGTGAAAGAGTATGGTAAGAAACTCCCGGTGAAACTCGTCATACTCGACGATGAGAGTGATGCAGGGAAGGCAGCCTCGGCTGTGGAAAAGCTTATCAAGCTGGAGAAAGTGGACCTGCTTCTCCCTACCCATTCGACGCCGATGGTTATCGCGAGTTGCATAACGGCCGAGAAATACAAAAAGTATCTCCACGGCGTCGGCCTGCATCATCCCGGCATGGCAGCAGCAGAAGTTCCAGTGGTCTACGCTTTTCTTTTTTGACATGGCCAGTTTAGCGCGATCCCATATGAACTGTGGAAATCCTTGCCCCCGGCGGACAAGATCGAGAGGCCTGCTTTATTGATGGACGATACCGCGGACGGCAAGGCAATCGGAGGCCTCCTGAGGTCAGGTGCCGAGAAAGCTGGATACAAGTTTCTGGTAGATGAGCCTTGGACCGTAGGCGCAAAAGATTATTCCTCACAGATCCTCAGGCTAAAAGAGAAAAATGTCGATTCAATCATTATTTTAGGCACTTCGGCAGACTGCATCACCTTTTTCCGCCAAATGAAAGAGAACAAGTTGAGCGTGAAGTACTTCCACGGCATCAAGGGGACATGGCAGGGGGAGTTCTGGAAGGCCCTTGGGAAGGATGCGCAGTATGTTCTGGCAGACGGTTTTTGGTCTGAGAATTTTACTTACCCGGGAGCGAAAGAGCTTGGGAAACGTTATCAAGAGAAGTTCCAGAAGCAATCGGTGAGCGTAGGTCTGTGGTATGCGACGGCTCAGATTCTCTGGCAGGCTATTGAGAGGGCAGGCACACTGGATTCGGCCAAAGTTAGGGAAGCGGTTGTGAACCACGAGTTCAAGAATACGGTGATGGGTGACATAAAATACGGACCGGATGGTACGGCTTCTTTTACCCCCACGGGCAACCAGTGGTGGGATGGGCAGCTCAAGCTGGTCTATCCGCAAGTGCAAGGGGCGTCCAAGGTGCAGGCGGCGCCTCCGTGGGACAAAAGGTAAAAGAATATACAGGAAGGAACTCTCCCGTAGAAGGCTGCGGGAGAGAGAACTATCGTGACGCGTCCACCGGGGGGGAATTATGGTTACAAGGAAGTCATTTTGGAGGCCAGGAATTCTATTCCTGTTCTTTCTGACGTTAGTCTTTTGTGATGTGGCCCTCGCTGATGATGGAGCCACCAGATCGCTTCTCAAAGCGGGCGGGTTAATAGGTGCCCTTTTGGGAGTTGTTGGCATATCAATAGCGGGGTATCTCTCCGGTAAGAGCTATGATTCCTACACCGGTTGGGAAAGGTTCACTCACGGAGCCGGGATGTTTTTCAATCGTAAACCCTTCCGGAGAGAGAAGCCCACCTACGGTATGACCGACCAAACCCGGCGTGTTAATTGGGAGGAGAACATCAACGGTCGTCTCGGGACCATGATGCAACTCATGATGCCTCCTGACGGGAGCGCACCCAAATGGACACCGGACAAAGGGCCTCAAGCGCTTCCGGATCCCTTCAAGACCTTTTTCATGGAGAACAGCGATAAATACAAACTGACACTGGAATGCTTTGGTCTCATCAAGAAACAACACGAGGATTGGCCGAAGTATTCGGACCGGTATGCCATCATCGATGCTTACACGAATGCCTTATCGAATCTTTTCGAGAACTGGCAGGAGAAGCCTGATGTTTTGCACATGTACCCGCAAGAACCGCAGGGGCCGCCGGAGAAATGGGACTACCGCGGCATTCACAGGGACAAGCCACTCGAATTCAAAAGCCCTGACCACGCATCTGAATTGATCAAAAAGATAACCCACCTGTTCGGCGCCACGTTGGTTGGAATCACCAAGCTGAACCCGGACTGGTGTTACCAGGGGTTTTTGCGAGGCGTTGGCCCCGGTAATTACGAGGTCCCTGATCACTGGAAGTATGCCATTGTATTCGCTGCGCCACACGAATGGGACATGTTCTATGTCAATCCGAGCTACGGCACTTCCTTTGACGCCTATTCGAATTGTCGGATTATCGCCGGGAGACTGGAGAATTTCATCCATGAGCTGGGTTATCCTGCGCGCCACCATGTCCCGCCTTACTACTACGACCTCATGATGCCGCCGGTCGCCATAGACGCTGGTCTAGGAGAACAGGCCAGAACAGGACTGCTTCTCACGCCTGAGTTGGGCGGCAACGCACGATCGGCCTGCGTGACAACCAATATTCCCATGACAGTGGATAAACCCATCGATATCGGTGTCAAGGAGTTTTGCAGGAAATGCAAAATCTGTGCTCAGCAGTGCCCTACAGGCGCCATCCCTCACGCGGACGAGCCTGGCGTGGAGTACGGTTACAAGCGATGGAAGATCAAGGATGAACTCTGTTTCAAGACCTGGACAAGCGTGGCTGGCAGCAAGGTCGGCAAGGGGTGCAGAATCTGCCTGGCGGTTTGTCCTTACAGCCGCAAGAACAACTGGCTCCACTCCCTTTCACGCCAAATGGATCCCAGGGACCCCACGGGTATCGTATCGAGCATGTTGCTGTGGATGCAGAAGAGCTTCTTCAGATACCCCGGGGCGCGAGATTTCTTGCCCCCGGCTAACAAGACCTATCACCAACCCCCGGACTGGCTCAAGACGGAGGAGTGGTTCAAAGTGAACAAGACATGGTAAGAAGGAGGCCGCAATGGTAGCCCAATCAACATTCTTCAAGCCGATATTCTGGATTGTCATGGGCCTGCTTTTTGCCCTGATCATCGCTGGGGCGCCAATCTGGGCACAGGATCTCGACCTGCACGTGACATGGTGGAAATGGTGCCTGGCAGCCTTATGGTATGTGCTTTTGAGCTTCTCCTTTGCCGGAGGGTTCACCCTCCTGGAGAAAAAGAGCCAGGGGCGTGGTACAAATTCATGGGGTTTCATCTGATCGTCACCATTATTCTTGGCGCGGTGCTGTGGGTTTTACTCTAGCAGGTTGCTGAAAAAAGCCCATCTACGGCGTTGCCCTCGCCCCTCGTCGTTGCGACGTACTACGATGTACGTCTCGCTCCTCGGGGTTTCGAGCGCCTTGTATCTGAGCGTTTTTGAGCAACCTGCGAGCAGGGTCTTTTTAAATAACCTGCTAGGGATTGGGAGTAGGGGCGCACCAGGAAATCCTGCTTTTGGCAGTAGGGAGTTGTTAGGAAACAAGTAAGGCGTCCGGTCTCGTGACTATTTCCGCTCATGCTGAGGTATCGAAGCATGAGGGAACGTTCAACCCTCGATACCTCAGCGCCAAAGGTTGCAGGACTTGCTTGTCAACGTTATTTCCTAACAAGCCCTAAGGTAAAGTGGGTGAGGAGGTATACTTATGTACTGGTTTTTCTATGGACTGATGGTCGGTGCTGGCGCGATGCGCCTGCTGACATGGGATCTGGAAGGTCGGCTTGCAATCCCTTGGTATGCATGGATGGTCGGAATCATTACAGTCTTGCTTGCGACCCTTACTCTGCAGACCTTTTTCGCCACCTTTCAGGAACGGGAGCCAAAGGCGGCCTGGATGTCCTTGCTCGTGCTGGGTGTTCCAACTCTTATCTTGGGCGCGGTCGCCGCAGTCGCGGTATTGGGCGTGTAGAAAAGATCTGAGCGAAAGATGAACATCTTGCCTTAAGCGACTGGGAGTCGGCTTCTCTGCATTTATGATGTCGGTGAGTTCACGATTGTAATCGGTGACGTAAATGGAAAAGAAAAATACTAGGAAACCAAAGTACCATTCAACAGTGGGCCAAAAAGAATACATGAGCAATCTCGGAAGGGCCTCCGGCATGCCAGGGCTCGAAAAGAGTTACAAGGACTTGGATGACATGATTTCATCCGATCCTGGCCGCAAGCTCCCATTTTGGGTGAAAGAAGTTGAAAAGCCCACCGTGGAGATAGATTGGGATACACTGAAAAATTTCCCGTCCATGTTTCAGACCTGTTTCAACCCTGATGTGTATGGAAAGGAAGAGTATTTCCAGCTGTGCGACAATCAGAAAAAGTACAATACCGAGTGGATGAAAAACAAGGTACCCGGGCATTCCATACAGGACAATGCCATTGCACACGCTTCCAACTATCTCTGGAAAGGGTCTATCATCCCGTGGACCGGCCCCAGATGGGATACCGACCCTCTGCACCAAGTGTATTACACACCCAAAGAGTTCGGCGTTCCACGCTACGAGGGGACTCCTGAACAGAACGCCCGCCTGATCCGGGTCGCAGCCCGCGTTTTCGGGTCGCCGGATGTCGGCTTTGTTAAGTTGACCGAAAGACCAAAAAACTTCTCTGGGCGATGTATCCGCTTTGAAAATGTTAAAGAGGGCTATGACCCGGGTGACGGCACCAAAGTGCTGCCGGACAAAGATCTCTGGGTCATATGCTCGGCCATGCCCCAGAGTCTGGTTTTTGGGAAAGCCACATCCGATAGCAACTGGGCCGGTACCAACGGGCTCGCATACTCTTTCACCAAGGTTTATGCAGGCCGCATGTTAGCTTTCCTGCGCAGTCTGGGCTACCAGTCTTATGGCGGCGATATGGACGTTATGGGGTCGGCCGTCGGGTTCGGCGTGATGGCCGGTTTGGGTGAATACTCCCGCATGGGGCAAATGATTTCCCTTCTTCGGCACGATGTTTCGCACCTCCCTCCTAACCGTTACGGATCTCCCTTTGGCGGAAACCAAACCCATAGACGCCGGCATGCTCCGGTTTTGCAGGACCTGCAAAAAGTGCGCGAGGCATTGCCCCTCCGGCGCGATCTCTCACAAGGATGAACCGTTTTGGGGCGGCGATGACCCCTGGCACAACAAGGGGATCAAAGGTTACTATATCCAGGGCCGCCTGTGCTTCGGCTACATGTTCAAGTACCCCACCAACTGTGGCACATGCCAGACGGTTTGCCCCTTCAACAAGCACGATAAAGCCTTCATCCACAAGCTGGTAAAGATGTCCATAAGGTATTTACCGGTTTTAACAAGTTCATTGCGGACATGGACGATTTCTTCGGTTATGGGCTTGAGGAGACAGAGCGCTCTCTTCTGTGGAACAGGAATCCACAGGACATTCCTTTGTATGGCTTGGATGCGTCTCGCACCAACAACTGATGACGAAGAGAGATGGGGATGAGACGACTAGGCGAAGGACGTGATGCGTTTTCAAGGTTCCTCTCCGCTCGGGGAACTGCTCCCAGCGCTGAAGTACATCCTCCTGGTCTGGGGTTTTCTCTGGGTTCCGTTTCACCTACCTTGTTGCTGAGCTTGACCCCTTCAAACTGCTTGGCGATCTGAGAGGCCTGACCGCTGCTTTGATGTTTGTCTCCGGCGCGATCATCGCCAATGCCACCGCAGTCGGCGGGGGTATTGTGTTCAATCCAATGCTGCAGTTGGTGTTTGGGGTCAGCGGCTACTCGGCCCTTGTGCTTGCTGTCACTGTTCAATGCGCCGGCATGACAAGCGGAACTTACGGATGGTACAAGAAGGGAGAGTTCTCCCACATTGCGAGAAGCCATTTGTTCATGATGGCTATCACATCGGCCGTGTCAACAGTTCTTTTCACAATTTTGTTCCTGCAGTGCAGGAAGCTGTTTGCCTCCGAGCTCCTCGGTGTGATGAAAGCCGCCTCGGCGCTTGTTTCTTTCTATGTTTTTGCCATTCTGTGGAAAGAGGTGAAAGAAAAAGAGTCGATGGGGATCTCTGGGCAAGCTGCGCTACCACAGGGGTCGGATAACGAGCTGAGAGAGGCAGGTGCGTTGAGGGTCGATCGGAGGATTTTTCCCTGGATCGTCCTTGGCGCCCTGCTTAACGTGCACACCGCTGTGGGCGTGGGTGAACTGGTCTTTTCCCATCTGATAAAGTACTACAAAGCGCCCACAAGGACAGCAGTGGCTGTCGGGGTGATGATGCAGGCCATCTCGGTTGTCACACAAACGGTCTTCAATGTTCTGTTTCTGAGAGAGTATCTTCTTCTGGACTTGGTGTGTATCGGCCTGTTCTGTACGATGATTGGAGGCCGCACTGGCTCCATTTATCATGACTCGCAAAGTGATCGAGCCCTATGCGAAAAAAGCTTTGGCCCTAACCGCACTCGCGATGGGCTTCACTTCTGTGGTGATGCTCGTTATGTAGAATTGCTTTGCTTGACACCAAACCCTCGACCTCTGGCGGAGGACCCTTATAGGTTCTATCGTTCCCACCCCCACCTTACCTCCCCCATCAAGGGGGAGGAATTATTGTTAGCGTCTAGACAAGCTTGGCAATCCAGTGCTCCTTTGAGGGGGCTTCCGGAGGCTGCCCGCTCAAAGGGTGGAGTTTCACCCCTCATCATTCAGTCCTCTATCGGCCTCTTGCCTGGCTTTTCCTGTGCGGGGTGCAAATTTTACTTGACATCTCTTTTCCTGAAATGACATATTGTCGCATACAGTGCATTGTAAGTGCATTATATGCAACAACAGCTCCTAACTCACCGCTCCCTGGAAAAGGCCCTCGAGATCCTGCTGGCCTTCCTGCCCCACAATGCGGAGATGGGGACGGCTGAGCTGAGCGAGATAGTCGGTTTTCACAGGTCAACGGTCAATCGTCTCTTGCACGTCCTGGAAAAATACGGCTTTGTGCAGCAGAACCCTGATACCAAGAAAGTTCATCCTGGGCCACTCCATCGTGGACCTGGGCTCTGCGGTTCATCAGTCTCTGAGTGGGCGTTTAACCCGAATCGCCATTCCTCACATCGAAAAGCTGAGAAACAAGCTGGGAGAGACAGTGGTCCTGGAGGTTGCAGGTCCCACCCACACGAACATCGCGCACATTGCCGAAGGCCCGGGCCCTATCAGACTGAAGGAAACCGTGGGGGCTCGGCATGGGTACAACGCTGCCGCTGGGGCCAAGAGCATTCTCGCCTACTCACCTGCAGAATTTCAAAAACGAATCCTGGGGCAGGAACTGACTCGGTTTACGTCGAAGACGATCACCGATCCCAAACTGCTGCTGCGGCATTTAAAGGAGATCAAACGCCAAGGGTTCTCTTTCGACGATGAGGAACGGAACTCCGAGATACGGGCTTTTGGATGTCCGGTTTTCAATCACGAGGGGCTCCCAGTGGCCTCGGTTGTCGTTGCAGGACCGGCTCACAGGATCACCTGGGAGAGACAGTTTGAAATTCTTCCGCCGCTGAAGGAGACGGCGGCCAAGGTTTCAGAAGAACTGTACTACAAGGATCCTAGCTCATAGACGCCTGAACGAATAGGAAAGGAGAGAAAAATGACATATCCAAGCATTTACCCGACAGGGACAACCATTTACGACCCGAAAAAATGCTGGAACGGTTACACCATTTTCCAGGCCAAGGAGGTCGGGGCCCTTCTGATTGACATGAACGGCGCTGAGGTGAAGTTGTGGAAAGGGCTCCACGGTTTCCCGAACACGATACTTCCGGGGGCTATGTGATGGGACACCGGGGAGAGACCCAACGACTTCGGCCTCCAGGACCAGACGGATCTCGTGCAGGTGGATTGGGATGGAAACATCGTGTGGAAGTTCGACCGATAGGAATACATTGAAGACCCGGGCGAGGATCCGCAGTGGATGGCCCGGCAGCACCACGATTACCAGCGGGAAGGAAACCCGGTCGGCTATTATGTGCCCGGGCATGGACCCTCTGGTTGACCGGGGAAATACCTTCGTTCTGTGCACAAGAATGTGATAAATCCGGAGATTTCGGATAAGACGTCTGCTGGATGACGTCATCATCGAAGTGACGTGGGACGGAGACATGGTCTGGGAGTGGTCATGCAGCGACCATTTCGAGGAGATGGGGTTCAGCGAGGCGGCCAGGAACATTCTGGCCCGCAACCCCAACATGGTGCCGTCCGGGGGCGGCATGGGCGACTGGATGCATGTCAATTCCATGTCCTTCCTGGGCCCGAACAGATGGTTCGACAAGGGAGATCAGCGGTTCCACCCGGACAACATCATCTGGGACTCCCGGGAGACCAACATCATCGCGATCATCGGCAAGAAGACCGGCAAGATCGTGTGGAAGGTGGGTCCGGACTACGACACCAGCAGGCTCTGAAGAAGCTCGGCTGGATCATCGGCCAGCATCATGCCCACATGATCCCCAGGGGCTTCCCGGGAGAAGGCAACATCCTGGTCTATGACAACGGCGGCTGGGCCGGGTACGGCGCGCCCAACCCCGGGTCACCCACCGGGCATCAAGAATGCCCTGAGAGACTATTCCCGTGTCCTCGAGTTCGATCCGGTTACGCCTCGAAATCGTCTGGCAGCACACACCCAAAGAAGCGGGACTTCTGCACCCCACGGACAGCAACCGCTACTACAGCCCTTTCATCAGCTCCGCCCAGCGCCTGCCTAACGGCAATACCCTGATCACCGAGGGCTCGGGCGGCCGGATTTTCGAAGTGACGCCCGAGCATGAAATGGTCTGGGAATACATCAGCCCCTACTGGGGCAAAATGATGCACATGAACATGGTCTATCGCGCCTACCGAGTGCCCTACGAGTGGGTGCCCCAGCTCGACTCGGCCCAGAGAAAACCCCATCAGGAGGATCGACGTCACCACTTTCCGTGTGCCCGGAGCTGCGGCGCTCGGCCCCAAGCGGGTGACAGAGGTGGAAGGCGTTCGGCCGTACCAGGGTGACGCGGCCTTGTGCGTGGTGGTAGATGTGGAGAAAGTGAAAAGTTGGTTGTCCAGGACGACCAAGGCATCTAGTTTGGTCTTCACTAAAATCATCTGATACAGGAGGCAACAGTATGAGAAAGCTATTTCGCAAATCGATTTTGATGTGTTCTGATCGTGGCATGCGGTTTTTCCTTTCGCCGTTTCCGGATGGTCGGCGGACCAGTTCACCATCAAAATGGTCAGTGAGTACAACGACAAACATCCCACTGTCAAAAATGGATGGTTCCCGTGGATCCAAGAGCTGAAAGAGAGAACGGACGGGCAACTGGAGATTCAGTTCTACAACCCCAATACTTAGTCTCCTGCAAAGGAAGTCTATAATTCCCTGATGGCCGGGAGCAGTGGACCTGGGGGCCACAGCCCAGTGGTTGTCCCACGGCAAGTTCCCTCTTTCGGACGCGATCAGTCTGCCCATGATGTTCAACGGCGCCGAGGCCGGCAGTATGACCATCTGGAGCGTATACAAAAACTTCCCTGAATGGCGTGAGGAATACAAGGATATCAAGATCTTATGGCAGTGGACCAGCGCAACCGTGCAACTTCACACCAAGAAAAAGAGATCAAGACCTTGGAAGATCTCCAGGGGATGAAGATCATCGGTTGGGGAGCCAATGGGATACGCATGATCAAAGCTCTGGGCGCCAATCCCATCGAGATGATACCCCTAGATACCTACCAAGCCCTGGAACGCGGAATGGCTGACGGCGTTTTGTGCCCCCTGGCACCCATGAGAGCCTTCAAGATCACCGACGCAGCCAAATCCCACTCCATCGTGAACGTGTATTGCGATTCCTTTTACGCTGGCATGAGCTGGAACAAGTGGAATAGCTTGCCTGATAAATTCAAAAAGCTACTGGAGGAGACCACGGGGGCCCAAATGGCCCAGATCAGCGGAAGCACGCTGGACGAAGGGGCGATTAGTGATGCCAAATGGATGAAAGAGCAAGGCCACACTTTCTACGTGATTGCCACCCAACGAAAAGGAGAGATGGAGAGGAAAAGTTGAGAGCCCGATCGGTGAAGAATCGGATCAAAAAGAATGGAAGGAAAAAGGCTATAAAGAATCGCGAGTGCCATTCGCGAGGACAGTTGTCAACGCTGGGTAAGGAATACAGCGAAGAACAACAGCGGGGGGCGTACAATCTAGAGGTATGTCTGACCGGAGTGATTGGCTGCGAGGCGCGTTGCGTAATCTTGGAGAGGAATTCTTGGGCACTGTCACCCGATTCTTCAACTATTTTGCATGTGCAGCTCTTTTGTTCATGCCCAATCCCTGTTTTGATGGACGTTGGCATGAGAGCCACATTTGGTCCTATTCCATTCTAGGCGGAATCGAAATCCAAGAATTTCTCATGGTGATCCTCGTGTTCTTTGGCGTTGCAGCGGTGGAATTGAGGGAGGAGGGCATATCCAGATAGACCTCCTGATAGGAAAGCTCTCTACAGAGGCGACGAAATGCAGTTTCGAGTTTTCATATACACAGTGTCTTTCCTGGTGCTTTTTTTAATCTCCTCCCAGCTAGTGGCTCTAGGGAATAAAGAGGCTTCAGAACGATGAATTAAGCAAAGCTCTAGAGGTGCCCCTGTGGATCTTCCCTATGCTGGGCGCGTTGGGAGCTTTTTTGTTGGGTTTTGTCCTTCTGGTTCGTTTTTTGAGATCTCTTCAGCATTTGCTCGAACAGGGCGGATGGGCATGGTCGATCGTTGCATTGCTGATGGGATGCTCCCTCTTCTTCGGACCTATGCTCGGCCTGAGACCCTGCGGGGCTCAGCGGCGCTGCCAACGGGATTCTGGGCATACTCTTTCTTTTTGCCCTCCTCTTCTTAGGGGTGCCGATCGGATTCGGGATGGCCATCACGGGGTTCTTGGGTTTGATGGTGCATCCATAAGGCAGTGCTGCCATCCCTGGCCATGCTTGGCATCGGCCCCTATGATGTCGTCGGCTTCATATATGCTTACGGTAGTGCCCTTGTTCATACTCATGGGGGAATTGGCCTACCACTCCGGAATCAGCAGTGAACTTTTTGGAGCAGCGAGCAAATGGTTCGGCCGGGCAAGAGGGGCATCGCCATGTCAGCGGTGGCAGGTTGCGCCGGTTTTGCTGCGGTATGCGGTGACAGCCTTGCTACGGCAGTCACGATGGGAACTCTGGCTATTCCGGAAATGAAGAAAAAGAACTACGAGATGGGATTGGCAACTGGTTCCTTCGCCGCCGGAGGGACCCTGGGCATCATGATCCCGCCGAGCGTCGGGTTCATCTTTTATGCCATCGTGACTGAGGAGTCCATAGGCAAGCTGTTCGTTGCAGGAATTGTACCTGGAATCGTGCTGGCCGCGTTATTTATCGGATACATCGCTATCATCACGAGGCTCGACCTCAACTAGCCCCCCAGGGGGAACCCACCACCTTCAGGGAGAAGCTTCTTTCCCTGAAGGGAGTCGTGGGTATGCTGATTCTCTTCATTGTAATTCTCGGGGGAATACTGAGCGGAGTATTCAATGCCATTGAAGGGGGAGCTATCGGAGCGTTTGGCGCTTTTGTCTATGCCCTTTTAAAAAGACGTGTGACGATTCAAATGCTGTTTGCTTCTCTCAAGAGTACACTGAACATTACTTGCAAGCTTCTCATGATTCTGATGGGTGTGGGCATTCTCGGGTATTTCCTCGCCGCAACACGGCTTCCCTTCGCTCTGGCGGATTTCATCACCGGCCTGGGGGTCAACCGTTATATCGTCTTTGCCCTCGTGATCATCTTTTTTCTCGTCCTGGGCTGCCTGCTGAACGTCATCCCCATGATCCTCCTTGTATTGCCCACCATTTTCCCGATGATTACCGCTCTGAGCTTTGACCCGATCTGGTTTGGCGTCTGCACAGTTCTCATGATGGAGGCGGGCCAGATAACCCCGCCGATCGGGGTAAACGTTTTTGCCATAGCGACTGCATCCGGTGTACCCATGTACACCGTCTTCAGAGGGATTTTACCTTTTTTTATCTGTATGCTCGTCTTGCTTGTACTCATGACCATTTTCCCCCAGATGGTACTGTTCTTGCCGAAACTTCTTTTTTGAGAAGTAATGAAACGCTTAGCGTCACCTTGACCGATCGAGAGAGGTGTTTCCATGGACAAAACAGTTGAAGATCTGCTGAGAGAGCGGGAAAAAAAGGGTCAATGACGCCATTGCATTGAAGCAACCCGATCGGATTCCTGTCGTATGCCTTTTTGGGTTTTTTCCTGCCAGATGGGCGGGCATGACTTATCAGGAGGCCATGTACGATTATGACCAAACCATGAGAGCGTGGGTCGACGCTATGGTCGAGTTCGCCCCCGACATGTATGATGACCCTTTTCCGGGGCGTTTTTGGGGAAGAATTCTCGAGGCCCTCGATTTCAAACAGCTGAAGTGGCCCGGGCAAGATATAAAACCGATGGCGAGCTTCCAGTTCGTGGAAAATGAGTACATGGAGGAGTCGGAATACGACCATTTTCTCTCCGACCACACCGATTTCATGCTGAGAAGATACTGGCCAAGGATATTTGGGGCGTTAGGCCCTCTGAAGGACCTCCCACCGGTGAAGACGGTCTACAGCTACAATTGGATTGGCAAATTTGCTTCTTTAGGCACTCCAGCTGTTTCAAAGGCGATAGAAGACCTGATGGCAGCGGTGAAAGAGGTTCGGAAGATGGTAACCGGGTCGGAAGAATACGCCGCCCGAATGAAGCGGCTTGGGTTTCCACCTCAATTCGGATGTGCCACGCATGCTCCATTCGATGTGATATCCGATTTTTTCAGGGGAACAAAGGCGGCCATGCTGGACATGTATCGAAGACCTGAAAAGCTGCTTGAAGCGGTGGAACGGATGTTGCCCGTGATGCTCGAAAACGGGCTCATAGCAAAACAAAGGGGTGTTTTTCGCGTTTTTATTCCCCTCCACAAGGGAATTGATGGCTTCATGTCGCAGGCTCATTTCAAAACCTTTTACTGGCCAACGCTCAGGAGGCTCATCCTTGGTCTTATCGACGAAGGCCTGAACCCGTTCGTTTTCTGGGAGGGCGACTGCACATCCAGGCTGGAGACGATCGGCGACATCCCAAAGGGGAAAGCGGTGTACATGTTCGAGCGGACCGATGTGTTCGAGGGCCAAGGAAGTCCTGGGCGATGTCGTTTGCATCCGCGGGAGCGTCCCACTCTCTATCCTTTCCACGGGTACGCCGGACGATATGAAGGGTTACTGCAAGAAGCTGATCGATATCGTTGGGAAAGGCGGCGGCTTCATCATGGACTCTTCAACAGTTCTCGATGATGCCAAACCTGAAAATGTGAAAGCGATGTTTGATTTCACGAAAGAATACGGGAGGTACGCGTAAGAGCAGGATGCAGAGTCATTCCCCGGTGGTTGAGACTTTTAGAGCCGGCAAAAACGAAGACGGGAGAGGTCTCATAAAGGAGATGTCCGGATGAGCAGCACCATCTTTACCGCGACAGGCTGCGCTCGATGCAAAATCGCCAAAAACTTAATGGATGAGCGTGGCATTGCCTACAAAGAGCTGGACATCAAGGGGGATGGGAAGGATGCGTTCGGCGAGTTTTACAGGAACAACCGGAGTGCTGTCTTCCGTGGAAAGGAGGGAATCGAGTTTCCGATTTTCACCGATGACGCCACCATTCGGCAGGGGGTCGGCGTGGTTTTGGCTTACCTTCATGCAGGAACGAAGCTGGATCGCTTTATCGGGCGCAGTGAACTGTCCCATGGCTGGATGGATGGGATTCGTGTTTCAGAGGGGGATCCTTCACTGGCGGATGATCTCATCGCCGTGTTGGGCTACATTAAGAAGAATGGACTGAACCTGCAGTTGGATACGGACGGTCGTAATGCTTCAGTTCTAGAAAAGCTGCTGGAGCATAAGCTGGGGGATCGGGTCGTCATGGAGGTTAAAGGCCCCTTGGCTCTCTATGCCGGCATACTGAACAAAGAGATCGACCCGGACGAGATCAAAAGCACGATAAGGCTCGTAGCGAAATTCCCCGAGCATCGATTCCAGACGACAGTGGCTCCTGTTGTGCGTCAGGAGGAAGGCACACAGGCAATCCGCTATCTGACACCGGAAGAGATAGCAGAAACAGCCAAACTCATCCAGGAAGTGACAGGGAGCAATAAACAGCCTTACCTGCTGCGCCTCTTTGACCCAGAGCAGTGTTCCGATCACCGCCTCAAGGTCGTTGAAAAAATGCCCCCCAATGCGCTGTTCCCTTATCGTTCAGCCGCCCGCAGGCACCAGGTCTTAACCGAGATAGAAAAATCCTGACAGCACGTGCAATGGCTGTCGTGCTCGTCTAGAGAAACTGCTTCCATTGGACCCGCTTCATGGACTCGCCTCATCCTTGACACAGGGAACGGATTATAATGTCGAACTATTTGATTTCCGTGTGGTGAGGTATCGAACCATGAACGAAAAGGCCGGTGGATATAGTCCGAGTCCGAAAAATGAATGGAGAGTGTAACCATGAAAGCAGAAATTAAGAACCGCCTTAAGGATATCGTCGGTCCTGAAAATTTCACGGACAGCCTGATTGATCTCATCGCTTATTCTAAGGACGCGTCGGAGTTCAAGCACCGGCCTGAGGCGGCTGTGTGGCCCACGTCAACCGCACAGATTTCGGCGATTCTGAGTCTGGCCAACCAAGAGAGATTTCCCGTCACTCCCCGCGGAGCCGGGACTTCTCTTGCAGGCCTTGCCGTGCCCCAGCAAGGCGGACTGGTTCTTGATCTGTGCCGCATGAACAAAATCCTTGAGATTCGTATCGAAGACCGCCTGGCGGTTGTTCAAGCAGGTGTGGTTTATGCTGATCTTGAGCGGGCTCTGGCAGCACACAATTTCTTTTTCCCGCCGGACCCGGCAAGCGGCACGGTGTGTACCCTGGGGGGAAACGTCGCAACGAATGCCGGTGGCATCAAGGGAGCCAAATACGGGACCACCAGGGATTATGTCCTTGCCCTGGAGGTGGTTCTTACCGACGGCAGAGTCCTGCACACGGGTTCTAAATGCATGAAAAGCGTTTCCGGTTATGATCTGACCAGGCTCTTTGTCGGCTCGGAAGGGACTTTGGGAGTGGTCACTGAGATGACCCTCAAGATCAACCCAAAGCCGCTGGCCACAAGCACCGCTATGGCGACCTTCGCTGACCTGGAGGATGCCGGCAGGGCAGTGAGCGAGGTGATGCGCTCCGGTATTCTGCCCAGGGCACTGGAAGTGGTGGACCAGCAGACCCTTGTTGCGATCAACCAAAATACCGACCTGAATTTGCCACTGGTGGAAGCCCTGCTCGTGGTCGAGACAGATGGTTATACCAAGGAAGAGAATGAATTCCAGTTGGCAAGAATTATGGACATTTTTAGGAAGAACCACGCGAGTGATGTGAAAAAGGCCGAATCTCAAAAAGAAGCCGAGGCGCTGTGGACCGCGCGCAAATCCGCTTACGGCGTCATGGCACGGATCAATTATAACCTTTTTGTCGAGGACTTGACCGTGCCTATCTCTAAAGTCCCTGACATGCTCAGGGCGATATCCGATCTTGCCAAGAAATATGATCTCAAAATCCCGACGGTCGGCCACGTGGGCGACGGAAATCTCCATCCCGTGATCAGCTTCGATGGGACCAACTCCGAAGAGGTAAAACGGGTGGAAAAAGCCTCGGAGGAACTTTTCAAGAAAGTGATCGCGCTGGGAGGAACGCTGACCGGCGAGCACGGCATTGGACTGGCCAAGGCGCGGTTCATGCCCTTGGAGCATGACGATGTGGCTATGGGAGTGATGCGTTCGTTGAAGCGCCTTTTTGACCCGAACAACATACTCAATCCTGGCAAGATGGCTCTGGAGGGATGAATGGAAGCAAAATACAATTTTGAGAAAAAATACCGGGATCAGATTCTCAGGTGCTCAAGTTGCGGGTTCTGCAGAGCGGTCTGCCCGGTCTTCGGTCTGACCAAACGTCCAGCCTTTAACGCCAGAGGGAAAATGTTGGTGCTCAAGGAAGTCATGGACGGAACCATCGAACTTTCTGACGAGCTTATCGAGACTCTCTTTCAATGCACGACCTGCGCCAGTTGCGCCAATCAATGCCCCTCTGGTGTCAATCCGCCCGAAATCATCAAAGAGGTCAGGAAAGACATGGTTCACATCGGGTCCTGTCACCCCGCCTTCAAGGGGATGCATCAAGTTCTCCAATCGCATACCAACATCTATGGCGAGGAGGAGCCTGCGGATTTCGAAAGGCAGCGAAACAAAAAGGCCAGGTACGTCTACTTCATCGGCTGCGTGGGTTCCTTTCGGCAGGATGAAGCCACTGCAACGACTCTCAATCTTTTGGACCGCCTAAAGGTCGATTACACCCTCATCGATGAGGTGTGTTGCAGCGGGGTCCTGGAGGATGTGGGCTATGAGATCAACCAGGATTTGGCTAAGAAGAATATAGACCTCATCCTGGCTACCGGGGCAAAGACGGTCATCACGGGATGCCCCTACTGCTCGCGGACTTTCAACCAGAAACCGCAGTATGGGCAGCTCAAGAGCGAGGGGATCGAAGTCGTCCATCTCAGCCAGTTCCTGAAGAACGCTGACGTGAATGTGAAGACGGAGAAGCGGGTCACCTACCATGATCCGTGTGATCTCGGGAGGCATTGTGGCATCTACGAAGAGCCCCGAGAGATCATTCGTAAGATCGCACCAAACTTTGTTGAGTTGCGCCATAACCGGGCCAATGCGCTCTGCTGCGGGGCAGGAGGCGGTGTAGAGGGGCCTATGCCAAGAATTCCATTGGAATGGCGCGCATACGCCTGAGTGAAGCCGAGGAGGTGGGTGCCGAGGTGCTGCTGACCGAGTGTAATTCCTGCGTCCACAACCTGAGTAACGCCAAGCTCAGGGCACAGAATCTCAAAATCTACACGACGGCCCAGTTCCTCAACCAGTTATTGGACCAAGCGAAGTGAGTTTGACGCGTCAGGGTCTAGCAGGCTGCTCAAAAACGCGCATCTGCGGCGTTACTCTTATTCCTCATCGTTGCGGCGTACTTCTATGTACGGCCTCACTCTTCGGAATTTCAGGGATGCCTTGCCAGTACTGCACGTTGTTTGAGCAGCCTGAAGAACATCGTGTTTTTCAGCAACCTGCTAGTGTTGCGGCTCTGAGAGACTACCTCCCCACGGGAGGCGGGGCGCGCATATCAAAGAAACTTCCAGGATTCCACGCAACATGAAGGAGGCAGATGATGCAAGTTTCGGCTCAGCGGCTGCAACTCCCTAAAATGAGGATGATCCACCAGCCTCCCTCAGGACAGCCGGCGGTGGATGTTTTGAGGGAGATCGAGCGGGAATGGGCAGGCCTCAAAGACCGGATCGGATCCCTAAGGAAGGGAAAGTGGCGATCGCCGTGGGCAGCCGCGGCATTTCCAATCTCGTCGAGGTTGTGCGGGCCGTAGTGATGAAATTGAAGGAATCCGGCTGTGAACCCTTCATCGTCCCCGCAATGGGCTCCCACGGCGGGGCTACCGCTGAAGGTCAGATCGCGGTTTTAGCGCTCGCGGGATCACCGAAGAAACGGTCGGCGCACCGGTCCGGGCTACCATGGAAGTGACACCCATGGGCGAAATCGATGGCATTCCCTTATTCATGGACCGTCTGGCTCGAGAAGCCGACGGCATCGTCCTGATCAACAGGATCAAACCCCACACCAATTTTGTCGGTCCAACAGAGAGCGGCCTGATCAAGATGATTGCCATCGGCTTGGGCAGCCATATCGGTGCGGAGCACTACCATCGTCTGTCCGTCGTTCGTGATCAATATAAGATCATCAGTTCAGCCGGGAGGGAACTACTCAAGCGCTGTCGGGTCCTCTTTGGGGTAGGCCTGGTCGAAAACCAGAAGCATGAGACTGCTATCGTGAAAATGGGCCGAGCCGAAGAGATCGAATCGATGGAGGTGGAACTCCTCAAGAAGGCGCGGGCCTGTTTGGCCACCCTGCCTCTGAAGGAAATCGACCTACTGATCATAGACGAGATGGGCAAGGAAATCAGCGGGGAAGGTATCGATCCCAATGTGGTTGGGCGCGATGTCTGCGCTTACGGAGCAAAGCGGCCCTGGCCAAGAATTACCCGGATTTTTGTCCGCGACCTGACTGAAGCAAGCGAGGGCAGCGCTATAGGCATCGGCCAGGCCGACTTCACGACCCGACGATTGGTGGACAAGATTGACTTCCCGGTTACCGCCATCAACTGTCTGACCTCCTGTGCCCCGAGTCGGCAAATTGCCTCTCACCTACCCCAATGACGGGAGGCCATCGCCGCGGCCCTGGTGACACTCAGGCCTTGCGGACTTGATGACGTTCGCATCGTCCATATCAAGAATACCCTGGAACTCGGAAGCCTGCTGGTGTCCGAAGGTTGCCTTCCGGACCTGCAAGGGAAATCCAGCCTGACCATCGAGGAGGAGGACCTGCAGTGGAATTCGATGGCTCCGGGAATTTGATCTCTCCTTTTGAGGCCATTTAGGCCATTTCAGATTGCATCACAACTCCCCACACGTGGCGCTTCGGATTAAGGATATCCCTTTCCATCCCGATCGACATAACCCCCCCTAGAATAATCTTGATATTTTGTTCGTCTTGCTCTTTATTGAGGCTCCGGCAGAATATGAGGTTGAGCCAGTCCGTCCGGATGTGAACCATTTATGAATCGTCTCGAAATAGTATTGACGATGTGCTCCCCCTCACCCTTACCCCTCTCCCCCAGCTTGGGGAGAGGGCGGGGTTGAGGGGGCTTCTGCGTGTCAATACAATTATGGGACCTTAATAACCAGCAAGAGGTGAGTGTCATGACAGAGTACCGATTTCCAAAAGACGATATGCCCGAGAGAAGATCGCCGGAGGGCGTTGGCCGCTTTGGACGCCTTCTTTTCGATCCCAAAGTGATTCCGGGCGCGCATTGCAGCATGGCCATCCTTCGCTACAATGCAGGCGGCATCGGGCCTGCCCATCAACACGAGTCAGAGGTGGAGGTTTTCTTCGGCCTGAAGGGGGTAGGGGACATAGAATTCCACGGGAAGGCTTATCGGCTGGAGCCAGGAGTTGCTATCTATGTGCCACCCAAGACACAACACCTGACCCGGAACGTGGGCGAGGAGGACCTGGAGTTCGTCTGCTTCTTTGCCCCGGCCACGGACCTGAGCTTCATCAGAGGTGGACCGAGTGATAAGCCTTTATGCGTAACGTTGGGGATGCAACCTGATCTCTTTCAAGAAATCATCCACGATCCGCTCCTGATCGTATTGGCACTTCCAACCCCACTCCTTCCGAGCGATGCTGTCGTCCAGGGGTTTCGTGAACCCGTCAATAATCTTCTGGCGCTCCTTGTCGACTTTGAAGTCGATCATGGCACCGGGAACCTTCGCCCTCACCAGCTCCACCAGTTCCTGGGCGCTCGCGGCGGGGTTAGGGCCGGCGATGATGTAGTTGACCATCTTGATGTTTTCGCGAGGTGCTTGCGCCAGCATCACAATGGCCATGCCCGCGTCCTTGAAGTACATGACCGGGCACCGGGTCTCTGGTTTCACATACATGGTGTAAGGCTTTCCCTTGCCACACTCCTCGATCACCCAAGCGTTGTACTGGACGATGCCGGGCGTTTTGACTCCCGGCCCAACAATGGAAGGATACCGGACCCCTCGAAAGTCCAGGCCATACTTCCGCTTGTAAAACTGGCCCAACAACTCCGAGAAGACCTTGGTGCACCCGTAGAAAAGTTGGGGCCGCTGCAATGTGTAGTCGTCCACGAAGGACTCGCGGATATCCAGCCCATAGGTGGCGATGGTGCTGGAAAAGAGGACCTGGGCCACATCGAACCATTTCGCCGCCTCCAACACGTGGAATGTCCCCATGGCATTGGCCCGGAAGGATGCCGCCGGATCGGCGTCAGAAGGGACCGAGAGCATGCCCCCAATGTGATAGATCACCTTGGGCTTGAAGGTTTTGACCACGTTCAAGACGTGGCTGAAGTTGCCGAGATCCCCGCGCACTACCTCCACCTGGTCCGCCACGTCATCGAGCAGCTTCGTGGAGGGGTTGATGTCGAAAACGACCGGCCTCTTTTCTCCCTTTTCCAAGAGGATGCGCACCACCTCCGCACCGATAAACCCGGTTCCCCCTGTGACCAAAACGCTCATGTCCGTCTCCTCTTCATCACCAAAACCTGTGGACTTCAATTGATATTCGGGTTGTGTCATTTGACATTGTAAGTCTTGCATCGCTGCCTCATGCTTGATGAATTCGTAAAAAGTCCCGTTCACCCTTCGATACCTCAGGGCGAACGGACGACCTACGCTGCAACCATTTGATTTTCCGTTCATGGTGAGGCCTGCCTGCCGAAGCCTCGGTCAGGCAGGTATCGAACCATGAATGCAATGATGTTTTCTGACTTATTATCCGCTGCGGTGGCTGGTGACCGTCGTGTAGTTGTTGGGCTGGGCCAGGCGGATGGCCTTGATCGTCTCTGTCAGCGAACCGATCTGATTCACCTTGATCAGGATGCTGTTGGCGATGCCCTGGTCGATCCCCCGCTGCAGTCGCTCGGTATTGGTCACGAACAGGTCGTCCCCCACGATCTGCACGCGGCCGCCGAGCGTGTCGGTGAGCAGTTTCCAGCCGTCCCAGTCGTCCTCCGAGCAGCCGTCCTCGATCGAGACGATCGGGTACTTGTCGACCCAGCTCTTGAGCAGCGCGGTCATGCCGGCCGCGTCGATGGGCTTGCCGTCCACCGTGTAGGTCTTCTTTTTCTCGTCGAACAGTTCGGTGGCCGCCACGTCCAGGGCGATAAACGCCTGCTTGCCCGCCTCGTAACCGGCCTTGGCTGATGGCTTCCATGATCAGGTCCAGCGCTTCGGCGTTGCTGCCCAGATTGGGAGCGAAGCCGCCTTCGTCGCCGACGGCCGTACTGAGCTTCTTGGACTGCAGCACTTTCTTGAGGCTGTGGAACACTTCGACACCGCACCGCAGCGCGTCGGAGAAGCTGTCAAAACCCAGCGGCATGACCATGAATTCCTGAATGTCCACCGAATTGTCCGCGTGCTGGCCGCCGTTGACGATGTTCATCATGGGAGCCGGCAGCAAGTTGGCACCGACGCCGCCCAGGTACCGGTAGAGCGGCTGATCGGTGTATTGGGCCGCCGCCTTGGCCACCGCCATCGAGACACCCAGGATCGCGTTGGCCCCCAGCTCCTTCTTGTTGGGCGTGTCGTCGAGTTCGATCATGGCCATGTCGACGCTGGTTTGATCCAGCGCGTCCATGCCGATCAGGCAGTCGGCGATCTTGTCGTTCACGTTCTCGATCGCCTTGAGCACGCCTTTGCCCAGGTACACCGACTTGTCGCCGTCACGCAGCTCCCACGCTTCGTGGACGCCGGTGCTCGCACCACTGGGCACCGCGGCCCGCCCGGACGAGCCATCGCTGAGCGTGACGTCCACTTCGACGGTCGGATTGCCGCGGCTGTCGAGAATCTGGCGGCCATGCACGGAGGTAATGATGCTCATCGTTCAGTTCCTATCTGCAAGATGGGAAAATCCTGGCTGATTTTGCCTCATTCTGCCCGATTCGTCGGTGCATGCCTAGGCGGCAGCGGGGTGAACGAATGGCCGGAGGATCGGTTGCCCTCGCCGCGATCGACCCTTACACTCGCCACTGTGACAGTCTGGTCTGTGGCTACGGAGTGGTTTTGCGCACCGCAGGGCGTCGATGGAGTCGATTGCCCGTAACTGATGCGGGAGGCTCGAACATGTTTACTGGTCTGGTGGAGCTACGCGCCGTGGTGGAGCAGCTCGTTCCCGCGCCGCCCGGGGTGCGGCTGGTGATTCACGCGCCGTCGTTGGCCCGGGAAATGCAGATCGGCAGCAGCATCGCGGTCAACGGCTGTTGTCTGACCGTCGTCGAAGTGCAGGCGGAGTCGTTCGGGTTCGATGCCGGGGCGGAGACGCTCAGCCGCACGAATCTCGGTCGGCTCGCGGCGGGCAGCTGCGTGAATCTGGAACGGTCGTTGCGCGTCGGCGATCGGCTGGGTGGCCATTTTGTGACCGGACACATTGACGGGGTGGGCCACCTGGACCAGCGGATCGACGATCAGAACTGGTCGACGTTCTGGTTCCGCGTGCCCGGAGAATTGTCGCGTCAGATGGCCAGCAAGGGATCGATTGCCGTGGATGGCGTGAGTCTGACGCTGGTGGATGTGGAGACCCATCGGTTCAGCGTGGCCTTGATTCCGCATACGCTCCAGGTCACAACGCTGGGGCCGCTGCAGGTCGGCGATCCGGTGAATCTCGAGACCGACGTGCTGGCCAAGTATGTCGAGCAGCAGTTGCGCGGTGACGGAACTCGGCTCGACGGGCCGTTTGCCAAATGGGGCCGTGCCGACGGCGGTTCCTGACTCGAAACTCTTCAAGGCTCCCTGGCCCATCCATGACGAATCGCCAAACCATTTCGTTTCTGATCCAGCGGTTCCAAGACGCGGGTATCCGTCCGGACACGCGGCACGGCCAGAACTTTCTGATCGACCTGAATCTGGTGCATCTGCTGGTGGACACGGCGGTGCTCGACCGCCGCGACGTCGTGCTGGAAGTGGGGACCGGCACCGGGTCGCTGACCGCCCTGCTGGCCCAGCGGGCGGCGCCGTGGTGAGCGTGGAGATCAGCGCGGAGCTGCACCAGCTGGCCCAAGAGGAATTGATCGACTGCGACAACGTGACGTTGCTGCGGCGAGATGCACTCAAGAACAAGAATCGGCTCAACCCGGACATGCTGGAGGCGGTGGCCAAGCATCTGGCGGTGGATCCGTGCCGTCGTCTCAAGCTGGTGGCCAACCTGCCCTACAACATTGCCACGCCGGTGATTTCCAACTTGCTGTCGACGGACATCACGCCCTACTCCATGACGGTCACGATTCAGAAGGAGTTGGCGGACCGGATCACGGCGCGGCCCCGCACCAAGGACTACAGTGCATTGAGCGTGTGGATCCAGAGTCAGTGCGAGGCGGAGGTGATGCGCATCCTGCCGCCGACCGTCTTCTGGCCGCGGCCGAAAGTGCATTCGGCCATCATGCACATTGTTCCCCAGCCGGAAAAACGTGCCGGATTCCCCAGCCGGAATTCTTTCACACGTTCGTGCGGACGCTTTTCCTGCACCGTCGGAAGTTCCTCCGCAGTGGCCTGGTGGGCGCGTACAAGCAGCAGTTGGGCAAGGAAGGGATCGACGACGTGCTGGCTGAAATGGAGTTCGGCGCCGAGGCGCGGGCCGAGGAACTGGATGTCGACCGGCTGCTCGCGCTGTGTGAACGCGTCCGGCCGCGCTGGACCAGGCCGGTGGTGACCTGTCGCCTTGAGCTGCCGCTCGAAGTGTGTCCGGCGGGTTCTTTTTTCTGCGGCGCTTTCCCGTCCACACTGCGCTGATGTATTCCCGAGTCGGGTTGTGGTAATATGGAGCCGCCGAGAATGGCCTCCTTCGCACGAGGCCTTCCCGGACCCACACCCCCGGCTGCCGTCCGGCGGCGGGCGATCGACGATTGCGAGACAGCGGCCATGAAATTCATCGAGATGACAGGCAAGTCACTGGCGAAGATCGTGAAGGACGACGAACTTCACGTGAAGGATCTGCCCGGCGCCGGAGTGCGGGACGACACGGTGGTCCGCGTCAATCAGCAGGGCGACGTCGAGGTCCGCCTGCGCGACGGCTGGGACGTGATCGGCGGTCTGTTGGGTAATTTCGAAGAGCGAGTGCGCAAGCAAACGGGCCTCGATTGGGCCTGACACGATCGCTTGCGGAAGTGCGTGCACGGCTGGTGCCGGCCGCGGTCTTCAAAATCGTTGAGCCGTGTGTTAATCATGCGGCTGGTGGGTTCGATTCCCATGCACTTCCGCCATTTTCTCCGCCGCGACTCGCGGCGATTCGATGGATGTCGCACAAGTCACATCCTGCTCAGTGATTGCGCTCGGTGCGTGCGATTCTCCGCGATACCCGGCGTGCGCCCGCTGCGCTCGAATCTGCGCCGTGAGTGCGCCGCTTTCTGCGCCGCCGTCGCCGGGCGTATGGGACCCGGCGGCGTGGTGTGTGGTAGTCGTATTACGACAGAGCAATCGGCGGACTACATCCCGAGGTCGGGCAGACTCACCAGTTCGAGCGGGTCGGATTCCCACTGGGCGAACAGGTCGTCCACTCTGTTCAGCATCCGTGTGCGATGTGCCTCGCGCACGTTTAACCGCAGGCCCAGAGCACCGATCGGCGGATCGCTCGCCACCGGGACAGATCTGGATCCGAGCGGTGCGGCGGGCCGCGCACGCGGCAGCGGTCACCGAAGATCCGCGGCATCCAACACGCGGGGCCGGGACCGGTGCTCGGCGGTCGAGCGTGGTCGGGCGTGGAGCTCGCCGCGGGGACCGCGATACGAAGGCGTCGCGCGCAGTGCGCGGCCCGCCGCACCGATCGGATCGAGATCAGCGTACCATGGTGGGCGATCGACCGATCGGTGCTCTGGGCCTGCGGTTAAACGTGCCGTCCCTCGCACGCTGTTACGCGCAGGCGCGAGTTGATGGCCACCAGGTCGTCCACGATCGAGTCGATGGTGGCGTCCAGGTCGTCGCTCACCGATTCGCAGCTGATGTCGCTTCGCTGTGCGCTCGATCGCCGCGTGTGGGAAGCCGTCATCCCATGCAACACTTGTGGCGGAACGGACAGTTCCCAACTCCCTCTCCAACCGGTTCATGAACTGATCGACGTTGTACGATGCTGAGACACCGCGTTGCGCGTCCGCCACGCGGTGCGCGGCGTGCGAACCAGGTGATGCCAAGACTGAGCGGGACTGCGTTGTACGCTGCGGCGTCCCATGTAGGGGAGTCACCTGTCGCCAACCGCCAGCGAGGCCGGGACGAGTTCAGAACGCGGCGCCGGCGGATCGGCGATGCCTTGCGGGTTGGTGTTGCCGACGGCCAGGGCGAAGGCGACGTCGGCCGCATGGCTGCTGCCGTTGGCAAACGTTTTCACAAAGCGGCCATCGGCGCTGATCGAGGGGCCCATTGAATTGCCATTACCTTGCGTGCCGTCGGCAGCGACGCTCACCCGTTGGGTCATATCCGTCTGGCGATCATATACGAAGATGTCGAACCCCGCGATGGTTGTCCCATTCGTGTCACCGGGAACGAGGTTGCTGGCCATCGAGTAGAATGCGACATAGCGGCCATCGGCACTGATCGAGCAACTGGTCGACATCATGTTTCCCTGCGTGCCGTCGGAAGCGACGCTCACCCGCTCGATAGCTCGGAACGTTTCCCACCGGAGACGTTTGTTGCCAGCCCAGCTGCTGGACCTCGGCCACGGTATAGGTGCCAGCGGCCAAGCCGCCGAAACTGTAGCTGCCGTCGGCAGCCGTGATCGCGGAGGTTTCGCCCGTGCCGAGTTGGCCATTGCCGTCGGCATCGAGGTAGACTGTCCAGCCGCTCTGGCCGGACTCGCCGCCGTCTTTGAGCCCGTTGGCGTTGAGGTCATTGAACACTGCGCCGGAAATCGTCGCCAACATCTGGCGATCTTCCAGGCGTTCGGCCTGCAGACGCCGGTGGCGCAGGCGGGCATGTTTGCGTGTGCGGGAGCCGCGCAGTGAGGCTGCCAGATCCCGACGCGATTTGGATTGAGAGAGGTGCGTGTGGGGCATCGTACGTTCCTTTTGGTAAAGTGCCGGTCTGGCTATAATGCAAAGACGACAATCGACAATCGAAAACACCATCGCCCGCGCCGCGCAGACCGAGCCGCTCGGGAGATGTCTGGCCGGGGAGGAACGTGGTTGGCGCCTTGCACCTCCCCGGCCGCTTCTTCTTTCTGTGCGGCGTAGCCGCAATTGCAGGTAGCCCAGCCTTTCAAGGCTGGGACAAGGTGGTGTTACAACTTGTTGCCGTCGCGTAGCGACGGTTGCGCGTGACCCTCCAGCTCTATGCAATCATGTGGGGCGCAGCGCGTACGCCATGCGGCAGACGTCGCTACTCGACAAGGTGAATTGCTTGGCTTCGGCACCCAGCCTTGAAAGGCCGGGCTACCGGCAGACGCGGCTACGCCGCCGTCAATCTCACGTGCTTACGTCACTTCGGTTGCTCCTCTTCTTTCGCCGCCTCCGGTGCGGGCGTGGACTTCGGCAGTTCCTTTGCCTCCTCGACTTTCGCCGAAGGCTCGGGTGCTGGCTCGGCAGTGGGCAGTGTCACGCCCAGCAGGGCGGCCGCTTCGCCTTGGAGGCGCCTCTCCAACGAGACTGGGGGATATGACGAGCAGAAAGGATGGTTCGTCAGCGAGCAGGGCAAGATGATCGCCGATCTGCTGCGAAGGTTCGTGGCGGGCGAGACGTTGACCGACCTCTGCAAGGAGTACGGCATACCGAACAAGACCTACATTTCCAAGATCGTCCACCACGGACAGCTCTCGGGAACCTACGAAGTCAGATTCCGTTCGCCGGACATCGACGTCGACCAGACGGTTCCCGTTCCAGCCGTCCCTGAAGTCGTGTCGGCCGAGTTGCTGGAGAAGGTACTGGTCAGGCTCGCTCGCAACAGGACGTACAATCGAGTGGATGCGGCCGACAAGTATCTGCTGTCTGGATTCATCAGGTGCGGCGAATGCGGTGCCGCACTGACCGGGCAAACCCGGACTGATCGGGGCACCAGCTACTACAGGCACTTCAAGAGCACGTGCAACGTCAAGGGCATCCCGGCAGAGACCATCGAATCGGCCGTGCTGGATCACCTGTTCGGCAACTTTCTGGACGAGCCTGCATTTCAGAAGGCCGTTTCAGCAGCACTGCCCAGCGAGGATGCTCGCAAAGGACTGGAAGTCGAACGAGAGCGAGTCTTCAAGGCACTCCAGAAGTCCAAGGCGAAGCTGGATCGGCTGGTGGATCTGGTTCTGAACGGTGGGGACAAATCTCTGCTGCTCGACAAGCAATCTTCCATGAAGATAGAATTGGCGTCGCTCACGAAGAGGCTGGATGAACTCGACGACCAGTTGCGGGACATGCCCGAGCGGGCGGAGACGGCCCGCATCGCCAAAAAGATCCTGCTGGGTCTCAGGACCAAACACCGAAGGCGAGACTGGAGGAAACTTCCGCACCAGGAGGTCAGAGGCTTCCTCACGTTCCTGTTCGGCGACAGAAGTGCACGGGATCTTCGTCGAGCGGATCGCCGACGTACGCTGGATCATCACCTTCAAGGGAGCTCTGGACGGGGCGAACTTGGACCTGCTGACCACACCGACTCAACAGGGTGTAAAACCTTGTTCCCATTCCAGTTCGTAGAGCACCACGCCCAGCGAATAAATGTCGCTCCGCGTATCGACATCCACACGGCTCTGACCGGCCTGCTCGGGGCTCATGTAGATTGGCGTCCCCACCATCTGATCGAGTGCCGTGTGCAGCGATTGCTCGGTCAGTTGTTGGCCCACGGCCTTGGCAATGCCGAAGTCGATGATCTTGGGCACCGGCCGCACGTCGTGCACTTCGACCAGCACGTTGATGGGCCATTTCGCTTTGATTCTCCACCTCTTTACCGCGAAGCGGTTACATGTAACCGCTTCGCGGTAAAGAGGTGAACCGTCGACGAAGAGTACCGCACCGATGGAACGGATTCCGAAACGATCACCAGGGCCGTTTCTCCAGGCCGTTCACGTTCCCACGCCGTACGGTTCACCACGCTACCCGTTACCCCGCGATTGTGGCGGTGCCCCGACTACATTGACCCGTACGGGAGTCGCTAGTCGTCACCCAGACGGAATCCGATACGTCGCTTCATCGGAGGCACGAGCGGAGCCATGAGTTGCCGAATGGCATCGCAGACGACCCTGAACTGCGCGTCGTACTTCTGCTCCAGATCATCCAAGCGACGAGCCAGTTCCTTGTGCGTTGTGAGCATCTCGCGGAGGTGAACGAAAGCCCTCATGATCTCGATGTTGACGTCAATTGCCCGCTGACTGTTAAGAACGCTCGAGAGCATGGCGACATCCTGTTCAGTGAACGCGTAAGGTGCTCGGCGTAAGCCCATCTTGGCGGACGGATTGGACATCACAATCTGTCATCTCCAAGAGCTCTCCTAAGCCGGCCCGGGCAAGCGGCCAAGGCAGAAAGCACAGCCGGCATCAGCCGCCACAGCGTTTCGGAGTTTCCTGTATCTCGGTATCGCTCTCTTGAAGCATTGAGAGCGATACGCACTTCATTCAGCCGGCGGAGAGTGCGGCTCGGATCAGCGCCAAAATGGCGGCCTTGATGGGCTCGGGCAACTGCGGCCAAGCTGCGACCACGGCCGACGAGGAGGGGTCGAGGGGGGCATCCCGTACGTCCACTGCGCCGGATTCTGCGCGCTTTCGCGAACCGATTGAATCCCCCGTGTTTTCTGAGAGGGTTCGATTCCCATGCACTTCCGCCATTTTCAGCGCAACTCGATTCTTCCGACTTCCGGAGCGATGGACAGGTCAGCATGGTCGACACGCTGGTCTTTTCGGGACAGCCAAGCGACAAACAACGCCAGCCATTGATCGGTCCCACCGCCTTTCTGCCCACACCAAATCCGTGGCCGCCCTTCGCGAATAGGTGCATTTCGACCGGGACCTTGTTTTCGAACAGCTTTTGGGCATAGAGCGTGGATTCTTCGACCTTGCACGTCTCATCATCGTAGGCGTGCACGAGGAACGCCGGGGGAGTCGCCTGGTCAACAAGGTCGAGCAAGCGGTTCTGGGCCAGTTCCTCCGTTGTCAGTTTTCGGAAGTACAAGCTCTCCTCCAACCACTTGATGTTTTCTTCGGATTGGTTGGTCACGCCGTAGATGAGGCCGGAGAAAGTCGGGTTCTCTTCCGGATCCGCATTTTCCACAGACTGGTCACCGTTGCCAGATGACTGCCGGCAGAAAATCCGACCACGCCGACTTGGTTCTTATCGATACCGTACTTGACGGATTGCTGCCGAAGCAGCTTCAGGGCTCTTCGCGTGTCCGCCAGAGGCACCCTCTCCGGCCGATCCGAGGATTTCGGATCGGGCAGTCGATACTTCAGCACGGCTGCCGTGATCCCCTGTTCCGCCAGAAGCTTGGCGACATCATATCCCTCATGATGGATGGCCACTACGGAGTAGTTGCCGCCCGGAATAATGACGACGCCGACTCCCGTGTTTTTTTCCGCGTTCGTTGAAAAAATCGTCAGGGTCGGCTCGGTGACATTCGCGACACACAGGGCTCCCCATGCGGATTGTTCCCGCTCGATCAATCGGTTGTCCTTGGAGTAGGGCTTCGGTTGGCCCTCCCACAATCGGACGACATCCTGAGCGTCGACACCCGGGAGAAAGCACACGCAACCCATCAAAAACTGAACGGGGAAGGTTCTTGGCACAGGTTGTTCCTCAAAAAACTCTCTGCCCCACATCGGCATTCCCAGGCCGCGGGAACTGTACGCAATCCGTCGTGGTGCAGGGGCAACTTTCTCATTGCCTCACGCCCTGTTCGTTTGGGGGGGGTATTGTGTTGAGGGGGCAAAGCAGTATCAATTGAGGAGACTCTAGGGACGTCGTGTCCTGAAAGTGCCTCAAAAGACTGCAGTCGTCGATACATGAACCCGATGCAGCGTGTTAGGCCGGTGTATTGACCCACTGACTCCGCGCTGGTCGTCTGCCTCGGACGGCGCCAGTCAGACGGGGTGATCCGCACCGACCGCCGTTGACAGGCCAGCGGGGGTTCGTCCACCCCCAACTGTGAAGGTCCGCGAACAGAGCACGTCGATGCCTCGATGCTGGAGCTAGTACTACGGTGAACCTCGATCGCTTTTTTGCCCCCTATTCTCCCCCGCCGAGCTCGAATATTGTCGAGGTCTTGGACCATTGGGCGGCTCGAGCGCCCGGACCAAGTGGCGTTCTATTTCAGTGACGGCGACGGTGGCGAAGAGCGGATCACGTATGCCGAGCTGCAGCGCGCCTCACGCGGGATCGCTGCCGAAATGCTGCGGCGCGGCCTGACGGGGCAGCGGGCGATTCTCATGTTTCCGCCGGGCCTCGAATTCGTCAAGGCGTTTTACGGGTGCATGTGCGCTGGGGTGGTGGCCGTGCCGGCGTTCACGCCGCGCAGAAACCGCAATGTGCAGCGATTGCAGGCCATTTCCGACGACGCCCAGGCCAGTCTGGCCTTGACGGTGGCGGACGTGATGGATCGCACGCAAGGAATGCTCGACGAAACTCCCAGTCTGAGGGATTTGGATTGGCTGGCCGTGGACGAGATCTCCACGGATCGAGCCGACTCGTACGTGGCCCCCAAGTTGTCGCAGGATCAACTGGCGATCCTGCAATACACGTCCGGCTCGACCGGCACGCCCAAAGGCGTGATGCTCTCGCACGGGAACATCATGTACAACGTGACGGTCATCGTGTACTCCTTTGAACCCACGCAGGCGGGTTTGGGTCTGACTTGGCTTCCCACCTACCACGACATGGGACTCGTCGGTGGGGTGCTCCAACCGCTTTACATTCGGCCGGCCCAACGTGTTGATGTCCCCCATGGCGTTTCTGCAGAAGCCCGTTCGCTGGCTGCGGGCGATCACCAAGTACGGGGCGACGATCAGCGGCGGACCGAATTTCGCCTACGACCTGTGTGCTCAGAAGATTACCGACGAGGAAATGGAGGGCCTGGATCTCAGCAGCTGGCAGGTCGCGTTTAATGGTGCCGAGCCGATCCGACCGGCCACGTTGTCGGCGTTTTGTGAGCGATTCGCCCCGGTCGGCTTTCGTGAACAGGCGTTTTTCCCGTGTTACGGCATGGCGGAGACGACGTTGATCGTGACCGGAGCCTACATGCGGAAATCGCCCACCATCGGGCGGTTCGACGGCAAGGCGTTGGACGAACACCGTGTGATCCCCGTGCCTTCGGGCCACGAGAACGAGCGGCTCTTGGTGGGGTGCGGACGGGTTTTCCCCGAAGAAGAGGTGTTGATCGTCGAACCGGAAACCTGCGTCCCCTTGCCCGAGCATCAGGTGGGTGAAGTCTGGGTCCGCAGCCCCAGCGTGGGTTTGGGCTATTGGCAGAAGGCCGAGGCGACCGCAGGAGACGTTTCGCGGTCGATCTGGCCGGCGGGGACGCCGATAAAGTTCTACCTGCGAACTGGGGATCTGGGATTCCTCGGCGGCGGCGAGCTGTTTGTCACCGGCCGGCTCAAAGACCTGATCATCGTCCGCGGTGTGAATCGCTATCCGCAGGATATCGAGCGGACGGTGGAGCAATCGGACAACCGGTTGCAGGCGGGGGCGGTCGGTGCCTTTGCCGTGGAATCCGGCAATCAGGAACGGCTGATCATTGTGGCGGAAACCGAACGGCGTCGCCAGAAAGACTGGTCCGACGTCATCGACAAGGTCCGCCGCAGCGTGACGGCCGAACACGAGTTGCCTCCGGACGGTGTGGTGCTGGTGCGTTTCGGATCCATTCCCAAGACCTCCAGTGGCAAGATCCAGCGCAGCGCCTGCCGCGAAGCGTTTATCAAGGGCGAGCTGCAGATTCTGGCCCAGTGGTTCAGTTGGGACCCGCAGGCGGGCACTTCCCGAACGGCCGCGGCCGGCAAGGCCGCTCCGCGCGAAAGTGACGGGGACACGCCGCTCGCGGAACCGGCCGAACGCATCGTGCGTGAGGTCTTGGAGCATGTGCGAGCCGTCGCTCGCGAGCGGGCGGTCAACTTGACCCTGGATACGAATATTGTCGTCGACCTGGGATTGGACTCGCTCGAGCGGATGCAGATTGCCAACTCGTTGGAAGAGACTTTCGGCGGCCGTTTCCCGGAGGAAGTGCTGCAGCAGATCGAGACCTGTCGCGAGACGGCGTTGGCGATCGAGAAGTACATCGGGGCCGCCCCCCGCGTGGATGGACGCTTCCGCCAACGGCCCGAGACCGTCGGCCAGGCAGAGATTCCTCAGGAGTACTATGAATTCGCGCGGATGCCTGAGTACGTGAAGCTCAAACAGACCCAGGCCATGCTGGTGGCCACGGGCATTCCGAATCCGTTTTTCAGCGTCCATGAATCGGTCACGAATGATCGCACGTCGATCGCTGGCCGGAAGTTGATCAGCTTTGCCAGCTACAACTATTTGGGCATGTCGGGCGACCCGGTGGTGTCGGCGGCGGCCAAGCAGGCCATCGACCGTTTCGGGACGAGCGTATCGGCCAGTCGACTGGTGTCGGGCGAAAAGCCTCTGCATCGGCAGTTGGAGCAGGGACTGGCCAGCTTCATTGGCACCGAAGACGCCGTGTGCCTGGTGGGCGGACATGCCACCAACGAGACGACCATCGGTCATTTGCTGGGGCCGGGCGACTTGATCGTCCACGATGCGTTGGCGCACAACAGTATCATCCAGGGCGCCATCCTGTCGGGGGCTCGACGGCGACCGTTCCCGCACAACGACTGGCAGGCGCTGGACCAACTGCTGAAGGAGATTCGTCGGGATTATCGCCGCGTGCTGGTCGCCATCGAAGGGGTGTACAGCATGGACGGGGATTATCCCGATCTGCCCCGTTTTGTGGACGTCAAGCAACGTCACAAGGCGTTGCTGATGGTCGACGAAGCACATTCGATCGGGACCATGGGACCGCACGGACGGGGGATTGGTGAGCATTTTGACATCGACCCGCGGTCGGTCGACATCTGGATGGGAACGTTGAGCAAGTCCTTTGGCAGCTGTGGTGGGTACATTGCGGGGAGTCGCGAACTGGTGGAGTACTTGAAGTACACGGCTCCGGGTTTTGTCTACAGCGTGGGCATGCCTCCCTCGAATGCCGCGGCGGCACTGGCGTCGCTGCGGCTGATCGAAGAGGATCCGGAACGTGTGGCCCGCGTCCAGGACCGTTCGCGGAAGTTCCTCCAGTTGGCCAAGCGTCTCGGGCTCAACACGGGAACGAGCCACAACACGCCGGTGATCCCCGTGATCGTGGGGAATTCGCTCCACGCGTTGCAGTTGTCCCGCAGATTGTTCGAGCGCGGCATCAACGTGCAACCGATCCTGTACCCGGCGGTGGAAGAGCATGCGGTGCGGTTGCGATTCTTCGTGACGGCCTGCCACACGGACGAGCAGATTGAGCAGACGGTGGCGGCGGTGGCTGAGGAACTCGTGAAGATCAGACCCGCAGTGCGTTCAGCCGCGGTCGAGTGGATCGAACTCGCCGACCTCCGCGCCGTCGACCAATCCCGCGGCTCAGCACGCTGCCGGCTGATCGGGTCCGATCACGCTGTTGCGATCGGCGGCCAGCACGACCGACGTGTGCGTGACGCGGCCGCTATTGCATTGCCCCACCGAGACCATAGAATGATTCTCAACGGTGCGAAAACGGCCTCGGTAGTGCGCATTCGTGGACACCAGGGCTGACCGGTTTTTTTCCTTGAACAGGCGAGGAATTCAACTTGCTTACCGAAGCAGAAGTCCGGCGTAGTTACCAGTTGATTTTGAAGAAGGCGGACGCGGACCCGGAGGCGTTCGACAAGGCCGAGGCCCTGCTGGATGAACTGCGACCGGAGAGCCCGCTGCGTCATCGCCTGCTGGGCGAAATCAGCGAACTCCGCCGGCTCGCGGCGTCCAAGTCCTGAGAACCGCAGAGAATACGGTCCGACGCGGATCGGCCGACTCGGCCGTCTGGCCAGACTGGCCGACCCGTGAGCTGCACATGGTCCCGGCGCGAGAAGAAAACCACAGGCGTCTTGGAAGACGCCTGTGGCAAGTCAGTTGCGGTTGCTACGATGCTCGGTTCGGCGTGTGTCCTGGCACTATCGATTCCAGGTCACGCCCATCGTGAAGCCGTACATGATCACGTCTTGATTGTTGTCTCGGATGTTAATCCCGCGGCCGATTCCCTGGCCGAAGTCCATGAATTCCGCACCACCTCGCATCGAGATATCGCGGGTCAAACGGTAGGCCGCGTCGAACCGCAATTCCATGCCAAACACGAACTCCGCATTGTGGCTCGCGCTGCCTTCCTCGATGTTCACCACCGATCGGGAATCTGTGTCCTCGGCTGGGGAGTTGTGCCACCATAAATACGTTGTGACGTCTTGTCGACATTGTTCCAGTTCTGGAAGTTCTGCAGCGCGAAGGCCTTGAAGTCGCCCGAGAAGTTCCAGCGGCGATAGTCCTTGTCCCAGTGGACACCCAGTTGGCCGCCGAGCATGTCGTTCTGTACACCGGCTTGCAGCGAAAACAGTTGCTCCGTCGTGCCGGCAGCTCCCACGAATCGGACGGCAGCGACGGTGCGGAATCACGATGGAAACCGTTCTCGTCGTATCGCAGGTATGTATCTCGCTGGATAGAAATCGACGAACTTCACATACCGCAGGCCGACAAAGGGAGTCAAACGCGCTCCGTAGTGGAGTTGATCGAGCTCCCACGTGCGATTCAGTTCCGCTCCCGTCAAGTCCGCCACGTTGACGCTGTTGGTAACCAGGTAATCGCGGGAGCCGGTAAGTCGCAGGTTGTTATCCGCGCAGCGGGAAGATCGGTGCTTCGATCGGAATCCCGGTCGTCATGTCTCGGTTGAGACGTTCCGCCACGTACGACCACGTTTTCGTTCGGCCCGTCGATGTGCCAAACGGTGAAGATCCACCCCTTCTGGTCGTCGTCGACGTACCCGATGTCAAAACGATTCCCCCAGGTGAAATCGCCCATCTTGTTGGACAGATCGTACGAGTCGTTCGGTCGCTGTACGTTCATGTACACGCGATCGTAGTCGGCGAACCAGCCCGTTTTTGCGGTTGGCCCGCCTCCGTACGTGTCGACGTCCGCCGGTGCAAAGAACTGGAAATCCGACTCGATCGGCGGAAAGGCAAATGGCTTGAACAACTCGGCATGCACGTTAGAAGCCAGCGCCAGAGTCGTTACCAACGCCGCCAGCCCGGACGTTAATCTTGTGATCGACATGGTTCCGTTCCACCCTCGGCTATCGCGTTTGGTCAGCCACGCCGCGTAGATGCCAGCGACGTGGAACTACTTCTCTTTGTGACGGTAGTATCGGATGTGCGCGTCGTAGAAGTTGAGTAAGAACGGTAAGCCTTGCTGAAATTCCGGTTGATTTGTTCCCACGGTCCGTTCTTCGGCAAGTATTTCGGAAACTGGGAAGACTGCGTAATACTCGTCGGCAACTTCAGACGCTTTCACAGCCAGATATGGAGATATCTATCGGTTAGAAGGAGAGTGCCGGTGGTGCCTAACCGGAGGAAAACTCCGCTTGTGCCTGCGGCCACCCTTCGGAAATCGGCCTGCGGACCGGGTCGGGCTCCACCGGCGGCGCTCCGGAGCGGCCCAGAAGCGCAGAAAAATGGCCTCCTCAGGCGGGGCAGGTCCTGGGAGGCCGCGACTCAGAGTGGGTCCTCTGAGTGATGTTCCCACTATGATTCGATTCCGCCGAAAATCAAACGCGTCGGCTGGTTTTTTCATCCGCCGAGGCGGCTTCCGCCGTTTGCCGAATCCGACGCGTTCGGCGTATACTTCACGGCACGCTTGGTGGGGCGCGGAGCCGCCTCCGCAACGGGGCCACCTCCGCGACATTCGCCGCGGTTTGTCCGATGGCGACGGGACTCTGAACGTCAGGTCCTGACAATGGGGGGATTGAATCGGTCGTTTCGAGAATTCGTTCCTTTTCCGTTCTGAGTACTTATACGATGAGACAGCTTAACTGGCTTTCGAGGACAGCTCTGGCGATCGTCTGCTTGCTGGGTGCGCCGGCGGTGGCGGGCAGCGATGAGCCGGCCAGCACTTCGCCGGCACCGGCCGCAAAGGAAGACGCTGCCACGAAATTCTTGCGTATTCGCCGCGATGATCAGCAGCAGCCCGTCGCGCTGGAGACGGCGGTGACGCGGTACGTGCCGAAGCCGAGCACGGATCAGTAGTCAAGGCGGCGCCGGCCAAGGTGGCCGTGGATTTGATCGGTGCCGTACATGTGGGGGAGCCCCAGTACTATGACCAGCTGAACGAGTTGTTTCAGAAATACGACGTCGTGCTCTACGAGCTGGTGGCGCCGGAAGGAACGCGTGTCATTTCCGGGCAGCCGCGCGACAATACGAACCCGGTCAGTTTCCTGCAGAACATCATGAAGAACGTGTTGAAACTCGAGTTTCAGCTGGACGGGATCGATTACAGTCGGCCCAACCTGGTGCATGCCGACATGTCACCGCAGGAGTTTTCGCAGAGCATGAAGGACCGCGGCGAGAGTTTTCTGAGTTTGTTCTTTCGCGTGCTGGCCGATTCGATGGCGATGCAGGCCAAGCGGGGCAGCGGCAGTAACAGCTCGGAGGTCGAGTTGTTGGTGGCGCTGGTGGCCAAGGACCGGGCCTATCGCTTGAAGCGCATCATGGCCGAGCAGTTTGAGTCCATGGAGGATCAGATGTCGTCCCTCAGCGGCCCCAAGGCTCGACACTGATCACTGAACGTAACAAGAAGGCGCTGGAAGTCCTCCGCGAGCAGATCCAGCACGGCAAGCAGCGGATTGCCATCTTCTATGGTGCCGGGCATCTGTCGGATATGGAACAGCGACTCGATACGGATTTCGGGCTGCAGAAAGAGAACCAGCGATGGCTGGTGGCCTGGTCCATCGTTCGTGAGCCGAAACAGACTCCGGCCCCCGTCGAATCGGAGACGCCTGGTGGAGGCGGTGCCGGGGGCAAGTGAGCCCGGCCTGAGCCGTACGTCAGGGCGGTGTGCCAGCGGTCCGGGTTCCCCGCTGTGCGGGCCAAGCGGCGATCTGCCGCGGCGTCGCCCGGTGCCCGCAAATTTCGCCACGTCCCCCTTCCTTTACACCCGCCGGCCTTTCGTCCATACTGAGCGGGTTTGCCGACGGACGGGAACAGGAGCGAGCACGGATGGCAGCACGCATCTCCATGAATGAACTGACGACCTATCGCTGGTCGTTCGATGAAGATGTGCAGCAGTACGCCGATGCGGGGCTGAGCGGTATCGCCGTATGGCGGCAGAAACTGTCGGATTTCGGCGAGGAGAAGGGGATCGAACTGGTCTCCGAGTGCGGGTTGGACAGTCTCCAGCCTGCTGTGGGCCGGCGGATTCACGGGCAGTGACGGGCGGTCGCACAAGGAGAGCATCGAAGACGCTCAGGACGCGGTCCGGCTGGCTGCCCAGCTGAAATCGAATTGCCTGGTGGTCTACAGCGGTCCGCGGGCCGGGCACACGCACAACCATGCCCGCCGTCTGTTGACCAACGCGCTGAAGGAACTGCTGCCGCACGCGGCGGAAGCGGGCGTGTGCCTGGCCATCGAGCCGGTGCACAGTCAGTGCGCCGCGGAATGGTCGTTCCTGACCGATCTCAGCGAAGTCGTGTCGTTGATCGAGAACTTCGATCATCCCCAGCTCAAGACTCTCCTTCGACACGTATTATTTCGGGACCGATCAGGCGGCCATGCAGCGTCTGACGCAATGGGTTCCGTACATGGGTATTGTGCATCTGGGTGATGCCCGGCATCTGCCGGACGGTGAACAGGATCGTTGCCCACTGGGAGCGGGGATCGTCCCGTTGCCGGGCATTGTCGCCACGTTGCTGGCCGCCGGTTACGAAGGTTTCTTTGACATCAAACTGATGGGACAGGAAATCGAAACGGTCGATTACCATGACTTGCTGCGGCAGAGTCGCGATGCTGTCACGCAGTTATTTCATTCCGCGTAGTGCGTTATCGTGCTGGTTGTCGATCCCCAAATCCGGATTCCGGTGGATGAGTTCCGCTGGACGTTTACGCGCAGCGGGGGCCGGGCGGCCAGAATGTCAACAAGGTCAATTCCAAAGTCACGCTCCATTGGGATGTGGCCGGCTCACCGAGTCTGCCGGCCGACGTGCGGGAGCGATTCGTGGCCCGCTACGGGCCCGCATTAACGGGCAAGGTGAGATCGTGCTCCACAGTCAGCGCTACCGCGATCAGGGCCGCAATCGGGCCGACTGTCTGGAGAAGCTCCGTCAGCTGATCCTGGCCGTGCGGCACGCGCCGGTCCGCCGCCGGCGGACGGATCCCACCCGTGCGTCCCGCGAGCGACGTCTGCGGACCAAGCAGCACACGGCGGAGAAGAAGCGTTCGCGGCATGGACCAGCGCCGGGCGACTGAGACGGCGCATGACGGTGCTCCCGGGCCGTTGGGTTGAGTCGCGGTTTGCGGTCGTGCGGCCGGGCCGCCAGAAATTTTCGCCCGCCGGTCCAAGGCCCCAAGATAGGCGGCGAATAGCTGGTTGTGTTCGAGCTCGATCGGGAACCGGTTGTCGCCGCTGCGCGGCCCCGGTGTGACGAGTCGATGGTGCCGGCGAGAGTCAATGCGAGAGGACCAACATTATGTTCGGCAAGCCCGCTTGGTTTGGCAAGAAAACGGTCGGATGAGGGTTGCGTCCCGTGTCCTGGCAGGGATGGCTGTACGCCGCCCTCTGGGCCGGGGTCATCTGTG
>CAVOJV010000028.1:0-123925 GCA_963696325.1 uncultured Gammaproteobacteria bacterium
GTACCTGACGATGACAGGCGTTCCGAAGGTGGACCAGTTGAAAGCCCATTGAGCCTCCGCGGTGGGCATGTTGACACAGCCATGGCTCATCGGATGACCGAAGTTGCTATGCCAATAGGTGCCATGCAGGCCGTAAGCTCTGTAGAAGTACATGACGTAGGGCACATTGGGCAGATCGTAGCCGGGGCCAATCATCCGGGCAGAGGTATAGCGCATATAAAGAGATGTAGAAGGTGCCGGTGACGGTCGGGTATTGCGGCAGCCCGGAAGAGATCAGCGTCGTCCGCACCATTGTGTCATCCTCATAGGCGTACAGGCGCTGCTGAGACAGCACAACCAAGAAGCGCCGGCCAGTGCCAGGCGGCGGGGGAGGTGCTACCACGGCCGGAGGCACGATAGGCCGTGCTGTTGGCTGGAATGAATAGCTGCTGGCCCGGGTAGATGGTAGCGCCGGGGAGGCCGTTGGCCTGTTGGATGGTGGTCCAGAGCATCCCGTATTTCAGCCCAATGGAAAACAGCGATTCGCCAGGTTGCACGGTATGGTGTTGCCGGTGGGCGCGAATTCGGGGCCGCTTCGGTGGGGGCCGGCGTGGCAGTTGGCCGGAGCTCCGTTGGAGCCGGCGTGTCCGTCTGGCGGGGCGGCTCAAGGGTGGCCGTGTCTGTCGGTTCGGGGGTGGCCGCGCCTTCCGTGGGCGGCTCAGGGGTAGGCCGTGGCGGTCGGTTCGGGGTACGGAGGTCTCGGTGTGGCCGGCGCATTGGCCAAAGGAATGATGAGCCGACTGCCCGGCGTAAACGGTCTCGCCCGGCAGTCCATTCGCAGGTTTGAATACGGGTCCAGGGCAGGCCATATCTGAGCCCGATCAGGAAGAAGGGTCTCGCCGCGCTGCACAACGTGCGTGATATTGGTCGCTGCGCCGGAGGGCCGGCGGCACCGCAGGTGCGCGGGCGGCGGTGCCAGGGATAACCAGCGCTTGCCCCACGTAGATGATGTAGTTGTTCGGCCGTTGGCAGACTGGAGGGCTTGAACCGTCACCCCATATCTTAGCGCGATACGGAAAAGGTTTTCGCCTGGCTGAACAATGTGTATCTGTGCTTCGGCGGAACTAGGCGGGACCAGGACAAGCAAAACCGCCAGGGCCAGGCCGGCGGCAAGCGCAAGTTGAAGAAGGAAACGGCGCATAGACCTCCTCGGGTGAAAACAGATTGTCTTGGGAACTCCTACTAATCATACTATAATACGGCCCAATGGAATAATTCGCGAAAATTGGACAAAATTGTCCTCGCGGGGATGTTGGTGGCCCCATGGATCAGGAGGCTTGTTATGGCGACGAAAACATGGCCATTTTGACCAGCGGCGGCGATGCTTCGGGCATGAACGCGGCCGTGCGGGCCGTCATGCGCACGGCGTAAATCACGGCGCTGGAAGTCTACGCGATCTACGAGGGTTATCAAGGGCTGGTGGATGGAGGCGACCGCATTCGGCGGGTGACCTGGGAGTCCGCAAGCGGATAGTGCAAAAAGGCGGGACCGCCATCGGCTAGGCTCGCTGCGCCGCGTTTCGCACGCGCGACGGCCGCCGCCAGGCGGCGCGGCATCTGCTGGCGCACGGCATCGACAGCCTGGTGGTCATCGGCGGCGACGGCAGCCTGACCGGCGCGGACCTGTTCCGGCAAGAGTGGAGCAGCCTGCTCGGCGAGCTGGTCGAGCGGAGCAGATCTCCGCCGAAGTTGCCGCGCAGCACCCGCACCTGTCCATCGTGGGCCTGGTGGGCTCGATCGACAACGACATGTACGGCACCGACATGACGATCGGCGCCGACACGGCGCTGCACCGCATCGCCGAGGCATCGACGCGATCAACAGCACCGCCGCCAGCCATAAGCGCACATTCGTGATCGAGGTCATGGGCCGCAACTGCGGCTACCTGGCGCTGATGAGCGGGCTGGCGACCGGGGCCGATTGGGTGCTGATTCCGGAGAGCCCGCCGGACGTGGACAATTGGCAAGAGAAGATGTGCGAGCGGCTGCACGCCGGGCGCGACGCCGGGCGGCGGAGACAGGATCATGGTGATCGCGGAAGGGGCTCGCGATCGAAACGGGAAGCCGATACGGGCGACGAGGTCGCCAAGATGCTGGAGGAGAGGCTGAGCGAAGAAGTCCGCGTGACAGTGCTGGGGCACGTGCAGCGGGGCGGCGCGCCCAGCGCCTTCGACCGCAACCTGGGCACGTTCCTGGGGCATGCGGCGGTGGAGACCCTGATCGTCGTCAAGCCCGGAGACGAACCGTCAGCTGATTGGAATGCGTGGAAACCGCATCGTGCGCTCGCCCTGATGGAGTGTGTTGAAAGAACCCAGGCCGTGGCCAGGCGATGGGCGCACAGATTACGAGAAGGCGATGAGCCTGCGCGGCGGCAGTTTCAACGAAAGCTTCCGACCTTGCGCACCCTGGTGCGGGGCCTTGCCGCACCCGCGCGAGGCGGGCCAACTCCCGTTGCGCCTGGCGGTGATGAATTCGGGGTCGCCGGCGCCGGGGATGACGCCGCCGCCTCCGGGCCGCGGTGCGCATCGGCCTCGACAAGGGTCATGTGATGCTGGGCGTCCGCAACGGCTTTGAGAGGCGGCGGCGGGCGACATTAGCGAAATGGACTGGATGAGTGTGGATGGCTGGGCCTCCAAGGGCGGTCTGGAAGCTGGGCACCAACCGGAATACGCCGCGTGAAAGCGATCTGTATACGATTGCGCGGCACCTCGAGGAGCGCCATATTCAGGGCCTGCTGATCGTGGGCGGGTGGATGGGCTACCAGACGCCATGAGCTCTACGAGGCGCGGCGCATGTTCCCGGCCTTCGATCTGCCGATATGTTCCTGCGGGGGCGCCTCGTTAGACTACGTATTGCTAGGCGGTCGTGGCCGTGATTGAGGGGCGGCCCGTCTCTCAGGAAGTGCAGGCTGACATCCAGGCACAATTGCTGCGCATCGGGTTGCTCACAAAGTACGAGATTCCCCGCTATTTTTACTTCCTTCCCAAGTTCCTGGAGACGCCCACCGGCAAGGTAGACCGGCAGGCATGCCTGACAGGATTACCGTTGCAGTGAGCCGCCTATTTCAGGTGGTCAGCGTGCTATGGACTCAGGTAAACACGTTATTCCTTACGGCCGCTGGGTGGGAGAGTGGGGCCGGGAAACGTGGCGATATTGTCGGCAGGGCTGCCGGTAGCGCGGATCTTACTCACGCCTTCTTTTTCCACCTCGTCGATACGGATGATGGAATGAATGGGGATGAAAGTACGGCGAACCCCAGCGAATTCTCCTTGCAGGCGCTCTTCCGCGGGATTGACCAGCAGCGAAGACTGTTCCCCAAAAATCAGTTCCTCCACCTCGATAAAGCCATACAGATCGCTCTGGTGAGCGCTGCGGGCATAGAGTTCATAGACCTTGCCTTGGTTAAGAAAGATCACCTTGTAGATACTTTGGGTAATTTTTGGCATCGCTCGCTCGGTCACAGCAGCAGTAGTACCTGGGCAATGCGGCGTCCTTCGACCCGGCGGGCAAAATGCGTTTTACGCCGCTTCCCATAACCATATGTCAACCGCTTATGGGGGTCCGCTTACGCCGGGCCTGAACAGCGATATTATGATACGGCACTTTATCAGACTTCGCAGGTGTACCGATGAGCGCATCAGTAGATAGCGAGAGCAGAGTCCGGCTGTTCAAAGTATCCACCGTCATGGCCCGTTACCAGGGACACAAGGATGTCGAATTTCATTGGTTCATGTTGAACCGGGCACAGCCGGTGGCTTCCTACCAGATACTCATCGCTGGCTATGAGTATCTGGACAGGCTGGAGCAGTTGCACCTGGAAAACCTGATCGATGAGGCCTTCACGGCGCAGGAAATTCAGGCACTCGGCGCTTATCTCAAGGAAGCCCATAAATCCGCTCTTGTGGTGGAGGAGTTAACCCTGCCCATCCAGGATACCAGCCTTATTAACATCAATGCTTTACCCGCCCTTGGCCGTCAGGATATCTACATCCTCAGCGAGGATACGTACTATGGCTTGCCCTTTAAAGTCTATGGACGCTTTGACCTGAGCCAGCATGAAGCCATTGACGAGGACCAGGACGAAGTATCTCAGCAGCAACTGGGTGTGCTGTACTTGCAGGCAGCGCTGAAGGCTTTGGGCGTCGCTGAGGAAATGGATTTGGCCGCGGCCGAAGGCGAATTTTCCGAAGCCCGGCTTAGCGAGGTGGCCAGCAAGCTAAGAAAGGAACAGGGTTTCCATCTCAGCGGCCTGTCTGAACAGAAAAATCCAACACAACCGGAGATCGATGATGTTTATCTGCTAAAAGCCTATTTGTCTGACGGGCCCTGAGTTGGGCCGCTGACGCCGGGAATAGCATTCAAAAAACCATCTATTACAAGAAAAATCATTCAATAAGCGTAGAATGGCTAGCATGGCAAGCCCATGCCAAGGCCATGGTGCAGCGATAAACATACCCGGCTCAGTGGTTCGCAACGCACTTGAGATCCCGTTAAAGATTTTGCAGGAAGGTGTTCATGAGCACTCCACAGCCCGTTGTCGATATTTCCAAGACAACCTCAATCAACCCGGCCACTGGTGAAATCATCGGTTTTTCGCCGATAAATACCCCGGAAGAGGGCCGGCAGGCAATTATCCGCGCCCGGCAAGCCCAGAAAGGCTGGGCGGCCCTGCCTTTGGAAGAGCGGGTGAAATATGTCCGGCGCATGCGCGATTACCTGATCGAGCATGCCGACGAAGTCAGTGAAGTCATCTGCAAGGATGTGGGTAAAGCCCGTGTCGAGGGGTTTGCCACCGAGGTCCTGCCCAGCGTCATCGCTATCACCTATTACACCAAGAATGCCAAACGCTTTCTCAAGCCCAGGCGTATCGGCGGTGGCGCCCTGTTGTTCTTCAACAAGAGTAGCACGCTGTACCGGGTACCGTTCGGCGTCGTCGGCATCATTGCTCCCTGGAATTATCCGCTGGGCATTCCCATGCATGAGATTGTGCCGGCCCTGCTGGCCGGCAACACGGTGGTGTTCAAGACGGCCGTGGAAACCCAGATGGTGGGCCGCAAGATCGAGGAAATGGCCAAGGCGGCCGGTTTCCCCGAAGGCGTGTTCACCCATGTGAATATTTCCGGTGGCATGATCAGCCAACTCATGCTGGAACCTGGCAATCACGTGGACAAACTGTTCTTCACAGGTTCGGTGCCGGTTGGCAAGACCCTTATGACTAAGGCGGCCGAAACCCTCACGCCCGTATCGCTGGAACTGGGCGGCAACGACCCCATGCTGGTGTGCGCGGATGCCAACCTGGAGCGGGCCGTGAACGGCGCCATCTGGGCGGGCCTGCAAAACAGCGGCCAGTCCTGCGGCGGCGTCGAGCGCGTTTATGTTCACAAGGATCTGTATGACCCGTTTCTCGCGCTGCTCAAGGCGCGCGTCGAAGCCCTGCGCCAGGGTCCCGACACCGACTATAACGTGGACGTCGGCGCCATCTGCACCGAAAAGCAGGTCAGAACCATCAAACAGCAGGTGGAAGACGCTCTGGCCAAGGGAGCTACGGTTTATGCACAGGCCAAAATTGACCCAGCCCATGCCCGTGCCAATTTTTTTCCAGCCACGGTGCTGACCGACGTGAATCACGACATGGAGGTCATGCGAGAGGAAACCTTCGGCCCCGTGCTGGGTGTGATGAAGGTGAACGACATGGAAGAGGCCATCGCGCTGGCTAATGATTCCCATTTGGGCCTGACTGGCTCGGTTTGGTCCAACAATACCCGCAAGGCGGTGGAAATCGGGCGGCGCATCCAGGCTGGCGCGATCACTATCAACGATCACCTGCTCAGCCATGGCCTCGCGGAAACGCCCTGGGGGGGCTTCAAGGAATCGGGCATCGGTCGCAGCCATGGGCATCTGGGCTTCGACGAGATGACGGAACCTCAGGTAGTGATCAAGGAAATGCTGTACTTCTCTAAACGCAATGTATTCTGGCAGCCCTACAGCGAAGGGGTTTACAAAGGCCTCAAAGGCACCCTGAATCTATTCTACGGGCGCGGCCTGATGAATCGCCTGCGCGGTTTCATCCAGTTTACGGTGTTGTCGCTGAGGATGTTTTTCAAATGAGGTTGTGGGGGTGCGCCGACTGGCGTACCCCTTTCATTCGCTGGCCGCGGCAATAATGACTTTGTATTGTTCCAGCTCGCCCTCGCCGTCAAAAGCCCCCTTGCGGTTTTCCTGCAACACTGCGCCTTAGCGATCCTGCATGATCAGCCTGCTGGCAAGGCCACGCCGGGTGCCAGCCTGAACGCTGCATGCAACAGGGGATCTACCGGCTAGCCTCAGCTGTAAAGCCACCTTCTGAAGAAAACTCATGACAGCGCAATTTTCTCGTACCGAAACCCCCCATTCCGATCGCCATGATTGGGCCAATATCCGCGCCCTGCTGCCTTATCTATGGGAATTCCGGGGGCGCGTGCTGCTGGCTGTGGGTTGCCTGATCCTGGCCAAGGTGGCCAATATCGGTATTCCGCTGGCTTTTAAAGGGATAGTGGACAGCCTTGACGTCGGCAAACACGCGGTCTTTTTGCCCGTCACCCTGCTGCTGGCTTATGGCATCCTCAAGATGGCCAGTGCGTTGTTCAACGAGCTGCGCGATGCTCTGTTTGCCCGGGTGCGCTACCGGGCGATGCGGCGCTTGACCACTCGCACCCTGGCCCATCTCCACAACCTGTCGTTGCGCTTTCATCTGGAGCGCAAGACCGGCGCCATCAGCCGGGACCTGGATCGAGGCGCCCGCAGCCTCAGTACCCTGCTCAATTACCTGACGTTCAGTATCCTGCCGGTGGTAGTGGAATTTACCTTGGTGGCTGTGTTGCTGATCAGCCAATATGATCTGGTCTTTACCCTGATTATTTTCTTAAGCGTCGCGACGTATGTGACCTTTACCCTGGCGATCACCAACTGGCGCATGGAATACCGCCACAGCATGAATCGTCTGGAATCCAAGGCTAATAACGAGGCCATCGACAGCCTGATCAATTACGAGACGGTCAAGTACTTCGGGAGTGAGAAACTGGAGATACGCCGCTGCGATACCACCTTGCAGGACTGGGAGGATAGCGCCGTGCTCAGCCAAACCTCGATGTCCGCCCTGAACTTCGGGCAGAACGCCATCATCGCCGTGGGCGTGACCCTGATCATGTTCTTCGCGGCCAGGGAAGTCCTGGCCGGTACCATGAGCCTCGGCGATCTGGTGCTCGTCAACACCGTGCTCCTGCAAGTATTCATACCTCTGGGCTTTCTTGGCATCGTGTACCGGCAGATCAAGTATTCCCTGGCTGATATGGACATGTTGGTCAAACTGTTGGATCAACAGCCCGAAATTCAAGACCGTCCCGAAGCCGTGGAACTGGCGGTGGAGCGGGGCGAGTTGCGCTTTGAACACGTAGACTTCGGCTATCAACCGGACCGGCAGATCCTGTTCGACGTCAGCTTCACTATTCCGCCGGGCCGCAAGTTGGCGGTAGTGGGTGCCAGCGGGGCCGGTAAGTCCACACTGGCGCGCTTGCTGTTTCGTTTCTACGAGATAGACCGCGGCCGCATCCTGATTGATGGTCAGGATATCGGCCAGGTCACTCAGGCCAGTTTGCGCGCGGCTATCGGCATCGTTCCCCAGGATACGGTGCTGTTCAACGACACTCTTTACTACAATCTGGCCTATGCCCGTCCCGAGGCCGCTCGCAGTGAAGTGATGGCTGCTGCCCGGCTCGCCCAACTGCATGAGTTCATCGAGTCGCTGCCCGGCGGCTATGATACTCTGGTGGGGGAACGGGGACTTAAACTTTCAGGGGGTGAGAAGCAGCGGGTCGCCATCGCGCGCACCATCCTGAAGCGGCCCAAGATCCTCCTCTTCGATGAGGCTACTTCCGCCCTGGACAGCAAGGCCGAGCAGGCCATCTTGCAGGCCTTGCGGGAAGCCGCCAGTGACCACACCACCCTGGTCATCGCCCATCGCCTGTCGACTATCGTCGATGCCGACCAGATCCTGGTCATCGACCACGGGCGCATCATCGAGCGCGGCAATCATGAGCAATTGCTCGCGCGGCAAGGGGCCTATGCCCAACTGTGGGCCTTGCAGCAAAAAGAACGGGAGGGCGAATTGGTGGGAGTGACCGCCGCCCTGGCCGCCGGCGGCTAGGCGGCTCCATGCCGCTAATGGCGCCGAGCGGATTTTTCAAGACACTCGCGTCATATTGTGTTCAATCTAAGGTATTGCGTAAGCCCTGCTTATCTTGCTTGCCTGGTTTTTTGCTATTAGGCCGTAGTCAGGTGAGCGGTGAAGCATTATTCCCCCTGCATCCGGTATAAGCTCGCGTACAGCCCATTGCGCGCCAACAGTTCCGTATGAGCGCCTGTCTCCAGGATCCGTCCCTTTTGCAGGACCACGATGCGATCGGCGTTTTCGATGGTGGACAGGCGGTGGGCGATGATAAAGGCTGTGCGGCCCCGGCGCAGGCTCTCCAGGGCCTGCTGAACCTGTCGTTCGGACTGGGTGTCCAGGCTCGACGTGGCCTCGTCCAGGATCAGGATCGGCGCATCCTTGAGCAGAGCGCGGGCAATGGCGACCCGCTGGCGTTGTCCACCGGACAGACGGGTGCCGTTCTCGCCGATCAGGGTGTGCAAGCCATCTGGCAGATCGCGGATGAATTCCATGGCGTAGGCGCCCTCGGCGGCTTTGATTATCGCCGCCTCGCTCACTACGTGGCGGGCTCCGTAGCCGATGTTGGCCGCTACAGTGTCGTTGAACAGCACGATGTCCTGCCCGACATAGGCGATGTTAGCGCGCAGATCGGCCAGGCGCAGGGCGGTGATATCCACCCCATCCAGCAGAATGCGGCCCTTCGTCGCGTCATAGAAACGCGGTAGCAAGTTCATAAGGCTGGTCTTGCCGCTGCCGGATGGTCCCACCAGGGCAATGGTCTCGCCGGGCTCCACCTCCAGGCTGAGATCCCGCAGCACCTCGCCATTGGCCTCCCGATAGCGCAGCCCCACCCCTTGGAAACTGACCCGCCCGCAGGCACGGCCAATTTGTTGAATGCCCTGGTCCGGTTCGGGGGGTTCATCGATGAGGGCGAAGACGCTTTCCGCCGCCGCCAGGCCCCGCTGTAATTGTTCATTAAGCTTGGTGAGTCGCTTGATAGGGGTCAGCAATAAGGCCATGGCTCCAAACAGGGAGACGAAGCCGCCCACCGTGATCTCGTTGGCCGCTGCTTGCAGGGAAGCGATATAGATCACCGTCGCCAGCGCGATGATCGCCAGCAACTGCACGATAGGCACGCTGGCTTCGGAAGCGGTGGTCAATTTCATATTATAGCGCCGCACCCAGTTATTGACTTGCCGGAAGCGCTCCGCTTCATAGGCTTCGCCACCAAAGATCTTGATCACCTTGTGGCCCTGGATCGTCTCATCGATGATATGGTTAAGTTCCCCCATCGACCCTTGTAATTCCCGGCTCAGTTGGCGCAGGCGGCGGCTGATGAGTTTAACCACGATGGCGATGCTGGGGGCGATCAGGAAGGCGATCAGGGACAGTTTCCAATTCAGGTAGAACATCCAGGCCAGCAGGCCGGCTACCGATACACTGTCGCGCACCAGGGTAACCAGCGCCTCGGTGGTCGCGGTCATCACCTGATTCACGTCATAGGTGAGCTTGGAGAGCAGAGCTCCGGCGGAGAAGTCATTGAAGCGCAGGGTAGGCAGGACCAAAAGTTTGCCAAACATCTCACCCCGCAGGTCCATCACCACCCGGTTGGCCACCCATTTCATGGCGACCGCGCTGATAAAGCCGGCGCCACCGCGAAGTAGAAACAACCCCGCCATCAGGATAGGCATGAAGACCATAAACTGCGGGTCCTTGGCCACGAAGCTGCCATCCAGCAAGGGCTTGAGCAACGCGGCCATGGCCGGCTCCGTCATGGCCAACACCAGGGTGCTCAGGAGGGAGACGGAGAAGATACGGACATGGGGTTTCGCATAGCGCAGCAAACGCAGATAAAGGTCCTTGCTATTCATGAGTTTAGGAAATCCAGATTGAACCGTGCAGAGCTTCATGGTAGCGGGTTGAGCTGCGTATTGCGACTTGTTAATCCATTCTGAAGCCGTGTGGGTAGGCGCGCTTGCTTCGGCTGCGCTCAATCTCGTGGGCCATCCCCGGCCCACTCGAACAAATAAGCACGCACGCTCCTGGGGTATCCTTTTTGCACAACGGGAAAACCGGTGATCCGGCTGTGATATGATTTTGTCTTGCCTTACTATTTCGCAGCCACCCATGAAAATCCAAATTCCCCGCTTTGCACAGGCCCGCGTGCTGATCGTCGGCGACGTGATGCTGGATCGCTATTGGCATGGTCCCACCGCGCGCATTTCCCCGGAAGCTCCGGTGCCGGTCGTCAAGGTAGAGGAGATCGAGGAACGCCCCGGCGGGGCCGCCAATGTGGCGGTCAACATCGCTACCCTGGGAGGCCAGGTTCAGGTGCTGGGCGTGACCGGTGCCGATGAGGCGGCTAACGCTCTCGCCGCCCGGCTTGACAGGTTGGGAGTGGCGAGCGATCTGCTGCGCCTTAAGGGCCAGGCCACCATCACCAAGCTGCGCGTAGTCAGCCGCCATCAGCAACTGTTGCGGTTGGATTTCGAGGACGGCTTCCCCGGTTTCAATCCCGCCGCGCTGAGGGCGCGCTTCGCTAACCACCTGTTGGCGGCGGATGTGGTGGTATTGTCCGACTACGCCAAGGGAACCCTGCGCGAGGTGCAGGGCTATATCCAGCAGGCTCGCGCCCATGGCCGCCAGGTGCTGGTGGACCCCAAGGGATGGGATTTTACCCCCTACCGGGGCGCCACCCTGATCACCCCCAACCTGGCCGAACTGGAGGCCGTGGCAGGACCATGCCGCAGCGACGAAGAACTGGTGGCCAAAGGCATGAATCTAATCCGCGACCTGCAGTTAGAGGCCCTGCTGATTACCCGCAGCGAACGCGGCATGACCCTTTTGCAGCGTGACCACGACCCTCTGCACCTTGCCGCCCGCGCCCGCGAGGTCTTCGATGTGACCGGCGCCGGTGACACGGTCATCGCCGCGCTGGCGGCGGGGCTGGCGGCGGGCATGGATCTGGTAGCAGCCACGGCGTTGGCCAATCTGGCCGCCGGCATCGTGGTGGGCAAGCTGGGTACCGCCAGCGTCACCGTCTCTGAACTGCAACGCGCGCTTTACGAACACGATGAACCGGTCCGCGGTGTGCTCAGCGAGGAACAACTCGTGGCGGCGGTGGCCGATGCCAAGGCACATGGGGAGACCATCGTCATGACCAACGGCTGCTTCGATATTTTGCACGCCGGTCACGTAGCCTATCTGGAACAGGCCCGCCGTCTGGGCAACCGCCTGATCGTGGCGATCAACGACGATGCGTCGGTGCGCCGTCTCAAGGGCGAGAATCGGCCAGTTAATACCCTGGAGGGGCGCATGCGGGTACTGGCGGGGCTGGCCTCGGTGGACTGGGTGGTGCCATTTGCCGAGGCTACCCCGGAGCGGTTGATCTGCCGCGTCAAGCCCGACTACCTGGTCAAGGGGGGTGACAACGACCCCGCCAGAATACCCGGCAACCGCTGCGTGTGGGAGGCCGGTGGCCAGGTAGTGGTCATGGACTATATCGATGGCTGCTCCACCACCGGCACCATCGCCCGCATCCTCAATCCCCACCAGCCTAATCTCTCCTACCTCCCTTTTCAAAAGAGGGAGAGCGAATGACTGCTTTGACGGTCGATGTCGCCATTGTCGGCGGTGGGATCGCCGGCCTTTGGCTACTGGCCCGGCTGCGCGCCCGGGGTTATGGAGCGCTGCTCATCGAGCACGACCGGTTGGGAGCCGGGCAGACCATCTGCTCGCAAGGAATTATTCACGGCGGCACCAAATATGCCCTGCACGGCAAGGTCTCCGGCGCGACCCGCGCCATCAGCGACATGCCTGCGGTCTGGCGGCGCTGCCTGGCCGGCACCGGCGAAGTGGACCTTTCCGGGGTAGCGGTGCTGGCGGAGCATCAGCACCTGTGGGCCAGCGGTTCTCTCCCCTCGCGCTTGGTCGGCTTTTTCGCCAGCCACGCCATGCAGAGCCGCATGGAACGGATAAGCTCCGACGATTTCCCCACGGCCCTGCGCCACCCTGGCTTTCGCGGTAGCCTTTACCGCCTCGCTGAACCGGTGCTGGATATCGCTTCGCTGTTGCGGGCGCTCGCCGATCGGCAGCCTCAGGCACTGCGGTACGGCCAGGCGTCCATCGCTCCAACCGCCGGCGGAGCCATCAGCTTGTGTGCCCCGGACCAGGAACCGCTGACCGTCAAGGCTCAGCGCGTCGTGCTGACCGCCGGCGCCGGCAATGGTATTCTCGGTGCGGCACCCATGCAACTCCGTCCCCTGCATATGGTCATGGCGCGCGGGACAAACCTACCGGGCGGCTTGTATGCCCATTGCCTGGGCGCTAGCGATACCCCCCGCCTGACCATCACCTCTCACCGGGATCAGGCCGGCCGGGTCGTCTGGTATCTGGGCGGGCAGCTTGCAGAAGCGGGGGTGAAGCGTAACACTCACCAGCAAATTCTTGCGGCCCGTCAGGAGTTAGTTGAGTTACTGCCCTGGCTGGATCTGGCCGGGGCACAGTTCACCACTTTGCGGGTGGACCGCGCCGAAGCCCGCGCTGACGGTAAGCGCCCCGATACACCGGGCGTGTTTCAGCATGGTCAGGTTATTACCGCCTGGCCCACCAAGCTGGCCATGACCCCCCTGCTGGCCGACGCAGTGCTGGAACGGCTGGCGCGGGATGGCATTCAGCCAAGCGGCGCCGAGCTTGGCCGCCTCGCCGCCTGGCCGCGCCCTCAGGTGGCCAGCTATCCCTGGGACGAGGAGCGGGAATGGTGCTGAGGCCGCTGGGAAATACCGGCATCCGGGTAAGTCCCCTGGGACTGGGCACGGTCAAGTTTGGCCGCAATCAGGAGGTGAAATATCCCCACCCCTTTGCGCTGCCCACCGACCAAGAAATACTGCAACTGCTGGAATTGGCCCGGGACTTGGGCATCAATCTGCTCGATACCGCCCCCGCCTACGGCAGCAGCGAGGAGCGCCTGGGCCGGCTGCTGCGGGGAGGCCGGCAGGACTGGGTGATTGTCACCAAGGTGGGAGAAGAATTCAGCGCTGGTCGCGCTCATTTTGATTTTTCCGCCCCCGCCACCCGTGCCAGTGTGGAGCGCAGCCTGCGGCGCCTGGGCACCGATTACCTGGACGCGGTGTTGATCCACTCCAACGGCGACGATGTCCGCATCCTGCAAGAGGAAGGCACGCTGGATACGTTGCTGGATCTGAAGACGCAAGGTCTGGTGCGGGCGGTGGGCATGTCCAGCAAGACTCTAGCGGGTGGGTTGCTGGCCGCGCAACGTTGCGACGTGGTGATGGTCACATACAACCTCATGCGGCAGGAGGAATTGCCGGTGATCCGCGCCGCCCATGCGGCGGGTACGGGCGTGCTGATCAAAAAGGGACTGCTCAGCGGCCATCTGGAGCAACTGGGCGGAACCGACCCCGTGACGGCTTCGCTGCGGTTGATCTTCGCCGAACCGGGCGTGAGCAGCGCAGTGGTGGGTATGCTTAATCCCGCCCATTTGTGTGCTGATGCGGCGGCGTTGGCGCGGGTGTTGGATGGCTAAGCTCTGATCAACATGCGCCATCTCTATACGGCACTGCTTTACCTGGCTACCCCCCTGATCCTGGCCCGGCTGTATTGGCGCAGCCGCCGCTTGCCCGATTACCGTCATCGCTGGGCCGAGCGCTTCGGCGTATTTCCCGCGCTGCCAGTGCCTGGTTGTCTGTGGATTCACGCGGTGTCGGTGGGCGAGACCCGCGCCGCGCTACCGTTAATCCGCGCCTTGCGGGAACGTTACCCGACATGGCCGCTGTTGATCACCACCACTACCCCTACCGGCTCTCAGCAGGTGCGCGAAGCACTGAGAGATGCGGTATGGCACGTTTATGCTCCCTATGACCTGCCCGGCGCGGTGACCCGCTTTCTGGCGCGCACCCGCCCGCGACTCGCCGTGGTCATGGAAACCGAGCTGTGGCCCAACCTCTTCCATTACTGTGCGGCGGCGGGTATTCCCACGGTGGTGGCCAACGCCCGTCTCTCCGAACACTCCGCGCGAGGCTATGCCCGCTTGGGTAGTTTGACGGCGCAGATGCTGGCCAAGAGCACCCTCGTTGCCGCCCAGTCCGAGGCGGATGCCGCCCGCTTTCGCGCCCTGGGGGCGGCACGGGTGCGGGTAACCGGCAACCTCAAATACGATTTGGCGCTGCCGCCGGCGCTCCTTGCGCAAGGCCAGGAACTGCGGCGGGCCTGGGGCGCGCAGCGACCAGTGTTGATTGCGGCCAGCACCCACGCTGGGGAGGAGGAACTGATCCTGGACGCCTGTGACCGGTTGCGCTGCCGTTTTTCAGATCTGCTGCTGGTCCTGGCCCCCCGCCACCCGGAGCGGTTCCCGGTAGTGACGGAGCTTTGCCGGCGGCGCGGCCTGCCGCTGGTGGCGCGCAGCGAGCAGCGGCGTTGTGAACAAGCTACCCAGGTCTTTCTGGGCGATAGTATGGGCGAACTGCTGCTGTTTTATGCTGCCGCTGATGTCGCTTTCGTAGGCGGCAGCCTGGTCCCGGTCGGCGGCCACAACGTCCTGGAACCCGCGCTCTTGGGTCTACCGGTCCTGTTCGGACCACAGATGTTCAATTTCAGCGAGGCCAGCCTGCATCTGCTGGAGGCGCGGGCGGCCTGGCGGGTGAATGACGCTGCCGAACTGGCGGAAACCGCCGGGCGGCTGCTTAGCGATCCTGCCCGGCGGCGGGCGGCGGGGCGGCGCGGCAAGGCGATGGTGGAAGCCAATCGCGGAGCGCTGGCGGCCTTGGTTGAGATTATTGGTGACCTGCTAGACGAAGTGAACAACGCGGCAGTTAGACCTGCCCGCGACAGCGGATAAGGGGGACGGGGATTGTAAAGGCAACCGCTGCAATGCGGGTTACGCTAGAATTAAAATTTATCGATCGTTACCTGCGTTCCAGCGACCGGGTTATTGCTGTTTCACCATGCCAAGCGGAGCGGCCTGTGTATGCAAACCTTCACGGAGATAACCATGCGGCATAAACCGATAATTCGTCCGGCGGCCTGGTTTATTGTCGCTCTGCTGGGCTGCTGGCAGCCCGTGCCGCTAGGAGCTGTCGAGTTGCCGGACTTCAGGAAACTGGTCAAGCAGAACGAACCGGCGGTGGTGAATATCAGCACTACCCAGAAAATCGCCAAAACCCCTGGACGGTCCCGTATTCCCAATGCGCCAGATACGCCGGGGGATAACCCGTTCAACGAGTTCTTCAAGCGTTTTTTCAATGATCGCCCGGATTTACCGCGCGAGCGCCAGTCCCAGTCATTGGGGTCTGGTTTTATCCTCTCGGCGGATGGTTACATCCTGACCAATGCCCATGTCGCCGTGGACGCTGATAAGATCATCGTGCGGCTCAGCGATAACCGAGAGAAGCCGGCCAAGCTCGTGGGAGTGGACGAATTGACGGACGTGGCGCTGCTCAAGATCGATGACACTAATTTACCAATCGTGACTATCGGCGATTCCGATGCGTTAGAGGTGGGTGAGTGGGTGTTGGCTATCGGTTCTCCCTTCGGCCTGGAACATACCGCCACTCAGGGTATTGTCAGCGCCGTGGGCCGCAATCTGCCGAGCGACGCTTATGTGCCCTTTATCCAAACCGACGCCGCTGTCAATCCCGGCAACTCCGGCGGCCCGCTGTTCAACGCCCGCGGCCAGGTGGTGGGTATCAATTCCCAGATCTACAGCAGCACGGGGGGCTATATGGGCCTGTCCTTCGCTATTCCCATTAAGCTGGCCATGCAAGTTGCCGAGCAGCTCAAGGCGACGGGTCAAGTCACTCGCGGCTGGATGGGGGTTATGGTCCAAAACGTTAGCGACGACCTAGCCGAGGCTTTCGGGCTGGATCGTGCCCGCGGGGCGCTGGTATCCCAGATATTGCCCGACAGTCCGGCCGCCAGAGCCGGTTTTCAGATAGGTGACATCATTCTGCGGTACGGCGGTGAGCCAGTGGAACAATCCTCCCAACTGCCGCGCATGATTGGAGTGACACCGGTGGGCAAAACCGTGGCTATGTCGGTGCTGCGCCGCGGTAGTCCGCTCGAAATCAAGGCTACGATCGCCCGCCTCGAGGAGCATGATGATGAGGTGGCCGCCATGGATGAATACGAGCAACCGCAAATCAGGATCGTGGTCGCTGATCTAAGCGGCGAGCAGCGCAAGGAGCTCAAGACCGAGGATCGCGGCATCCTGGTCCAGAATGTCAGCGATGGCCCGGCGGCGAATGCCGGTATCTATCCAGATGATGTGATTCTGATGGTCAATCAGGAAAATGTGAAAAATGGCGCTCAGTTCGTCGAGTTGGTGAAGGCGGTGCCGCGTGGGAAGGTGGTGCCGGTGTTGGTGCAGCGCAATGATGAGACGATCTTTCTGGCCCTGAGGATTCCCGACAAGGATTAACGGCCAGGGTCTGGATGGTTGGCGGCGCGGTTGACTGCCGGTGTGGCACTGGTGCTTCGTCCATCTCCGGCGATAAGCACCGTGAGGTCGGTAAGGATATGCGGCAGGCTGATGCCGCCCGGCACAGCGAGATAGCGGGGTTCCCAGCGGGGCTGAAATTTATCCTTGGACTGGCGTAGACTCCTAAAATTAAATAACTGGTCATTGTGGACGAATGCGGAGGCGCTGAACCGGTTCCAGAGGGGCGCCAGGCTGCGGTTCTGCAGACCCACCAGCGGGGCCATGCCCAGATTGAACCAGGCATAGCCCTGCTCCCTGCCCCAGCGCATGGTCTGGATTAAGAGGTAATCCGCGAGCCCAGGAGGGGTATCGGGCAGGTAGCGCAGGAGATCGAGAGATAGTTCCTGTTTGCCGCCACCCAGCCATAGGGTAGCGAAGGCAATGATAGCTTCGCCGCGCCTGACTACCGCTACGGGGCACAAGCGCAGGTAGTCCTCCCTGAAAAAGCCTAGGGAAAAGCCCTTGTCCCGCCCGCCAGTGCTGCCCAGCCAAGCCTCGGATACACGGCTCAGAGTCGGCAGCAGCGCAGCAACAGCCTCGGGTTGGACCATTTCGAAGCGGCAGCCCTCCCGCGCCAGCCGGCGCAGAGTGCTGTACATTCCCTTATGAGCCCTCCCTTGCAGGGAAACGTTTGCCAAGGGGACCCGCGCCGTCTCGCCGATCTTCAGCAGGGTCAGGCCGAGTTCCACGTACAGATCCAGGTTATTGGGGTGGGCCTGATAAAATACGGTCCAGCCGCCGTAATGTTCACATAGCTCCCGGAATTCCCAGGCCAGTTCCCGCCTTTCCTCGTCAGAGGGCGCCACCGGATCACCCATCGCCGCCCAAGTGCGGCCCTCCACGCCATACATGATGAAGGCGGTGCGGGCACGATTGAACAGCAGGGCTTTGTCTCCCAGCAGGGCTAAATGGGGATAGGTCTCCCCGGCGGCGGCAATGATCGTTGGAAGTTCGCGCAGTTCCTGGGCATTCGGTAGCGCGAGCTGGAAGGGCGCCCGCCGCAGCCACTTGGCCAGCGCAAATGTTAGCCCTATTCCCCATACTCCCGCCATGGCTCGCAAAAAACGAGACGCATCCCCTTGATTGCTGGAGCTGAATTCCCACCACAGGGTATTCGAATAAGTCAACTGCTTGTAAGAAAACAAGCCCAACCACAGGGTACAGATCAGGATCAAAGCGATGGTGGCGATCCAGCCAGCGGTCAAGCGCTCATCGAGCAGGGCAGTCCGGCGGTAAAAGTCGCGCCGACAGGGCAACAGACCCGCCAGCAGAGCGCTCAAAACCAACGCCTCTTCGTAATCGAAACCTTTGAGTAAGGACGCCGCGATGCCAGCGAGCAGCAGCACGACTGTCAGCAGCCAAGCGGTATCGAGCCGGCGTTGCAGCCCGCGCGCCAGCAGCAGCAGCCCTACGCCTACCAGGCTGCCGGTAAAATGGCCAAGCTCCAGTACTGCCAGGGGCATAAAATCCCCGAACCAGTCCAGCCGGGTCGCCACGACCGGGGTTGCCGCCGAAAACAGCAGCAGCGCACCGCTGGCCAGAGCCATCAGCGCCAGGGCCTGAGGCAACAAGACGGGAATCCAGGGACCGACTACCCGCGGCAACCAGAGAACCCTCTGGGTATGGCGCCAGCCTTCGTGAATGCCAAGTCCAACGGTGGCGAGTGCCAGGGGTAGCAGGTAGTAGATGATCCGGTAGGCGAGCAGGGCGCCAAGTTCGTTGGCCACGGGGACATAGGGTGATAGCATAAGAATGATCAGTGATTCGAATACCCCCAAGCCACCGGGGACGTGGCTGATCAGCCCGGCGGTCTGGGCCACCAGGAAAACTCCTAGGAAATGCACGAAACTCAAGTTGTCGCTGGGCGGGAGCAGCACATACAGCACGGTGCCGGCTATCGCCCAGTCCAGGATGCCGACCATCAATTGCGAGAGCGCCAGGCGGGTGCGCACCATGGGTAATTCCCATTGCCGAAACCGGAACGGTTGCCGGCGCACGATGCCCAATAGCAAATAGCCGGCGGGCGCTATCAGCATCAATAGCCCCAGAGGCTTCGTGTCGGCGAACGGCAGGTGCAACTGGATCGGCAAATTGAGGGACATGAAAGCCAGGATGCCGCCGCCGATAGTCAGGATGCTGAGCCAGAGGGTCAGCGAGGTGAAGATGACCACCTTGGTGATGTCCACGGCCGTCAGCCCCCAGCTCGAGTACAGCCGATAGCGCACCGAGCCGGAGGTCAGCACGGACAGGCCAACGGTATTGCTGAAGGCGTAGCTGACGAAGGCGGCGAAACCGACTTTGATCCAGGGTAGAGGACTGCGGATATAGCGCATGGCCAGCAGGTCATAACCGGTCATGGTCAGATAGCTGAGTCCCGTCCAGAGCAGGGCTAGCAACAGTTGCTGGGTGGGCAGCTTGCTGACATTGTTGACGATATCGTGGTAATTGTACTCAGCCAGGGTGTGCTGTAGTACCCAGAGGGCGGCGCCGAACAGCGACATACCGATCAGTGGGCCGAGGCCACGCAGGATGGCGGTTTTTTTCATGAGTGCGAATGAATCCGGGCTTCCCGCTTAATGGCTAAGTGTGTTCATAACAGCAAAGCATTAAAGGAAATTTAAAATCATGACGATTGACGCCCCCGATCTTGTGGGTTACTACCTTACCATCTTCAGGCCCTATCTGGAGCATTATGGCTATTGGACGGTTTTTGGCGCGATCCTGTTGGAAGACTTCGGCGTGCCAATGCCGGGGGAAACGCTACTAATCGCCGGCGCGCTGCTGGCCGCTCAGGGCGATCTTAGTATCTTACCCTTGCTGCTGGTGGCCTGGGCGGGAGCGGTCATCGGTGACAACATTGGCTATGCCATTGGTCGCTTCGGCGGTCACCGCGTGGTGCTGCGTTACGGTCGCTACCTATGGATTACGCCGGCGCGCCTGCAAGGGGTCCATGATTTCTTCCAGCGCTATGGTGGGCGGGTTGTCGTGGCTGCGCGCTTTTTCGCACTGCTGCGCCAGCTTAACGGTATTGTGGCCGGTATCAGTGACATGGACTGGTGGCGGTTTCTGGCCTACAACATTCTGGGCGCAGCGCTGTGGGTAAGCTTTTGGGGTCTGTTGGCCTACGGGTTGGGTGCTCACTTGACTGAGTTTCTGACCGCCCTCAAGCAAGTTGAACTATACCTGGTCGTCGTCATTGTGGTGGCAGTTGGTGCGCTGACGGTTTATTGGCTATGGTGGCGCGCCTACCGGTCTAGTCCCGAATCCGCACAGTAGAAGATTTTCAGCGGGATAGCGCTTGCGTTGTGCGCAAAAAATACGTCCAGATGCCTTGAAAAATGCATGGTTGACTCCATGTAATGAGTGGCCGCGACAAGCGGGCCAATCGTGAATAGCAATGGAGGAAATAGTCATGGCAATTGTGCGCTATGAACCTTTGAATCTGCTCAATCAACTGCAACGCGAGGTCAACCGCCTATTCGATACCAGCCGCTTCGGCGATGAAGAAGCGGGTAACCTGCTGGCCAGCGACTGGGCACCGGCCGTGGATATAAAGGAAGAAAATGAGCGCTTTATAATCCACGCCGACTTGCCGGGCGTTGATGTCAAGGATATCGAGATCACCATGGAAAAAGGCGTGCTCACGTTGAAGGGACAGCGGGTTGCTGAGAGCAAGGAAGAGACGGAAAAGTACAAACGCGTCGAGCGGGTGCGGGGCACTTTTCTACGCCGCTTCTCGTTGCCCGATGCGGTGCAGGCCGACAAGATCACCGCCAAATGCAAGGATGGCGTGCTGGAATTGGTGGTACCCAAGGGTGAGGCCGCTCAGCCGCGCAAGATCAGCGTAGAGGGTTAACTAAAGATGGTAGCCGCGGAAGCGCAGCGCTTCCGCGGTGCCTTGCTGGCTTGACTGCGGCGCTTTGGGTTGCGTTGCTAGCCACGTTCACTGATGCACGCCAATTACTAAAAGGTCGGTTATGGAGTTCAAGGACTACTATGCGGTGTTTGGTGTAGCCCGGGATGCCACCCAGGATGAGATCAAGCGGGCCTACCGCAAACTTGCCCGCAAGTATCATCCCGATGTGAGTAAGGAAGCGGACGCCGAGGAACGCTTCAAGGAGGTGGGCGAGGCGTATGAAGTATTGAAAGATCCTGAAAAGCGTGCCGCCTATGATCAGTTCGGTAGACAGTGGCAGGCAGGTCAGGAGTTCAAGCCGCCGCCGGACTGGGATGCGGGGTTTGAGTTCAGCGGCGGAGGGTTCACTGATGCTGGCAACTTCAGCGACTTTTTCGAGTCTTTGTTTGGGCGCGCTACGCATGGCGATCGGCACGGGGCGGGCTTGCGCGCCAAGGGCGAGGACCATCATGCCAAGATCGTCGTCAGTTTGGAAGATGCTTATCAGGGAGCCACACGCACGATCACCCTCAAGACCCCCGAATTGGATGCCAACGGCCATGTGATTACGCGGTCTCACGCGCTCAACGTGAAAATTCCCAAAGGAGTGACGGAGGGGCAGCGTATCCGCCTGGCTGGCCGTGGGGCGCCTGGCTTGGGGCAAGCGCCTAACGGCGATTTGTATCTCGAAATCGCGTTTCAGGTCCATCCCTGGTTCCAGGCCAAGCAGCGCGATATCTATTTGGAATTGCCCGTGACGCCCTGGGAGGTCGCGTTGGGCGAGACCGTCACCGTGCCGACCCTGGGTGGCAAGGTGGAACTCAGGATTCCCCCTGGCTCGCAAGCGGGTAGCAAGCTTCGACTCAAGGGCAGGGGACTACCCGGTAGTCCCGCAGGCGATCAATATGTCGGGTTGCGCGTCGTGACGCCAGCAGCCGATACGCCAGCGGCCAAAGCCATTTATCAGAAAATGGCGGAAACCATGCCCATGAATCCGCGGGCTGAATTGGGGGTGTAGGCCGATGACACAGGAAATGCTGACCTTGACAGGAATCGTGCTGGACGATGAGCTGAGCGTCAGTCTGCGCGAGTTGTGCCAGGTGTGTGGGGTGACTGCAGAACGCATCATGGACATGGTAGAAGAAGGAGTGGTGGACCCGCGCGGCGCCAGTCCCTGTGAATGGCACTTCGGTGGTAAAGCTGTCGTGCGTGCGCAGGTGGCCCTGCGTTTGCAGCGGGACCTGCGAGTCAATCTGGCGGGAGCGGCGTTGATTCTGGATTTGCTGGAAGAGTTGGAAGAACTGAGAAGACTGCACGGGCGATACAACATTTGACGCGGGTTATACACGCAGAGGAGTAACGGAGATGAGCACCTTAAGTCAACTTCGCGAAGGGTTTAGCCAAGCTTGGGAAAGTCTGACGGAAGGCTGGCATGACTTGCGGGAACGCGCCAGCCATGCCCTGACCCGCTTTCATCCCAAGCCGAATAGCCTGGCAACCCCGGACGAACATACCGTCCGCAACGCTTCCCGCTGGGGCTTGTTGGCGGCCGAAGTCGCCGAGGACGACCAGCAGGTGATTGTGAAGCTGGAAATTCCGGGCATGGACGCGAACAATTTTGACATTCAGGTAGTGGATAATTATTTGGTGGTGCGGGGCGAAAAACGGGCGGAGCGGGAAGAACACAGGGGACGCTATTATATGCTGGAACGGGCCTATGGCAGCTTTGAACGCGCCCTTCCCCTGCCCACCGACGTGGAAGAGGGCAAAGCTCGCGCCCAGTATCGGCACGGGGTGCTGCGCATCTCGCTGCCCAAGAGTCAGCAGTCGGGCAGTCGGCGCATCGACGTTAAAGCCGGCTGATTTTCCAGCGCGTCTCTACATAAGCGCATGAAATCCGCGCTTCGCCCGCGTTGCCCTGGCGGCAGAGCCGGGGTCTGGGCGATTCTTGGGTACTGAAAGAATTTATTGCCGGTGGGTGCTGTGCGCGCGTCCAGCGATTAGGTAGGATTACCCTTTAAGGATATCGTCGCAGGTGAGTAATGAGAAGAACAAGCCTAACTGCCTGGTGCATGCTGGCAAGCATCGGCACTATTATTATTTTGCCCGGGTGTGCCTCGACCGCCGACATGATGGCGCGCGACAATCCAGACCCTCTGGAAGGTTACAATCGCGCCATGTTTGCCTTTAACGACAAGGTCGACAGAGCGGTGATCAAACCTGTCGCCAGGGCCTACAAAGCCGTCACGCCGCAAATTCTGGACGACGGCATCACGAATATCTTCAGCAATCTCGGCGATGTTGCGATTGCCGCCAATAATATTTTGCAGTTAAAGTTCCGCGACGCCGTCAGCGATATCAGCCGGATCGTGTTCAACTCCACTTTTGGTCTGTTGGGCTTTTTTGATGTCGCCAGTCATATGGACCTGCCCAAGCACAATGAGGATTTCGGCCAGACGATCGCGTACTGGTCAGGCCTTGAGGGTTATTACCTGGTGCTGCCTTTGCTGGGGCCCAGCAGCACGCGCGACGTTCTGGGGTTGGCGACGGATGATTACGTGTTTTATCCGCTGGTCTACAGTGGTCTTAACCCCCAGGAACGCAACATTGCGGTTGCGTTAAATATTGTCGATACCCGTGCTGACGTGCTGAGGGCCGAGAAGGCGTTAGGGGACTCTGCGCGCGATTATTCCTTCGTTCGCAACGCCTACGTGCAAAGGCGGCGCAATCTTGTCTACGACGGCAATCCGCCGAAGCTAAATCCGGATTTTGACAATTTTGATGATAACAATAGCAACCTTTGATTTTTTGCCGCTCGCGGAGATTGCCCGGGGCCGCCTGCAGGCCGAAGGCATTCGCTGTCAGTTGGCCGATCAGCATCTGGTGCAGACTGATTGGCTATACAGCATTGCCGTGGGCGGTATCAAACTCCAGGTAGAAGCCGAGAACATCCCGCAAGCACAGGCAATTCTAGAGCACGATTATTCCGCAGATCTGGATTGATGTCATGCGGCGGCAGGCGCTTATCGCCGGTTTATTGCGCTTGACCGCACGACTGCCGCTGCCGCTGGTTCATGGCCTCGGCATCCTAATCGGCTGGCTGTTGTGGTTGATTCCCAATGAGCCACGGCGGATCGCCGTCACCAACCTCGCCCTGTGCTTTCCCGAGTACGCTGCTCCTGCCCGCCGCCGCCTGCTGCGCCAGAATTTGATGGAAACCGGCAAGACCATTCTGGAACTCGCTCCGCTCTGGTTGTGGGAGGGCAATCGGGTGCTGGGTTCGATCAGGGCGGTGGAAGGTGAGGATGCCTGGCGCGCCGCCCTACGGCAGGGGCTAGGAGCTATTGTTATTACCCCCCACTTGGGCGCCTGGGAGGTCGCGGGCCTGTACGTGTCCAGCGGGTATCCCATCACTACCTTATACCGCCCCAGTCGTTTAGGTATCGACGCGCTCATCCGTGCCGGCCGGGAACGGCTAGGGGCCCGCACCGTGCCCACTGACACCCGTGGGGTGCGTGCCCTGTTTCAGGCGCTAAAAGCCGGGGAGGTGCTGGGTATTCTGCCGGACCAGGACCCCGGCCCGGAGGGCGGAGTATTTGCGCCGTTTTTCGGCCGGCCCGCCAATACCATGGTATTGTTGTCAAGGCTGGCAATAAGAAATGCTTCCCCCGTTTTTTTATTATACGCCGAACGCCTGCCTTGGGGGCGGGGCTATCGGCTATACTTCGAGCCCCTGCCCGAAGTGGTGGGCGGCGGGCCGCTGGAAGCGTCGGTAGCAGCGGTGAACGCCGCCGTAGAGCGGGCTATACGGCGGCGGCCAGAGCAGTATTTGTGGAGCTATCCACGCTTCAAGACTCGCCCTCCGGGAGAACCGAGACTTTATTAGCGGGCTTCTCCATGGTGAGAAAATTTGAGCTAAATTCTGGCAAATTGAGGATTCAGGCTTCGAATGCGCTTGTATGTTATTGGTTATTCTGGTATAAAGCCGGACTTTATTTATTTAAGAAGCAAATTCCGTCGGTTGGGAGGTAACCCCGATGTCTAGAGTATGTCAGGTGACGGGCAAGCGTCCGGCCACTGGAAATAACGTATCCCATGCCAACAATAGAACCCATCGCCGCTTCCTTCCGAACCTGCACACTCACCGGTTCTGGGTCGAAAGCGAAAATCGGTTTGTACGTCTGCGTGTGTCTTGCAAGGGCATGCGTATCATCGATAAGAAAGGCATCGACACGGTGTTGGGTGAATTGCGTGCCCGCGGTGAAAAGGTATAAGGAGCAGACGCTATGCGCGACAAGATCAAGCTCATTTCCACGGCCGGCACCGGCCATTTCTATACCACCACTAAGAACAAGCGGACGATGCCGCAGAAGCTGGAACTGAAAAAGTTCGATCCTGTTGTGCGCAAGCACGTGCTGTATAAGGAAGGCAAGATCAAGTAACCGTTGAGTTGGCCACAATAAAACCCGCCCAACGGCGGGTTTTATTGTGTGTTTTTGACTAAAACGGCGACGGGTCAATTTTTGCCTAAAAAATAGGTAGTGGCAATGTAATCGTCACACCCCCACCCTTGACTTTCCTTCTGCGGGAAAGCACGGGACACTGAGAACCGATCCCCTTGAGTTGAATTGACCCCCTCCATGCATCTGAGCGATTACCGCCTGCGCCAGATCGATGACGCCTTATTATGTCCGGTCCTTGGAACCAGACGCGTTGTGCCGGCTGCCGTTGCGGCTGCTGGCGGATCTCAAAGAGGCGCGGGAACGGTTGAATCAAGGGCCGACCAACAAGTTCGCGGCCGCCGAGTAGCCGGGCGCCGTGGGAGGCGCCGACCCTGCCCGTCGATCTGGCGGCCCCCTACTCCGGCCTGCCGGTGCGCTTTTCAACTGCCCTTGACACACCTCATCCTTAAGGATTGATTGAAGGGTCGAGAAGGTTTTGGGGTCGGAGAATGGGTGGGTAGCGAGTGCGGCCCGGCCCACGACCGCGACGTGGATGCGGCACCGTACATTCTCCGTATGGGGCATCATACCTTAGGCGCTGAAGAGGCCCGTAAGAATCCCCCGTCCTTCAGGGCTGGGGGGAAGGCTTTACACGTAGCCCCGGAATGCCCCGAAATTGCAGGTCAAGAGGCCGCTGGCTGGGGTTTCTGAGGTTTTTTGGTGAGCGTTGGCCCGCCGCTCTCGGTAGCCTCAATGGGCGACAGCAAAGCAACACCCTCCTTGGTCTCGGGACGACCGGACAGCAATCGCAGGCTGGTGCGATAATACTGGCTGGCGATCTCTTTATCGCCGGTTTCTTCCAGGACTTCCCCCAGTTCCTGATAGGCATCCGGGTTGGCCAAGAGCGCAATGCTCTGCTCCAGGTAGGCGCGCGCCTTGTCGAACTGGCGGCCACGCTTGGCCAGGCGTCCCAGAGTGAGCAGCAGGTAAGGATCGTTGTCGTGCTGCTTGAGCCACTTTTCGGCGGTGGCCAGTTGAGCGGTGAAACTGCCGCGCCCGAGTTCGCCATAGCCCACCACCAGTTTATCGCTCCAGCGCTGGCTCAGCGCGTCGCGCAACAATGCCTCGGCTTCGCTGGCGCCATCGTAATCCCTCAGGTGGCCGGCATAACCGATCAACAGATGTTCTTCTGAACGCAGCGCTTTAGGGATCTGCTTCCACAGGGCGCGCAGATCGGCCAGCGTACCGGTACGGGCGGTGTCGGCCAAAAGGGCCCCGTACACTTGTAATTGCAATTGAGTGTAGCGCGGTTCGTCGAAGACGGCGCGCTTGCCCAGTTCGGGGAGGAGGTCCTTCAGTTTCGCCCAGTCGCCCAGTTCCTGAAAACTACCTGCAAGCAGTTCCAGCACCTTGGGCTGGCGAGGGTATGCACCGTACAGCGGTACCAGGATGTCCCTGGCCTTGGCCGGTTGCTTGTATTCCAACAGGAGTTCGGCGCGGGTTAGTTTCACGGCCAGGATGTCTTTGTTGGCCAGTTCGGTGGCCTTACTCAGATAACCGTCACGGCGCTCGTCGGCATGCAGTTTCTGAGCCGCCCGCGCCGCGCCGATGAGGTGCAGGGCAGGTGTTCTACTATGGTCTACCCCTTTGATGAATATAATTTCCGCTGTTTTCCAGTGGCCTTCGGCCAGTTCTCTCATGCCTCTGGCAAGCAACTGTTGGGATCGGCGCAGCCGTCGCCGCTGATTGGCGGCCAGCAGTTGACGAGGCGCCTGCCACACGCGCACCGCGGAGCGGATGAGCAAATACACGACAAAGAACGCCACGATCAAGAAGAACACAAAGACCGCGACGCTAGTCTCGATGGTCCAATGTCCTATGCTGAGGAGCGCATACCCTGGATCTTCCTTGAGTATCAGGGCAACGCCCACCGCGGCGAACAGGGCGACGATGATGCCAACGAGCAATTTCATTGCTGCGCCTCCTTGGCTGGCGTGTCGCCAGCGCCTTTTGCCGCGCTGGGCGGATTGACTGAACGAATCGGCTGGCGGCGTTCCATGACTTCCTGGAAGGTACGCAGGGTGCCGGAAATGTCCGGGATATAGGGGTTGAACTTGAGAGTTTGCAGGGTCTTCAGTTCGGTCAGCAGTTCCGCGACCCCGGCATCGTCGGTGTTGAAATAGGTTTGCAGCCATTTACGGGCAATTTCATTGGACTCTTGAAAACTGACCGCGTCATTACTCAGCAGAGCCAGGCGCATGGATTCCAGCTCCAGGCGAGTATTTTGGAACAGGAAATACTCTTCCTTGACCGCGATCAAGGGAATGTCGCTGATGCGTTCATTACGAACGACCACGATGTCCTTAAGCTGCATCCAGACGGCGGCACCAGCCTGTTCCCACCAGGGCCGCTGGGACTCTTTGGCAACTGCGGTTTCCTTCAGATGGGGCTTAACTTTTTCCTTGATATTCGCCATTTGCACATCGTTGCGCAGGGGCAAACCGTCCAGCCGCCGCTCCATTTCGACGATCCTGTGAGCCAGCGCCGAGCGATCCGGCAACTCTACCGCGCGCAGACTGGCAATGTTCTCAGTGATCATCGCCTGCACTCCCTGAAAGGCTTTTTCATCGATGCCGGCGAGACGCTGACCGGCTATCGTCAGCACCTCCGCGGCGCCCTTCGCGTCCTGTTGAAACTTCAGCTTGTCATAGGCCATGCGCAACAGGTACTCGACCTCGGACAGCGGCAAGGCATTCAAGTCGCCACCTCGGGAGGCAATGATCTTCACGTTGTCTAGCGTGGCCGCCAGATTGCCCTCGGTGATTTGCAGGCCGTCCACGCGTTTGCTGAGCGCGGCTGCCTGACCCTGCTGTTCCTTGGTCAGGGCATCAAAACGCTCGTTCAACGTCTGGAAGTTGCCTTGCAGGGCTTGGGCTTGCTCTTGCAAAGTCTGGAGATGGCTGGCGCGGATTTGAGCATCACCTTTCTGAGTTTCGGTCTCATCCTTTAGTGCCTGAAGACTGCCTTGAAGGGTTTGGATGGTGGTCTGTACGGTGCGGATATCGGATTGCAGGGTGCGGGTATCGCTTTTCTGGATCTCGATCGCGCCCTTTTCGATTCCACGACCCTGCAGGGTTTGGATATCGCTCTGCAGAGCGCGGATGTTGGTTTGTAGGCGAGTTAAATCCTTTTGCAGGCCTTGGGCAGCGCCTTTCAAACTCTGGGCATCGCTCTGGCTGGGACGCTAACTGCTCTTTAAAGGTTTTTAGTTCCGCATCCCTTTGTTGCGCCACCTGGGCCAAGGCTTTCCCCAGGCGGGCGTCCAGCGCCGCCGACTCCGACAACTGGGCCTTGTTTTCCTTATCCCAGCGATACCAAAGATAGCCGCTGCCGGCCCCAGCGCCCACGGCGACGAGCAAGGCAAAAACACAGGGCAAGTCCCTTGCCTCCAGCGGATGGCGTGGCAGCCTGGGTGGACTCAGGATTGGCTCCTTTGGCGGCAGGCGCTGGCGCCTGGGATTGCTTCCCCTCGGCCTCGGCCAGGGTGATCGCTGTACTGTCGTTTTCGCGTTTTTTATCCGTCATTACGGGTCCCCAGAAGTCACTCGAATTGGGCTCGGGCGACTTCATTTCAATCAATGTTTCGACGATGGCCTCGTCGCTGGCTTCCCTGGCTAGCAGGGGAGGTGGCTGAAACCGAGTTGTTGGGCTAATTGTCGGGTGCGTGCGCTGACCACGATCAAGGCGTATGGCACAACCATTGTTGCCCACCTTCACCAACTATATCAAAGAGATTTCGCAAACTGTCAGGGCTGGTGACAATAACCACCTGAATTTTCTTGCACGCCCAGCATTCCAGTAATTTATTGGCCGGCGCGATGGTTTTAGCACGCCGGTAGACTTCAGCATAGGCCACTCGGGCGCCTCTTTCACGCAAAGTATCGCCCAGCAACTCGCGCCCCCCCTGGCCGCGGAAGATGACAATCCGCTGTCCGGCTACCGCTTTCATCTCGGGCAGCGCCAGCAGGGCCTCGCTATTGAACGTATGCTCGGGCATGCGGTGGGCCGGCGCACCCCAGCGCTCCAATTCGCGGGCCGTGCCCTGGCCAATGGCGATACGGCGCAATTGAGGCGGCAGGATGCCACGCTCCCGAATCAACGCCAACCCATGGCTGACCGCGTTGGCGCTGATGAAGATAGCCAGTGCGTAGTCATCAAGCCGATCGATGATGGCCAGCGCGGGTTTAAGGTCCTGGGGAGCCAGGATTTCCAGCGTCGGAAACCGAATCGTCGTCCCACCCTGCGCCTCGATAAGCCGGCACAGCCGGTTCGCCTGCTGGACCGGCCGGGTGACCAGTATCCCCATACCCTGAAGCGGAAGCGCTGCGGTTGCCTGTACTGTCATAAAGCGTAGCCGTTACCTTGCGGCAGCATAGATCCGGCGCAGAATCCTGTCCGCCCCGCGCGCCAGCAGCTCCTCGGCCAGGGTGATGCCAAGCTGTTCCGCCGCACTGGCTGGTCCACGGATCTCACCCGCCACCATCTGGCTGCCATCTGGATCACCCACCAAGCCACGCAGTAGAATATGTTCATCCTGAAGGATCGCGTAGCCGGCGATCGGGACCTGGCACCCCCCCTGAAGACGAGAGTTCATGGCCCGCTCGGCCCGAATGAGCATATGGGTGATAGGATCGTCCAGGACCCTGATGCATTCCCGTGTCCCTGCGTCAGCCTGTCGGCACTCAATGCCGATGGCGCCCTGTCCGATGGCCGGCAGGCTGACCTCGGGGGCCAGCAAACAGGCGACGCGGGCAGCCAATTGCAGGCGCCGCAGTCCCGCGACCGCCAGGATGATGGCGTCATAGTCACCGGCATCCAGCTTGGCCAGCCGGGTGTTGACATTGCCACGCAGCGGCTGAATGGTCAAGGCAGGATAGCGGGCCGCCAACTGGCAGTGCCGGCGCAGGCTGGAGGTACCCACCCGGGCACCGGCGGGCAATTGCGCGGGGTGGTTGTAACGAGGCGAGACGAAGGCATCCCGTGGGTCCTCGCGGGCCAGAATGACCGGCAGGTCCAAGCCGCTCGGCAGCTCCACCGGCAGGTCCTTCATGGAATGCACGGCGATGTCGGCCCGGCCTTCCAGCAGGCTTTGCTCCAGTTCCTTGACGAACAGACCCTTGCCGCCCACCTTGGCCAGCGGACTGTCCAGAAGCTTGTCGCCCCGCGTGCTCATGCCCACCAGTTCCACGCGCAGTGGTGGATGGGCCTGGTGCAAACGCTGGGCGACATGCTCAGCCTGCCAGAGTGCGAGCGGGCTTTTGCGGGTGGCAATGCGAAGGATGGTCGGGATCATGGCTAACGCTAACAGTATTTCAGCTGAGCTTAGCTCAGAAGCGCCGCGGCTGTCATCCGGTAGTCATGCGGCTGCCCACCATCCTGTATACTTGCGGCCCTCAATCTTTCTTTACCGGGCACCATCATGAGCGATTCACAGACCAGCAAGCCCTGGGGTGGGCGTTTTACCGAGAGCACCGACGCGTTCGTAGAGGCGTTCACGGCCTCGGTGAATTTTGACCGGCGCATGTACAACCAGGACATTAACGGTTCCATCGCCCATGCTACCATGCTGGCCCGCGCGGGCGTGCTGAGCCAGGCCGACCGGGACGCGATCGCCGCGGGGCTAGAGGCGATTCGCGGCGAAATCGAACGCGGTGAATTCGCCTGGCTGGTGTCCCTGGAAGACGTACACATGAATATCGAAGCGCGGTTGACGGAGCGGATCGGCGACGCCGGCAAGCGTCTGCATACCGGACGTTCCCGCAATGATCAGGTGGCCACCGACATTCGCCTGTATCTGCGCACCGCCATTGATGTTATCGACGCCGAGTTGACGAGGCTCCAGTTTGGGCTAGTAGACTTGGCGGAGCGGGAGGCGGCCACCATCATGCCTGGTTTTACCCACTTGCAGGTGGCCCAGCCGGTGACCTTCGGCCATCATCTGCTGGCCTGGTTTGAGATGCTGCGCCGGGACCGGGAACGCTTTGGCGACTGCCGCAAGCGGGTCAACCTGATGCCCCTGGGGGCCGCCGCCCTGGCCGGCACCAGCTTTCCCATCGACCGGCGGTACAGCGCTGAACTGCTGGGCTTCACCGCGCCCTGCGAGAACTCCCTGGATGCGGTCAGCGATCGGGATTTCGCCATCGAATTCGTGGCGGCGGCCGCCTTGCTCATGACGCACCTGTCAAGGTTTTCCGAGGAGTTGGTGCTCTGGTCCTCGTCCCAGTTTGATTTCATCGACCTGCCGGACCGGTTTTGCACCGGTTCCTCCATCATGCCCCAGAAGAAGAATCCCGATGTACCCGAGCTGGTGCGGGGCAAGGTCGGCAGGGTCAATGGCCATCTGGTGGCTCTCTTGACCCTGATGAAGGGTCAGCCGCTCGCCTACAATAAGGACAATCAAGAGGACAAGGAGCCGTTGTTCGATACCGCCGATACCGTGCTGGGCTGCCTGCGGGCCTTCGCCGATATGGTGCCGGCACTGCGGCCCAAACGGGAAAATATGTATCGTTCAGCCAGGCAGGGTTTCGCCACCGCCACGGACCTGGCTGATTATCTGGTCCGCAAGGGCGTGGCTTTCCGCGACGCCCACGAGATCGTCGGCAAGGCCGTGCGTCTGGGCGTGGCAACCCACCGGGATCTGGCGGAGATGGAACTGGCGGAATTGCAGGCATTCTCCCCCCTTATCGAGGTTGATGTCTTCGCTGTGCTAACCCTGGAAGGCTCCGTGGCCGCCCGCGACCATCTGGGCGGCACCGCTCCCCGGCAGGTGCGCGCCGCCGTGGCCAGGGCGCGAACCTGGTTGACGGCGCCAATCTCCACAAAGGAATAAAATGCAACGCCGCACCCTGGGCAGTCCGACCACCGGCCTGAAGCAGGCGTGGGGCAACCCGATAATAGTGTTCTTATAAAGGGATCTCATGACCGTTCGCAACCTCGATTACCTGTTCAAGCCACGCTCTATCGCCCTCATCGGCAGCGGCGGAGACAGCGAAACCCGAATGGCCCGAAATCTGCTGAGCGCAGGTTTCGGGGGGCCCGTGATGCCGGTCAATGCGACTCGCCAGGCGCTGGAAGGGGTGCTCACCTATCCCAACATCGGCAGCCTGCCGTTGACCCCGGATCTGGCGGTGATTACCGCCCCCTTGCAGAGGGCCCCGGAGTTAATTGGCCAACTGGGAGCGCGTGGGACGCGCGCGGCCATTATCGTCAGCAGCAGTAGCCAGATCCAGGGACCGGCCGCACGTGCAGATCTGCAAAAGGCCATTCTGGACGCGGCCAAGCCGTATCTGCTGCGGATAATAGGGCCGGAATGCCTGGGGCTGAGCGTGCCGTCGGCGGGGTTGAATGCGAGTCTGACCAGATACCACCGGCCGGCCGATGGCCATGTGGCGTTCGTCACCCACTCCAGTGCCATTGCCCGCGCGGGGTTGGACTGGGGAATCCATCTGGGCGTGGGTTTCAGCCACCTCATCAGCCTGGGGGACGCCATCGACGTGGATCTCGCCGACATCCTGGATTACCTGGCGAATGATTTTCACAGTCTAGCGATCCTGCTTTACCTGGAGCAGATCCGCAATCCCCGCAAGTTCATGTCGGCGGCGCGAAGGGCCGCCCGCATCAAGCCGGTAATCGCCCTCAAACCCCGCAAGCACATCCAGGACGATGCTGACGACGCCGTGTATGAAGCCGCCTTCCGGCGTGCCGGTATCCTGCGGGTCACCGACCGTCACGAACTCTTTACCCTGGTCGAGACCCTGAACTCGGTGCAGCCCGTCAGCAACGACCGCCTGGCTATCGTGGGCAATAGTTTCAGTTTCGCGGCGTTGGCCGTGGATACCCTGAATCATTACGGTGGCCGGTTGGCACGGTTCGCCCCAGACACTCAGGCGGGGCTCGGCGCCCTGGTGGGCCCTGGCGGTTCTCCTGATAACCCGGTGGACCTGGGCGATCAGGCGGGCGCTGACCTGTATGGCAAAGCGCTTGACCTGCTGCTCAAGGATCGCGGCGTGGACGGTGTGCTAGTCGTCAATGCGCCAGGCGCCCTCAGCGAGCCTTTGCCCATCGCGGACGAAATCATCAAGCGTCTGCCCCACACCCGTCGCTGTATATTGGCCTGCTTCGTCGGCCCCATTGCCGGCCAGGCGGCAAGACGCCGCAGCATGGAACACCGAATACCTACCCATGAAACTGCCGACGAAGCGGTGCGTGCCTTCATGCGTCTGGTGCAGCACAAGCACAATCAGGAATTGCTCATGGAAATCCCGCCCTCGGTGCCGGAAGCATTCACGCCCGATACCGCAACCGCGCGGCAACTCATCGCGCAGGTGCTCGCTACCGGGCGGGACCAGCTGAACGAGCCTGAAACCATCCAGTTGCTCAGCGCCTACCGTATTCCGGTGGCGAATATCTATCAGGTGCAAACGCCCGCCGCCGCCGCGGCGATTGCCGACCGCCTGGGCCGGGCGGTGGCCCTGAAGATCATGTCGCCTGATATACCGAACAAGGCCCAAGTCGATGGCGTGATGCGTTATCTGGAATCACCCAAGGTGGTGCGTGAAGCCGCCGATGCCATGCTGGCGCGGGTGCGGCAGTTGGCCCCCGCGGCGCGCATCGAAGGGTTTCTGGTCCAGCCCATGGAATACCGGGGTGGGGCCTATCACCTTACCCTGGGCGTATGTCCCGGTGGTTCCTTCGGTCCAGTCATCTACTTCGGCCAGGGCGGTACCGAATCCCAGGTAATCGGTGATATCGCCTTTGGGCTGCCGCCCCTCAACATGAATCTGGCCAGGGAACTCATGTCACAGACCCGCATCTATCCGGTGCTGCGGGACAATCCGTTGCGCAACGTCGATCTGGATGCGTTAGCGCTGACCTTAATCAAGGTCTCGCAAATGGTGATCGAGTTAGGCGAGATCGTGGAACTGGAGATCAATCCACTGCGAGCCAGCGCCAGCGGAGTGCTGGTGCTGGATGCGCGGGCGCGGATAGCCCCGTTTGTGGGCCAGCCATCGCAGCGCCTGGCGATTCGCCCCTATCCCAAGGAACTGGAGGTCAGTTTCAGCCTGCCCGATGGCCGCGCCTTTTATCTGCGGCCCATCCTGCCCGAGGACGAGCCTGCCTTGCAGGATCTGGTTAAGCGCACCCCGTTGGAGGATCTGCGGATGCGCTTTTTTCAGCCGATCCGCGAGTTGCCGCATGCGATGGCGGCGCGCCTTACTCAGATCGACTACAATCGGGAGATGGCCTTGATAGTCACCGCGCCCGGGATACCCGGCAAGGCCGCGATCTACGGGGTGGTTCGCATCACGGCCGACCCCGACAATGAGAGGGCGGAATATGCGATCCTGGTCGATCATGCCATGACCGGCTTGGGCCTGGGTCCCATGCTGATGCGCCGCATCATTAGCTATGCGCGCGACCGCGGTCTTGGTGAAATTTACGGCGAAGTGCTGCGGGAAAACGAGCCCATGCTGCGCATCAACGCGGTGCTGGGTTTCACCGTGACGCCCGAGCCCGAAGACCCGAGCATCATGCGCGTTTCCCTGATGTTGTAGAAGGGTAAGCCGCCATCTCACGCCAGCATTGGTCTGGCTTGAGAACGGCGGCGTTCACTGGCGTGATGCTGGTTGCCTTCAGGGCAGTACCGGTAGGCCGCTGATATAGCCTATCGCCGCCTTGCGGCTGTCGATCAATCCTTGCAGGCGGGCCTTGAGGGCGGCATCAATGTTACTGGAGTAATCGCCGGCATGCTGGTAGTTGCTCATGATGTAGGCGAAACCGTTCAGATTGTCGATGGCCTGCAAGCCGGTGGATTCGGCGCCAGCAGGGATGGACAGGATGCGCGACAGCTTCTTGGTATCCACGTTATAGGCCCACAGGAAGTTGTTGATGTGGGCGGTGCTGCTGTCCTCGCCGATAAACAGGGTGCGCAGCTTCTCCGAGAATTTGAGGTTGTCGGGGTTGGCGATGGTATCCACGTCGCTGGTGTTGCCCACCGCATCCTTGGCAATGTCCTTGCCGACGACGATGGCCTTTATAGCCGTAGCGACAAAGTTACTGTTAATGGGATTGCCGGCACTGTCCTTCTGACCGCCTGCCGTGGCTAATTCGTACACTGCCCCAGACAAATTCTTGGACAGCTTGATGTCATCCGGCAGGCTGGGGTCAGTGCCCGGTCCCATGCCGGCGGAGATCCGGGTCATGGCGATATAGATCTTCTTATCTGCGGCGTTGACCGTAACGCCTTCGAATTTTTCAAACTCAGTGGTGGCGCCAAGATAAGCGGCGTAGCGCCGCGTTTCCAGGAACGCCGCCGCCTTTTCCATGCCGGGCTTGAGCCTGAGCCACTCCACCTTGGCTTTCTCGTGCCCCATCTTGACCTTGGTGAAACCAGGGGTATCGGTGCTGGCTGTCTCGAAGATTTCGCTGAACTTGATGCCGTCGCCATTGACCAGCTTGTCCAGTTCGGCGTCAGTGGCGCTGCCCAGCTTGATCCAGGTGAAGGTGGCGGCTCCGCCGTTGTCAGCGCTGGTCTGCTTCCACTTGGCGGCGTACAGGGTGCCGGAGGACAGATCAGCGGCGTTGTCAGCGACGAACATGGTGAGCATGGTGTAGGTGCCGTCGTCACCCTGGTAGCCGGTACGCTGGTCCGGCATTATCTGCACCAGTTCCCGAGAGGCGCGGCCTAGGGCGCGGTGCTTGACGACGGTGGCCGTGCCGTCGGCATTCACCTTGACCTCTGGAGTCAGGCCATAGTTGTAGGGATGGGCGGTGGTGGTGTCGCCGAAATAGCTATTCATCGAGGTCAGGGCAGCCGGGTAACGGGTTTCGCCGTACAGCTTCGCGCAAGTGCCCACCTCCAGGCAGCGCGCATCGGGCTCGTATTCCTCGCTGCCGAGATGCGTATTCCAGGGCGACAGCGAGCCGGCACAGGGAATCCACAGCCCGCGCACGCCTTCCATACTGATGTTTTTCAAGGCCGCCACGGACAGGGCGCCGGAAGACTTGTTCTGATCGATGGTGGCCAGCTTCATGGCCATCGGTGCCTTGCCGTAAATATCTTTCGGCGGCACCGAGCTGTCGCGCCAGACGTACTCGAAATGGGTGACCAGATAGAGCGGATTGCCGCCCTTGCCGGTGGCCGGCGCGCCGCTGACCTGCAACAGACTGTTGGCGTCGGGAGTTTCGGCGACGTAAGGGTTGCCGTTGCTGTCCTTGAGAACATTGCCTTGTACGTCGTAGACATGGCCACCGGTAATTCCGGTAAGGGTGTCGGTGTTGTAGTACAGCGCATTGTAGGAAAGCGGATAGGTCAGGCTGGTGCCAGTGTCGTAGCTAACCTTTAGCGCGGCCTTGGTATAGGCGCTGGCCCGCTCCTGGTCAGTGGAGGGGGCTGGCATGCCCACGAACTCAACCGCTGTGACAGCCGGTTCGGAGTCGTTGCCACCACACGCTGTGATCCCCAGGGCGGCCAGGACAGTCGCCGGTAACAGCATTATCTTCATTACTCCTTCCCCAGTGAAGGTAAATAGATAGGGTCGAAAACAAACTCCATATTCAGGTGTCCCCATTGCATAACTGTTACAGGGGGATGACAAAGAAATTGCAGGGAGATCGCGCCGCGAACTGCCTTGCCGTTGGCAGACATAACCAACGCATGCTTAGCTTGAATGGGGTCGGCAAAGGTTTAGTTTCAGCAAGCTGAAACCTGGGGGCGCGGCCAGGTGTTATCGCGGTTCCCCCAACACGCGTATCAGCCAGCCGCCGACATCCTGGATCTCGTCCCAGTTTACCTCGTGGCCTATGTTGTACTCATGTCGCTCTAATGGGTAACCCAAGGTTTTGAGCTGTTCGGCGGTAGTGCGCCCGTAGTGGATTGGAATAACCGGATCCAGCCTGCCATGGGCGAGAAAGATCGGGATGTTCTGGTTGACGGGGTGGCGCTCCGCGGCCAGCATATTGGCCAGGGGTATGTAACAGGAAAGGGCGAGAATGCCGGCGAGTTTCCCGGGATAGCGCAGGCCAGTGTGCAAGGCGATGGCCCCGCCCTGGGAAAAACCCGCCAGCACGATGTGTTCGCTGGGAATCCCGCGTTCTGTTTCCCTCTGAATCAGTTGCAGGATGAGGTCTTCGGAGTCACGGACTCCCAGCGGGTCCTCGACACGCGGGATATCCATCGTCAGGATGTCATACCAGGCGCGCATCCGCATGCCTCCGTTGATAGTGACCGGCCGCATGGGCGCATTGGGAAAGACGAATCGCAAGCCCAGTTCAGGTGGCACTCCGAGATGCGGAACGATGGGTTCAAAGTCATTGGCATCGGCGCCGAGGCCATGCATCCAGATAATGGCGGCCTTGGCCGTATCGGCAGGTTCGATATCGAGAGTACTTATTTTTTCGTTCATGAAAAATTTCCTGTGCATCACATGGATTGTCGGCGCCAAGGGCTCAATCGTCGGCGAAGGGTCTGCGACAGTCGGGACAGCGGCCCAGGATTTCCACCATCTGCGACTCGACCTGAAAATCGCAGGTGGCCGCCTCCTGACGAACGATCTGTTCGACCGCGTGGCTGTCCAGTTCGGTCACCTTACCGCAAGCCTTGCAAATCAGGAACTGGCCGCAATGATTTTCGGTCGGCTGGCGACAACCGATAAATACGTTTAGCGAGGCCAGGCGATGGATGAGCCCCTGCTCGAGAAGGAAATCCAGTGCCCGGTAGACGGTAGGTGGAGCGCCGCGACGACCATCGTTTCGAAAAATGTAGAGGATGGAATAGGCCCCGATGGGCGTGCCACTAGTCCAAATGATTTCCAGGACCCGTCGCCGCAAGGTCGTGAGGCGACTGCCGCGTTGCCGGCAGACTCGTTCCGCCTTGGTGAGAGCCTTCTGGACATCGGCTGCGGCGTTGGTTGCCGGAGAGGATTGCGTCATCTTTACTCCACGATACCTCATTAATGCAGTGGCTGTTATTCTATGAACAGCATAACGCCTAAGCTATCCCCAGATGAGCTTTCTGCTTTGCTGCTCGGTGGATCTAATCACGGTTTAGCGTTGCCGCCGGTGGGTATCATGTCAGTGAACTTTTTGGCAATAGATCAATCTTACTCGGTGAGCGTTCTACAACGCTCACCCGCTCTCCTCCCTGAGTGGGTTCAAGGCCCGGCTCTCTAAGCCGGGTGCAAGTTAGCCCCGGTTCCCCCCTAACCGGGGTTTTTTTATGTCCGTAATGAAACCTGTAAATCGTGTACAATCCTGAAAAATGCGTGAGGCTTGAACGATCATGGAGCAGTTTCGTGGTACCACCATTCTTTCCGTGCGCCGCAATGGCAAGGTCGTGATTGGCGGTGACGGCCAGGTTACCCTCGGCAATACGGTGATGAAAGGCAATGCCCGCAAGGTGCGCCACCTGTATCAGGATAAAGTCATCGCGGGTTTTGCCGGGGGCACCGCCGATGCGTTCACGCTGTTCGAGCGTTTCGAAGGCAAGTTGGAAAAATACAGCGGTAACCTCACCCGGGCAGCTGTGGAACTCGCCAAGGACTGGCGCACCGACCGTATGCTGCGTCGCTTGGAGGCCCTGCTCATCGTTGCCGATCCCACCGTCACCCTGATCGTCTCCGGCAACGGCGACGTCATTGAACCGGAGCATGATCTGGCGGCGATCGGCTCTGGCGGCGCCTTTGCCCAGGCGGCTGCCCGGGCGCTGCTCGAGCATACTGAACTCGACGCCCGCGCCATCGCTGAACAGGCCTTGAAAATTGCCGCCGACATCTGCATCTATACCAATCACAACCTGACCATTGAGGAGTTGTAGGTTAGCGGTGACGCCCGCTAACTTGCCAATCCCGGCACCCCACGCTAACCCCGGTAGTCCATTCATGTCCGAGACGACAATGACACCTCGCGAGATTGCCCAGGAACTGGATAAGCATATCGTCGGCCAGAACAGCGCCAAGCGCTCCGTAGCCATTGCCCTGCGTAACCGCTGGCGACGCATGCAGGTTCCCGAAGAACTGCGCAACGAGATCACCCCCAAGAATATTCTCATGATCGGTCCGACGGGGGTGGGCAAGACTGAAATCGCCCGTCGCCTGGCTAAGCTGGCGAATGCTCCCTTTATCAAAGTGGAGGCCACCAAATTCACGGAAGTAGGTTATGTGGGCCGGGACGTGGAATCCATCATCCGCGATTTGATGGATGTGGCCATCAAAATGGTGCGCGAGGAGGAAATGCGCAAGGTCCGCCATCGTGCCGAAGAGGCAGCCCAGGAGCGGATCTTGGACGTGCTGCTGCCGCGTCCTCGCAGCGTGGGTTTCGCCAATGAACCCGACGCCCCGGACCATTCGCACACCCGGCAGAAGATGCGCGAGAAACTGTTCAAGGGTGAACTGGACGAGCGCGAGATCGAGGTGGAAGTTTCTGCCCGCCCCGTTGGCGTCGAGATCATGGCCCCGCCCGGCATGGAAGAGATGACCAGCCAGTTACAGTCTATGTTTCAGAATCTGGCCAGCGGCCGCACCAAGACCCGCAAACTCAAGGTTAAGGACGCCCTCACGATCCTCCAGGAGGAAGAGGCGGCCAAGATGGTCAATGAGGAAGATCTGAAGCTGCGCGCCCTGCAAACCGTGGAGCAGAATGGCATCGTTTTCCTCGACGAACTGGACAAGGTGGCCAAGCGCGGCGAATACGGTGGTCCGGATGTGTCGCGGGAAGGTGTGCAGCGCGATCTGTTGCCGCTGGTGGAGGGCTGTACCGTCACCACCAAATATGGCACCATCAAGACCGATCACATTCTATTTATCGCCTCCGGTGCCTTTCACCTGGCCAAGCCCTCCGATCTGATCCCCGAGCTGCAAGGCCGTTTGCCCATTCGGGTAGAACTGAGCGCGCTTTCCACCGAGGACTTCGTGCGCATCCTCACCGAACCGGACGCTTCGCTGACCGAGCAGTACAGCGCCTTGCTGGCCACCGAGAATGTTACGCTGAACTTCGCCGTGGATGGGGTGCGGCGCATCGCTGAAGTGGCCTTTCAGGTCAACGAGCGCACTGAGAACATCGGCGCCCGCCGCCTGCATACGGTGATGGAGCGCCTGCTGGAGGTGGTATCCTTCGAGGCACCGGACCGCGCCGGTGAGGCCATCACGGTGGATCGGTCCTACGTGGACTCTCATCTGGGCGCCTTGCTTAAGGATGAGGATTTGACCCGCTATATCCTTTGAGGACGACGCACATGACCATAAGACCCACGGATATCAAACTGCATCAGGCGTCCCGTATCCTGGAGATCAGCTTCGAGGATGGGGCGCATTTCAAGTTGCCCTGCGAATACCTGCGGGTGTATTCGCCCTCGGCGGAGGTACGCGGCCATGGGCCCGGCCAGGAGGTTCTGCAACTCGGCAAGGAGAATGTCAATATCACCGCCATCGAACCCGTTGGCAACTATGCCGTCCGGCTGGACTTCACCGACGGCCATCATACCGGCCTGTATTCCTGGGATGTCTTGTATGAGTTGGGTAGCAACCAGGAATACAACTGGCAGCGCTATCTGGAACGCTTGGCCGAGGCGGGTTATCACCGTAAAGCGCCCAGCCAATCCCAGCCGTTGCAAGCTTAGGGGTAGCCGCATGGACAAAAAAGAAACCACGCATTTTGGTTTCCAGCGCGTAGCTGCCAAGGAGAAGGCGAGCAAGGTGGCTGAGGTCTTCGACTCCGTGGCCGGCAAATACGACTTGATGAACGACCTCATGTCGTTTGGTATCCACCGTCTGTGGAAACGCTTCGCTATCAATCTTACCGGTGTCAAGGCCGGCAACCGGGTGCTGGACCTCGCCGGTGGCACCGGCGATCTGGCTACCCGCCTCTCCCCCTTGGTGGGCTCCCAAGGGCAGATCCTGTTGGTGGATATCAATGCCGCCATGCTCGGCGAGGGGCGCAAACGCCTCACCGACGCCGGGATCATCGGTAACGTGGCCTATGTGCAGGCGGACGCCGAATACCTGCCGTTTCCCGACAATACCTTCGATCGCATCACCATCGCCTTTGGATTGCGCAATGTAACCCACAAAGATATTGCCCTCGCCGCGATGTACCGGACGCTCAAGCCGGGCGGATGTGTGCTCATTCTGGAATTCTCCCATCCCACAGTGCCGGCCCTGCAGCAGGTCTATGACCTATACTCATTTAAGATTATGCCACTCATGGGCAAATTGGTGGCTAAAGATGCCGACAGTTATCGCTATCTGGCTGAGTCCATCCGCATGCACCCGGACCAGGAAACCTTGCGCGGGATGATGAAACAAGCTGGTTTCGAGCGTTGCGAGTATTTCAATATGACTGGCGGCATCGTCGCCGCGCACCGGGGTTACAAGCTTTGAGCGATGCCCCGTATCGTCTGTTTCCGAGGCTTTTGACGGAGATTGAGAGGCGAGCCGCAAGCCTTGGTCATGAATTGAACAAGGAACCGCGATGTCCCCCTCCCTGCTTGTAGTCAGCGCCATTGAAATGGCGCTGAATCGTTATCTGCGGCTGGATCCTGCCGCTCTGCCCAAGGTTGCGGCACTGAGCGGTAAGGTGGTTGGCCTGGAAGTGCTGTTCGCGCCGCCCGCCAGTGCGCTGACTGCGGGCGCACCCCTGGGCGGGCTGCGCTTCACCGCCTATCTGCTGCCCGGGACCGACACCATACGGGTCGTCGACAGTTATACCGGTGTCCCGGATGTGCTGATCCGCGGTACGCCTCTGGCCTTCGCTCGCCAAGCCAGCCGGGGCGCGCGCGGTGCTCTGGATTCGGGAGTTGAGGTCCAAGGCGATATCCATCTTGGCAAAGCCTTTCAGGATCTGCTGGCCGCTGTCGATATCGACTGGGAGGAGCAGCTCTCTCGCTGGATGGGGGACGCAGCCGCTCACCAGGTTGGCAGCACCTTGCGTGGATTTAGGGCCTGGGGCCAGCAGGCGCTGGATACGCTCTCCCAGGATGCCACCGAATACCTCCAGCAAGAAATCAGGGAACTGCCCACCCAGAGCGCCGTGGCGGACTTTCTCGATGCCGTGGATAACCTGCGCAGCGACACCGACCGTCTGGAGGCTCGCATCCGCCGCTTGCAAGAAGCCGCGGCCCAGTCTTCCCCGCAACGCACCTGACATCTTTTACGAGCATCTTGCTTTGACGCTGCCGACTGCTTGAGCCAATGTTTCTGCCCACCCAGGCGCTACGCCTGCTCCATATCAATCTCGTGCTGGTGCGCCATGGCCTGGACGACATCATTCTGGCCACCCACTTGTTTCGCCCCATCGGCTTCCTGCGCCATCTGCTGCCCTGGAACTGGGTGCGTAGCCCCTCGAAACAATCCCGCGGCGAGCGTATCCGCCTCACCCTGGAAGATCTGGGACCCATCTTCGTAAAATTTGGGCAAATGCTGTCCACCCGACGCGACCTGCTGCCCGATGATATTGCCCTGGAACTCGCCAGATTGCAGGACCGGGTGCCGCCCTTTCCAGGTTTGGAAGCCCGCGCCATCATGGAAAAAGCCTACGGCCAGCCGCTGCATACCATCTTCAGCGAATTTCAGGAGCAACCGCTGGCCTCGGCCTCCATTGCCCAGGTCCACTTGGCGCGCCTCCTGGATGGCGGCGAAGTGGTCGTCAAAGTGGTGCGTCCCAACATTGAAAAGACCATCCGCCGTGACATCGATCTGCTGTATATCATCGCCATGCTGGCCGAGCGCTATTGGAAAGAAGGCCACCGGCTGCGCCCCCGCGAAGTGGTAGCGGAGTATGAGAAAACCGTGTTCGACGAACTGGATCTGATCCGGGAGGCCGCCAACGCCAGCCAGCTCAAGCGCAACTTCAGCGAATCCAGAATCCTCTATATTCCAGCGATTCACTGGCCCCAGACCCGTCGCAATGTGTTGGTCATGGAGCGCATCCGTGGCATCCCTGTCGGCGATATCGGGGAACTCAAGCGCCGCGGGGTGAATATGAAGAAACTCTCGGAGCGGGGGGTGGAACTCTTTTTCACCCAAGTGTTCCGGGATAGCTTCTTTCACGCCGACATGCACCCCGGCAATATCTTCGTGGATGCCACCGACCCCGATGACCCCGTCTACATCGCCGTGGACTTTGGCATCATGGGCACGCTCAGCCCCAACGACCAGCACTATCTGGCCGAGAACATTCTGGCTTTCTTTTACCGGGACTACCGGCGGGTGGCGGAATTGCATATCGAATCTGGCTGGGTGCCCCCGGAGACCCGTGTGGATGAATTCGAATCCGCGATCCGCACCGTCTGCGAGCCGATCTTCGACCGTCCCCTGAAGGACATCTCCTTCGGCGGTTTTCTGCTCACCCTGTTCCAGACCGCCCGGCGCTTCAATATGGAAGTGCAGCCACAACTGGTGCTGCTGCAGAAGACGTTGCTCAACATCGAGGGGCTGGGCCGGCAGTTGGACCCAGATCTGGATTTATGGAAGACGGCCAAGCCGTTTCTGGAAAACTGGATGAAGGATCGGGTGGGCCCTGTAGCCATGGCTAACAAGCTCAAGTTCAACCTGCCGCGCTGGGCGGATCAACTCCCGGACCTGCCCAACCTGATCCAGGGATTGTTGCGCCAGGCCAATACCGGCGAGATCAAGGTGCAATTCCCGCGTCAGGAAATGGAGCATTTGCGCCGGGAAATCCGCAAGGCCAGCCGGCGCAGCTTTCATGCCTCAATAGGGGCGGCCCTGATCGTCAGTGCCGCCATCATCCTGGGCCTGGATGGGTTTCATCCCTCCATGCTGGGCGAGGCGCCCTTGCTGACCTGGGTGCTAGGAGGACTGGGGGCGCTGTTGCTGATCAGTGCCTGGCCCACGGATTCCTGATAGCCGCTCAGGCGCGTTGCAAGGCCGCTTCCACGGTTTCCCGCTTGGCCCGGCCGCACAGCAGTTCCACCAGCGTCAGGGCGAAGTCCATGGCGGTGCCGGGACCACGCGAGGTAATGACCGCACCGTCCCTGACCACGGCGGCGGTGCTAAGATCGAGACCCGCAATCCCGTCCAAAATACCCGGATAGGCGGTGGCTTGGCGACCCTCCAGCAGGCCGGCGGCGGCTAGCACCTTGGGGGCGGCGCAGATGGCGGCGGTATAGCGACCAGCGGCGGCCATGCGGCGCAAGATGTCGGTGATCCGACCGTCCGCTTCCAGGCGTTGAGCGCCACCCACGCCGCCGGGCAGCACGACCATGTCGAAGTCGTGCGTAATCACCTCGTCGAGAGTAAAGTCCGGCATCAGAATTACCCCCCGGGAGGCGGTGACCGGCCCAGTTACCAAGCCTGCGACTACCACGGTCACCTCGGCCCGGCGCAGCAGGTCGATAATGGTGACGGCTTCCAGTTCTTCACAGCCCTGAGCGAGGGGAACAAGCACCGTTGCCATGCCGTTTATCCTCATAAAATAAGCCGTGCCGCCCATCCCCTTAGGGTGGGGCGAAGGCTTGTCATAGAGCGGAGCGATTAGCTCCCGCTCATTAACCTTTGCCGCGCTCCTGCAACAAAGCCAGGCCCTTGAGAAGATTGAGGGCCTCATAGAGTTGGTAATCGCTGCGTAGCAGCGGTTCCTGCTCCGAGCTTGGTTCCTTGACAGTTCCACCAGCCTTGTCGGCAGGTATGCCGTCTTTTTTACTGCCATTCTTAAGATGGCCCGACAAGTCGGCTTCCTTGAGGAGATTCAAATCGGTGGTTTCGGCTTCGGAGAGCATTAGCTTCTGCAGCACGATATCGGGTTCAATCCCTTCCGCCTGGATAGAGCGGCCATTGGGCGTGTAGTAAAGCGCGGTGGTCAATTTCAAGGCGGTGCTGTTGGGCAAAGGTAGAATGGTTTGAACTGAACCTTTGCCAAAGCTCTTCTCACCCATGGTGATAGCCCGATGATGGTCTTGCAGGGCGCCGGCGACAATTTCAGAGGCAGAGGCCGAACCGCCGTTAATCAATACCACCATGGGCGCTCCTTTCAGCGAATCGCCTGGGGTCGCATTGAAGCGTTGCTGGGAATCTTTGCCGCGTCCCTGTGTGTAAACGACTGTGCCTTTATCCAAGAAGATATCGGCGACCTCCACGGCTGCATTGAGGACGCCGCCGGGATTGTTGCGCAGGTCCATGATGAGCCCCTTCAGAGGCGCAGCGTTTTGTTTCTTGAGGTCATCCAGGGCTTCGTTCAGGTTCGCGGTCGTATTGGATTGGAACTGGGCGACCCGCACATACCCATAACCCGGCTCCAGGAGGCGGCTTTTCACGCTTTTTACCTGGATAACATCGCGGACAACAGTGATTTTAATGGGTTTTTGTTCTCCCTCACGGACAATGGTCAAGACGACCTTGGTGTTCGGTTTGCCGCGCATCAGTTTCACCGCGTCATTCAGGGCCATACCTTTTACCGGCGTATCGTCCAGGCGAATGATCAAGTCGCCGGCACGCACGCCCGCCCGTTGAGCCGGCGTGTCGTCGATGGGGGAGATAACCTTGATGAAACCGTCTTCCAGTCCGACCTCGATGCCAAGCCCGCCAAACTCGCCGGAAGTGCCTACTTGCAAGTCCTTAAAGGCATCCTCATCCAGGTAGGCGGAATGTGGGTCCAGCCCACTCAGCATGCCCCGTATGGCATTCTCTAGCAGCTTCTTGTCGTCAATCGTCTCCACATAGTCCTGTTTGACGCGCTCGATGGCCTCCGTAAAATTACGCAATTCGTTCAGCGGCAGCTCACTACCGCCGGCAGGTTTCCGGTCGGCCCAGACATGGTGATTAGCGGTAAAGGAAACCCCCACTATCAGACCCAGTGCCAGTAACAGGCCGTTACGGATTGCAGCGCTCATCAATTGACTCCAGTAAATTTCATTCGTTTAACTGTAATCCTATGGAAAACGAATTCGCAAGGAAGTTGCCGTGGGTGAATAAATACCTGGGATTTACGATGAGCGCCAAGCGCGGGCCGGTAAATCATAGATCTACCGACTGCCTAATTCACAACCAGCCCGAACGTTCCCGATAGGACTATTTTCGGCATCAGTACCTATTATTTCGCCTTGCCCTGATTGGCCACGGCTTCCATGAGCTTCCTGATCTCCTCGGGATCGCCCAGGTAGTAGCGATTAGTCGGACGCAGGTTCTGGTCGAGTTCGTAGATCAGCGGTATGCCGGTAGGAATATTCAGTCCCACGATTTCTTCGTCGGAGATGCCATCCAGGTATTTCACGAGCGCCCGCAGGCTGTTGCCGTGAGCCGCAACGAGCACCCGCTTACCGGAGCGAATAGCGGGTACAATCATATCGTGCCAGTAAGGCATAACGCGCACGATGGTCGTTTTAAGGCTCTCGGTGTGGGGCAGAACCAGGGGGTCGAGGTCGGCATAGCGAGGGTCGCTGCCTGGAGAGCGCGGGTCGCTCGCCTCCAGTTCGGGCGGTGGGATGTCAAAACTGCGACGCCAGATCAGCACTTGATCTTCGCCGTGTTTGGCGGCCGTTTCCGCCTTGTTCAGACCCTGTAGCCCGCCATAGTGCCGCTCGTTGAGTCGCCAGCTACGATGGACCGGAATCCACATCAGGTCCATTTCATCCAGCACCAACCACAAGGTCCGGATCGCGCGCTTGAGTACGGACGTGAAAGCGATGTCAAAGCCATAGCCTTCTTTCTGGAGTACCTGCCCACCTTTCTTCGCTTCTTCGCGACCCTTGTCGGACAGGTCCACGTCATACCAGCCGGTGAAACGGTTTTCCTTATTCCACTGGCTTTCGCCGTGACGGATCAATACGATTTTATACATAAACTATCTCCTCGCAAAATCCCAATAGGTTGGTTAACGATGGATTGGTAAAGCAGTCCCTGTGATTGTCAGACAGCGCCGCGTTATTTGCGGAACGTGCCGATAGGGCAGGGAATAAATTCATAAGCAAATGATAACACGCTTAAACCCCTTATTTCACAAACGCGTTGCGGTTGGCGTTTCTCCCGCGCCAGGTCTAGCACACACTGCCGCTCCAACTTCTCAATCGGTGTATATTAATGTATGCTTATTTTCCCAAAAAGCTTCGACAGAGCTCCTCTTGTGATAAATAACGAGTATGCCGGTTGCGACCGTGAGCTAACGGGAGCGGACACTATGATCGCTGACACTGATTATCTGATGACCAGGGACGAAGATATCGAGCGCGCCTCGCGTTCTCTCAAGGCCATGTCGCATCCCTTGCGTTTGAAGATTCTCTGCACTCTGGGCAGTCAGGAAGTCAGCGTACAGGACATTGTCGAGCACGTAGGTACCTCGCAAAGCAACATTTCCCAGCATCTGGCCATCCTCCGTGACAAGGGCATACTGGCTTCCCGCAAAGATGGCAATCGCGTCTACTACCGGGTAGGCGACACCCGCACCTTGCGCCTCATTAGCATGATGCGGGAGGTATTTTGCTCGCAGGGTTAAGCATATTCTTTCGGGAGTTAGGTAATTACTGCCAATCGGTAAAAAGAACTTCATGAATAGCGAACGCATGATACGCATCGTGGCCGGCTTTTTTGTGCTATTGTCCCTAGCCCTGGGCGCCCCAGCGAGCCCTTTCTACCACAGCGTCTACTGGTTGTGGGTTACTGCCTTCGTGGGGCTTAATTTGTTCCAAAGCGGGTTTACCCGCTTTTGTCCAGCAGAAATCATACTGTGGAAACTGGGCGTTAGAAAATCCTAAACCCGCTATGCAACTCCCCTTCAAGGAATCCCATGCAGCAATTCATCGAATTCGCCCTCAAAAATTTGCTGTTGTTCGCGGCTCTAGTCGTTATCCTCGGTCTGTTGATTGGCAATGAGATCATCCGCAGAGTCCGCGGCGTTAAAAACATCGATCCCAGTCAGGCATTGCCACTCATCAATCACCAGGATGCGGTGGTGTTGGATATCCGCGACAGTGGCGATTATAAGGCAGGCCATGTCCCAGACGCCCGTAACATCCCGCTGAATAACCTGGCGACTCGCCTGGGCGAGCTGGAGAAATTCAAGGGCAAACCGATCATCGTCTATTGCCGGTCCGACGTCAGTTCCAATGGGGCTTGCGCATTACTCAAAAAGAACGGTTTTGAAACGGTATACACGCTGAGCGGCGGCTTGCCCGCCTGGCAGACCGCCAATCTGCCTATCCGCAAGAAATAGAGGCGCCGTATTCTTGGAGAGTTTTGAGATGGTAAATATCATGATGTATGCCTCCACATACTGCCCATATTGCCGAGCGGCCCGGGACTTGTTGGATGACAAGGGGGTGCAATACACGATCATGGATGTGGATAGTGATTACAGTATTTGGGAGGAAATGACCGAGCGCAGCCACCGGCATACCGTTCCGCAGATCTTCATCGACGCACTGCATGTGGGTGGGTTCGATGATTTATCGGCCCTGGATGCGCGCGGTGGGCTGGATCCACTGCTCAATAAACGTTAAGGCATTCATCAGTCCCTGAAGCCGAAAGCGCGAGGTTAACTGCGCGCGCAGGTGCTTAGAACAGGGCAAGGCTTTGCGTCATGGCCAGTGTCCAGGTATAAGACACGATTCCAACTCAACACAAACCCAAGGAATCGTAATGAGCGACGAAACGCCCTCACAGCAGCTTGAAATCCAGAAGATCTATCTCAAGGATGTTTCTCTGGAGACCCCTAATTCGCCCATGATTTTCACCGAGCAGTGGCAACCTGAGACCAGCGTACAGCTTGACAATGCTTCGGAGCAGCTTGCCGATTATGTTTACGAGGTTGTGCTTACCCTGACGGTGACCGCCAAACTGGGTGAAAAGACCGCCTATCTCGTGGAGATACAGCAGGCCGGAATTTTCACTGTCCAGGGTTTTACTGATGAACAGTTAGGGCATGTGCTGGGCGCGTTTTGCCCCAACACCTTGTTCCCCTTCGCCCGCGAGGTGCTCGCCTCGATGGTCAGCAAGGGCGGCTTCCCGCCGCTGTTATTGAGCCCTATCAATTTTGACGCCCTCCATTTGCAGCGCCTGCAATCCCGGCAGGCCCAGCAGACTGGAGCCAAGCACTAGCCCATGGCCACCACCGTCGCGGTACTGGGCGCAGGCTCCTGGGGCACGGCTTTGGCCCTGTTACTGTCTCGCAATGGTCATGCAGTCCGGCTGTGGAGCCATCATTCCGAGCAGGTAGCGCGATTGCGCCATGACCGGGAAAACCGTCGCTACCTGCCGGGCTGCGCTTTCCCCGCCGGCCTGACGGTCGAACCGGACCTGGCCGCGGCAGGGGGGAGGTCCGCTATCGTTTTGATCGCGGTACCCAGCCATGCTTATGGTGAAACCCTGGCTCGTGTCAAACCCCACCTGGACGTTAATACGGGCATTGCCTGGGCCACCAAGGGACTGGAGCATGGCAGTGGGCGCTTTCTGCATCAGGTCACGGCGCAACTCCTGGGCGAGAACTGGCCCGCCGCGGTAATATCCGGTCCCAGTTTCGCCCGCGAAGTAGCCGTCGGCATGCCCACCGCCGTCACCGTGGCCTCGCGTGAAGTTGGCTATGCCCGTCAAGTGGCGGCTTTACTGCATGGCTCCAACCTGCGCGCTTACACCAGTGAGGACGTGATCGGTGTGGAACTGGGCGGGGCGGTTAAAAACGTCCTGGCTATTGCCGTTGGCGTGTCAGATGGCCTGGGTTTTGGCGCCAACGCCCGGGCTGCGCTAATCACCCGGGGCCTCGCGGAGATGGTGCGCCTTGGCGAGGTGGTGGGTGGCCGCCGGGAGACCTTCATGGGCTTGGCAGGCATCGGCGATCTGGTGCTAACCTGCACCGATGATCAGTCCCGCAACCGCCGCTTCGGGCTGGCCATCGGTCGGGGCCAGCCCGAAGCGGAAGCCTGCGCCGCCATTGGCCAGGTGGTGGAGGGCATCGTTACGACCCGGGAGATCATGAGGCTGGCCCGCCGTTACCGCGTGGAAATGCCCATCACCGAACAGGTAGATCAGGTGCTGGACCAAGGGCGGGACCCGCGCCAGGCCGTGGAGGCGCTGCTCGCCAGGGACCTTAAACCTGAAACGGGTTAAGCCGAGCAACCCCGATGTCTGGGTCGGAAACGTTCCGGGCGCTGCAACCCGTCTCCTTAAGAGAGCGGAAACGCCACCATCGCGGCGATATTTCAGGAGCGATCTACTGGGTGCTGGATGAAGTTCGCAGGTGCTTTTTGACGGTACGCCGGTCCAACCCGGTGCGCCGGGCCACTTCCTCGAAGTTGCCAAAGCGCCGGTATAGCAGGGTGCAGTAATGACCAATCAATGTCCGTACATCCAGTTCACCTGCCTGCAACTGCCGCAGAAACTCGTCGTCAGGGCTCATCGCGGCAGCCGGAAAATCACTCTCGTAACGTCGGGTCAGCAATATCCGCCGTACCGCCTGCTCCAATTCGCGGACATTGCCAGGCCAGGGATAGTCGGGCGACACATCTCGCTTCATGATAGCCAAGACCATCCCAGTCAATTCTGGGCGGTCTTGACCCGTCATACGTTCCACCAGTGACCGCACCAGCAGATCCAGCTCCTCGGCTGATTCCCGGAGGCGCTCGCGCAACGGGGGCACAATGATGATGTCCGAGCACAACCGGTAAAAGAAATCATCCCGCAACTTGCCATATTTGCGCAAATCACCGACCGGACGGTTGGTGGCGGCGATTACCCGCCCGGAGAAACGCAGCGGTTGGTGGCTGCCCACCGGGGTGAACGTCCGCTCTTGCAGTACCCGCAGGAGTTTTATTTGCACATTCAGGCTGGCATCGCCGATTTCGTCTAAAAACAGCGACCCGTAGGGGCTGCAGAGTTCAAACACACCCTTATGGTTATCCACCGCACCCGTGAACGCGCCCTTGCGATGGCCAAAAAGTTCCGATTCGATGAGACTCTCAGGAAATTCGGACAGGTTGATGGCAATAAAGGTATCGGTAAAGCTGTGGCGGAACCGCTTGCTGACTGGATCGAAGGGAATGTAGACTGACCGCCCGATGGCCCCCGCCGCCGTTCCCTTGCCGGTGCCTGTTTCTCCGAGCAGCAGGGTGGAAAAATCCTCCATGCGATTCCACAGATAGCGGTCATAGGTGCGGGCGTCGTGGGTAAAGACATTGTTCCACAGCGCAAAGCGCAGCTTCCGCATGGAGGAACTGACTCCTACCAGCGAGCGAATGATGAAATAGTAGGCGCGCCGGAGCTGATAGAAGAGCCCGAAGTAACGCAAGGCATCCCGATCAGAAAAGCCTCTGGACCGCAAAATGGCAATCGCCTCGTCGGCAAATAGCGCCTCAGGTGGAGTACCCGGATGAACCAATTCGGTCTCGATCAGCGCGTCCAGGGCGGTGACAAAGCGGTGATAGGCGTGGAACAGGAAAGCGTGTTCCAGAAGCTTTCGATCTTCGCCATGAAAGGGCAGGATGGTGTCCGCCCCGTGACGCGCAAGCTTAACGAACCGCTCGTCCAGGGCTGGAATCAGCGCAGTGAAGAGGTGTTCGCTGCCGTGCTCCAGGAGCGCGCCCGGCGCTACCACCGCCTCGATCTTGGCCCGCTCCACGCTAAACGGGTTGGTGAAGATGGCAGCGGCCACCAGGGAGAAAAATTCCCGGTCTGCAGGGTCGAGTTCGGTTTTTTGACGCACGATACCGTGATCCTGTTCAAATAACAGCGCATGAAAAAACTGGATAATACAAAAAATGTATATGTATCATGCAAAAAATGATAGGCAGTGCCTTCGTAAGGTTTCCGGCAGCTTTGATTAATTTAAAAAAATAATTTAATAAATAATATCTTACTTATAAATTATTGATTGGCGCATAATTTGCTTAATTTCAGCGTATAAGAATCTCTCAGCCGGGAACAAACTCAGTTCTGCCTAGCCGAGGGGTTGCCGCCATTCATCAATCACATCCAACTTGTAGAGAGCAACATGGCAACTATCATTCAACGTATCAATGACTTGTTGAGAGCCAATTTACATCATATGGTGGATCAGGCCGAGGATCCTGAACGTATGCTGAAACAGATCATCCGTGAAATGGAAGACAATATCCGGGACGCAAAAGTGGCGGTGATCAGTACCATTGCCAGTGAAAAACAGCTTTTCAATCAGCTTCAGGAACACCGCGCCAAGAGCGGTACCTGGACCAGCAAGGCTGAATATGCCTTGCGGCACGGCCAGGAAGATCTGGCTGGAACGGCATTGGCCCGCAAGCTCGACCACGAGCGCATTGCCGAAGGTCTTGCGCCGTCGTGGGCAGCGGCGAAAAGTACCAGCGAAAAACTAAAGGAACAGCTCATGGCGCTGGAGGCGAAAAAGATCGAGGCTTGCCGCCGGCGTACCGGGCTGATTGCCCGTCAGCGCGCGGCCAGGGCTCAGCAATCTCTGAGCAAGACCCTGATAAATTTTCAGGATAGTCTGGAAACGCAGGCAAGATTTGCCCACATGGAAGACCGGGTCGCCGAAGCGGAGGCGCAAGCTCAGGCCATCGCCGAGGTCATGGATGACCACGCTCCGCTGGAACGGGAATTTCTCGACATGGAAACTAAAATGAAAGTCGCCGAGGAATTGGCGGCCTTGAGGAGGAAGATTCAGGAGTGCCCATAGTAGGACATATGACCCAGTATTGACAGCGACCAGTCGACGTCGATAACCACCCAGTAAGGAGAAATACCATGGAACCAATCCAGGTCACGCAACAAAATTCCCAGTCATGGATGTTTTTCGTTAAAGCCTCTTTCGGTCTTTCCGCCCTGGCGATGGGGATCGGTATTTTCTTTCTGCCAACGGACTTATGGGTAAAAGGCTATCTTGCCATGGGCACACTCTTTTTGGTGGGGTCCACCTTCACGCTTGCCAAAACGCTGCGGGACGAGTTCGAAGCAAGCAAATTGATCAATAAGATCCATGAGGCGAAGACGGAAAAAATACTCAGGGAATACACCTCCGATACCGGCGCGCTTTGATGATTTGAACCCTGTTGGAGCCACTGGGGGAGACGCGATTTTTTCTATCCGGCGCGGGGACCGAAAATGGCGGTCCCCACTCGCACGATGGTGGCCCCTTCGGCAATGGCGGCTTCCAGGTCATCAGACATGCCCATGGACAACGTATCCAGCTCGACGCCGGTCGCGATGAGCGCTCCTTGCAGTTCCCGCAAGTGGGCAAACGAAGTGCGCTGTGCGACAAAATCCGCGCTGGGGGCCGGGATCGCCATCAAGCCACGCAAGCGTAAACGCGGCAACTCGGCCACGGCATGGGCGACATCGGCGAGTTCCACAGCGTTAAGACCACGCTTGCTGGCTTCACCGCTGATGTTGACCTGTAGGCAGATATTCAAGGCAGGCAGCGTCTCCGGGCGCTGCTCGCTCAGCCGTTGGGCAAGCTTCAGGCGGTCCAGGCTGTGCACCCAGGCGAAGTTTTCGGCGATGCCACGAGTCTTGTTGGATTGCAGGGGACCGATGAAATGCCATTCCAAATCCAGCTGCCGCAGCGCCTCGATCTTTTCCAGAGCTTCTCGCAGATAACTCTCCCCAAACTGGCGCTGGCCCGCGGCCGCCAGCGCGGCGATCACCGCGGCGGGTTTGGTCTTGCTCACCGCCAACAAGGCCACCGTGCCGGATGGCCGGTGATAGCATCGTTCGGCGTCCCGTAGGCGGGCGAGTACGGTGCTTAGCCGTTCAGCCAGATTAGCCATGCTTGGTTCCCTGAGGTTTGGCACAGTTGGTGTATGGCGCATGCTTGCGTATAGTTTTTGATAATCCTAAGATCATGCGGGTGGTCAGCGGAGCTGCTGCTAGCCGGCTGTATAATAAGGAAACGATTATGAATCTGGACGACTTGTTGACATTTTCCGTAAAAAATAACGCCTCGGACCTGCACTTGTCCGCCGGCTTGCCGCCCATAATCCGGGTGGACGGTGACATTCGCCGCATCAACCTCCCGGCGTTGGAGCATAAGGAGGTGCATTCGCTGATCTATGACATTATGAATGATAAGCAACGCAAGGATTACGACGAATATCTGGAATGCGACTTTTCCTTCGAGGTTCCCAAGCTTGCCCGCTTCCGTGTCAATGCCTTTAACCATAATCGTGGCGCCGGCGCTGTGTTCAGGACCATTCCCACCAAGATCTTGAGCCTGGATGATCTGGGGTGTACCCAGGTATTCCGGGACATGATCAACGTGCCGCGAGGCTTGGTTCTGGTGACCGGCCCTACCGGATCGGGCAAATCCACCACCCTGGCGGCCATGATCGACTACAAGAACAAAACCGAGTACGGTCACATCCTGACTGTCGAGGACCCCATCGAATTCGTCCACGAGAGCAATAAATGCCTGATTAACCAACGCGAGGTGCACCGCGATACCCTGGGGTTTAACGAGGCCCTGCGCTCGGCCCTGCGCGAGGACCCGGATATTATCCTGGTGGGCGAAATGCGCGATTTGGAAACCATTCGCCTGGCGCTTACTGCCGCCGAGACCGGCCATCTGGTGTTTGGCACCCTGCATACCAGCTCCGCCCCCAAGACCATCGACCGGATCATCGATGTTTTCCCGGCGGGCGAGAAATCCCTGGTGCGCTCGATGCTCTCCGAATCTCTGCAAGCGGTCGTTTCCCAGGCCCTGCTGAAGCGGAGAGGCGGTGGGCGTATTGCCGCCTGGGAGATCATGATCGGAACTTCGGCTATCCGCAACCTCATCCGGGAGGATAAGGTGGCGCAGATGTATTCATCCATTCAGACTGGCCAGTCTTATGGTATGCAGACCCTGGATCAGCACCTGTTGCAACTGTTTAAGGCTGGCCTCGTCAGCCGTGAGGACGCCATGTCCAAGTCTAAGAATCCTGCCGCTTTCCGCCAAACCTAGCAGGTGAGATCACATCAGCCCATGGTTACTTGTGCGCCCACCGGCGACGGTTCGGTGGCGTGTTGTAGGCATTCTACCCAAGCGACTGCGGCCCCCGCATGACGGTCCAGGACCGACCGTTTATCCGCAGGGTGGTGGCCCGAACGGATGCGCCCGGCGATCTCCGGCCCTGCGATGCGTAACAGCGTGTAGCCACTTGGGCATGGGTTCGTAGACAAGACATGGCCAGTTTCAATGATGTCTTGCATGGAGTCAGGTTGGGGCTTCATAGACCAGTCGACCAGCCAGCAGGGTGTGAGTTACCAGGCCCCGAAATTCCCAGCCCAGAAAAGGGCTGTTATGGCCGCGGCTGGTCATGGTGCGGGGTTCCAGGGACCAGATATGATGGGGATTGAATAGGCACACGTCGGCCACGGCGCCTACGCCCAGATGGCCGGTCTCCAGTCCCAGGATGCGGGCAGGGCCCGCAGTGAGGCGTTCGATGGCATCCGTCAGGGGTAATGTGCCATCCTCCACCAGGCGCAGACCCAAGGCCAGCAGGGTTTCCAGACCGGAGATGCCGGGTTCGGTATCGCTGAACGGTGCCTCCTTGGCGTCCACCTCATGAGGTTGGTGATCGGAGCAGATGGCGGCGATCACCCCGCTGGCCAACCCGGCGCGCAGGCCGTCCCGGTCGTGCTGGCTGCGCAGGGGGGGCAGGACATGCGCCAGGCTGTCGAAACGGCCCAGATCCAGCTCGGTAAGGTGCAGATGATGGGCGCTGACATCGGCTGTTACCGGCAAACCCTGGGCCTGGGCTTGCGCGATCATCTCCACGGCCCGGGCGCTGGACAGGTGGCAAAAGTGGGCGCGTACGTCGATCTCCGCGAGCAAGGCCAGATCGCGGGCGACGATGGTGGTCTCGGCCGCAACCGGCACACCGGACAACCCTAAGCGAGTTGCTACCCTACCCTCATGGGCGCAACCGCCGGCGGAAAGCCAGGGGTCGGCTGGGGTAAGAAACACGGTCAGGCCATACGTGGCAGCGTATTCCAGACTGCGGCGCAGTACCAGGGTGTTGATGATCGGTTTGGCCGCGTTGCCAACCCCCACACAACCGGCCTCCTTGAGGGCGGCCATTTCGGCTAGTTGCTCGCCCGCCAGCCCGCGAGTGAGCGCGCCAACGATAAGCACGCGGGCAAACCCGGCGGCTTTGGCCCGACGGCGTATCAATTCCACAACCGCCGTTTCGTCTACAACCGGATCGGTATCCGGTGGGCAGACCAGGGTGGTGATGCCACCCGCGGCGGCGGCGCGGGTTTCACTGGCGATAGTGGCCTTGTGTTCCTGCCCGGGTTCCCGCAACCGGGCGCAAAGGTCGATCAGGCCCGGGCACACCACCAGGCCCCCGGCGTCGATCTCCCGGTCCGGATGAAAGCCATCCGGGGCACGGCTGAGGTATGCTACGCGCTGTTCAGCGATGAACAAATCGGTTACGGCATCGATGCCGTTGGCGGGATCGACGAACCGGCCGCCGCGAATCGCGATGCGCATCAGGTGTCTTCTCTAAACGGGTGAGTGTGCGTGCCCAAGGTGATGGACATGATGGCCATGCGCACGGCGATGCCATTGGTGACTTGCTCCAGGATCACCGAGCGGGGGCCGTCGGCCACCGCAGAATCTATTTCCATGCCCCGATTGATGGGACCAGGATGCATAATAAGGGCATCAGGATTGGCTAAAGCCAGCCGTTCTTCGGTCAGGCCGTATTGCTGATAATATTCCTGGGCGCTGGGTAACAGCGCCCCTTGCATGCGTTCCCGCTGCAAACGCAGCATGATAATTACGTCCGCATCGCGCAGTCCCGGCTGTAGATCGTGAAAGACCTGCACGCCCAAGGTTTCAACGCAGGCCGGCAGTAGCGTTTTGGGGGCTACCACCCGTATTTCGCCGGCGCCGAGGATATTGAGCGCATGGATCTGGGAGCGGGCGACCCGCGAATGCAGAATATCGCCGACGATGGCGACCCGCAGATTCGCGAAATCCGGTTTGTGGCGGCGGATGGTGAATACGTCCAGCATGGCCTGCGTGGGATGGGCATGGCGACCGTCGCCGGCGTTCAGCACCGCGATGTGAGGCTTGACGTGGCGGGCGATGAATTCCGCCGTACCGCTCTGCGCGTGGCGAACGACGAACATATCGCACTGCATCGCCTCGATGTTGCGCAGGGTGTCCAGCAGAGTTTCGCCCTTGACCGTGGAAGAGGTGCTGATACTGAGGTTCAGCACGTCTGCCGATAGGCGCTTGGCGGCCAGTTCGAAGGTGGTGCGGGTACGCGTGCTGGACTCGAAAAACATGTTAACCACGGTTTTGCCGCGCAGGGTAGGCAGCTTTTTCACCCGTCGTTCCGCGACCCCGCTCAGCGACTCGGCAGTGTCCAGAATTTCTACCAGGTGCTGGCGTTGCAGTCCCTCGATAGTCAGGAAGTGACGTAGACGCCCGTGATTGTCCAGTTGGATATTGGCCAGGCTCATGACAATTTCTTTTTCAATATGAGCTGCAAGGGTTCGGGACCGCTTAATTTGATGTTTTCGTCGGTTCTCAAAGTCAGGCGGGTACCAACCACATTGGCTTCGATGGGTAATTCCCGGCCGCCGCGATCGACCAAAGCCGCCAGCAGCACGGAGCGGGGACGGCCATAGTCGAAGAGTTCGTTGAGGGCGGCGCGCACGGTGCGGCCCGTGTAGAGCACATCATCGACGAGAATTATATGGCGGCCATCCACGTCAAAGGGCAGGTGGGATGGCTTGACCTGGGGGTGCATACCCAGGCGGCTGAAGTCGTCCCGATAGAAGGAAATATCCAGGCTACCCAAGGCTTCGGGGATGCCCAGCAGGGTTTGCAAGCGTTGGGCGATCCAAACCCCGCCGGTATGCAAACCAACCAGCGTGGGGCGGTCAATGCCGCGTTCTTCCAGCAACCTCTGGAGATCCCTGGCCATGGCGTTAAGGAGGCGTTCAGTGTCCACTTGCATGTGACGTTTCGCTCTGTTGCTGAAACTGGTTGAACCACGTTTCCAGGATCACGGCCGCGGCTACATGGTCCAGGGTAGTTTGGCCTCGGCGTGACCGCGCTTCAGGCAGCGACTGGCGGGTGCTACGCTGTTCAGCTTCCCGTGAGGATAGGCGTTCATCGACGGTAGCTACGACCAGTCGATAGCGGCCTTGCAACTGCCGGCTAAAGCGCAACGCGGCCGCGGTAGTGGCGCTGTGGCTGCCATCGGCATGATAGGGTATGCCCACGACCAGCAAATCCGGTTGCCATTCGGCGATGAGTTTGCCAATGGCATCCCAGTCTGGGCGCTGTGCTCGCGCGGTCAGGATCGCTAGCGGCTGTGCCGTGGCGGTGACTTCCTGGCCGACAGCCACGCCAATGCGAGCGCGCCCAAAATCAAAACCCAGCAAGGTGCGAGAGTTGGTCACCGCGGGATCGGTAATAAACTAAGCGTGGCCAGCATCGCCGGATAGCAAATTCAGGTCCACTCCCAAGAGGGCCGCCGCTGCGGACCAGCGTTGCTCGCTGGGAGTATGGAATAGGACAGCAGGGTCGATCGGACCGCACAGCCAGGCATTTTCCGCCATCTCCCGTTCCAATTGGCCTTGCCCCCAGCCGGCGTAGCCCAGGGCGACCAATAGCTGCTCCGGTCCCTGGTCGCGCGCTAGCGCCTGCAAAATATCCATGGATGTGGTGATGCCGATGGTATCGGTAACGCGCAGTGTGGAACCCCATTGGCCCAAGGGAGTATGCACGACGAACCCCTGCTCGGGTTGCACCGGCCCACCGGAGTAGACCGGCATGGTGGCAATGTCGGGACGGCTTGGAGTGATCTGCAGGTGTTCCAACAGTTCGCCTAGGGTGAGGCGCAGGGGACGATTGATCACGATGCCTAAAGCGCCGGCAGCATTGTGCTCGCTGATGTAAGTGACAGTTTGAAAAAAGTTCGGATCCGCCAAGCCAGGCATGGCGATCAGGAATTGATTAGTCAAATACGTGGATTCGCCCATAGCAATAGTATTATGACTGACCGCTATCTTTACAAGCCCGCCCCCCATTCATTTCTGTAATAACCGCCCTTGTTCAAACCTCCATTTGCGGACGATATGCAAAACATCATATTGGCGGCGCAGTTCGGGGGGGAACGCGGCGTAAGGAGCTGCCAGTTCGATAATCCGGCGCGCGGCTTTATCCAGTTCGGCATGGCCGGAGGAGCGGACGATAGTAATACTATGGACTCCGCCATCGGCACGGATGGCGACATCTAGGATAGGGCCGGTGGTCAGGTTGAGCCGCCGTGCTTCTTCGGGAAAGTTCAAGGTGCCCACCTGCTCAACCTTACGCTCCCACGCCTGCATGTAGAATTTTTCCAGCGTGGTCGTGGATTCTTGATCGATGCGCTTTTCCCGGCTGCCGTTGGCTTCAGGTTTGGCGGAGTCTAGGCGGGCCATTTGTATGCCGTGGTTCATCAGGTCGATGGCGCTGAGCGTGGGCGAGGCTGTTTGCGCGACGGGCGCCGCCGCGGCCCGATTGCTAACCGGTGGCGTGCTGGGCGCTGCTGCGGCTAGCGGAGGTTCGGGGGTGCTTGGCGGTTTTGGCGGTGTCAATTTTTCCGGCCTTGGCAAGGCGGCTTTGGCCGGATTGGGAATGGGAACCGCGGCTACCGGTGCCAGCCTTTTGGCCGGTAGCGCTTCGCTGGGCTGAACATTGACAGGCGACAAGGTCATCGGTTGCGATAGCGCAGGCTCGTCGAGCAATGCAGTGCTGGGTTCCGGTTCTGGTTTCGACTCCGTTAGAGCGCCGGCCGCTGCGCCGGGTTCGCCGCCAGCGTGTTCCAGCAAAGTGACATTCAAGCTTAACACCGGCTCTTGCGAACGGGGCGGTAGCACAGTGAAACGGACCCCTAGAATGAGCGCGGCATGGACGATCAGCGCCAGTATAAACGCCAGCGTTAATTGTCTTTCCTTATACGTGTTATCGATTATAACGAACGGCTTCATCATAGTTGAGCGCGGGCGGTGCGCAGGGGTTAAGACAAGTGGTGTTCGATGGCTACCATTACCGTGGCGCCAATATCCAGACCAAATTGAGCATCCAGTTCGCGCGCGCAAGTAGGGCTGGTGACGTTGATTTCGGTCAGATAATCGCCGATCACGTCTAAACCGACGAAGAGCAAACCCATGTCCCGCAGGGTGGGGCCGACCTGGGCACACAGCCAGCGGTCGCGTTCGCTGAGCGCCACGCCCACTCCCCGCCCGCCCGCCGCCAGATTGGCACGGGTTTCGCCAGGGGTTGGAAAACGCGCCAGCGCGTAGGGCACTGGTTCACCATCGATGAGCAGAATGCGCTTATCACCCGCGCTGATCTCGGGCAGATAACGCTGGGCCATCGTAGAGTGTTGGCCATGCGCCGTGAGGGTCTCCAGGATAACATTGAGGTTGGGATCGGCGGGCTGCAGCCGAAACACCGAAGCCCCGCCCATTCCGTCCAGAGGTTTAACGATGACATCCCCCTGTTCATCCAAAAAACGCTTGATCCGCGCGGCTTCACGGGTGACCAGGGTAGGTGGGTAGCAGTGGGGAAAGCAGGTGGCGAAAAGCTTTTCATTAGCATCGCGCAAGCTGCGGGGACGGTTCACCACGAGCGCGCCAGCGGCCTCGGCGCGCTCCAGCAAATAGGTGGTATAGATGTATTCCATGTTGAAAGGTGGGTCTTTGCGCATCAGGATAACATCCAGTTCCGCCAGCGGCAGTTCCCGCTCCTCATGAAAGGCGAACCAGCTGTTTTTGTCATTGCTGACGCTCAGCGGACGAGCGTGGCCCAGGGTTTGCCCGTCACGCAAGTACAGATCCTGTTGTTCGAAATAATACAGTGTCCAACCACGCGCTTGGGCAGCCAACAGCATGGCTAGCGTAGTATCTTTTTTGAAGGTGATGGAAGCAATCGGGTCCATCACCACACCCAAATTGATAGTCATCGTATATTTCCCCTGCGGTTGCCAGGGCGATAATGCTACCTAAATGCCCTTTAAGCAAAAGGACCAGGTGCGCAATTGCTATGGTATTGTCCTGTCTGGCACCAAATTCAAATAGTGCTCTGCTGTTAAGCACCTATACTTTAGCGTAAAAGGGCATAGCCAGATATGGCAGCCAGGGTGGTCCATACATGGCATAGTTTACGGTAATATGCTAAAAAGCATTTTACAGGGGGCAACAACGTGGCGTTATGGCGTGCATAGCGAAGGAGGCTGTTAACGTGGAAGCTGAAGAAAATAGGGATCACGCTGTCAAGGTCATGGTAGTAGACGATAGTGTAACCATACGGCGCACGGCGGAGACCCTCTTGAAGCGCGAAGGCTACACTGTCGTTACCGCGGAAGATGGCTTTCAGGCCCTTTCCAAAGTTGTCGATACGCATCCGGATATCATCTTCTTAGATATCATGATGCCCCGTCTCGATGGCTATCAAACCTGCTCCGTCATCAAGAACAACAGCCTGTTCAGGAATACCCCCGTAATTATGTTGTCCAGCAAGGACGGCGCCTTTGATAAGGCCCGGGGCCGATTGGTAGGCTCAGAGCAGTTCGTGACTAAACCGTTTACCAAAGAGGACCTTCTAGAGGCGATTAACCATTATGTGCGCCGCTCGTCCTAGCTCCAGGGAGATGGTCCTTTGGTGTGAACGCCGAGGCATCACCTTGGATGCGCTAAGCAGGAAATTTTAAAGATGGCTTGTATCCTCATCATCGATGACTCTCCAACGGAGATTTTTGCGCTCAGGCGTATGTTGGAGGGGGGCGGTTACGAGGTCTTAAGTGCCAGCAATGCTGAGACTGGCCTTGCCAAGGCGCGCCATGAAAAACCGGATCTCATTCTCATGGATGTACTCATGCCCGGCATGAACGGCTTTCAGGCTACCAGGCGGCTTGCCAAGGACCCCGAGACGGCCGGCATCCCCATTATTGTGGTCACCACCAAGAGTCAGGAGACTGACCGCATTTGGGCGTTGCGGCAGGGAGCTCGGGATTATGTGGTGAAACCGCCGGCCGAAGCCGAATTATTGTCTAAGATCAAAGCTTTGCTCAAGGAGCATTAATGAGCGGCGAGGAACCTGTGAATAAAGAGTTTTCCCCACATCCTTTCGATCTATTGCTGGATATCGATAAGCGCACTGGCAGTCGAGTTCCGCCCAAGGTTGCGGAAGTGGCGCGGTCGGCGGGTATGCGGGGGCGCTTGGTGTTCCGCTTAGGGGTATGGAATCTCATGTTAGCCATGCAGGATATGTCGGAGATCATTCCTGTGCCCCGTGTTACCCCGGTGCCCGGCGTAAAATCCTGGTTGATGGGTATAGCCAACCTGCGTGGCGCAGTGATGTCGGTGGTCGATTTGCGAGAGTTTTTTGATGGCAAAGCCACGGTCCCGACACCCAATAGCCGGTTGGTGGTTGTGCGTTCCGGTGAATGGAGTTATGGCTTGCTGGTCGATGAAGTCATCGGCATGCGCTATTTTGGCTTGGAAAAGAAATTGCCCACGTTGAACGCCATTGATGCCAGGCTGCACTCCTATGTGACCGAGGCGTTCGAAAGCGAGAATCAGCTCTGGTTTGCATTAAATGTCAGCGGTTTGCTCAATGCCCCTGAGTTCCTTGACGCGGCAAATTGATTTTTGTGATATCCCCATATGCAGCGTGGATTTGAGGCGTATTAGGGATTGAGTGGACTAGGAGATAATAAAACAATGGGTGAATCCTCAACGCAGCAGAGCGGTTCTTTCAAATACGCGGTTCTCATCGTACTGCTGGTGCTTTCAATCATTTTAATGGGCGTTATCTTCGTATTGCTGGAGCAGCGGGATAGTGTAAACAACGACTATATTCAGATAACCACTGAGCAACAACTGCTGTCCCGCAGCGTGGTCACCCAGGCGCTGGAGGCATCTCGGGGGATTGCCGGGGCTTTCGATAGGCTGAAGGAAACCCGTGACCGGTTTGACGCGATCCTGGCCAGTCAAAAGGGCGGCAACGTGCGGCAAGATAACATCCCAGCGCCACCCAGCGATGTGCTTCCTTTTGTGAAAGATCTGGAGGTCAAGTGGCAGCAGGTGCGCGCTAGCGTTGATATCATTCTCGCCGGCCGTAAGGCGATGCTGTCGGTCAGTGATTTTGTACCCCTGCTGGAAGGCTTGATACCACAACTGCTGGATCTCTCTGAACAAATCGCTACCGGCCTGACTGCTAGCGGCGCCAACACCAAGCAGGTTTATGTCGCCACGCGCCAGTTGTTGCTGGGACAGCGTATGGAAAGCAACCTCAATCGCATGTTGACTGGGGGCGTAGGCGCGGCGACTGCGGCGGACCGTTTAGGGCGCGACATAAGCCTGTTTGGGAGCGTTTTAAAAGGGATGACCAGCGGCGATTCGCAGCTTGGTGTCCAAGCGGTTACCAACCCGGACACCGCCGCTAAGGTTGCCGAACTCACGGTGTTGTTCCGCTCTATTGAGAAGGAGGCTGGGCTGATTCTGAAAAACTCGCCGGAATTCTTCCAGGTTCAGAATGCCACGCAGGCGATCGCCAGCCAGGGTGATGCCCTGTTGGAGTCCAGCAGCAACCTGTTGGCCCACTACAAAACCTCGGTCGCTGGCGGCATCAAGGTTTTAGGATTGCACATCAGTCAAAAATATGTTTATGGCATCGGTTTGCTGGCGCTGATCCTGCTGGTTTTGTTGGCCCGGGAGAACAATCGGGATACCCGGCTGCGCCTGCTAGAAAGCGAGCAACGTAAGCAGGAGACCGAGGAACAGAACCGGCGTAACCAGGACGCCATTCTTCGCCTCCTGGATGAGTTGGGTGGCCTGGCGGAAGGTGATCTTACGGTGCAGGCCAGCGTAACCGAGGATATCACCGGCGCTATCGCCGATTCCGTCAACTACGCCATCGAAGCCCTGCGCGATTTGGTGTCGACCATCAATAACACCTCCGAGTTGATGGCGTCCGCCGCCCAGGAGACCCGCGCCGTCGCCGACCGCTTGGCGCGGGCCAGCGAGGTGCAGGCGCGACAGATAGAGTCTTCCAGCAAAACCGTGACGCAGATGGCGCAGTTCATGGACGATGTGTCGGGTAAAACCGCCTCGGCTGCCGAGGTGGCGGAAAAGTCCGCGAGCATCGCGCATGAGGGCGGCGACCGTGCGCGCAGCACCATTCAGGGCATGGACACCATCCGCGAGCATATCCAGGAAACCGCCAAGCGCATGAAGCGGCTTGGCGAGAGTTCTCAGGAAGTCGGCGATATCGTCGCGCTGATCAATGATATTGCTGACCAGACTAATATCCTGGCGCTGAATGCGGCCATTCAGGCGTCGGCGGCCGGTGAGGCAGGCCGCGGCTTCGCTGTGGTCGCCGATGAGGTACAGCGGTTGGCGGAGCGCTCCGGTAACGCTACCAAGCGCATCGAGGCGCTGGTCAAGACCATCCAGGCGGATACTAATGAGGCCATCATCTCGATGGAGAAGAGCACAAGCGAAGTCGTGAACGGCGCTGGTTTGGCGGAGAAGGCCGGTGAGGCCTTGGAGGAGATAGAAACCGTTTCGGCCCGTCTCGCCACCCTGATCAACGAGGTTTCCAAGGCGGCCGGCCAAGTGACCGAAATGGCGGCCCGGGTATCTACCGCCATGATTTCCATCAACGAGATTACCGCCCAGACTTCCGAAAGCAGCCTGGCCACTGCTTCCTCAATTGGCAAGCTCAACCAATTGGCCCAGGAACTGCGCCAGTCAGTAGCGGGTTTCCGGTTGCCTGATCAAGCACTGGGTAATAGTTAGTAGCGGCCATGGTGGCCGATTTTTGGCAAGGCGTTAGCACTTATCACCGGCGCGGCGCCCCACCCGTTCCTGGAGAGGAAATATGATCTCGCATGCCACGGACAACTCGTTGAAAATGCTCAAGGAAGAGCTGGAATTGACGCTGCAGCGGGTGCAATCTGATCTGGAATCCTATCTAGAAAATCCTGCCGATGAGACAGTACTGGATTCCATGGCTGAGGGTATCGACCAGATTCGTGGAGCGTTCGCAAAGTTCGATCAAACGGACGCGGTATTGCTCACCGAAGAGACGATCACCCTGGCCCGAGAGTTGGCGCATACCAAGATGGAGCCGGCGGTTCGCGAGCAACGGCTGACTGTTTTGCTGCGCGCTGTATTGCAGGTGCCGCAATACCTGCAATGGCTGCAACGTGGCAGCAAGCAACCCTTCGATTTGCTGCCCATGATCAACCAGATGCGCGCTGCCCGTGGACTGCCGCCTGTCGGCGCAAAGAAAGTTCCGGCTTTTCTGACGACTGCCAAGCACCCGGTCGGTGAACGGGGTATGCGTAAACTAGCGGTTCGTCTACGGCCGCTCTTGCAGCGCGCCTTGCTTGGCATGCTGCGGGGACAGGCGGCCACCAGCGAAGGTGAAATCGTCAGCCTATTTTCGCAATTCAAAGCGGTCGCTGGTAGCGAAACGTCTTACCATTTCTGGTGGCTGGCGGAGGGTTTGGCGCGGGAGCTGCAAAACGGCGACATTGCCTCCGGACGAGATATCAACCTTCTGCTGCGGGATCTGGATAATCAGGTCAAGTATTTGCTTGAGAGCGGCAAGCTGTTTCCCGATGAAGGCGCCGCGGAAACCTTTAGCCGGCGCCTTATCAACCACCTGTCGAGCAGCAGCACGGGCTTGGCCCGCCTCCAAAACCGAACTGATTATCAGCCGCCGCTGCTTGGCCAGCCAACTTCCCTCAGCATGCCGGCATCGGTGAGCCCTCTTGATGTAGAGACCTTGCTGCGGATTACCGATGTGTTGAAGGAATCGCTGGCGCTGATCAAGGATGCTGTGGATCGTCTGGCTAACGATAGCCAGCGCCGGACCGGCAGCCTGCAAGCGGAACTGGAACGCTTGCACGAGGCGGCCAACATCCTGACCGTACTCAACATGGATGTTTCCGCCCAGCTTATTCAGCGGCATCTGAAAATCTTTCAGCAGTGGTTGGCAGGCAGTGACAGGATAACCGATAAGCAGATCACGAAGCTGGCCTGTGAATTAATCCTGGTCGAGGATAGCCTGGAAGGTGTGGCCGAGTTTGCCTATAACCAGAAACTAGCGGCCCCAGCGACTCAGGGTCTGAACGATGCCGACCGAGCCGCCCTGGTCATCATGGATTTTCAACGCCAGCAGGCACGTCGGGCTGTTACTCAAGAGACCATTACGCTGTTGCGAGGGGCGCAGGAGTCGGTTGCAAGCTGCCTTAATGCTGGCGCAGCGGTCCCCCCCTGGGAAGAGCTGCAGTCTGTTTTACGCGGCGTCAGCGGCATCCTCGCCGTCCTGGAGCGCGGGCAGGCGGTAACGTTGACGCAACGCTTGGTCCAGGTGGTTCATAACCTGGCCGCTGCCAGGACAGTGCAAAAGAGCGCACCGCTGGCGAACGCTTTCGCCGACATTCTGATTACCCTGGAGTATTACCTGGAAATGCTGGGTGAAGGCAGGGAACCGAATGGCGATATCCTCGCTCATGCCGAGAGCCAATTCCGTCTGCTGGAGGGGATTGCTGTCTTGCCACCAGACGTGGCGGAGGCGCCCGAGCCTCTGCCTGCCGAGCCTGCCGAAGCGGCAACGCTGGCGGATTCCGAGGTGTCTGGTTTGCCGCATGACGTGACTGCGGAGATTGCGGAACTCGGGATGATCGAGTTGCCGGATCTCGAGCCTACCCGGGCTTTTGAAGATTCGGCTGCTGCGACTACCGCGGCGTCGAGCCCGGCCGTGCCGGCGGCGCCAGCGGGGGCTGGAAGCGGCGTCGATCCCGAATTTGTAGAGATATTTCTCGAGGAAGCACGGGAGGAACTCGTCAGTATCGGCAAGCAACTGGCTATTTGGCGAAATAATCTAGGTGACAAGGATGCGCTGACCTCTATCCGCCGTTCCTTCCACACCTTAAAGGGTAGTGGCCGCATGGTCGAGCATTACACCATCGGCGACTTTGCCTGGTGTTTCGAGAATCTCCTCAATCGTGTTCTGGATGGCACGTTGACAGCCTCTTTTCAGTTGGTGGAGGCGCTTGCCGAGGCCCAGGCGGCCCTGGAAACCCTGGTCAATGGTGGTCCAGAAAAGAGCGCAGCGCTGGCGGAAACCTTGACAGCGCTAACGCAGCGCGCCGAAGCTTTGGTGCGCGGTGAGGTCCCAGCGGAAGGCTTGATAGCCCCGGTTATCACCGCCACGCCTGCCCCGGCAGAGGCTGTGATCACGCCCGTGGACGTTGTCTCTGAAGAAACCATAACGAAGCCGATTGAGGAGGGTGCGCCAGCGATTGCCGAAGCTACCGAGGAGCTATTGGCAGAACCCGCCACGGCTGTTCAATTCCCAGCCAAAACAGTGCCAGCACCCGCCGAAGTCGATCTGGAACTGATAGAGATATTCCAATATGAAGCCGCTGAAATCCTTGACGCCAGTGATGACATCCTGGCGCGCTGGAATGCGAACCAGAGCGATGATGACCTGCTGAATGACCTGCGCCGCGAGATGCACACGCTGAAGGGCAGCTCACGGATGGCAGGTTTTATGGCGATTGGCGATCTGGCGCATGCCATGGAGTCCATCCTGGACATCATGTCCAAGCACAGCGTGCGGGATGCATCTTCACTGGTTGAAGCCTTACAGCAAGCGCTGGATCGGCTTAACGGCATGCTGGCTGCGGTTCGCAGTGGCGCAGCGATATCTCCCGCGACCGATCTCATCGCCGATCTTAAGGACCTGGTGGCGAGCAAGACGCTTGGGGAAAAAGCGCTGCCGACACGGGAGCAAGTACCCGTCGAGCCTCTGGAAAGCGCAGCGGAAACAGTCGCTGCAGCAGCCGTGCCCACGCTGGTTACGGCGGACAAGCCGTCCGCCGAAGTCGATCCTGAATTGGTGAAGGTGTTTTTGTTTGAAGCTGCCGAGATACTCGATGCCAGTGATGTCATCTTGCAAGGCTGGCGTGCCGATTTGGAAAATGTCGAGCTGCTGAACGATCTGCGTCGCGAGATGCATACGCTGAAGGGCAGTTCGCGGATGGCGGGCTTTTCGCTCATTGGCGACTTGGCCCACGCCATGGAATCGGTGCTGGATGTCATTGGCAAAGGCGCCATGAAAGCCTCGGCTACGGTGGTTGACGCCTTGCAGCGGGCCCTGGATGGGCTCAATGATATGATGGCGCGAGTTCAGGGTGGCAGAGAAATTGTGCCAGCGAGCGACCTCATCAGCGATCTTAAGGGCATGCTGGGCGTGGCGCCTACGGAACAACCCGTTGCCATACCGGCGCCACCAAGCGCCAAAACGACAGAGAAGGCGGTGGCCGCGGTTGGCGAGGATACCATTCGGGTAAGTTCAGCCTTGCTGAACACCCTGGTTAATGAGATGGGCGAGAGCAGTATCTATCGCGCCCGCATTGACCAGGGGGTGGGCAGCCTGCGTTTCAACCTGTCTGAACTGAACCAGACCGTGTTTCGCCTTCGCCAGCAGTTGCGGCGCTTGGAAATCGAGACCGAGACACAGATTCGGTCGCGTTACGAAGATGCTTCCAAGGATCACCAGAAGTACTTTGATCCCCTGGAGCTCGACCGTTTCTCTGAATTGCAGCAGCTTTCCCGCTCGCTGCTGGAAAGCGTCGATGACCTGACCAATCTGCAGGGCACCCTGGAAGAGCAGGCCCAGGAGATGAGCTTTCTGCTCGAACAGCAGGGCAAGGTCAACAAGGAGGTTCAACAGGGACTGATGCGAACCCGAATGGTGCGTTTCAGCAGCATAGCCCCGCGCTTGCGCCGGGTGGTGCGACAAGCGGCCCAGGAATTGGGCAAAAGTGCCGAGTTGGTGCTTGAGGGTTCGGAAGCCGAGGTAGATCGCACCATCCTGGAGAACATACTGGCGCCGCTGGAGCACATGCTGCGCAATTCCATTTCCCATGGTATCGAAGAACCGGAACGGCGCCGCGCCGCTGGCAAACCCGAGACCGGCGCCATCACCCTGGCGATGCGTCGCGAAGGGGGGGAGCTGGTATTGACGTTAAGCGATGATGGCGCCGGTCTCAATTTCGAAGCCATTCGCGCCAAGGGCGAAGCCAATGGCCTGCTGAAGCCGGGTGAATCAGTGACCGAGGATGAGTTGATCGCTTTGCTGCTGCGGCCGGGTTTTTCCACTGCTACCAAGGTGACCCAGATTTCTGGTCGCGGGGTTGGCATGGACGTCCTCAACGATGCCATCAAGAGCATGCGCGGGGCTTTACTGATTAGGTCCCATCCAGGCCGGGGCACGAACTTCACTATCCGCCTGCCGTTCTCCCTGGCAGTCACCCAGGCCCTCCTGGTGCAGGTGGGTGGCGATACCTATGCAGTGCCGTTGTTGAGCATCGAGTCGGTCGTGCGACTCAATGAGGGGGAGATGCAAACCTATCTTTCCGGCGAGTCCGTGGATTATAAATTTGGGGAATACAGTTATCCCCTGCATAATTTGGGAATCCTGTTTGGCGCCGGTAACCTCGCGACCAATGAGGGTACTATCACCGACAAGCGGCCTGCAGCGCTGTTATTCCGCAGCGCCGAGGCCAGCGCCGCACTGCAAGTAGATGCAGTGCTCAGCAACCAGGAAATCATCGTCAAGCCGGTAGCGCCGCAATTCCAGTCGGTAACCGGCCTCTCCGGCGCGACTGTCTTGGCCGACGGGCGCGTCGTCGTGGTTCTCGATCTGGCTGCCCTGGTCCGCAATCTCGCCTCCCAGTCTCGCAAGCAAGCGGAGGCCCGAACCCTGTATATTGTCCGCCAGCAGAGCTACCAGAATCACATCAGGGCTATGGTCATCGATGACTCCATCACCATGCGCAAGGTGACGTCTCGTTTTCTGGAGCGCCACAATATCGATGCCACCACCGCCAAGGACGGCCTGGAAGCGGTTACCAAGCTCGAAGAGCAGATACCGGATTTGGTGATACTAGACATCGAAATGCCGCGCATGGATGGCTTTGAGGTGGCGACCCACATTCGCAACCAGCCCCACCTAAAAAAGGTGCCAATTATCATGGTGACCTCCCGCGGCGGCGAAAAGCACCGTGAGCGCGCTGCCAAGATAGGGGTCAACGCATACCTGACCAAGCCCTATCAGGAAGAAGAAATGCTGAACACTATTCGTAGCGTTCTGAGTGAACAGGGGTTGGACTTGTTGATCTGAATGCCTGGCGTAGGGAGAAGATAAAGACTATGGAACTGGAACAACCACAGGTGCTGCGCAGTTTTCTCATTCCTCTCCAGGGAGGCCAGGCCATACTGCCGAATAGCTCTCTGGTTGAAGTGCTACCCTTCGCCATCCCACTGACATTGGACAAGGGCCCCCCCTGGGTGGTGGGTACTACGCTCTGGAAAACGGTTAACGTTCCCTTGGTGAGTTTGGACCGCCTCATCTACGACACTGATTCGACTCTGGACACCAACACCCGAATCATGATGGTCAATGCACTGGGCAGTGATTCCCGCCTGCCTTATTTGGGCTTGCTGGGGATCAATATGCCACGGGCGATTACCTTGGAGCGCGCGCAAATTACCTTGGATGTGACCGCGGGACCGCTTAAACCAGGGGTATTGAGTTGGGTGCAGGTTGGCGACCAGGGAGGCTGCATCCCGGATATCGACGCCATCGAGGCCCAACTCCTTCCCTTACTGTAGCGCTGCCGAACTCACCCCTGGGTTATGTCGGCGGATGTGTGCTCAGGGAGCTAACCTCCATGCCGGTTAATGTTTCCTCCAGGGCTGCAAGGCCAATGATAGGTGGGGAGCATTGGGTCCCGTTACACACATAGGCCAACAGACCGTCTCCCGCCTCCCGCTTAGCCAGTAAACCGGGCAATGGAGCTGCATCAACCGGGATCGCCAAGGTCAGCCGACGCGGGGCAAAGGGTCGAGCGCAGCGCTCCCGCCAGGATTCGATGGCTTCGCGTGGTCCCCGCAGGATAATGGTCTGACCGGGGAAATAATATTCCTCCAGGGCTAGCAGCAGGGCCTCGCAGGCGGTTGGCATCTGCTCGATACTCGGCCAGGCCCATTTCAGGGTGCGCTCCGCCGCCACTAGATAAGGCATGTGGCCCAGCAGGTGTCCGAGCTTGAGCAAAACCAGGGCGGCGATACCGTTACCAGCGGGCAGGGCATCGTCGTGGATGGGTTTGGGACGCTGGATCAGTGGCTCATGGTCGTCGGCGGTGAAATAAAAGCCACCTTTGCGCGGATCCTGAAAGTGCTCCAGCATGGCATCGGTCAACGCCAGGGCGAAATCCAGATCACCGTCGCGCCAGCGGGCCTGCAGGAGCTCCAGGATGCCGTCGATCAGAAAGGCATAATCATCCAGGTAGGCGGCCAAGTTGGCCTTGCCATCCTTGCAGGTGGCGAGCAACCGACCCTCCCGCCACAGATTGGCGCGGATGAAGTCCAGGGCGCCCTCGGCCGAGAGGATGAAATCGGTCCGCCCCAGATGCCGCCCCGCACTGGCCATGCCCTTGATCATCAGGCCGTTCCAGGCGGTCAGGATTTTCTCGTCGCGGCCCGGCCATACCCGTTGCTGGCGCACGGCGAACAGCTTGCCGCGGGCGCTGTCCAGTAGGGACTGCGCTTGGCCAAGGTTGAGGCCGGCCTGTTTGGCCACAGCCTCGATCGCTCCGAAGGCATGCAGATGCCAGTGGCCCTCGAAATTCGCCTGCCGGTCCAGGCCGAAACAGGCGGCAAACACGGTGTATTCCACCGGGCTTAGCAGGCTGTTAACTTCTTCCCGCGTCCAGCGATAGAATTTGCCTTCCTCGCCTTCCGAGTCAGCGTCCAGGGTGGAATAGTAACCGCCAGCCGGCGATTGCATCTCCCGTATCACCCAGGCGCCGGTCTCTTCAGCGACCCGCTTGAACAGGGCCTCATGGGTGGCGGCCCAGGCCTGACCGTAGAGAGCTAGGAGGGGACCGTTGTCATACAGCATCTTCTCAAAGTGCGGGATCATCCACTGCTCATCCACCGAGTAGCGGCAGAAGCCGCCGCCCAACTGGTCGTAGATACCGCCCAAGGCCATCTTGCGCAGAGTGAAATGGGCAGCGCCCAGGGCCTGCTCATCGGGCGCACCGCTCGGCACGGTTGCGGCCCAATGGCGCAGCAGGCGCTCGATGCTTGTCGGATGAGGAAACTTGGGTGCCTGACCCAAACCGCCATGGACGGGGTCAAAGTTCTGCAGCAGGTGATCGCGGGCCTCCTGGAGCGGCGCAGGATTGACCGTATAGCCGGTTTTGGCCTGGCGGGAGGAACCAGTTTTCAAGGCTTGAAGCAAGGAGTCATTCTGCTGGCGCACGTCCTCATCGTGGGCGCGGTAGTAGGCAATGAGACGGCGCAGCAGATCGGTAAAAGCCGGCATTCCGTAGCGAGGCTCCCTGGGAAAATAAGTACCTCCCAGGAAGGGAACCTGGTCATCGGGGGTGAGGAACATCGTCAGCGGCCAGCCGCCCCCCCGCTGGTTCAGCAACTGAAAGGCGGTCTGGTAGATCTTGTCGAGGTCTGGCCGTTCCTCGCGGTCCACCTTGATATTGACGAACAGCTCGTTCATCACCCTGGCAGTCTCGGGATCCTCGAAGGACTCATGGGCCATGACGTGGCACCAGTGACAGGCGGAGTAGCCGATGGACAGCAGGATGGGCTTGTTCTCGCGGCGCGCCTGTTCCAGCGCCTCCTCGCTCCAGGGATACCAGTCCACCGGATTGTGCGCGTGTTGCAGCAGATAGGGGCTGGTCTCATGGATCAGGCGGTTAGAGTGGGTCGTGTCGTGCATGGCGGCAATCCCCAAATGACCTATTTAATTGGTCAACTATAAGTGATGCCAGCCGGCTTGTCTTGCCCTTTTTACGTCCACTGGACGTACGCAATAGTACCCATGAAGACCGGTTGTTTCTGGCTGGATTGCTTGCATAAGTTGCAACCCCTTGATATAAATCCATGAAAGCCTTGACCTCTTCCATAATCTCCGCCTCGATGGTGGCCAGCTTATCCAGTCGATACACGTCCATTGATACTCGCGCCCGACGACACGATGATCAGATAGGTACGGCGAGAGGGTCTTGCCGCACCGGGCGGGTTGCGAAGCGCCTTTCGAGGTCCGGCTGTTTGAAGATGGTTTTGAAATGCATAATTTGTTTACCCGCCAAGGCTCTCGGTTTAACCTTGGCAGCCTCTCTCACTGGCACAAGCTTATGTCCGCTATTTTGCATCCTGATTTCCCCCCATTGCGCCTGAAAAAAGCCGAAGAGCGCCGCCTGCGCGCGGGTCACCTGTGGGTGTTCAGCAACGAGGTCGATACGGTTGCTACGCCCTTGAAGAACTTTGAAGCGGGTCAGGTGGTGGTCATTGCAGCCCATAACGGCAAAGCGCTGGGAACCGGCTATGTAAACCCGCATTCCCTGATCTGCGCCCGCCTGGTCAGCCGCGATCCCGCCCACCCCTTGAGTCCATCGCTGTTGGTGCATCGCCTTAAGGTGGCCCTGAGCTTGCGGGAACGGCTTTATGGCCAGCCCTTTTACCGGCTGGTTTACGGCGAGGCCGATGGCCTGCCGGGTTTGGTGATCGACCGTTTCGATACGGTGTGCGTGGTACAAATCACCACAGCGGGCATGGAGCGCCTGAAAAACGCCGTCCTGGCTGCTCTGGAAAAAGTGCTGAAACCCAGCGCCGTCTTGTGGCGCAATGACAGTCCGGTGCGCGAATTGGAAGGGTTGGACAGTTATGTAGAGACGGCCTTGGGCGAGGTGCCGGGGACGGTAATCGTGGAAGAAAACGCCACCCGCTTCCAGGTTCCCCTGCGCGCGGGACAGAAAACCGGCTGGTTCTTCGATCAGCGCGACAACCGCGCCCGCCTAGGTAAATACGCGCGGGGATGCCGGGTGCTGGATGTATTCAGCTATGTGGGTGGCTGGGGGATACAGGCGGCCGTCCATGGTGCCCGGGAAGCGCTGTGCGTGGATGCCTCCGCCACCGCCATGGATTATTTACGCGCTAACGCCGATCTGAACGGCGTCGCCGAACGGGTGAATACGCTGCGGGGCGATGCTTTTGAGGTGCTGAAGTCCCTGCACGAGGCCGGCGAGCGTTTTGCCGTGGTCATCGTCGATCCCCCCGCCTTCGTCAAGCGAAAGAAGGATCTCAAGGAGGGCACTCTGGCCTACCGGCGGCTTAACGAGCTGGCCATGCGGCTACTGGAGAAGGACGGGATCGTGGTATCCTGTTCCTGTTCGCAGCACCTGCCCCGGGAAACGCTGGTCCAGGTGTTGTTGCAGGCTTCCCGGCATCTCGACCGATCCCTCCAGATCCTGGAGCAGGGCCATCAGGCGCCGGACCATCCGGTGCATCCGGCCATTCCCGAGACCGATTACCTGAAAGCCGTCTTCGCAAGGGTTTTGCCAGCTTAAAACAACACGGAATTCCCGCATGCTCATCCATCCCAATTTCGATCCTGTCGCCTTCAGCCTGGGGCCACTCAAGGTGCGTTGGTACGGCCTCATGTATCTGTGCGGTTTCGTCGCTGGCTGGGGATTGGGCCACTACCGCGCCGCTCGTCCGGGTTCGGGTTGGACCGGCCAACAGGTCGACGATCTGATCTTCTACGCTGCCCTGGGCGTTATTCTGGGGGGGCGCGTTGGGTACATCCTGTTTTACCATTTTGATGCTTTCCTGGCCGATCCCCTGCTGTTGCTTAGGATTTGGGAGGGCGGCATGTCCTTCCACGGCGGGCTGCTCGGGGTATTGCTGGCCATGGCGCTGTTCGCCCGCAAGCTTGGCAAGGGGTTCTTCGAGGTCACCGATTTCATCGCCCCTCTGGTGCCACCGGGGTTGTTTTTCGGCCGCATCGGCAACTTCATCAACGGCGAGCTGTGGGGGCGGGTCAGCGACGTGCCCTGGGCCATGGTTTTCCATACTCTGGGGGCCGGCAACCAGCCTCGCCATCCCTCGCCGCTTTACGAGGCCGCGCTGGAAGGCGTGGCATTGTTCGTGATTCTATGGCTGTATTCCGCCAAGCCACGGCCCACCATGGCGGTGTCCGGGCTGTTCCTGCTGTGCTACGGAGCGTTTCGTTTCGTGGTGGAATTCTTCCGCCAACCTGACGCCCATCTGGGCTTCGTCGCCTTTGACTGGCTCAGCATGGGCCAGTTGTTGAGCTTGCCCATGCTGATCGCCGGGACCGCCTTCCTCGCCTGGGCCTACCGCCGCCGGCAGGGCTGAAATGCGCCCGTATCTAGAACTGCTGCGCCATATTCTGGCGCACGGGACCCACAAAAACGACCGCACCCGTACCGGCACTTTATCCGTGTTCGGGTATCAGATGCGCTTTGACCTGCGCACCGGATTTCCACTGGCGACCACAAAGAAGCTTCATATGAAATCCATTATTCACGAGCTGCTGTGGTTCCTCCGGGGCGATACCAACATCCAGTATCTGCGCGAGCACGGGGTCACGATCTGGGACGAATGGGCCACTGCAAACGGCGAACTGGGGCCGGTATACGGGTATCAGTGGCGTTCCTGGCCAACCGCTGACGGGGGCCATATCGACCAAATCAGTGGGGTCATCGAACAGCTCAAGCGCGATCCGGATTCCCGCCGTATCATCGTTTCCGCCTGGAATGTGGCTGACCTGGACAAAATGGCGCTGGCTCCCTGCCATGCGCTGTTCCAGTTTTATGTCGCCGACGGCAGGCTATCTTGCCAACTCTATCAGCGCTCGGCGGATGTTTTCCTCGGCGTACCTTTTAACATCGCGTCCTATGCGCTGCTGACCGCAATGATTGCACGAGTGTGTGATCTTAAGCTGGGTGAATTCATCTGGACGGGTGGTGACGTCCATCTGTATCTCAATCATGTGGAGCAGGCACGGCTGCAGTTGACCCGGCAACCCTATCCCTTGCCGATGTTGGTTATCAGGCGCCGACCGGCTTCGCTCTTCGACTATCAGTACGAGGACCTCGAGATCCAGAATTACCAGGCGCATCCCGCCATCAAGGCGCCGATCGCGATCTAAGCGTTCGCTGCTGCGGAACGGTTGGAGGCATTGACCGGGTCACCGGCAACGTTGCCTCGGTGTCCAGATATTCCGGCTGCTATGCCCTGAAGTACCCCCGGTATCGCGCAAGCACTAACTGGTCGCTATTCGCGAGCGATCCCCCCCGCGTTCCTCCACTCCAGCCGCGCTCAGATTCAGATAGCACAGAGTGACGGCAATGACGATAGGTACGACCCCAACGAAGATGAAGATAAGGTCGCCGGGTGTGCGCAGCCATTCGATAAGACGGGCGGTTTCTTGCCCGGTATATGCCAGGCTTCGAGCATGCCAGTAGCCATGCTTTAGCGTATCTAGCAATTGCAGTAAGCCGGCGGGGAACAGACTCATGACAACCATGAGCAAGAGCCCGCCTTTAAGCCCCAGAACGAGACCTTGATGTATTTCTCCAAGCGTGCCCATTGGCTGTCGTTAGATACATGCCGCATCGCGAACACCAGCAGGCCAATCGCCAGCATGCCAAAAACCCCCATCATGGCGGCGTGGCCGTGGTTTACGGTGAGCACCGTCCCAATTTCAAAGTAGCTTACAATTGGCAGGTTAATTAGAAACCCGAAAACGCCGGCACCGGTGAAGTTCCAGAATCCGACTGCCATCAGGAAATAGAAGGTCCACTTTTGCGGGATCCCCCGGTCTGGCCATCCGGGCTCGCACGGGTTAACTTGATGAAATCCCAGGCATCCAGCGTAAGCAGCGTGAGCGGGACTACCTCCAGCGCGGAAAAGGCCGCGCTCAGGGCCATGTTCAGGTGGGAATGGCCGGTAAAGTACCAATGGTGCCCGGTACCGATGAGTCCGCCACCGAAGTACAGGATGGCATCGAGGTAAATCACCCGTATGGCGGTGACGCGGGAGACGACACCGAGTCGAAAGAAAATGACGGCTACCATGACCGTGACGAAAAACTCAAAGAAGCCCTCGACCCATAAGTGGATGATCCAGAATCGCCAGGTATCGACCACTGAGTAATGCGTGGTGCTGTCGAAGAACATGGCGGGCAAGTAGAAAACGGGGATCGCCAGGGCAGCCAGCAGGAAAAGGCGCGTGATCTCTCGTTGTTCAGGATTCCTCAGAGACGGGGCAAACCCTCGACACGAGCAGAAAGAACCAAAACACTAGCGCAGCGGCAAGCAGGATCTGCCAGGCGCGCCCAAGTTCGAGGTATTCCCACCCCTGGTGGCCAAACCAGAACCATGATTTCGGTAGCCATTGGTAGATGCCCAGCCATTCGCCGAGTAGGCTGCCAGCGACAACCACCACCAACCCGGTAAACAGTATGTTGATGCGTTTTACCTGTCCCTTCGGTTCCTGTTCGCTCGAGGGCCGGGGCAAGCAACAAAGCGCCGGCGACATAGGCGGTTGCAATCCAGAAGATGGCGAGTTGCAAATGCCAGGTGCGCAGAATATTGCTTGGCAGCAGGGCAGAGATGTCGATCCCATAAAAGGTTTCCGGGTCGGCGCGGTAGTGTGCCGTGGCGCCACCCACGAGGGTCTGGACTAAAAACAGGAGCGCCACGACGACGAAGAACTTGATGGTCGCTTTTTGGCTAGGGGTCGCATTACCGGGTAGCAGGCTCAGATGAGCTTGGGCCTTGCTCGGTTTCCAACCCAGATAATCGAACTTGCCGAACGCCAACAGCACCAGTGCTGTGCCCACCAAGAGGAACATCAAACTGATCGCGCTCCATAGCAGCGCAGCTCCGGTGGGTGTGTTGCCCACCGCCGGGTCATAGGGAAAATTGTTGGTGTAGGAGTAGGATTCATGCAGGGCGCGGCGCAACCGAGGCCCATGCGGTCCAGGCGAAAAATGCGGTAAGCTTCCGTAACTCCTCGGCGTCCGCGATAAAGTTGGCGGGTAGGCCACCGTTGCCGCCCGGTTTCGAAAAATAGTCTCGCCACCAGCCGATTTGGCGCCGATAGGAAGCGACTTCTGTATCGGTAAACGTCAGTGTCCGCGTTTGCGGATCATAACGGTTGTGTTTCAGCTCAGCTTGAACTAAGCCGTGTATGAGGGGGCGATCTTCCTCGGCCAGCGCAGCGAATGGCTGACCGAACCGCTGCTGCGCGAAGGTGGTCCCGACATCGATGGCGAGGTTGTGCAAATACTGCGCGGAAAAGTCCGGTCCCAGGTAACCGCCATGTCCCCAAATCGTGCCGTTGTCCATCAAACCGTATTTGAGGAATACTTGTTGCCCCGCCTGTATGTCCTCTCCACTAAAGATGATCTCGCCGTTCGTGGTGACAAGCTTTTCTGGAATCGGGGGCGCGTCATGATGAACCTTGGTGGTAAGCAAGATCAAAACCGCGAACCCAATAACCATGACGGCGAGTACAGCGTACCGCCACCAAGGGGACAAGGTCTCTGAGGCCAGGGTTTCCTGGGTGTCGTTTGTAGTCTGGTACATGCGCGACCTCCGTTACCTCGTCGTTGTCTTGATGCGCGGGCTAAACGATTAATGCTGAGTTTTTGTGTGGTGAAGCCCGTGACTAAGAACATATATACAACTAAAGTGCCCCTTTTTCACTTCTCATCTCGCCTTAATTAATTAAGGAGGACGCGATTTGTGGGCTGCTGCGATAGTTGCACCAGCCTTGCCGTTGCCCGCGGCGGTGCGACGTGGCGTTTGCCTGGGAGCAGTCCGGCGGTGTTTTCTTGGCTGGATCAGGTGCGCTAAAGTGTATCCATGCAGTTGCGCAAGAAATGCGTCCAGGGCTGCGAGCGCCTTGCGCAGCACGCAGGCGCTCTCGATACAGCATAGGCACGATCACTTGATGGAAGCATTCGACCAGCGCCGTGTCGTCCTCGCAATCACGAATCACCGAGCCAAGACTTCTATGCCGAATGGGGGCGCGAGGTCCGCGTCGAACAGATCCCAGCGCTGGAGCCAAAGAAGAACGCTCCGTCTGCGCCGGTGGCAAGCCGTCCGCGCCACCGGGGGACTGTGGCGACCCCATACATTCCTCGAACGACTGACAGGATTGCTCTGTGAGGTTGACGAGCGCTTGGGGCCGGTAGTTGTCAGGATAGTTATCGGCTATCCTTACCAGCAGTCAGTCTGATAAAGATATGCCCCGTGACCATTACCGCCGATCTGTTTAAACGCCGCTTTCCCAGGTTGCTCGAAAAGCTTGGGCGCAGTGATCTGGAGATCCTCCTGAAGGCGCTGACGCGTATCGAAGCAAGTTCAGGTGAATTGCTGTATCGTTGCGGCGAACACTCCGATGCCCTCTATATGGTCTGGGAGGGTAGATTGGCGCTTGCCTTGCCGATTGCCGGCAAAGATATTTTTCTCGGCCACATCGGACCCGGTCAATTCAGCGGGGTGACGGCGGTGATAGATCCGGGGCCGGCACTGATTACGGTTACGGTGGCTGAACCCAGTGTCCTGTCGCGCCTGAAACACGAAGAACTGGTGGCATTGCGCGAAACCCAGCCACGCCTTTGTAGTAACCTGCTCCGCGCCCTCTCCCTGGATCTGGTGGAGTGGCTGCGCGCCTACGAGGCCTAGATGGCGGAACGAACCCAGCCCGGTAATATTCAGGATTTCTTCCGGATGAGCCGGCATTTGGCAAGGCTGGAGGATTAAGAAAGGATGGCCATGGGTGTACCGATCAGTTTTACTAACTTTTTGCAGACCGTTCCCGCTTTTGCCGAGTTCAGTCCCCAGGAACTGGAAGTCCTGGAACAGGCCATGGTGGTTGGCGAATACCCCGATGGTTACGAATTTATCGGCGAAGAGCGCCGCGCCAGAAATATGTTCCTGATCGTCGAGGGCCAGGTAATCGCCACGCACAGGCGCTCAAAGGTGCGCGGGCTGGATGTGATGGAACGGCTGGGACCTGGCGACATATTCGGCCTGGTCGCGCTTATCGATCACCGCCCTGGATGGGCCACCTACCTCGCGGCGGGTCCGGTAACGGCGGCGTACCTGCCGGCCAATGCCTTTGAACTGCTGTTTACCGCTAATGCGCCGCTGGCTTATCGGTTTCAAAGTCTCATCGCCACACAACTGGTCCGTGATCTGCGCGCCTGCGCCAGTGATTTGATGGCGGCGATTGACGAGACACCCAAGGGTTGAGCTTGCCGCTCTAGCCGATTGAACTGACATCCCGGCGCATTTCCCAGCACTCCACACAGCAGGGATCCTCGGGGACATCCAGACGCAAGGCGGTGAGGCGGTTGCCCGAGACGCAGCCGCTGTCCAGGGCGTAGATCCCCGGTTCGCGATGATAACCCAGCGCCGCCCAGTGGCCGAACACAATGTTGAGATCGGCGTTGCGGCGTCCCGGCGCCTGGAACCAGGGTTTGAGGTCCGCGGGCTGACTGCCGGGAGCGCCTTTCTGGGCAAAGGACAAGGTGCCGTCGTCCCTGCAAAAGCGCATCCGGGTCAGATAATTGACGATACAGCGCAGGCGTTCGTTGCCCTGCAGATCGTTGCGCCAGACCCTGGGTTCGCTGCCGAACATATTGGCGAGGAAGCCTCTGTAATCAGGGCCGCGCAGGACCGCTTCCAGTTCCTGCGCGCGGGCTTGCGCTTGCTCCAGATCCCACTGCGGCGGGAGGCCGGCATGCACCAGGGTAAATCCCAATTCTGGATCGTGATGCAAGAGGGGGCAGTGGCGCAGCCGAGTTCAGCAGAGGTTCCCGGTCAGGGGCCTCCAGGATGGTGTGGAAGGTGTCCTTATGTTTGGGTTGCACATAGCCTTCCGCCACGGCCAGTAGAGTGAGGTCGTGATTACCCAGCACGGTAACGGTTTGATCGCCCAAAGAACGTACTAGGCGCAGCACTTGCAGTGACTGGGGACCCCGGTTGATGAGGTCACCCGCGAACCACAGGGTATCCCGGGCGGGATCGAAGGTTAGCGCCTCCAGCAGGCGCTGTAAGGGGTCGTAACAACCCTGCACATCGCCGATGGCGTAAACGGCCACCTGCCGTACCTCAATGCAGGGTGCGAGGAATGGCCAGGGTGAAAGCGGGAATAGCGGCGTCGAAGGCTATGCCATCATCGGCCAGCATTTGATAGGTGCCGCGCATACTGCCCACTGGCGTTTCGATAACGGTGCCGCTCGTATATTGAAAGCCCTCGCCTGGACGCAGATAGGGCTGCTCGCCCACCACGCCGTCGCCGCGAACCTCTTCCACCTTGCCGTTGGAGTCGGTGATGATCCAATGGCGGGTCAGCAGTTTGGCGGGGATACTGCCCTCGTTCTGGATAGTTATCGTGTAGGCAAATACGTAGCGATTCTGTTCAGGGGCGGATTGGGCCTCGATATAAAAGGACTGCGCGACCACTCTGATGTTGTATGTTGGATCCATTGTCTGTTCTTCACTTGATTGGCTGAGTGTCAGGTAGTCGCGGCCAGATCAATGGCCTTGGCTTCGATGTTGGCAAGCAGGTTGTGGAATGACTGGGCAAAGGCAGCCACGCCCTCTTCCTCGAGGCGGTCGGTCACGGCGGTCAGGTCGATTTCCAGATCGGGTAGGGAGGCCAATTGCGCCAGCGCGGTGTCCCAGTCCTTTTCCAAGGTTGGGGCGACCAGGCCATGTTCCCGGAAGGCCGCATAGGTAGCCGGTGGTATGGTGTTGACGGTCTCTGGGCCAATCAATCCCTCCACGTACAGCACATCCCGGAAGGCTGGATTCTTGGTGCTGGTGCTAGCCCATAGCAGCCGTTGGGGACGGGCGCCGGCGGCTTTCAGCGCCTGAAAGCGGGGACCGGCGTACAGTTCCTTGAAACGCCGATAAGCCAGCTTGGCATTGGCAATGGCGATTTTGCCCTGCAAACCGGGGGCCTTTTCCGCCAGCACAGGATCGAGGGCGCTATCCACGCGGCTGACGAAAAAGCTCGCCACCGAGGCGATGCGCTGCACGGGTTGGTCATTGGCGAAACGCCGCTCCAGGCCCCGCAGATAGGCGTCGGCCACGTCCAGATAGCGGTCCACCGAGAACAGCAGGGTGACGTTAATATTGATGCCGTCGGCGACGAGTTGTTCGATGGCGGGAAGGCCGGCTCGGGTGGCGGGTACCTTGATCATCACGTTAGGGCGATGCAGGTGAGCATGCAGTTCGCGGGCCTCCCGAATGGTGGCCTCCGTATCATGAGCCAGGTCTGGAGAGACCTCCAGGCTCACCATGCCATCCACGCCGTCGGTGGCTACGTACACCGGCAGCAGCAAGTCGGCGGCGATGCCGATGTCCTCGCTGGCCAGGGCATAGAACAGGTCGCGGCTGGACTCGGTTGGATTGGCGTTGAGCAGTCGCCGCAACGCCTCATCATAGTCGTGGCCTCCGCTAATGGCCTTATCGAAGATAGAGGGGTTGGAAGTGATGCCGCGCAGATCATCTTCCGCAAGCAGCCGCACCAGTTCCCTCGAGGTCAACATGGAGCGGTGAATATTATCGTACCAGATGCTTTGTCCGGAGGCGTTGAGGACGCGCAAGGGGTTGTTTTGTTGAAGCATGGAGTGAGTTCCTTTTAAGTGGTATCTGGAATACCACAGTTGGACAGGCTTGACCCTTATATTACTCCACACGGTTGCTGAGGGCAGCAAAGTCAGCAAGGCTCAGGGTTTCCGGACGCGCGCCGGGATCGATACCGATGGCGTCCATATCCTCAGGGCCGAGCAAGGGACGCAGGGTATTGCGCAGGGTCTTGCGGCGCTGGGAGAATGCTTGCCGAACCAGGTGCGCGAAGCGCGTCTCGTCAGCCACGTACACCGGTGGCTGGCGATGCGGAAGCAGTCGCACAAAGGCCGACTCCACCCTAGGCGGCGGCGCAAAGGCTTGCGGGCCGATGGCGAACAGGGGCTCGACCCGGCACCGATACTGTACCATCACCGAAAGCCGTCCATAAGCCGGAGTACAGGGACTGGCCGCCAGCCGTTCCACCACCTCTTTTTGCAGCATGAAGTGCATATCTTCGATATGCGCGGCCTGCTCAAGCAGGTGAAACAGCAAGGGTGTGGAGATGTTGTAAGGCAGGTTGCCCACGATCCGCAGGAGGCGCTCATCCTGGCGCAGCGGCGAGAAGGCAAAGGCCAGGACATCGGCGTTGTGGATGCGCAAATCGCCCACTCCCTGGCAGAGGCGCTGCAGCGGCGGGATCACGTCGCGGTCCAGTTCGACCACCTCCAGGCGCCCCACCATTTGCAGCAAGGGTCGGGTGATGGCGCCAAGGCCCGGACCGATCTCCACCAGGCGCTGGCCGGTAGCCGGTCGGATGGCCTGTAGAATACGCGCGATAACTGACTGATCGCGTAAAAAATGCTGGCCGAAGCGTTTGCGGGGATAGTGAGTGGAAACCGGCATGGCCTGAACGCCTATCTAGCCAGCGCCGTGTTGCGAACGAGGTTTATCGCGCAGGTGATGGCCGCCAACAGGCTGCCGGCATCAGCCCTGCCCGTACCGGCCAGATCCAGGGCGGTGCCATGGTCCACCGACGTGCGGATCAGCGGCAAGCCGAGGGTAATGTTGACGGACTTGCCGAAGCCCTTGTGCTTGAGCACCGGCAGGCCCTGATCGTGATACATGGCCAGCACCACGTCAGTTTGCTCCAGGTGTTTGCGAGTGAACAAGGTGTCCGCCGGCAGCGGTCCTTGCACGCGCAAACCCTCGCCGCGCAGGCGCAGCAGAGCGGGTTCGATGATGTCCTTGTCCTCACGACCCAGATAGCCCCCCTCACCCGCATGGGGGTTCAAGCCGCAGACCAGGATACGCGGCTGGGGAATGGCGAAACGCATCCGCAGATCACGATCCAGGATACGGATGGTGTGCTCCAGGCGCTCGGCGGTGATCGCGTCGGCCACCGCCCGCAGCGGCAAATGGGTGGTCAAAAGGGCCACCCGCAAGCCCGGCGTGGCCAACATCATGACCGGCAGGCCACCACCACAAAGTGCAGCGAAGAACTCGGTATGGCCGCTGAACGGGATGCCGGCGTCGTTGATGACGCCCTTGTGTACGGGTGCCGTCACCAGGGCGTCGAACTGGCCTTCCAGACAACCACGGGCAGCCTGTTCCAGTATCATCAGGACATGGGCGGCATTGGCCGGGTCCGGCTGACCAGGTCTGGCCGGGGCCAGCAACGGAATCGACAGTACCTTCAGATGACCGGCGGTCTGCGGAGAACGCGGTGCGTCCGGGCTGAAGTCCTCCAGCGCCAGCGCCAAGCCCAGCAGGGCGGCCCGTTCCTCCAACAACGCCGGTGCGCTGGCCACCACGATGTCGGCGGCGTGGGCTTGCTGGGCCAGCATGACGCAAAGATCGGGGCCGATGCCAGCAGGTTCACCGGCAGTGACGATCAAGCGCGGTAGGGTAGCATTCACCGGCTATGCCTGGCGGGCATTAACTGGGCGGGGAGCAACCGTAGCGCGTCCCCGCTTATCGATGCCCCTGTTCCGACCCGCCAGGCTACCCACCGACTTTGGCGGGCGCCTGGTTGAGGCGAATCTCCACATAGGCTTCACCCCGCAGGCGCCGCAGCCACAGTTCCCATTCTTCGTCGGCGCGACGCTTGAAAAGCGCTTCCTTGAGCTGGGCGCGTTGGATGTCACCACCGCCCTCACTCTGGCGGCGCTCCAGTAATTGCACGATGTGCCAGCCAGCAGGAGTCTGGAAAGGCTGGCTTAATTGACCGGGCTGGAGTTGATTCACCTCCTGCTCGAAGCTAGGTGGCAGTCCGCTGGTGGTTATCCATCCCAAATCGCCGCCTTTGACGGCGGAGGCGTTGTCATTGGAATTGGCACGCGCCAATTCGGCAAAGTCCGCACCATTTTGTATGCGTTCGCGCAAGCGTTGCACACGCAGGCGGGCATCGTCACCAGTAGCCCGTTCGTTGGTGGCGATGAGGATGTGGCGGATGTGAATTTGATTAACCAGCCGCTGCTGGGAACCCTTGCTCTCCAGCAGCTTGACGATATGGAAGCCGCTAGAACTGCGAATCAAATCGCTGACTTGGCCTGGCTGCAAGCGGGGCACCACATCGGCGAACAAAGTGGGTATCTGATCGATTTTGCGCCAGCCCAGCTCGCCGCCCTCCAAAGCTTGACGATCGTCGGAGACGGCCACCGCCAAGCGCTTAAAATCGGCGCCTTGGCGCAGTTGCTCCAGTATGCCAAGGGCTTTTTTGCGGCCGGCTTCTATCTGTTCAGGAGAAGCTCCTTCCGGCAGGGCGATAAGGATTTGGGCGATGTTGTACTCGCGTTCCCCCCCGTTCGCGGCACGGGGATTTCCCATGATGCTGTCGACTTCCTGATCGGAAAGCTGAATCTGACTATCCACCATCCGCTGGCGCAGCCGGGTGAACATAATTTCCTTTCGGATATCCTCGCGGAAGCCGGCAAAATCGAAACCGTCCTTCTCGATGGTCTGGCGCAGTTGGCTTAACGTGAGATTATTTTGCCGGGCGAGGTTTTCAATGGCGGTATTCAAGGTCTGGTCATCGACTACGATACCGTTGCGTTCCGCGGCGCGCAGTTGCAATTTGCCGAGGATCAGACGTTCCAGAACTTGGTTTTGTAGCACCTCAGGGGGCGGCAGTGGGGTACCTTTTTTCTTGAGTTGGCGTTCGATGGTAGCCATGCTGGCAGCCAACTCGCCACGGGTGATGATATCGTTGTCCACGACGGCAGCTATGGTATCCAATTGATTGCCCGTGGTTTCGTTATCCGGGCCGAAAACCAATTGGGCGTAGGCTGTTCGAAGTACCAGACTAATGAACAGACTTAGGCACAGCACCATGGTAAAGATGATTTTTTTCATAAGTTTGTCTTGATCAAGATGCTTAATATCGAGTCGTTTCGTAGCCCAGAATCGCCTGTTCCAACACTTTGTTGATGCGTGTGCCGACCCCGGCTAAACCTTTCAGTTCTAATTCTACGTACACGGCGTTTTTCACATCCGGGTCAGCGGGCTGGTCGCGGCGTTGTCGCGCTAGCATGCGCAAGGCCCAGCAGCAGTCGCCGTATTCAAATCCCCCCATGACATCCATGTTGCGTGAGTCCTGAAGAGAATAATTCCAGCGGGCTACGGTGCGCCATTGCGCATTGAGCGGCCAAACCGTGGCGGCATCCAGTTGCTCCAGGCCATTCTCCACGAGACGGTAGGAAAAGTTGAACAGCCGCCCGTCACCACTATCATAGCGCACGTCCAGGGCACTGCGCCGGGTGTTACCAAAACGCTCGTCCCATTCTAAGGCACCGTGCAGCAATAGATCAGACCGCAGGTACAGCCGCCCCTCCGCGATGAGTCCCGGCGCGAGAACCTCATTGGGGACTGTGTCTTCAAGAGACACCCGGGGAGTACTAAAATAATGAATGCGACCGATACTGGCGCGTAACCGCTCGCTCCCATCGCTGGAGTTAAGCAGGCGGGTGGTAAACGCGGTCGTCAGTTGATTGGCGTCGCCGAGCCGATCAGCCCCGACAAAGCGGTTTTCCGTGAATAACCAGGGATAGCCGGGGTCCACTTCGGCGCTGTCGAAGACGGGAATGTCGGTTTGGTTACGATAGGGAACGTACAGATAGAATAGGCGTGGCTCCAGGGTCTGGATATCGGCTTGTTTCCCCCACCATGTCCACTGCACCGGGCGTTCGAAGAACAGGCCACTGTCCATGCTGACCACCGGGGCGCTTCGGGATGGCGAGTTGTTGACACCGGGGGCGGTAGCTTGCAGGTCGTAAGTGGTGTAGCGATAACTCAGCCGGGGTGTTATGAAACCTGCTGGCCATTCCATGGGCAGGCTGATACCCGGATACAAGTCCAGGCGGTTACCGGTGATGCCGCTGTCGCGCTCAAAACGCACTAACTCACCGCGCAGCTTATAGTCCAGACCGCTGGAGCGCTGTGGCCAAGCCCCGGTGAACAGCAGTTGAGGCAGGCGGTTGTAAGGCTCGTTGTTGCCGAAGAGCAGTGGGTCGATGGTCTGAAAGGTTTGCGCCTGGACGAAGGTGGTCCAGGAATCGCCCGCGTAGTTGGCGGCCAGATGCTGTTCCAGATAGGTAGGATTGAAGAGCCCTAGGTTATTACTGAAATCCCTGATATAGGTATCGTCGGAGACATGCTCATAGAGCAGGTTGGTGTAGAGATTGGGTAGCGGATTGGCATTGTACTTGATGTCAGCCGCACCACGGGCACCACCGTACTCCTGGTCATAGGGTATATATTCCAGCCGAATTTCACCCCGGTCCCAGGGATTAAGAAAGCGGTACTCCTCCCCCAGCAGCAGGCCGCGTTTGGTCATGATGCGCGGGGTGATAGTCATGTCCCGGTTGGGGGCGATATTCCAGTAATAGGGGATGCGGGCATCGAAACCGTTACCGGTTTCCAAGCCGAAACTCGGTGCAAGCAAGCCCGATTGGCGTTCATTGGTGAGGGGGAACGATAAATAGGGCAGGTACATGATCGGCACATCCTTAATGGCCAGGGTCAAGTGGCGGGCCGAGCCGCGGCCCGTGGTTTCGTCCAAATCCATCTGGCGGGCACGCAATTGCCAGAACTCGTCGCCGCGCGCGCAGGTGGAGTAGGTGACGTTTTCCAGATGGCTCTGCTGGCTGCGGCGGTCGACCCGCACCTGCGCCGCCTTGCCCTGAGCGTTGCGACTAGGCAGGTAATACTCGGCATCTTTGAACTGGCCCGATTCATTGTTAAGGTCGAGATCGGCTTGACGGCTGCGTAAGGCCAGAGTCGGATCACCGTAGACGACGTTGTCGCTGGCCTGGACGCGATTGGCGAGGCGGTCCAGGGTTACCAGAGGGGCTTGCAGCCGCTGATCACCCTGGCGAACGCGCACATCGCCTTCCAAGACGGCTTCGCTCGCCGAGGCGAGTGCCTGATCGGCTGTGAACTCCAAGGGAGAGTCCAGCGCGGTCGCGCCGGTATTGGTAGTCACCACACCCGCCAAGATGTCGGGCTTGCACATCAGCCATTGACGTGATGGGGTTGCCGACTGCGCCTGAGCGCTAGCCCAGGGCAGCCAGGCCAGGAAGACGCTCGTTAAAGCTAATTTGTAGTAAGTCACGGGAAGGTTTTTACGACTTTTTGAAGGCTCCTAAAATGGCATAGATTGCTTGTGGCTTCAATCTCTGTGGGTTGGATTTCCCGCGGCTTGCGCGGGCTAGTTCATTTCACGGTGGACGAGTTCACCAGAACTCTCCGACTGCCTCGGCCAAGCGAATCGCCAATAACATGTTATACCAATTAGCGAGATCATCCATGTCCACCGCCCTGATTTGGTTTCGCCGCGATCTGCGGCTGCATGATAATCCCGCCCTGAGCCACGCTGTCGGCGCCCATGAGCAGGTTATCCCGGTTTATATCCATGCTCCCCAGGAAGAGGCGCCCTGGATACCCGGTCAGGCGAGTGGCTGGTGGTTGCACCGCAGTCTGGCGGCGCTGGTCGACTCCCTGCACGAACGCGGCTCCCCGCTGCTGCTGCGGCAGGGCGACAGCCTCGCAACGCTGCGCGCCCTGGTTCGAGAAACCGGCGCCACGGCGGTCTACTGGAATCGCCTCTACGAGCCGGCAAGCGTCGCCCGTGATAAGGCCATCAAGGCGGCGCTGCGGGAGAATGGGTTGGAGGTGGCGAGCTTCAACGCCGCTCTCCTCTTCGAACCCTGGACGGTGCGTAAGGACGATAAGACTCCTTACCAGGTTTTTACTCCCTACTGGAGGGCCTGCGTTCGACTCACGCCGCCGCCCGTGCCCCTGCCCATCCCGGAATCGCTCAAGGCGCCGAATCCCTGGCCCGACTCGCCGCCGTTGGAGGTTCTGGGCCTGCTGCCGAGCATTGCCTGGTATGGTCACATGGCGACGATGTGGCGGCCAGGCGAGGGCGGTGCCTTGGCGCGGCTTGAGCATTTTTGTGGGACTATCCTGGCCGCCTACCAGCAAGGACGCAATCTGCCTGGCACGGACGGCGTATCGCGGTTGTCGCCGCACCTGCACTTCGGCGAACTCTCCCCGCGCCAGGTGTGGACGGCGGTTAGCAACCAGATGGGGGGTGATCCCTTGGCGCGGCCCGCGGCGGAGACGTTTCTGCGCGAACTGGGTTGGCGGGAGTTTGCTCATTACGCGCTGTATCACTGGCCCCACACATCCACCCAACCGTTGCAGGAACGCTTCAACGCCTTTCCCTGGCGCAGTGAGTATGGTGAACTGCTCGAAGCCTGGCGGCAAGGGCGCACAGGCTATCCGTTCGTGGACGCCGGCCTGCGCGAACTGTGGCGGACCGGCTGGATGCACAATCGGGTGCGCATGGTGGTGGCGTCGTTCCTCGCCAAGAACTGCCGCATTCCCTGGCAGGAAGGCGTACGCTGGTTCTGGGATACTCTGGTGGACGCGGATCTGGCCAACAATACCCTGGGCTGGCAGTGGACGGCGGGCTGCGGCACCGATGCCGCCCCCTATTTCCGCATCTTCAATCCTGTCATTCAAGGCATGAAGTTTGACCCCGACGGGACCTATGTCAGACGTTGGGTGCCGGAACTGGTTGGGCTGCCGGATCGCTGGGTCTACCAACCCTGGGCCGCCCCGGTGGATGAACAGCGCGCCGCCAAGCTTGTTCTCGGGCGTGACTACCCTCACCCGGTAGTGGACTTCGCCGCCAGCCGTAGCGAAGCCCTGGCAGGTTACGAAAGCATCAAGCAGCGTTAATATTTAAGGCAACACAGCCTCTGCCGAAGTCATCACGATGTTAGCCTGCGCGTTCATTCACTCGAAGAGCAAGGAGCCGATCTACTTCGTTGGCCCCATGACCGTCGTTGCCGTTCAACCGGGGATTACGGTGGAATATCTGGGCGAAGTGGAGGCTCCCGACGGCACCATCATTTACCCACAGGCGTGGTATGACGATGGCTGGATCAGGGCCAGGCCGGAACTGGAATGTGATCAACGGCACATTCTGGTGTGATCCGGGAGGAAAAACAGGATCTGGGGGCCGCCAAGGCATAGTGATAGCCGCGTTTATGCCTTGGCGCTATTCGGAATGGCTTAGAAGCCGTATAGTTGGCGATACTCGGTGTCGCGCTCGGCGATCAGCTTGGCCAGGTTGTACATGACCTTGCATTGTTTGTAAGTGGCGTCATCCTGCATCTTGCCGTCGATCATCACAGCACCACTGCCATCCGGCATGGCGTCGATCACCCGCTTGGCCCAGGCCACCTCGTCCGGCGGCGGGCTGAACACGCGCTTGGCGATGGTGATCTGATTGGGATGCAGGGTCCAGGTGCCGACGCAACCCATCAGGAAGGCGTTGCGGAATTGATCCTCGCAGGCGACCAGGTCGGCGATATCGCCAAAGGGACCGTAGAAAGGCAGAGCACCCACGCTGGTGCAAGCGTCGACCATGCGGCTGATGGTGTAATGCCAGAGATCCTGCTGCGCGGTGGGGCGCGGCGCGTCCGGGTTCTTAGGGTCGGGGTCGGTGCGCACCAGATAGCCGGGATGGCCGCCGCCCACACGGGTGGTCTTCATCCGCCTGGAGGCGGCGAGATCCGCCGGACCCAGGCTCATGCCCTGCATGCGCGGGCTGGAATTGGCTATCTCTTCCACATTGGCCACGCCCAGGGCAGTTTCCAGAATTGCATGAATCAAAATTGGCTTCTTCAGCCCGGCCTTGGCTTCCAGTTGGGCGAGGAGCTGGTCTACGTAATAGATATCCCAAGGCCCCTGCACCTTGGGCACCATGATCACGTCAAGCTTATCGCCGATCTCCCCCACCAGCCGCAGCAGGTCATCCAGAAACCAGGGGCTGTCCAGGCTGTTCACGCGGGTCCAGAGCTGGGTATCTCCAAAGTCCACGGCCTTGCCGATTTTCACCAATCCCTCACGAGCGTCGACTTTGCGATCGATGGGGACCGCGTCTTCCAGATTGCCGAGCAGGATATCCACCTGCTTGGCGATGTCCGGCACCTTAATAGCCATTTTAGCATTGCTGGGGTCGAAGAAATGGATCATCCGGGATGGCCGCACCGGAACCTCCCGGAGGGGTTCGGGAGCACCTACTACTTTGGGTTTGAAGAAATCTCGGGGACTGCGCATTAACCTCTCCCTAAAACTTAACGATTGCGAGGAAAACTGAATAATTTTTTTTCAATGATAACACGCATCCCCCTGGGCTTCGAAACCCTCGCAGCGGCAGTAGGATTGCCGCCATTATTCGAAGTGCCCCTGCATATGATTACCCCGGCAGTTTTTGTCAAAGCAACGTTCCAAGATGGATTATTTCGGTTATCAACACTATCAGCCAAACCAGGATGCTGACCCCTGCCGCGGCGGCCGCGATATCCTTGATAATACGTATCTTGTCGTTCTCTTTCGTTTCCATGAAATCACACACCGCCTCGATAGCGCTATTGAATAGTTCAGCCATCAGTACCAGACCCGTAGCCATTAAAATCATCGCAAAATCAACCCACTGTCGGAAGGCAAAAGCCATGGCGAGAACCACTGCGGAGAGGACGACTTTATAGGCAACGCTGAAATCATACAGCACCGCGAACCTGAAACCAGAGAGGATGATTTTAAGCTTGCGCAGGGGATGGAAACCGGGCTCGCCGGTACCAAGAAATTTATTCCTCATAACTGCCTCTGTAAATCGCTTAGGGGACCGGCTGCGCTGAAGCAGCCGCCTGTGTCGGGAGTACCACAGCCCGCCGTCGGTTTTGCTAAAGGGACTTCTGTACGATAGGTACGCAAGCGACCCACAGTACACCGATAACCACCCCTCCGAACACGTCCGATGGAAAATGAACCTGTAGGTATATTCGGGATACCGCAACGGCGGTCATCAGAAGAAACGCGATCGCGGCGGCCAGCCATTGCCATTCCGGCAGGATTCGGCGAATGATCAGCATCAAGCACAGCGAAAAAGCGACAATTTGCGTGGTATGCGCGCTAGGAAACGAGCCATCCGTGGGCATTGCGACCAGCGGCGCGAAAGCGGTAGGCCGCGGTCGCGCCAGGATGGCTTTGGCAAGATGACAGAGCAGCGTGGCACCGCCAAAACCAACCATCAACAACATGGCCTCCTCACGGTAGCGATAGTATAGAAGCGCCGCGGTTACCATGGCGGCGGCGGGAAGTAATACCAACAGGGAGCCGACCCAGGTTACGTAGCGGAAAAAATAGTCACAGGGTTCAGATCGATGGGCTGCCATAAGCCAAAGAATCCACGTATCGAAGCGGCCAATGTCCTGCCAATTGATTTGCACTATTGTATCGCCCTGCTTGTTTCTATCAGCGGATTACCGGAAGACACCCTTATTAGCATGATCTACACTGACTAAGCTGTCTAATTGTGGTTGAGCGGTGAACCATGAGGAGTTTCCATGCGCAAATACGATCTAGCCGCCCTCGCGGCCCAAGCCCAGGGTACGAAGCTGCCCCCCGTGGAACGCTGGAACCCGCCCCTAAGCGGCGATATGGACATGCGCATCGCCCGCGATGGGACCTGGTTTCACGAAGGCTCGCCCATTGAGCGCGAGAAGCTGGCGCGGCTGTTCTCCACCATTCTGCGCCGGGACGAGGACGGCTGTCACTATCTGGTGACGCCGGTCGAGAAATGGCGCATCCGGGTGGACGATGCCCCGTTTGTGGCGTTGTGGTTGGAGGTGACGGGGCAGGGCGAAGCACAGGAACTGCGCTTTACCACTAATCTGGGCGATCAGGTCATGGCCGGCCCCGAGCACCCGATCCAGGTCGAGTATCAAGCGGCCGGTGGCGAGCCCTCGCCCTATTTGCATGTGCGCGCCCGCTTGCGGGCGCTGATCTCCCGCAGCGTGTTCCTGGAACTGGCGGAACTTGGCATGGAGCGGGAAGTGGATGGGAAATTGCTGTTCGGAGTGTGGAGCCAGGGCGTGTTTTTCCCCCTGGGCAGCCTGCGCGAATGAGGATTCAGGGAGTCCTGGGCCGGCCCCAGGAAGATTTGTCGAAAGGCGCTTTTGCACCTACACTGCGTTTGCAGGAAAGCTAATCACTCAGGGAGATCAAGATGGATATATCATGGTTAGTGTTGGGATTTTTCGTGGTGCTGGCCATCGTGCTGGTGATGCGGGGCGTGAAATCGGTGCCCCAAGGCACAGAGTACACGGTGGAACGCTTCGGCCGCTACACCCATACCCTCACGCCGGGGCTCAACCTCATCATCCCGATCGTAGACAGTGTCGGTCGCAAGATGAATATGATGGAGAACGTCCTCGACGTTCCCTCGCAAGAGATTATCACCAAGGACAACGCGATGGTCACGGTGGATGGCGTGGTGTTCTTCCAGGTGCTGGATGCCGCCAAGGCCGCCTACGAGGTGAATAACCTGGAATATGCCATCCTCAATCTCACCATGACCAATATCCGCACCGTCATGGGTTCCATGGATCTGGACGAACTGCTGTCCAAGCGCGACGATATCAACGCCCGTCTGCTGCACGTGGTAGACGACGCCACCGCTCCCTGGGGAGTGAAAGTGACCCGCATCGAGATCAAGGACATTGCGCCACCCAAGGATCTGGTCGAATCCATGGCCCGGCAGATGAAAGCCGAGCGCGACAAGCGCGCCTCCATCCTGGAAGCCGAGGGCAAGCGTCAGTCCGAGATCCTGAAAGCCGAGGGCCAAAAGCAGGGAGCGATTCTGGAAGCGGAGGGCCGCAAGGAAGCCGCGTTCCGGGATGCCGAGGCTCGCGAGCGCATGGCCCAGGCCGAAGCCCGCGCCACGCTGATGGTATCCGAGGCTATCAGCAAGGGCAATGTGCAGGCCATCAACTACTTCGTGGCGCAGAAATATGTAGATGCTCTGGGGCGGTTTGCGGCATCCCCCAATCAAAAGATCCTGTTCATGCCCCTGGAGGCCGGTAGCGTGATCGGGGCGCTGGGCGGTATCAGCGAGATCGCCAAGCAGGCTTTTAGCAAAACCGAGGTCCGGTGATGACTCTGCTGGAACCGGTCTACTGGAACTGGTGGCTGCTGGGGCTGGGGCTGATCATCGTCGAGATCTTGGTCCCCGGTACCTTTTTCTTATGGATAGGCATCGCGGCGCTGTGCGTCGGGCTCGTGGTGTTCCTGTTCCCGGCCTTGATCTGGCAACTGCAATGGCTGCTGTTCGCCCTGCTGTCGGTGGGGTCTCTGGCGCTCTGGTGGCTGTATTTGCAACGCCATCCCAGCCGTACCGACGATCCCCTGCTCAACCGTCGCGGCCATCAATATGTGGGCCGAGTGTTTACCCTGGACGCCCCTATCGTCAACGGCCAGGGCAAGATCCGGGTCGATGATTCCATCTGGAAGGTGGAAGCCGAGGATTGCCCAGCCGGTACCCGCGTGCGGGTGGTGGGGATAAATAACGTGGTGCTAAAGGCAAAGATAGAAAAATCGCACACCCACTAGGCTGCCAGTCCGTAGCTGTTGCCAGATCAGAGTTCATGCCCTCCCTGAGGGACTCCCGCGTGCCGGGTGGCGCGGGGAGGGCGGCTTAATACCCACCCTTACCCGATTATGCCTGACGGTCAATTCTTCTCAGGCATCGCGGAAGAATGGTGACTCGTGATTAGCCACTGTCCCTTATCGGCATCCCACCTGTAGGTATAGGTGTAGCGAGCTTTTACTTGCGTGCCGTCACCGTACGTGAAGGTGTATAAGCCGGCATCAACCGCGGTATTGCAGTCAATTTCTATCGTTCGCGAATCAATTTTCCCAACTGGTTTCTTTTCGAGAAAGTTATGAAAGTAGTCCTCCTTAGCGTCTGGAGTCATGCGTGGGGTGTTGGAAACTGTTGGAAGAAGAACTGACTTCTCAGCGTAATTTGCTACGACTTTCTTTGGGTCGCCCGTCTTTAGACTGTCATTCCAGCGGTCAAAGAGTGACGCGATCTCCTCTTCCGACGTGTCATGACAAGACTCCGATCGCGCCAGAGTCTGAGTAGAAATGATTGCGGTGGAAAAGGCTACTGCCAGGACGAGTGCTTTTTTCATACGTGCCCCTTTCGAGCGGTGGTGGAAAAGTGCAGGGTCTAACTCATTACAAAGCAATCGTATCACAGCGGGTTCTAACATCGGTTGACTCAGGCGATCAATTCGATTAGTTCGGAGTCAAATTTAGTGGGCGCCGAAAATCGACGCGAGTGAATGAATTCACCCGTTCACTTTCTGCTACGCTGTCGCCACAAACTCCTCATCCGCCGCCATAGGCTGTCGGATCCGTGGGGAACCCCCGTCTGCACAACCCACTTCATGTGCTCACCGTCTGGCAATCCACTATGTCCGATAACGCCCTGCCCGAACAACGCCTGCTGTCCTTCAAGGAGATCGACGGTTTGCATCAATGCGCCAAGGGGGCGGCCTTCCGGGCCTTCAAGCGCCTTGGCCAGCGCCTAACCGAAGGCGAGCACTTTTGTTATCTGAATGCCGAAACCCACGCAGCAGAAATCGAAGCGCTGCGCCAAGCCGGCCGGATCTATACGTCCACCGTCAATGCGGTTCTGCTAACCGAAACGGGCTATGCGATGCTCCGGCGGGTTCTGGAGGGAAACAAGCCTGAAGGACCTACCTGACAGCTCATTGCGGACTGTCCTTAACCATGACCAGCATCTACGCACTCCAGATACTCTGGCGGCGCTCGTCCTGTCCTGCGCGACCGGTGCCGTTATCGCCCTGCTGAGTAAGCCGCGCTGGCTGCTTGTCTTGCCTCCCGGGCATTTCATCGGTATGGCACTGAATGCAATCGATGGCATGCTGGCCCGCGAGCCCGCGTGGAAATAGACCTATCGGTCAACACTCACACCTCTCCATACTGCCCGCCTACCCCGATCCAACGGCGGATGATGGCTTCGGCATGGTCGGGATAATCGCACAGCAACTCATCGGCGGCTTGCCGTACCTGGGGCAGCAGATACGCATCGCGCAGCAGGTCGGCGATACGCAGTTGCAGGGCGCCGGTCTGGCGGGTGCCGAGCACTTCGCCGGGACCGCGCATTTCCAGATCACGGCGGGCGATTTCGAAGCCGTCGTTGGTGTTGCGCAATACCTCCAGCCGGGACCGCGCCGGTTCCGAGAGTGGGACGCGGTACAGGAGTACGCAACTGCTCTGGGCGTTGCCCCGTCCGACCCGGCCACGCAACTGATGCAGTTGAGCCAGCCCCAGACGCTCGGCGTTTTCGATGATCATCAGGCTGGCATCGGGCACGTCCACGCCTACCTCGATCACCGTGGTAGCCACCAGCAGATCCAACTGCCTGGCCTTGAAAGCGACCATGGTGTGCTCCTTTTCGGCCAGTTTCAGGCGTCCGTGCACCAACCCTATGCGCAATTCCGGCAGGGTTTCGGCCAACAGGGCCGCGGTGGTAGCCGCGGCCTGGCATTGCAGTACCTCGGATTCCTCGATCAGGGGACACACCCAGTAAGCCTGCCGGCCCCCGCCACAGGCCAGCCGGATGCGCTGGATGACATCGGCGCGGCGGCCCTCGGCAACCACCACCGTCTGCACTGGGGTACGGCCCGGCGGCAGTTCGTCGATGACCGAGCAGTCCAGATCGGCATACGCGCTCATGGCCAGAGTTCGCGGGATAGGCGTTGCGGTCATGATGAGCTGATGGGGACAGCGCCCGCCCTGGCGGCCCTTCTCGCGCAAGGCCAGGCGCTGATGCACGCCGAAGCGATGCTGCTCGTCGATGATCACCAACGCCAGATCGGCGAAGACGACGTCTTCCTGGAACAGAGCATGGGTACCCACCGCCACCTGGGCCTGGCCGGAACACAGGCGCTCCAGGATGGCCTCGCGGGCGCTGCCCTTGATCCTGCCCGATAGCCAGGCCACCTGCACGCCCAGAGGCTCCAGCCAGTTGTGGAAATTCCGGTAATGCTGCTCGGCCAACAACTCAGTGGGAGCCATGATGGCTGCCTGCAGACCTGCTTCCACGGCCCGCACGGTCGCCGCCGCCGCCACCACCGTCTTGCCCGAGCCCACGTCCCCCTGCACCAGGCGCAGCATGGGCCAGGAGCGGGCCAGGTCGGCATCGATCTCGGCGCTCACCCGGCGCTGGGCACGGGTCAGCGCGAATGGCAGCGCTTTTAAAAAGCGCTTGGTCAGGCTGCCTCTGCCGGCGAGCGGAGGCGCGGCATTGCGCTGCATCTGGGCGCGCAGGCGCCGCAGGCTCAATTGATGGGCGAGCAATTCCTCGAAGGCCAGGCGCTGGTGGGCAGGATGGCGGCCGCCGGCCAGCACGGCGAGATCGAGTTCCGCCGGCGGGCGATGGATGAGGCGCAGGGCTTCCTGCAGCGACGGCAACCCAAGGCGGTCCAACAGGGGTGGGGGCAGGCACTCGCGCGGCTGGTTGCTCTCCAGGCACTGCAAAGCCTGATCAGTGAGCGTGCGCAAACTGGCCTGATGCAGGCCCTCGGTGGTGGGATAGATGGGGGTCAGGTGTTCCTCGACTAACGCTTCCGAGCCATCCAGGCGACGCCACTCGGGATGCACCATTTCCAGCGTCGCGGGGCCATTGCGGATCTCTCCGAAACAGCGCAGACGCGTCCCCGCTTGTCCCAGCAAATTCTGCTGGGCCGGGCCGAAGTAGAAAAACCGCAGGGTCAGAAAACCACTGCCGTCGTGCACGCGGCACAGCAGGGCCCGCCGCCCCCGCTGCGTCACCTGGGACAGCAGCACCTCGACTTCGATCACCGCCTCGTCGCCGGGGCGCAGGCTGCCTATGGGCATGACCCGGGTGCGGTCCTGATAGCGCATCGGCAGATGAAACAACAGGTCTTCCACCGTTTGCACGCCCAAGCGCGCCAGGCGCTCGGCCAAGCGTGGCCCCACGCCCTTGAGGGTTTCGATGGGAAGATCCTCCAGGACCGGCGGACTCACCCCCAATCAAGACCTCACGGCCGGGCTGTCCGGGGAAAAGTCGAAGGAGTCGTAGTACAGGTATTCTTCCGGCAGACCGTGCTCAGCGAACGCTTGTTTGGCGATCTGTATCATGGGTGGTGGACCGCTCATGTAGACCTCGTAGCCGCTCAAATCAGGATAGTCGGTGGTTACCGCCGCATGTACCCAGCCCCTGTGGCCCTGCCAGTCATCCTCCGGACGCGGTTCGGACAGCACGGGCGTATAGCGAAAATTCGGATACTGCTCCAGCCAGGCCATGGGCAGTTCATGCAAATACAGATCCTGCCGCGTCCGCGCCCCCCAGTATAGATGGATGGGGCGGGTGACACCGGTATAAAAAGCATGTTCCAGCATGGCCTTGAGGGGTGCGAAGCCAGTTCCTCCGCCCATCATGATGATGGGGCATGGCGAGTCTTCGCGCAGGAAAAAGGAGCCCAGGGGACCCTGGAAGCGCAGAATGGTTTTTTCGCGCAGTTGCCCGAAGACAAAATCCGTGAACTCACCACCGGGAACGTGCCGGACATGAATTTCCAGACAGTCATCGGCGTGGGGGGCGTTGGCCAGGGAAAAATCGCGCCGGCGACCGTCCCGCAGCAGGATGGCGATATACTGTCCGGCCAGGAACTGGAGGCGTTCAGAGGCAGGCAATTTGAGCGAGAGCTTCATCACATCGACCGCCAATCTCTCCATCGCCACCACCCGGCAGGGCAGAGTCTTGATCTCGATATCCCTAACCGCGTCCACCTCGCGCACCTCCAGGATCAGGTCGCTTGAGGGCAGCGCCTGGCATAGCAAAGCCTTGCCTTCGGCCTGCTGTTGGGCACTGAGGGCGGTGGGCGTCTCCCCTGGGTAGCCTATCTCGCCGGACAGCACCTTGCCCATGCAGGCGCCGCAGTTACCATTGCGGCAGCCGTAGGGCAAAGGATGGGCCTGCCTTAACGCGGCAGTCAGCACGGTTTCGCCAGCCTCAACGTAAAATTCGTGGCCGCTGGGCTTTAGGGTGACTTTATAGGACATGGGCAGAGATTCCGTTTATGCAGACGCTCATTTGACCAGTTAATGGGCAGCTTGCTGCAGATCAGCAAATAAAACAGGTTTTCCTGTGACAGTCCAGAAAGCGCTATCACGATGAGGTGGCTCATAACCTCCGCCCCATCTTCCCGGCTGATTGTCGGACAGTCTCCATTCTTCTCTGCGCAGTGGCAACCCGTATCTCGTAGACTGTTGATGGCCTACTCTATCCAGTAGCTTGCTGTTATCAAATTAACCGGCAATGCTGCTTCATCATGAGGAGGAGTAGTGTGTGGAGACTTTACTAACGCTTTCACGATTTATCGACGCCTTGAACGAACGGATAGGGCGCAGCGTTTACTGGCTGATTTTGGTCATGGCCATCATCAGTACCCTGAATGCCGGTTTCCGCAAACTGTTCAACATGAGTTCCAATGCCTTTCTGGAGATCCAATGGTATCTGTTCGCGGCGGTATTCCTGCTCGGAGCCGGCTATACCCTGCTCCGCAATGAGCACGTACGCATCGACGTCATCGCCAGCAAATTCAGCCAGCAAGGACAGATCTGGATCGATATCATTGGCACGGTTTGTTTCCTGTTTCCGCTCACCCTGGTTGTACTGTACGACAGTTGGCCCTATTTCGTGACCTCTTTCACCAGCCAGGAAGGCTCCAGCAACCCGGGCGGACTCATCGTCTGGCCGGTCAAGCTGCTGATTCCGCTAGGCTTCTTTCTGCTGTTTCTGCAAGGGGTTTCGCAACTCGTCAAGCTGATCGACGCACTGCAAGGAAGGGGCGATGTGGGTGGTTTGCTCAAACATCATACCGTGGCGGAAGATGCCGTCGAACTCGCGGTCGGCGAGCATAAGAACGATTAAAAAGAGAGCATCCATGGTTGAATTCCTGATCGCTAACATGGCGCCGCTGATGTTCACGGCGCTGATCGCCTTTATGCTGTTCGGCTATCCGGTCGCCTTTTCCCTGGCTGCCAATGGGTTGCTATTCGGCTTGCTCGGCATCGAGTTGGGACTGCTTGGGCCGGAACTGTTGCAGGCCCTGCCGCAACGCATCTTTGGGATCATGCAGAACGAAACCCTGCTCGCCATCCCGTTCTTTACCTTTATGGGTCTGATCCTGGAACGCAGTGGGATGGCGGAGGATCTGCTCGACACCATCGGCCAGCTGTTCGGACCATTACCCGGAGGGCTCGCCTACGCCGTAGTCTTTGTCGGCGCCCTGTTGGCGGCGACCACCGGCGTGGTGGCGGCCTCGGTGATCTCGATGGGGCTGATCTCGCTGCCGATCATGCTGCGCTATGGCTACGACAAGCGCCTGGCCGCCGGCGTCATCGCCGCTTCCGGGACGCTCGCGCAGATCATTCCGCCCTCGCTGGTGTTGATCATCATGGCCGACCAGTTGGGTCGCTCCGTCGGTGAAATGTATGAGGGCGCGTTCGTCCCCGGCCTGCTGCTCGCGGGTTTGTACGCGGGTTTCATACTGCTGGTCTCCCTCGCCAGGAAAAAGATGGTTCCGGCCTTGCCTCCGGAAGCTCGTACCCTGCGCGGCTTCGCGCTGCTCAGGCGAGTGATTTTCTCCCTGGTTCCGCCGCTGGTACTGATTTTCCTGGTGCTGGGCACCATCTTCCTCGGCATCGCCACACCCACCGAGGGCGGCGCCATGGGCGCGAGCGGCGCGCTGATTCTGGCCATGGCCAACCGCCGGCTGGACTGGCGCTTGCTCAAACAGGCCATGGATGCAACCGCCAAACTGTCCAGCTTTGTAATGTTTATCCTGATCGGTTCGACGGTGTTCAGCCTGGTGTTCCGGGCGGTCAACGGGGATCTCTGGGTAGAGCACTGGTTGACCAGTCTGCCGGGCGGTCAACTGGGTTTTCTGATCATCGTCAACATGATGGTGTTTGTGTTGGCTTTCTTCCTGGACTTCTTCGAGCTCTCCTTTATCATTGTGCCGCTGCTCGCTCCGGTCGCCGCGAAGTTGGGTATTGACCTGATCTGGTTCGGGGTGTTGCTGGGTGTCAACATGCAGACCTCGTTCATGCACCCGCCTTTCGGATTTGCGCTGTTCTATCTGCGCAGCGTAGCGCCCAAGGAAGTGAAAACGTCCGAGATCTACTGGGGCTCGATACCCTTCGTAGGCATCCAGTTGGTCATGGTGAGCCTGCTCATCGTCTTCCCCGGACTGGTCGGCGTTGAAACAAAGAAAGCCGATGCAAACGCACCCGTGTTCATCGAGGCACCGGCGGGAGATTACTCGCTGCCACCGCCGACGTTCAATCTCGAACCCGACAAGGGTGACGCCGATAAGCCAAAGTCCGCCCAGTGATTCCGGCTGCTCAGGGCATACCCTCCGCCGTGAGGGAGGAGGGTGGGGGTGAGCGGAAGGTTAGAACTTCTGGCCGTACATGAAATTGGCGAACGTCGCCTCGGCGATGCGGAACCACTGGTTCTGCTCGGAGCGGAACTTCTTCCAGGGTTCGTAGATAGTCTTGAATGCCGGGTTCTTGCCGGCCTCCTCTTCGTACAAATCGGTCGCCGCCTTCAAGGCGGCTTCCATGATGTCCTTCGGAAACGGACGCAGTTTGGTTCCTTCGCGCACCAGGCGAGACAAGGCAGCCGGGTTTTTCGAATCGTAATCGGCCATCATCAGGGCATTGGCCTCCGCCGCCGCAACTTCAAATGCATCCTTGTAAGGTTGCGGCAGCTTCTCCCATTCCTTGAGATTGACATAGAAGGACAGCGTAGACCCGCCCTCCCACCAACTGGGGTAGTAATAGTAGGGAGCGACCTTGTAGAAACCCAGTTTCTCGTCATCATAAGGACCGACCCACTCGGCGGCATCGATGGTGCCTTTTTCCAGTGCTGGATAAATTTCACCGCCGGCAATCTGCTGTGGCACCGCGCCGAGGCGCGCCATGATCTCGCCGCCGAGCCCGGCGATACGCATCTTGAGTCCCTTCAAGTCGGCGGTACTGACGATCTCCTTGCGGAACCAGCCGCCCATCTGGGTGCCGGTATTGCCACCCGGGAAAGTAGTGATACCGTAGTCCTTCAAGAAGCTGCGCATAAGCTCCAGGCCACCGCCATAGTAAAGCCAGGCGTTCTGCTGACGCGCGGTCAAACCGAACGGCACGCCGGTATCAAAGGCAAAGGCTTTGTTCTTACCGACGTAGTAATAACTTGCCGAATGGCCGCATTCCACGGTGCCCTGCTGGCAGGCATCCAGCACCTGCAAGCCGGGGACGATCTCGCCGGCGGCGAACACCCGGATCTCGAACTTGCCTTCCGTCAAAGCCTTGATGCGGTTGGCGAGATCTTCCGCGCCCCCATAGATCGTATCAAGGCTCTTGGGAAAGCTGGAGGCCATGCGCCATTTGACAGTGGGCTGGGATTGGGCGATGGCCGGCGCCCCAATCGTGGTGGCGGCGGCAATTCCGAGGCTCGCGGTTTGCAGGAATTTTCTTCTTTCCATCGTATGACCTTGGTTGTGGTTGTATGAATGAGTGGTGCACCCTTGTGGGTGGAAGAGTTTTTTGTTGATACTAATGGAGAGCAATGCCCTAAACAATTGCTTGCCCAAAAACGTTACGTCAACCTCCTTGCACGCCCAAGCAACGACATGAAATATAAAGATCTGCGCGAGTTTATCGCGAAGCTGGAACAAAATGGGCAGCTCAAACGGGTCAGCATCGAGGTAGACCCCTACCTGGAGATGACCGAGATCTGCGACCGCGCCCTGCGCACCGGTGGTCCCGCCATCCTGTTCGAGAATCCCAAGGGCCATACCATCCCGGTGCTGGGCAATCTGTTCGGCACCCCGCAGCGGGTGGCGATGGGCATGGGCCGAGGACGACGTGGAAGCCCTGCGCGAGGTGGGTAAACTGCTGGCCTTCCTCAAGGAACCCGATCCCCCCAAGGGCTTTCAGGGATGCCTGGGAAAAGCTGCCCATCTTCAAGAAAGGTGCTGGATATGGCGCCCAAAACGGTAAGCCATGCGCCCTGTCAGGAACACGTTATCGAGGGGACCGCGGTGGATCTGTCCCGCCTGCCCATCCAGACCTGCTGGCCGGAGGACGCCGGACCCCTGATAACCTGGGGGCTGGTCATCACCAAGGGACCGCACAAGAGCCGGCAGAACCTGGGGATCTACCGCCAGCAGGTGATCGCCCGCAACCAGGTGATCATGCGCTGGCTGTCGCACCGGGGCGGGGCGATGGATTTCAGGGAATGGCAACAGGCCCACCCTGGCGAGCCGTTTCCCATCGCCGTCGCCCTGGGTGCGGACCCAGCCACTATTCTGGGGGCGGTGACCCCGGTGCCGGATACGCTCTCGGAATATGCCTTCGCGGGACTGTTGCGAGGCGCCCGCACGGAACTGGCCCGCTGCCTGGGCAGCGACTTGCAGGTGCCGGCCAGCGCCGAGTTCGTTCTGGAGGGCCATATCAAACCAGGTGAACTGGCGCCAGAGGGACCTTTCGGCGACCACACCGGCTACTACAACGAGGTGGACAAATTTCCGGTATTCACCGTGGAGCGCATCACCCATCGGCATAACCCTATTTATCACAGCACCTACACAGGCCGGCCTCCGGATGAGCCGGCCATCCTGGGTGTGGCCCTGAACGAGGTGTTCGTGCCTATCCTGCAAAAGCAGTTCCCCGAAATCGTGGATTTCTATCTGCCTCCGGAAGGCTGTTCATACCGGCTTGGCCGTGGTCAGCATCAAAAAGCAGTATCCCGGCCACGCCAAGCGCATCATGCTGGGCGTCTGGTCCTTTCTGCGCCAGTTCATGTACACCAAATTCGTCATCGTCGTGGATGACGATATCAACACCCGCGATTGGAAGGACGTGATCTGGGCCATCACCACCCGCATGGACCCCGCCCGCGATACCGTGATGATCGAGAACACCCCTATCGACTATCTGGATTTCGCTTCACCGGTTTCCGGCCTCGGTTCCAAGCTTGGGTTCGACGCCACCAATAAATGGCGGGGCGAGACCACCCGCGAGTGGGGCCGGCCCATCACCATGACGGCAACGGTGCAAAGGCGCGTGGACGCGCTATGGGAGCAACTGGGACTGGAAAGATGATGGACATTCGGGAAAATGCCAGACACACTTAGGGATGTATGAATTGGTTTTTGCGACGATGGAAATATGGGATAGTTTTTAACTGCTGCTGATGACAGGGGAGGGAATAGTATGTTGTCGCGTTTTCGATGCTTTTGTCTGTTAATTCTGCTGGGGTGCAGTGCGCAGGCGTCACAGACTGCTTATATCACCAACTTTACCAGCAATACGGTCTCGGCTATCAGCTATGACACCAACACCGTCAAGGCCACGGTAACGGTGGGCGGAGGACCCAGCGGCGTGGCGGTACAGCCGGACGGCACCCGCGTGTATGTCACCAACCGCACCAGCGCCTCGGTGTCGGTGATCGACGTTGCCAGTTATACCGTGATAGCCACTATACCGGTGGGCACCAATCCATTGGGTATAGCGATAAGCCTGGACGGCACCCGCCTCTATGTGGCCAATGAAGGCAGCAACGGCTTATCGGTGATCGATACCTCCACTTTTCGTCCACCAGTGAACCTGCCAGTCGGCGTGACCGGACTGCCGGTCGGGCCGGCGCCGCGGGGCGTGGCGGTGCGCCCGGATGGCGCCCTTGTGTATGTGACCAATAGCGGCAGCAACGCGGTGTCGGTGATCGACCCCAGCATTAACCTGGAGATAGCCACCATCGCCGTGGGGGCGGGACCCGAGGGTATCACCGTGAGCCCGGACGGCAGCCGCGTCTATGTGGCCAATAGTGGTGGCAACTCGGTATCGGTGATCGACACGGCCAGCAATAAAGTGCTGTCCGCCATACCCGTAGGCGCAAAGCCCAAAGGCATCGCCATGTACCCGAACGGGGCGTACGTGTATGTCGCCAATGAGGGCAGCAATACGGTCTCGGTGATAGCCACCGCCAGCAACACGGTGATCGCGACCGTGAACGTTGGAGTCAGTCCCCAGGGCGTGGCGGTGAATCCGGCGGGCAGCCGCGTGTATGCCGCCAATAACGGCAGCAACACGGTGTCGGTGATCGATGCTTCCGCCAACGCATTGATAGCCACGGTCCCGGTGGGTCTGGGGCCGGTGGCGTTCGGCCAGTTCATCGGCCCCATCCTGCCAGTGGCGACGCCAACCCTGACTCCACCCGGTGGCGAGTTTAGCGTGCCGCAGGCCGTGACCATCAGTACGGCTACCGAAGGCGCCTCGATTCGCTACACCACCGACGGCAGCACGCCCAGCGGGAGCCAGGGGAACTTGATCGGCAGTGGTCAGTTTGTGACCCTCTACTCGACCACGAATCTGCAGGCTATCGCCTTTAAGGAGGGTTGGGCGGATTCGGATATCGCCCGGGGTAAGTATACGATCAGCACCGGTGGTGGTGGCGGCGGCGGTTGCACCCTTGGGCCGCGGGCGGGCGTCGATCCTACCCTGCCCGGTTTGTTCCTGCTCAGCCTGCTTTACCTGTGGCGCCGGCGCCGCGCTGCTCGGTGATTCGACGGCTAAGCCAGGATCCATCGTTCTGGGCCGCCTTGCTGGCGGGTCCGTTTACCTGGGGGCTGCTGACCTTTTCCAAGGACACGGCCCCCGATCTTTTGTGGCCCCTGCGCTCCCCTCTCCCGCTGCTGTTGCCGGGGCTGGTCTACCCGTTCCTGGAGGAGCTGGTTTTTCGCGGCTGGCTGCAGGGCTGGCTGGGGAAACACGCCAGCGGCAGACAGCGGATTGGACCTGTTTCATGGGCGAATTTAGTGACCAGCGTCGTGTTCGCCGGCTGTCATCTGGTCAACCATCCACCCGCTTGGGCCTTGGCGGTCCTGGCGCCGAGCCTGGTATTCGGCTTTTTTCGTGACCGCTACCAACGACTGACACCCGCCATCATCCTGCATGTTTTTTACAACACGGGTTTATTTTGGCTGTTTACCACGGGTTAAGCACTGGAGCACGGGCAAGAAAAAGCGGCGGGTATTCCCCGCCGCTTCTGTTGCCGCCTTGCCAGTTACACTCCGGCTACGTGTTGTCGGCGTCGGCGTCGGCGTCGGCGTCGGCGTCGGCGCCGCCGTACCCGCCGGCGCTGTGACGGTCACTTTGAGGGTATCTGCGCGTATCTCCGGCACCTACCGTATTGAAGAAGAACTCCACCTTGCCATCGGGAGGAAGGTCATTCACCAGGAGCTTTGCCTGCACCAGACCACTGGCGCCGGTGATCAGGACCGCGGTGTTTGGCGCACGTCGGGCGCATCTACGCTGGTGACCGCCAGGTTTGAGGTGGCGCAGGCCTTGGGATCATGGAGATCGGCGATGGCCCGCTTTGAGGCGGCGTCGATCTTGAGCTTGTTTCAGATCGGCCTCTAGACCAGCGACAAGCTCGCACTGAGCCGCATCCTCGGAGCTAACGTCAGGGTCATCACAGGTTGTGGGTTTAGGACCTGCTGCATCCAGGGCCGCCTGTGCCGCCTTTTCCTTCTCTTCAGCCACAATCGGCATCCGTCTCGTCAGGATCGGTGATCACGATCTCTACAGCGATCGTCTCGGCGGGCAGGGGAGCGGGGTGGAGGCCCCATCCAGCAACTGCAGGGTCATTATCTTAGAGCCGGCGTCGCCGATAGGACCGTAAACGCTGATCTTCCGGAGGATTAATACTCAGCGTGCTGCCATCGGGAACACCCAGATACCAGCCACTCAAAACGGCGCCCGCCTTGCCGCCATTGGCCTCGGCGACCAGCTTGAAGTTTCTGCCCAATTGGGTGATGGGATAGTTCATCAAGGTGGAAGCGACGCCGTTGGCGTCGGTTTGCACAACCGTGTCGCCCGGGGCGTTCGCCACATTGCCAAAATGCGGCGCACAGCCTACCGTGTAGGGTACGGTGAAGGCGGTATCGACAGCCTGGTTGAAGGCGGTATACACGCTCAACAGATTGGCTCCCGACACGCCACTGATGAGGCGGCCCGCCTCCTGATCGGGACGCTGGCCTTCGATGACCAGCAGGCAATTCACTTTCGAGCCTGCCAGGGAACTGGTCTTCGTGGTAAAGGTATTGCCCGCCTTCCTGGGGGTTGCCATCCTTGCCGCTGATGGTGAACGTACCACGCCCTTGTTTCGGATAACCGGTCGCCGGCGAATCGATCAGGCGGAAGGTGATGGGCTGGCCAGCGGGCGGCGGATTGCCAAACTCATCCACGGCGACCACGCTGAGCAGGCGGCTGTAAACCCCGTTGGGAAACAGGGTGTCACCAGACTGCAGGACAAGGTTATTCCCCTGCGCGACCACGACGCCGGGATAGGCACCGGTGAAGGTCAGGGAGACGACCTCGCCGCTGCCGATGGGAATGGTGCTGACGTCGGTAACCGACTCCTGGATGCCGTTATCGACGTTGTTATCGCTGCGGTCCGCGACGGCGGCGATGCGCACGGTGCCGGGCAGGCTGCCGGCATGCAGAGCGGCCTCCGCAACGCCGTTGACGGTCGCGGTGTTAACCACCGTTCCCTCTTCGGTATTGCCGGCCGCGTCGCGGGTCACCAACTTCTCGCCGCCATTGGGGCGGCCTGCCAGCAATTGCAGGCGCAGGTTATTGCCGGTCGGATTAGGCACCGGTTGCCCTCCGTCATCCAGCACGAAAATCTGGAAGATCTTGACATCCGCTTGCCCTTGGCCGGTGATGTACAGCGGATCGGAACCCACCAGAAGGCGGATCTCGGCGGACCGCCCGGTGCTGACTCCCTGGCCGACAGTCACCTGGACAGCGGCGCTCACCGATTGCTTGGTGTTGGGATCGGTGGTTGCGGCGGTCAGGGTCACGGTACCCGGCACGCTGCTGGCCAAAAAGTGACCGGTGGCGATGCCACTGGTGTCCTTGAAGACAAGGCGCCGAAAGGCGAGCGGAGTACACACCTCCGTCGTGCTCCCGGTTGGAGTCTCGCATTTCTCGTTCTCCGCCTTGCCATCCAGATAGTAGAGGGCCCCGTTGGCAAGGCTGGGCGTGACGTCAACCGTTATGCTTTCCGCGGGAAACAGCGAACCGTCCGCCCGTTGCACCCGTACGGTGATGGTATTAGTGTACGGTCCGCCTATACCAGGCCCCAGGTTAGCGCTGTTCACGGCCAGGAGGGGCTTATCAACCGTGATAGCAATCGTGAGCGAGCCTTGCCCTGTAAATCCCCCCTCACTACTGCCCCCGCCACCGCCGCAACCGGCCAGGAAAAGCGCCAGGATGCCCAGGTAAAACGCCTTACTGATTCCATTAACCATTGAACACACGGCCAGCTCCCTAAAAGTTATGACTGATGGATGAAACAGGTTATTTCCCGGGGTCAGCGCCTGGCGATCCCCTCGGTAATAATTTGCGGGGTCACGAAAATCAGTAGCTCAACCTTTTCGTCCGCATCCCGCCTGCGTTGGAATAGCCGGCCTAGGAGAGGTATATCCCCCAGCAACGGGACTTTATCCAACTGATTGAGGGTGGTTTGCTCGAATACCCCGCCCAGCACCACGGTCTCGCCGTTATTGACCAGCACCTGGGTTCTTACCTCGCGCTTACGCAGGGGCGGGTTACCCAGGACCGTGCGAGTGAAATCGGGCTCGTCCTTGTTCACCTTGAGATCCATGATGATGTGGTCATCGGGCGTGATCTGGGGCGTCACTATCAAGGCTAACAACGCCTCCTTGAAAGTGACCGTATCTGGACCGGCGCCGCCGCCCGGCGTCACATAAGGAACTTCAAAGCCTTGCTTGATGCTGGCTTCGGCGCGGTCGGTGGTAACCACCCGCGGGTTGGACAGGATTTCACCCTGGCCTTCGGCTTGCAGGGCGGACAGTTCCAAGTCAACCAGGTAATCCTTGCCCAGGATGGCCAAGGCCAGCCGTCCAGTGGGATTGGTAATACCCAGAGGGACGCCTAGGCGCTCGAGCAGCGGGGGCACGGCGACAGGGTATGGTTGGCCGGTGGTTTGGATGTTATTTACGGCGCTGGTGGTGATGGTATTGGTTCCCGCCGCCGTGCCGGCAAAGCTGGTGAGGCGGTCATCATTGGTACGCACGCCGGCGAAGCCCCACCTGACGCCCAGTTCCTTGCTAAAATTGTCGTTGGCGATCACCACCCGCGAATCGATCATCACCTGCCGGACCGGGACATCCAGGCGCGTGACGAGGCTGCGGACCTCGGAAAGTTTATTCGGTATATCCTGCACCAGCAGGGTATTGGTGCGATCATCCACACTGACCGAGCCGCGGGGCGACAGCAGGGACGTCTCCCCTTTTTGACCACCGCCGCCTGCGCCAGCGCCACTGCCACCGCTTTTCAGCAGGGCGGCCAGATCCTTCGCCTTGGCATAGTTGACCTGGATCAGCTCAGAGCGCAATGGCTCCAGTTCGGTAACCGTTTTGCGGGCTTCGAGCTCCAGTTTTTCACGCGCGGCAACTTCTTCGGTAGGCGCGACGTAAATGACGTTGCCATTCTGGCGCATGGTCAGCCCCTTGGTGCGCAAAATGATATCCAGGGCTTGATCCCAGGGTACATTTTGCAGGCGCAGCGTCAGATTACCCTTCACGGTATCGCTGACGACCACGTTCTGGCCGGTGAAATCGGCGATGATCTGCAATACCGCCCGCACCTCGATATCCTGGAAATTCAGCGACAGGAGATCGCCGGTAAATTTCTTTTTCCGGGGGTCCAGTTCATCGTCCTTCTTCTCCTCCTGGAAAGGCTTCACTTCGATGGTGTAGGTGTCATCCGCCTGATAGGCCAAGTAGGTATAAGGGGGTATGGGTTGCACGCTGAGGCGGGCATTATTGCCCTGATTGAGGGCGTCTACCTGGGTGACTGGGGTGGCGAAGTCAGTGACATCCAGGCGACGCTCCTGGCCCCGCGGCAAGTTAGCACCTAGGAAATCGGCAACAATTTGTTTGCCTTCCTCGCGCACATTGACCGTTATGCTGGGGTCGGACAGCTTGACGCTAATGACGGCCTGCCCCGCCGTTCCCCGGCGGAAATCAATATTTTTTACGGCGCGTGGTGTGGCGGAAACTACCGGTTGAGCAGCAGCCGTAACCGCCCTGGAACCGGCTTCCAGGGTGAGCAACACGGTATTGCCTTCGGTACGCATGGCATAAGGCACCAGGCGGGCCAGATTCACCGACACCCGCGTGCGATCACCGCTCTCCAAAATGCTCACCTTTTCAGCCACCCCGATGTTGATGGGTTGCTGGCGGTCGCTCAGGCCGTTGCGGGTGGCGGGAAAGTCCAGCACGACGCGAGCCGGCTCATTGATAGAGAAACTGTGCGGCGGCGCCGCCAGTGGCTGGGACAGTTGGAAGCGGATTTGTACCCGGTTGCCCGGCAGGTTATCGACATTGACCGCCTGCAATACGGTTCCCTCGGCAGCGCCTGCCTGACTACTCCAAAGCGCGGCGAGAGATATCAGGACCACGCCTAACAGCGTTGGTAATCGTCGATCGTTGCCCATTCGTTGCTCCTGCTGATCTTTCCTAGTAGATATGCCCGTCATGATGCTTCCCCCTGTATCATTCAGCGAGCGACAGGAAGGCGTCGCGCTTTATCCAGCGCGCGTCGCCTTCCGCAACGATCTCTGTCAAATCAATGCGCTGTTCCGTGATGGTAATTACTTTGCCGTGATTGCCGCCCATATAATTCCCAGTCTGGACTCGATGGACGATGCCGTCAGGCGCCTTGATTAAGGCCCATAAGCCGTTTTTTTGTAGGGTGCCCACCATTTTCAGGGACCCCAAGGAATATTTTTCCAGTTCTTCACGCTTACGGTTAAGGTCAGGTCGAATCCCTCCACTCTCCTTGACCTTCTCAGGCGGTATATCGATCAGGAATTCTTGTTGGACGAACGCCGCGAGTGCGTAAGGATCCTTAAGACCCTGAGCGGTATAGGTAAATGGCCGGTAGGGCTGAATCACTGGCAACGGTTCCAGCTTGTTGCCGGCCGTAGATGCCTTGGTGGTCGCCACGAATTGCTGGAGGTCTTGAATATCCGCGTCCGCGCAACCCGCTAACAGGGCTGTCGCCATGCCCACCAGAACGATTCGCTGGCGCGCCAGGTGGAAGGAGTGAGCAAATCCCTGCGGGCTCATTGGCTAATTTTCCTCTTGTCCGTGGCCCCGGTTGCGGCCTTGCCCTGCGCGTTGTTAGGCGCCGTCCCTTCGCTATCTTCATCAAGGTAGCGATAAGTCTGCAAAGTAGCTTCAATGAGCAGGGGTTTTTGCTCCTTGTCCTGACTGGTGCCGCGCTCCCCTTTTTTCTGCTCGGTGGTAAGATTCGTGTTCTCCACCGTGACGATACGGGACAGGGCCCCGATATTGCTGACAAAAGCAGCAAATTGATGGTAAGTGGCGCGCGCCCGAATGGAAATCGGTTTGGCCGCATAGAATTCCCGCGCTTGTTCGTTCTCGGGTTTGAATAGTTCGAAGTTGAGTCCGTTGCGCTTGCCCGTATTAGATACGTCTTCGAGCAAGTCCGGCATTTCGGTACGGGTCGGAAGCTGCCGCAACATGGTGGCCAGCATTTGTTTCATCTCTTCGAGCTGCGCCCGGTAGGCATCAATATTGGTCATGATCCGCTGTTTGGCCGCGAATTCCTGCCGCAACTGCTGCTCGGCGCGGCGCGCCGCCTCCAGCGCTTCCAGATCTGGAAGTGTGAAATACCAATAACCCGCGCCCCCTACCGCCGCGATGATGACCACGATGGCAATGGCTTTGGCCAAGGCTGGCCATTGCCCCACATTGGTGAAATCCAAGTTACTGAGATCGGACAGTTTCATTTCTGAGCTCCGCCATCCTGATTGTCTTGGGTCTGCGTCTGGCTAACCAGCAACTCAAACACGCTGGCCTTGACATCATTGACCGTCTCAGTCTTGATGACCTGCAGCACCGGCTCGCCAAACCAGGGCGAGTCATTGAGATTGCGCATGAAATCGGACAAAACGTTGTTCGAACTCGCGACCCCCGTCAGGGTGATTTGGTTGCTCACGCTTTTGAAGGACGTCAGGTAGACGTTCTCTGGCAGCAGGCGGACCAGTGTGTCGAAGACCCGCACCATGCCGGGACGGCTGGCCTGCAGGTTTTGAATGACTTCCAGGCGGCCTAAGAGGCGCGCCTTGGTTTTATCCAATTCCTTGATTTCCGCTTCCGCTTTCTTAAGGCGGGTGATTTCACCGCGCAGGTAGTCGTTGCGGGCTTCCTGGCTGCTGATTTGAGCCTGGATCTGCAGATGAACAAGAAATACCCCGAGGACGGCGATGACGGCAGCCATGGCCATCAGGATCATGAAGGTGCGTTGTTGCTGTTTGCGGCGCGCCTCGCGCCAGGGCAGGAGATTGATGCGCGTCATGTCAATCAAAGCTCCTTAAAGCCAGGCCGCACGCGACCGCGAACAGCGGGGCGTCCCGCAGCAAAGTGCGGCGATTCACCCTGGGGGCGCTGCCCATGGATGCGAAGGGGTTGCCAAGTATGGTGGGAATGTCCAAGCGATTGGTCACCGCCTTGTCAAGGCCGGTGATCAGCGCACCGCCTCCCAGCAAGATGACGCTGTCAATCGAATTGCGGCTGGAATGATAGTGGTCGGAGGAAAAGTAGAATTGCAGCGCCTGGCTGATCTGCTCTGCCGCGAATTCCATAAAGGGGGCAAGGACCGTGGTTGGATAGTCCTCGGGCAATTCGCCGGAACGTTTAGCCTGCTCGGCCCGCTCCTTGGGCAACTCGTAGGTTTCGGCGATCATAGTGGTCAACTGCTCACCCCCGAACATCTGCTCGCGGGTAAAGATCACTCGATCGCCCCGCAGCACATAGAGGGTGGTGACTTTAGCGCCCATGTCGACTAGCGCAGTGAGATTTTCATCCTGTTGCTTGGTCAGAGAAACGTTACCATTAGGGGATTTCTTATCGCCCTTGTCCTTGAAAAGTTCCTGGGCTAGCACCTGGAACGTGTTTTCCAGGGCATAGGCTTCCACATCCACGACGGTAGCCTTCAGCCCGGCGTCTTTCAGCACATCCCTGCGCAGATCCACGTTTTCCTGGCGCGAGGCCACGAGCATGACATCCTGTGAACCGGTACTGGCCTTGGATGCCCCCTGAACCTGGAAGTCCAGGTAAATCTCCTCGAGGGGAAACGGGATATACTGGGAGGCGTCGATCTGGATATTGGCGGCGATCTCGTCCTCGCCAAACTCCGCAGGCATGGGAATTATGCGCGTAATGACGCTTGATGTCGGGACAGCTACGGCGACTTTTCTCAGATGGCTACCCGACATCTTGAGCGCGCGTTTGATGGCGTCCGCCAGCGCGTCGAGATCGGAGGGATTGCGGTCCTCTATAATGCCCTCTGGGAGCGGCTCGATGGCCAGGGCTTCCACCCTAAAGCGTTGCCCCCCATGGCTAAGTTCCACGAGCTTGACCGAGGAGGCGCTGATATCGATTCCCAGAACGCGGTCTCTTTTATTGAACAGTGCCACGCTATCTTCCTTTTAGTCCATTTCACTTATGATGCTCCGTTCAGAGAGCATACCTGAATTTTATTTTGACGCGCCAGAGGTCAGTCCGTATTTTCCTCACTCCATTATAGTAAAGTCATATCAATTTGCCCGGCGGTTACATTGTGCCGGTCGCTGGGGGACGCGCTGATTGCGGTAGGTAACGCCGCTGTCCATGCGATCACTATCCGTGACTGGACTCATACGACATCGCAGCATACAACTCTTCGCTCAGAGTAGGCGAAAAGTGATAGGGGGAAAGAAACCACGGTCAGGAAAAGCCAACCCTGGCCTCCGGCGATCCCGCTATCATGGAGCTTGCAAGCTCCTTAGACCGGTGATATTGCGTCACCACCTTTCGGTGGTGTTGCCTTTCAATGACTGTATTATTTGAACGATATCCAAACCGGTACGCCTTATTTTTCAAACTAGCACAAGATCCACCGTCTGAAAAGTATGCCTAAGGTTAATTTAGATGACCATTTTTAATCTGTCCGCGCTAGCGACGCGCGCCATCTGCAATTATCCATCTCCCAACCACTAACATTCGGCGCGGAGTTTTTCCAATGGCTACCCGTCAACGCGATGAAAGCAGGCTGAGAATTCTGCTCACCCAGGAATGTGCTCGGATCATGGTCGATGAGGGGGTTAAGGATTTTAGACTGGCTAAACGCAAGGCGGCAGCCCGGCTCAACGTGTCCAACAAGGCGTTGCTGCCGGCTAACGTGGAGATTGAACAGGCCCGCCTGGAATATCAGCGCTTATTCAAGTCAACTCAACAGCCAGGACAATTGCGCGCCTTGCGGGAAGCAGCCGTTGGGGCTATGGGTTTCTTCTCCCGGTTCCGGCCACGATTGGTGGGTACAGTGCTGGCCGGCACGGCTGGACCCCATTCGGATGTTAACCTGCACCTGTTTGCCGATACCGCAGAGGAAGTGATGCTGTTTCTACTGGAGCATAACATCCCCTTCGAGTCTGCGGAGCGGCGCTGGCGCCTCGGCAATGGCGAGTACGCCTATTTCCCGGTATTCAGCTTTGCGGCAGGGGACACAAATATCGAGCTAACGGTGTTCAGCGGCAAGGCGGAACGCGAAACGCCGCGTAGCCCCGTAGACGGCCGCCCGATGCGTCGGGCCAGCCTCGCGGAGCTCAAAGTGCTCCTCAATGAGGAGTGACAGCAGGCCAAAAGGGGCGGCCCAACCACCCGGTTACATTTTCGGCTGGCTAATGCTGGTTTAGGTGCGCTCAGCCATCGCTGGAACATCGCGCTGGGGTTCACCCACATAAAGCTGGCGAGGGCGGCCTATCTTCTGCTCGGGGTCGGAAATCATCTCGATCCAGTGGCTGATCCAGCCCGCGGTGCGGGCGACGGCAAACATCACGGTGAACATATTGACCGGGATGCCCAAGGCTTTGTAGATGATACCGGAGTAGAAATCCACGTTCGGATATAGCCTGCGTTCGATAAAGTAATCGTCCTTGAGGGCAATTTCTTCCAACCGCATAGCCAATTCCATGTGGCGGTCGCTGCCGTACCTATCCAGCACTTTGTGACAAATCTCCTTTACCAGCCTGGCGCGGGGATCAAAATTACGGTAGACCCGATGCCCAAAACCCATCAGCCTGAATGAATCGCTCCTGTCCTTGGCCCGCGCGACATACTTGTCGATATTGGACATATCGCCGATTTCGTCCAACTGTTTGAGCACCGCCTCATTGGCGCCGCCATGAGCCGGTCCCCATAGACAGGCGACACCCGCGGAGATGGCAGTATAGGGGTTGGCGCCGGAAGAGCCCGCCGTGCGCACCGTCGAAGTGGAAGCGTTCTGTTCGTGGTCGGCGTGGAGAATGAACAGCAGGTCCAACGCCCTTTCTGCCAGCGGGTCCACTTTGTACTCTTCGCAAGGCACGGCGAACATCATATAGAGCAGGTTGCCGCAGTAACTTAAGTCATTGCGGGGATAGATAATGGGTTGACCAATATTATGTTTATAACAAGCAGCCGCGATGGTAGGCATCTTGGCGATCAAGCGGTGTGCCGTGATCTGGCGATGTTCAGGATCATGAATGTCTAGCTTATCGTGATAGAAGGCGGCCAGGGAGCCAACCACGCCGGTCATCATGGCCATGGGGTGGGCATCGTAATTGAACCCGTCAAAAAAATTGCGCAGGCTCTCATTCAGCATCGTGTGATGGGCGATGATATTACTGAACTGCCGTAATTCGTTAGCGTTAGGCAATTTGCCATCGAGCAGGAGACAACATATCTCCAGGTAACTGCACTTTTCCGCCAGCTGCTCGATGGGATAACCCCGGTACAGCAACTCCCCCTTGGGTCCATCCAGATACGTGATGGTGCTGCTGCAACTCGCGGTGGACACAAACCCCGGATCGTACGTGAAGTAATTAAGCTCCTTATATAATTTGCCGATATCTACAACGGAGTCGCCGACGGTAGGGTCTTTGATCGGCATTTCCACGCTTTTCCCGGATCTGTTATCGGTAAGGGTTACAGTCGTTTTAGACATTTGGCAGCCTCCTGAACAGAAGAGAGTGTTGTGAGGGTAGGAAAAAGCTTCGCTTTATATTTTTTAGTATTTTTTCCACCAGGGATGATGGATTTCTCCGAAATCCGCCACACATACTTGCTTTCTCAGCCTTCAAGCCCCCTGTCTTAGTTCGATAAGACTCCAAGCGAATTGGATTTGTCCCATTGTTTACACTTGGTGTTATGCAAAGTGGTGGCAACTTATCAAGACCATGAGAGTAGACAGAAGGCACCCTGGAGAATGTGCCTTGCGCCACTAAAATTGGTAGCAGCAATAACCGCTCAGGAGGACAGGCCATACTTGCGACGGAAACGGTCTACGCGTCCGGCGGTATCGACGATCTTCTGCTTACCGGTGTAAAAAGGATGGGACTGGCTCGAAACCTCCACTTTAACCAAGGGATATTCTTTGCCGTCGGCCCATTTTATCGTATCTTTGGTCTTGATAGTGGATTTAGTCAAAAATGCAAAATCCGTGGAAATATCCTGAAAAACCACCTCTCTATAATCAGGATGAATGCTTTTCTTCATGCTCTTGAACCCCTGGAGTTCTGTTGGAAAATCGCGCCTAGGGGCGCCTTTGTTACTAAAATAGCATAATATAGACAATTCTATTATTTACCTACAAGCCCCGTCTTGCCAAGCTTGCAACAGGGCACAGGTCTCCAGACCGCCGGTCAGTCGCTTGTCACCCCGTCAGTGAATTTGGGAACCACAAAATGACTAGTCATGCGCCCAAGGTCGGCTTCGTCAGCCTCGGTTGCCCTAAGGCTCTGGTTGACTCCGAGCAGATAATCACCCGTTTGAGAGTCGAAGGATATGGGATTGTGCCCACTTATGAGGACGCCGATCTGGTCGTGGTCAATACCTGTGGATTTATCGACAGCGCCGTCGAGGAATCGCTGGACGCCATCGGCGAGGCAATGGCGAAAATGGCCGGGTCATCGTCACTGGCTGCCTGGGAGCAAGGGCCGATATGATTCGATGAGACTCATCCCAATGTACTGGCGTCACCGGCCCCCATGCCTACGAAGCGGTCATGAGCGCCGTGCACAAGCACCTCCGCAAACCTCACGATCCGTTCCTGGATCTGGTGCCACCCCAGGGCGTCAAACTCACGCCCCGCCACTACGCCTACCTGAAAATTTCCGAAGGCTGCAATCACCGCTGCAGCTTCTGCATCATCCCCCGACTGCGCGGCGATCTGGTCAGCCGACCCATCGGCGAAGTGATGGGGAGGCCGAGAGCCTGGTGAGGGCCGGCGTGCAGGAACTGCTGGTCATCTCGCAGGACACCAGCGCCTATGGCGTGGACGTTAAATACCGCACCGGATTCTGGAACGGTCGTCCGCTGAAAACCCGCATGCACGAACTGGCTGAAGGCTTGGGCGAACTCGGGGTCTGGGTGCGCCTGCACTATGTATATCCCTATCCGCACGTGGACAAGGTGATCCCGTTGCATGGCCGAGGGCAAAATCCTGCCCTACCTGGACGTACCCCTGCAGCATGGCAGCCCGCGCATCCTCAAACGCATGCAGCGCCCGGCAGCGGCAGAAAATTCTCTGGAACGGATCCAAGCTGGCGCGACATTTGCCCCGACATCACGCTGCGCAGCACGTTTATCGTCGGATTTCCCGGCGAGACCGAGGCGGATTTCGAGCGGTTGCTGGATTTCATCCGCGAGGCCCAACTGGATCGGGTGGGCTGTTTCCTATTCGCCAGTGGAGGGCGCGCCGGCCAACGCGCTGCCCGAACCCGTGGCGGAGGAAGTGAAGCAGGAACGTTGGGAGCGCTTCATGGAGTGCAGCAGGAGATCAGCGCCGCGAAGCTTACAAAGCAAGATCGGCAGACCATTGATCGTGCTGGTGGACGCCATCGAAAATGGACGGCGCCATTGCCCGCTCCAGGGCGGACGCCCCGGAAATCGATGGCATGGTATATATAGAGGATGGCGCGAACCTGTCGCCGGGCGAGTTTGCCGAAGGTCACGTCACCGCCGCCGACGAGTACGACCTGCACGCCAGCAACAACTGGCGGCGGCCACTGCGGATGTCATGGCGATCGACGACGTGACGGCCGGGGTGCCGCCGGCGGATTCCGTGCGGCTGCACGGCCGTCTGCTGGTGGCGCCCGATCAGGCCCACGAGCGGCTGCTCCCACGCTTCCGGCTCCTGGGCCGCACGCCGCTGCTCCGCCGCAGCGATGATGGCATCCGCCAGGAGGTGCTGGCGCTGCCGATGACGTTCACGCCCACCAAGGCGCGGCCGGTGTTGGCGCTGGCATTGTTCGGGCTGACGGTGCTCTCCTGCCTGTTTGTCGGCGCGCAGATGTGGGAGTGGGTGGGCGCGTCGGGGCAGATCAACACCAACCTGCTGGACGGCGTGCCGTTCGCTGCGACGATCCTGGCGATCCTCGTGGCGCACGAGTTCGGCCACTACCTGACAGCGCGCCGCCTGGGCAGCTCAACCAGCCTGCCCTATTTCATCCCGATGCCGTTCGGCCCATTCGGTACGCTGGGCGCGTTCATCAGCATGGCGGTGCCGCCGCGCAACCGGCGGCATCTGCTCGCCATCGGCGCGGCCGGCCCGCTGGCGGGGCTGGTGCTGGCGGTGCCGCTGCTCTGGCTGGGTCTGAGCCTCAGCCACGTGCAGCCGCTGCCGCCCGGCGGCTATCAGATGGAAGGCAACTCGCTGCTCTACGCCGCCCTGAAGTTCGTGATGTTCGGCAAGATCCTTCCGTCGGGCGGCGAGGACGTCTTCATCCATCCGGTCGCGTTTGCGGCGTGGGCCGGGCTGCTGGTGACGGGCCTCAACCTGATCCCGGCCGGGCAGCTCGACGGCGGGCATATCGTCTACGCGCTGTTCGGGCGCAAAGGCGCGCGGATCGTCACCTGGGGCGTCCTTTTGGCGCTGGTCGGGCTCTCGTTCCTCTGGTCGGGATGGGTGCTCTGGTTGGGGCTGGTCTTCCTCTTCAGCCGATTGCAGGACATGCCCCTCGACGATCTCACCGAGCTGACGCGCGGTCAGCGCGCCTTCGCCGTGGGCATGATCGCGATCTTCTTCCTCGTTTTTACCCCGATTCCGCTGACGCTGGTGCCGTGATTGCGCTGTACAGCAATCCGCCGGATTGCGTTTCACAGGACGACGACAAGCCAGCGGCTTGTCCTACTGCTCGTCAGCGCATCAACGCGCGCAGCGCGCGATAGCCGATAACCTGCACGCCTGATCGCTGCACGTACTCACGCAACTCCTCGCTCATGAACGTCCGGTAGTCGCCGACGCGGCTCGGCCAGTCGCTGGTAGTGATGGCGCGCAGCTCGGGCGTGTCGGCCGCCGGATGGAGCACGAAGTGGGTGATGCCGGGCGGCAGCACGTCGAACATCGCCTTGGCGCGCGCGATGCGCTCGTCCGGCGCATCCAGCGGCATGCCGACGATTTCGTCGACCAGCGGCACGCCGGAAGCCTCGAGCTGTTCCACCAGCGCGGCCGAGATCGGCGGCGGTTTCGCCGTCCAGGCCTCGGGCGCGCCAGCCCGCCTCATCGTAGCGCATGAGCATCAGCGGCAGGCGGTGGGTGAGCGCTGTCTCGACATAAGCAGCGGCGAATTTCCGATGCGCAACGGTGCCCATGTGCGTGTCGACGTGGCTGACATCGATGCCGGCGGCCAGCGCGTGTGCCACCTGTGCCTCCAACTCCGCTCGAACCGCAGCCGGTTCAGCTCGGCGCTGCGTGTCGGCCGGAAGCCGGAAGAAGCAGCCGTCCGCATCCAGCAGGCCGGAAGCCGGGTCGCGCGTCGAGAGGGCTCCCCAGCGATAGGCCGAATACTCGCAGTTCAGCGTGAGGTGCACCCCGATATCGGCGTCGGGGTGCGCGGCGGCGTAGGCGGCGACGGACGGGAACCAGGGGCACGGCACCATCGCCGCCCCGCACGAAACCAGCCCGAAGTCGAGCAGCTCGGCGAAGGCGGTTAGGGTGGCCTGGCACATGCCGATATCGTCGGCGTGGATGATCGCGACGCGGTCGTCGTCGGCGAAGCCGAGCTTGCGCAGAACAGGGTTAGGACGCATGGCGATGGACTCCTGAGCTATGAGATGATATCGGCTTGCTTGGGCTGCAACACTCGCAGCAACCCCTCGACCTCCACGATCACTCCGACGCCCACCTTCCCGGCGCTGATCTCGATTCGATCGAAGAGGATGATCGTTTCATCAATGATGATTGGCCAGCCTCGGTCGAGCAGCGCCAGCGGTGAGATGCCGCCCTTCTCCAGCCCGGTCAGCCGCTCGGCCTCGCGCTGCGGGGCCATCTGCACCTTCTTCTCGCCGGCGGCCGTCGCCAGTTTCTTCAGATCGAGTTGGCTGTCTCCGGGCGCCAGGGCGAGGATCGGTCGTGCTCCCGGTCGATCGGGCAGCGCCACGAGGGTCTTGAACGTCTGCTCCGGCGGCATGCCGATGGCGGCCGCCACTTCGGCGGCGGATAGGTGGTCGATAACCTCGTAGTAGACCGGCGCATATGAGACGCCGTGTCCGTCGAGGATACGCATCGCGAGGGTTTTAGTCGGCTTGATGCTGGCCATGCGCTGAATCTCCGGCGTCTATTCTATCGTTTTGCCGCCGAGTGCGCAACCGCGGGGGCGGATTCTCCGCGGGGTCTCATGGTTCGGCACAGAAAACCGGCCATTTGGTCGCCGTCCCGAGTGTGTGCTATACTTTGATCAACTCCCCATAGCCGTTCCACGCGCCCTGGGGTCGGTTGCAGGGTAGGGGAACCAAGTGTTCGACGGCGTCGTCCCAAGAAGACGTCGATCCTCTAAATCCATTTTGATCAAGGAGGCAAAACCATGCGGCGTTCCTATATATGGACAATGCTGTGCGTGCTCGCAGTCATCGCGGCCCCCCTGGCGACTCAGTTCGCCCTCCCAGTCGGTGTGGCGAGAGCCGAGCCCGACGCGCCGGCGGCCGCGCGCCATGACCAGGTCGTTACGCTCAGCCCCAGCGGCCAGATCATCGTGACCGATATGTTTCCGCAGGCCGGCATGATTGCGGCGAATTGGAATTCGGGCGCCGATACAGGCTGGCAGTACATCGCGGCCGGCGACTTCCGAGGCGACGGTTACGAGCAGATCGTCGCCATCAGCGGCAGCCGACTCAAGGTGTTCGATCCGTTTGCTGCGCAGGCGGGCAAGACGCCGGTGACATTTGAGCGCACTCTGACCAATTCCGGCATGTACGAATTGATCACCACGGGCGACTTCAATCGCGATGGCAAAGCCGATATTGCTGCGACCGCAAGCTCGTACAACCCCAACTATACCAACAATCTGTGGGTCTATAACGTCAGCGCCAACACGACGATGTATTCCGAGTCGTTTGCCGCTTCGTGGCAGGCCATCACCACCGGCGACTTCAACAATGATGGAGCCAGCGATCTGGCTATGGCGCGCAATCCAGCGGGAAACTCGCCCTTTCTCAAGGTGTACAACGGGTTCAACTGGTCGACCATCGCCGAGCAAGCTTACAGCTATCCGTGGATCACTCTAGAAGCCGGTAGGCTTGCTTCGACGAACCTTCCAGATCAACTGGCATTGCTGCGTACTGGGGTGGGCGCCGATCTTGATTCGCTGCTCATGTTCAACGTTTACAGCGGCGGCTTCTCCGATGTCTTCCCGGGTCAGAATGGACAGTGGCGATACTCCCCCAATTTCACTTCGTTGGCTCTGGCGGACCTGACTGGTAGCAAGCAGGATGTGATTTTCATGCTGCGGGATCCAGTGGATGCAGGAAAGGTCAGTCTGTTGATGGTCAATCCAGCCAATGTCCCGGTTCTTGGCCACGAAATCGCGCTGGAGCCCGGCTTCTACTCCTGGAAACAAGTGCGGGCGGGTGATGTAAATGGCGATGGCCGCGACGACATCGTCATCCTGCGCAGTGATCGTTTTCGAGCATACACACAGCTTTGGCAGAACGAAGGCTTCACCGAAGTCTTCGGATCATATCGCACCCAACCGACCGGCTCCGATTGGCCGGTGATGGTGCTCGCCAATCTCGACGGGCCTGGCATCCCATCCTCCCCCACGTTGACTGTATCGCCGACCTCGTTGGCTTTCAACGTCGCCTGGGGAAATCCGGGACCGCAGCAGGCGCTGACGATCGGAAACAGCGGCGCAGGTACGATCGCCTGGACGGCTCAGGTGACTCAGGGGAACACCTGGCTCAACCTCGGCGCGTTCTCTGGCACGACGCCTGGAACTCTGTTTGTATCGGTGAACTCGGTCGCCGCCGGTGTCGGCACGCACACAGGCAGAATCCGGATCACAGCGACAACCCCAGGCACATTGAACACGCCGCAGGACATCCCAGTCACCCTCACTGTGCCTGATCCGGGGTTCCTGGTTTATCCGACGCAAATGACGATCTGGCAGCAGATCGGCGCACGCGACCGTCACACGCCAGGTGGAGATCGTGCGGCCGGGCATTCCGACCGGTTGGGTCGCTACGGCATTGCCGATGAGCGCCGCAGCCGGCCTTGAAGAGAAGCTGGCAAGCGGGGCGGCCAAGGTGACTGAGAACGGCGTGATGATCGATGGCATCCTGGTCACGCCGCCGGCGTGGCTAGCCTTCACGCCAGATTCGGGCACGACACGCACTGTGATGACTGTGAATGTGACGCCAGGGACGTCCCCCGGCACCTATCGTGGCGCGATCGTCGTGGTAGCCCAAGACCCGACCGCGCTCAATCCGGTGCAATCGGTGATCGTGACCGCTGTGGTAGCGAATCAGTTCAACTATAACTACCTGCCGCTCATCAGCAGGTAACGAAGCAAGGGCTCGCGAGACCCGCTCTTCGTCCCATCTCCGCCAAGCCGGGGATGGGACGTGCTTTTTTCGCGATCTCGCCTCAGCCTGCTCGGTCGATTTGGAGTCGGAGGCTGTGCTCCTCGGCCATCAGGATCTCGAGGCGCGCCTCCAACTCCTCGACCCGACGGCTATGCTTTCGGCGGTCGCGCTCGGGTGCGGCCACCTCGGCCTGGCGGGCGCGTGCCAATTCGCGGCGCGTCTGAGCGATCTCGGCGCGCACGGCCTCTTTCCGCTCGATCAGATCGTCGCGACCGCAGGCGCCGCCGCTCAGAGCGCCACCTCAGGCAGGAGGCGCGTCACCGCTTCCACCAGCGTGTCGGCGTCCGCTTGATCATTGTACCCCTGGAACGAGATGCGCAGCCGCACCTGATCCTGCCACGGGCCGAGCGGCACCTCGATCCGATACTCGTCCCACATGCGCTTCCGGAGCAGATCGACGTTCACCTGAGGAAGTCGCGCCGAGAACATTTGGCAGAACCACGCTGCGCTGTCGGGGATGGTCGCACCGGCCGGCGGCACGACCGGCTCCGGGCAGATCGGCTCGAGATCGCTCAACGCGTGAATCCGGCGGCGCGTGTCGATCGCCATGAGGTGGCAGCGCCGGCGCACTGCGTCCCAGTCGTTATCCTTCTGGAACTTGATAGCGGCAGGAACGGACAGGAACGGGGAGAGATCGCGTGTGCCCTGCCATTGATGCCAATCGACGTAGCGCGAGGGGCCGGGGTGGTCGTTCTCCCACCCAAAGCTGACCACCAGCGGTTCGAGCCAGGGCTGTATGTCCGGGCGCGTGTAGAGGAAGGCGCATCCCTTGGCCGAGGAAAGCCACTTGTGGCACGCGGCGGTGTAGATGTCGGCGTCCAGCTCGCGTAGGTTCAGCGGAATCTGGCCGATGGCGTGCGCGCCGTCGATCACGGTCAGGATACCCGCCGCACGCGCGCGGCGGCAGATCTCAGCCAGCGGGAAGATCAGC
>CAVOJV010000029.1:0-61647 GCA_963696325.1 uncultured Gammaproteobacteria bacterium
CGAGCAGATACTCGGCGTACTCGCGGGTCTGCAAGTTGACTGGCAGCAGGTTTTCCAGATGGGACGCGCCGTCGGGATCACGCCAGGCGACCCGGAGTTGCTGGCGGCGTAGGAAGGTAGTCTTGCGCACTCATCATTTTCTGAAAAACAATTGATTAAAAGCGCATTTAATATGCCTGACTGGCAGCGCGTCAGCGAAACGGTTAGCAGCGCTGACGGCGGCGTGTGACCCGCGCAGGTGCCTCGCAATCAATAGCGACAATCACCCTGTCGCTCCGAATCATCAGAAGTTTTTTTCACGCGCTAACGCGTTGATGCCTGTCGCTCCTTGGGACCCATAGTGGCCTTACGTTCCAGTTTGCCCCAGCCCACCAGCACACCCCGCAGGGAAGCCAGCGTGCTCTTGATCGCCACGTATACATCAACTGGCGGTAGCAGAAGCGCTGCCAGAACAACCCGGCGAGCAGCCACTTGTTCTCCTTGCGCTCCAGGGCGAAGGCCAGCGCCGCCGCCAGGTAGTCCACCGTCACGAACAAGGCGTAATAGAACAACACGCGCCCCAGGGCATCGGTGGAATACCCAACCGGGTGTTGCCAGTGATCAAAAGCCGCCGACGCCAGCGAGCCGATGAGCAGCAGATCCATCACCGGCGAGATCAGCGGAAACAGCACTTGGAAGATCAGCACATTTGGCAGGGCGACGAAGCCCAGCGCGCCGTAGCGCGGCCGGAACAGGATATCGGCATGCTTCCAGGCCGCCTGCATGGTACCGAACATCCAGCGGAACCGCTGGCGGACGAAACCGCGCACGGTGTCGGGCGCTTCGGTGAATGCCACCGCCTCGTCCTCATACACGATGGCGAGCCCAGCTTGCGGATCGCCAGGGTGAGGTCGGCGTCTTCCGCCAGCGTGAGGCCGCTGAAGCCACCCGCCCGCGCCACCGTTTCGCGCCGCCATGCGCCCACCGCGCCCGGCACCACCGTGATGCAGTTGAGCACGTCGAACGCGCGGCGGTCCAGATTCTGGCTGGTGATGTATTCCAAGGCCTGCCAGCAGGTCAACAGGTTGGTGCGGTTGCCCACCTTGGCGTTGCCCGCCACGGCGCCGACCCGGGGGTGGCGAAATGGCGGACCAGATTGGTGATGGTGTCGCGAGTAAAAACCGTATCGGCGTCCAAGGCCACCACGATCTCGGCTTGGGTCTGGGCCAGACCGAAGTTGAGCGCCGCCGGTTTGCCGCCGTTGGGCTGGGTGTAAACCCGTACTCGCGGCTCGCCAGCGAAGGTATCGCGCGCCAAGCCATAGGTCGCGTCTTTGGAGCCATCGTCCACCACGATGATCTCAAACCGATCAGGCTGATCGCAGGCTAGCAGCGAGACGATGGTCTGCACGATCACCTTCTCCTCGTTGTAGGCGGGCACCACCACCGCCACCGCAGGGGAATACGCTGGATCGAAGAGGGTGCGGCGCTTGCGACACAGCGGCAGGATAGGCCGCCGCCACGCAATTGACCCACTGGAGGCGGCACAGCGCAGGTCGGGCAAAACAACCTGTAGCGCGGGTGGATTTACACCCTACGGGCTATGATAGTAGAGATTCGGCAATCGTGTATACTCAGCGCATGCTGAACTCGCTTGCACGCAGACGGGGTGCAGGCGGCTGGTTTACATGGGCAGAGCAAGGGGGAGGGCATGGAACACACGGGCGCTACGCCGCGCATTTTCATCAGCTACAGCCACGACGACGAGGCGTGGAAGGATCGCGTCGTCAGCCAGCTCGGGGTGCTTGAGCACGAAGGGTTGCTCAGCGTCTGGGAAGACCGCCAGATCGCCGCGGGCGACGACTGGCTGCCGAGATCGAGACGGCGATGGCATCGTGCAGCGTGGCATTGCTGCTGATTTCCGCTAAGTTCCTCAACTCCAAGTTCATCCTCGGCACCAAAGTACCTGCCCTTCTGAAGCGTCGCGAACAAGAAGGCGTGCGGATCATTCCGGTGATTCTCAAGCCTTGCGCGTGGACGCGGGTGGGCTGGCTCAAATCCATCCAGGCCCGCCCCAAGGACGGCAAGCCTCTCAGCGGCATGAGTGAGCACGATGCAGACGCTGCCATCGCTGCCCTTGCGGAGGAGATTGCCAAGTTGGTTCGGCGGGCCATACCTGTCGCTACTTCCCCCATGTCCGGCACGTCATCCCCCCGGACAAGATCGACCTCACCAAACTCCCCGCCGGCGCCGCCGACTTCCTCGGCCGGGTGGCTGAACTCAAGCTGCTGGATGACGCCTGGGCCGACGCTGGGCACACCCAGGTGGTGGAACTGGTCGCCCGGGCGGGGTCGGCAAGACCGCGCTGGTCAAGCGCTGGCTGGACCGCCTCAAGGTGGATGGCTGGCGCGGGGCGCAGCGGGTGTATGGCTGGAGCTTCTTCAGCCAGGGCACGAGTGACGACCGCCAGGCCTCCGATGACAACTTCTTGAGCGCTGCTCTCGGCTGGTTCGCGGTGGAACACAACCCCGCCCTCTCGCCCTGGGACAAGGGCAAGCGCTGGCCGAGGCGGTGGCCGCCAGCCGCACCCTGCTGGTGCTGGACGGCGTGGAGCCGCTGCAATACCCGCCCGGCCCGATGGCCGGTCAGTTGCGCGCCCCCGGCCTGAAGGCGTTGCTGACCCAACTGGTGAGCAGCGGCCAGCCGGGCTTGTGTATCCTCACCACCCGCGAGCGCATCCAGGACCTGGAGGAATACGAGCGCAGCGCCGATTACCCCACCGGCGCCGTCGTCCGCCACGACCTGGGAAACTTGAGCGAGTCCGACGGCGCCCGGCTGCTGCACAAGCTCGGCGTCCGCCGCGCCGGCGCCGCTGCCATCAGTCCCGACGATGCCGAACTGAAGCAAGCCAGCCGGGAAGTCCACGGCCATGCCCTCACCCTCAGCCTGCTCGGCGGCTACCTCGCCCAGGCCCATGAAGGCGACATCCGCCAGCGCGACAAGGTCGAGTTCGATCAAGCCGACAACGCAACCCGGGCGGCTACGCCTTCAAGGTCATGGCCGCCTACGAGAAATGGTTCCAACGGCGAAGGCGAGCAGGGCGCCCGCGAACTGGCCGCCCTGCGTCTGCTGGGCTTCTTCGACCGTCCCGCCGATGCCGGCTGCCTGGCCGCCCTACGACGGGCGCCACCCATTCCCGGCCTGACCGAACCGCTGGTGGACTTCAGCACCGCCCAGTGGAACATCACCCTAAGCCGCCTCAAAGACCGGCGGCCTGATCGAACCGGCCCAACCCGATTCGCCAGCCATCGACGCCCACCCGCTGGTGCGCGAGTACCTGGCCAAGGCCCTGCGCGAGCGCCAGCCCGAAGCCTGGCGCGAAGGCCACCGGCGGCTCTACGAGCACCTCAAGGCCAGCGTGCCCCACCACCCGGACGGGCTGGCCGGCCTGCAACCCCTCTACCAGGCGGTGGCCCACGGCTGCCTGGCGGGTTTGCAGCAGCAGGCGTGCGAAGAAGTCTATGTGGATCGCATCCTGCGGGGAACCGGGGATGATGGGTTCTACAGCACGAAGAAACTCGGCGCCTTCGGCGCGGATCTGGGCGCGGTGGCCTGCTTTTTCGAGGAGCCCTGGCAGCGGGTGTCCCCGGCGCTGTCCAAAGCCGATCAAGCCTGGCTGCTCAACGAAGCGGCTTTCCAGCCTGCGCGCCTTAGGCCGGCTGACCGAGGCGCTGGAGCCAATGCGGGCGGGATTGGAGATGCGGTATGCCAACAGGACTGGGAGAACGCCGCCATTGATGCCAGCAACCTGAGCGAACTGGAACTGGCGCTGGGCCGGGTGGCGGACGCGGTGCAGGATGGGGAGCAGTCAGTGAAATTCGCCGACCGCAGCGGCAATGCGTTTCAGCGGATGAGTCAATCGCACGACGCTGGCGGATGCCTTGCATCAGCAGGGCGAACGCGAGATGGCGCTGGAATGCTTCCGCGAGGCCGAGGCCATGCAGGCGGAGGATCAGCCCCAATACCCGCTGCTCTACTCGGTGCGGGGCTTCCGCTATTGCGACCTGCTGCTGGCGCCAGCCGAGCGTGCCGCCTGGCAGCGACAACTGGCTCCTTCGTCCTTGGAGGGAGAGGGCCGGGGTGAGGATATCGATGCCTGCCACGCCGTCGAGCAGCGGGCGGCGCAGACAATTGCATCGGCGGAGCGTAGCAATGGCTCCTCGACATCGCCCTCGACCACCTCACCCTCGGCCGCGCCGCCCTACTCCGGGCCGTGCTGGACAATTCCGCATTCCGCACTCCGCAGTCCGCCATTAACCCAGGCCGCCAAGGAACTCACCGCCGCCGTCGACGGCCTCCGCGCCGCCGGTGAGCAGGACACATCCCCCCGGCCTCCTCCCCCGCGCCTGGCTCCACGCCATCACCAACAACCCCACCGCCGCCCGCGCCGACCTGGACGAAGCCTGGCAGATCGCCGCCCGCGGCGACATGCGCCTGCACATGGCCGACATCCACCTGCACCGCGCTCGCCTGTTCCGCGACAAGGCGGAACTGAATAAGGCTCGCAAGCTATCGAGCAATGCGGCTACTGGCGGCGCAAGGAAGAACTGGAAGATGCGGAGGCGGCGGCGCGGGGGTGGGGCCCCGATGCCTCCTGATAATCAGAACACGTCTCCGTTAGGAGGTGCTGTTTTATCGCTACCATCCATGCAGGGCTTGTGGTGCGTGGGACACACCCTACGTTTGCTTATTAGCCGAATTGCGGCCGATGGATTCGGAGTTTTGACCTTCGGTGGCAACGCCAATCGAAGCAACCCCACCAGGTTTCCGTTTCTTCAGTCCGGAATAATTGGTGAACGCGCCTGATCAGTGCTTTTCGACCCGGTTTGGTCAGTCTGACGAGGAGAAGGCCACAATGGGAACCGGGTTTAAACTGCCGGATGTCGGAGAAATCCAAGTCCTGCGTGATCAAGAACCGGTTTTCCCGCTGTGCTGCCCGCCATACTTCAGGGTCCGGACGGCCGTTCAAGTGCTCCATCTTTACGGTGTCGACGTCATGGCCAAGCGCCGACAGCAAATCGACCAGGGAGGTCGGCAGGTTCTCATCCAACTTGATCTTCACGCGACTTCAGGGATAGCGGGCAATGGTAAGTCTTCCTCAGCCGAGGCAGCGGCGAAGGCGATCACGGCGCGCACATCGTCGGCACTGATGGTCGGAAAGTCTGCTGTGATTTCCTCGATACTCGCACCTTCCGCAAGGCTCGCGAGTAGCGTGCGCAACGTCACGCGCGTTCCCTTGATGACAGGCTCGCCGCCGCAGATCTGAGGATGGCGTTCGATGTGCTGAAAATAATCCAAGATGCTCACCCTAAAGCTGAAGCCCTCAAATACAAGGGGCGGCTCACGAGCTTGGAGAACAGCCGAATCTGGAAACGATCAGCATCGTTCAAGGACAAGGAAGTCAACCGCGAAGCCGCCTGCATGAGCGACGGTTGAACTCAGCATACCGGCGAAGGCGCGTGGCATCAAGCCCGTAGGTTGAAGTGACGAAGGAACCCCAACGTTAACCGCCGACCGGAATTTGCATCTTACCGTAGAGATTCGGCGAGCGTGTATACTCAACGCATGCTGAGCTCGCGTGCACGCAGACGGGGTGCAGGCGGCTGGTTAAACCCAGCGGGCGCGAGGCGGCGCCCCATGGGCAGAGCAAGGGGGAGGGCATGGAACCCAGGGGCGCTACGCCGCGCATTTTCATCAGCTACAGCCACGCCGACGAGGCGTGGAAGGATCGCGTCGTCAACCAGCTCGGGGTGCTTGAGCACGAAGGGCTGCTCAGCGTCTGGGAAGACCGCCAGATCACCGGCGGCGACGACTGGCTGCCGGCGATCGAGACGGCGATCCAATCCTGCGGCGTGGCAGTGCTGCTGATTTCCGCGAAGTTCCTCACCTCCAAGTTCATCCTCGGCGCCGAAGTACCTGCCCTCCTGCAGCGGCGCGAAAAGGAAGGCGTGCGGGTCATCCCGGTGATTCTCAAGCCTTGCGCGTGGACGCGGGTGGGCTGGCTCAAGTCCATCCAGGCCCGCCCCAAGGACGGCAAGCCGCTCAGCGGCATGACCAAGCACAACGCAGAGGCCGCCTTGTCCGCCCTCGCGGAAGAAGTTGCCGACCTGCTGGCCCGCAGTCCGCGCACCACCACTACCCACACTGGCGTAGAGTCAGAGTCATTGGAGCGAATCAGGCGCTGCATGCTCATATCCGCTTCGTCTCGTGAGTTGCGTCGATGTATGTACGAGCTTGAATCACATCTCGCTCGGTACCCACACTCTGCGGAGGGCAAGGAGCTTAACGACCAACTTCAAATAGCGCTGCGGCGGGCTGAAGCATATGAGTGCTCGCTGGCCACATCCAAGCCCTCAGGACCACGATCATTAGCCTTATTACGGCATCAGCTCTGGGGACAACTGCTGATCATGCTGGTGTTAGTGGTGGGAGGTGCTGGTATGTATATGTGGAAAGTATGGTCTGAGAAGGCATCGGTTTCAAACTCATCTTTGTCTAAAGGATGGGCAATGCTTGGCCAATTTCAGGGTAATAAATGGCAAGATGTGACTCTCGATTTTGATATAAATCCTAATAACCCGCTTCCCGTTAGCGGTGTTCATTCGACTGTTCGCTCCGATTCCGGGGTCATCGTTAGAGATAAATCGCTCAAGGCAGAAGGCAAGATTTCTCCTGGGTGCACTCTGCAAAAAGGCTCGGTCGTCTTAATCAAGCGGATTAATGAATTGACAGAAAGTGATCGGTACGAGGCTTACATCGAATTCAACAAAAAGGAGTGTCACCAATGACTCACCATCATTTATCTACGATAACTCTGTTTGTGATGATTTCAACCAACTGTCTTGCTGATCCGATATTCGTCATGAAGGGCTCTGATACTATAGGGGAGTTCCTTGCTCCACCTCTAGCAAAGGGCTTTTTAGTCGCGAAATATAATTATAGACAAGATGAGTGTGTTCTGAAAACCAGTCACACGAGGTCAAGAGATCACCTGACGATTGATGTTGTGTGCGAAAGCAATTCACAATCTCATACTATCAGAATTGAACTGGGTGGCTCCATTACGGCTATTGACTGTATATCGGAGCCGCAATGTGATATTGCAATGTCTTCAGCTACCATTGAGGACTTAATCGAGAAGTCAGAGGTTGGAGACGAAACTGCATCAAGGGTTAGGGCTGTCGATCAGCATCATATCGCCTTGGATGGGATTACGATAATCGTCAATCGAGTCAATAATTTAAATGACATTTCGACCAAAATGCTGCAGAACTTTTTTTGCAATAACGATCCGGCTGATTGGGGGCGCGACCCGCCGTCATCCGATGACCCGAGAATCGAGCGGATCGTTCGTAACGAGAGGGCAGGAACCCTTAGGAAGATGGAGCAATACCTACATTGCAGAATCCATTTTGAAAAAGCGGTAGGAGGAAATATTGATGTCTCTGCGGAAGTGTCGATGCGGCCGAGGGCGATAGGATTCGTTGGCTTTCCATATATTGGGTTGAACAAGCCATTGTCTATCGATAACTCATCTCCTACTATCGAGAATTTTGCAGCGAGCTATCCGCTTCGCCGAGAGTTATTTTTGTTTACGAAGCGACCAATGAACGAGAATGTCCGATCTTTCTTGGAGTTTATCAAGGGAGATGCGGGGCAAAAAATAGTAGTTGACTCTGGTTTCGCTCCGATTCCGGTTCCTCCGGCGGAGCCACAGCCATCTCCGCGAATTGAGGAGGTGAGGGGCTATAGGCTTGTCGGAACTTTGTTTTTCGACGCTGATTCTGCCGAGTTAGATAGGCTCAAAAAGGCTAGACTCGCAAGTATTGCGCAAGGAATAAACAATTCGAATGCGCTTATAAGGATTCTAGGGTATGCCGACCGCATGGGGACGGGTGATTACAATAAACGTCTCTCCGAACTCCGGGCTTCTAGAGTTGAAAGCTATCTCAAGGAGAGAGGAGTCAAGTGCGCAGAGCCCTGTTCAATCGGCCTTGGGAACTTGTTTGCTGGTAATGCCGCCGATCCATTGGCTCGGAAGGTCGAGATTTGGGTAAAATAGCCGGATCATAGCGACGGCATTTTAGCGGGGAAAAGGCGGAAAAAGGGTCACCATCTAGCCCCTGCAATACCCGCCTGGCCCCTTGGCCGGTCAGTTGCGCGCCCCCGGCCTACAGGCCCCTGCTCACCCACCTGATGAGTAGCGGCCAGCCGGGCTTATGCCTGCTCACCACCCGCGAGCGCCCCCATGACTTGGCGGAATACGAGCGCCGCGCCGATCACCCCACCGGCGCCATCGTCCGCCACGACCTGGAAAACCTGTCTGATACCGACGGCGCCCGGCTTGCTGTACCAGGCGTACCAGCTTGGCGTCCATCGCGCCGGGGCCGCATCCATCACCCCCGACGATACCGAGTTGAAGCAAGCCAGCCGGGAGGTCCATGGCCACGCCCTCACCCTCAGCCTGCTCGGCAGCTACCTCGCCCAGGCTCATGAAGGCGATATCCGCCAGCGCGACAAAGTTGAGTTCGAGGACGCCGATGCCGAAACCCACGGTGGCTACGCCTTCAAGGTCATGGCCGCCTATGAGAAATGGTTCCAACGCGAAGGCGAGCAGGGCGCCCGAGAACTGGCGGCGCTCCGCCTGCTCGGCTTTTTCGACCGTCCGGCCGATGCCGAATGCCTCGCCGCCCTACGACGAGCGCCGCCCATTCCCAGCCTGACCGAGCCGCTGGTGGTCTTGAGCACCGCCGAGTGGAACGTCACCCTAAGCCGGCTCAAAGCCTGCGGCCTGATTGAACCGACCCAACCCGATTCGTCCGCCATCGACGCTCACCCGCTGGTGCGCGAGTACCTGGGCAAGTCCCTGCGCGAGCGCCCGCCCGACGCCTGGCGTGAAGGCCACCGGCGGCTCTACGAGCACCTCAAGGCCAGCGCGCCCCACCACCCGGACGGGCTGGCCGGCCTGCAACCCCTCTACCAGGCGGTGGCCCACGGCTGCCTGGCGGGCTTGCAGCAGCAGGCGTGCGATGAAATCTATTGCGATCGCATCCTGCGGGGAACTGGTTATGATGGTAGAGCATTCTACAGTTGGAAGAAGCTCGGCGCCTTCGGCGCGAATCTGGGCGCACTGGCCTGCTTTTTCGAGGAGCTCTGGCAGCGGGTGCTCCGGTGCTGTCCGCAGCCGATCAAGCCTGGCTGCTCAACGAGGCGGCTGTCTACCTGATACACCTGGGTCGACTGACCGAGGCGTTTGAGCCGATGCGAGCGGGGCTCGATGGGGCAGTCCGCCTTGAGGACTGGGAGAACGCCGCCATCTATGCCAGCAACCTGAGCCGCCTGGAACTGACGCTGGGCCGGGTGGTGGCTGCAGTGCGGGATGCCAAGCAGTCAGTGGCATTCGCCGACTGCAGCGGCGATGCGATTCAGCGGTTGGCTAGACGCACGACGTTGGCGGATAGCTTGCATCAGCAGGGCGAGCGCGAGCCGGCGCTGGAGCGCTTCCGCGAGGCCGAGGCCCTACGGGCGCAGCAGCAGCCCGACTACCCGCTGCTCTTCTCGCTGCAGGGCTTTCAGTATTGCGACCTGCTGCTGGCGGCAGCCGAGCGCGCCGCCTGGCAGCGACAAATGGCTCCCTCGCCCTGGCGAGGAGGGGGGCCGGGGTGAAGAGTATCGACGCCTGCCACGCCGTCGAGCAGCAGGCGACGCAGACGCTGGCATGGGTCAGTGGCCAGAACTGGCTCCTCGACGAAGCCCTCGACCACCTCACCCTCGGCCGCGCCGCCCTACTCCGGGCCCGTGCTGGATCCTTCCGCATTCAGCACTCCGCCTTCCGCATTAGCCCAGACCGCTAAGGAACTCTCCGCCGCCGTCGACGGTCTCCGCACCGCCGGAGATCAGGAGTTCATCCCCCGCGCCCTCCTCACCCGCGCCTGGCTCCACGTCATCACCAACAACTCCACCGCCGCCCGCGCGGACCTGGACGAAGCCTGGCAAATCGCCTCCCGCGGCGACATGCGCCTGCACATGGCCGACATTCACCTGCACCGCGCCCGCCTGTTCCGCGACCAGGAGGAACTGAAAAAGGCCCGTGATCTCATCGAGCAGTGCGGCTACGGGCGGCGCAAGGAAGAGCTGGAAGATGCGGAGGCGGCGGCGCGGGAGTGGCCGTAATACTTGGTAAAACAAACGCTGGCACGCCACCCTATCCAACGCCAGGCACCACCAGAGCAACCGACGCGAAAGGCCAAGCCGCTCAGCAAGGCTCGGCCCTGATGATGCGATCCAACCGTATTTCCAGAGCCGCATCAGCGCCGGTTTTCGCCAGCAGATATTCGGCATGCTCGCGGGTCTGGAGATTGACCGGCAACAGGGTTTCCAGATGGCACGCGCCATCGGGGTCGCGCCAGGCAACCCGCAGTCGCTGGCGGCGCAGGATAGCCAATTCATAGCGGCTGTAGAGTCCGCAATCGATGGGCGTATAGTCGCTCATTCGTTCTCCCGCCGGGTCTCTACGCTGAGCAGGGTGCCGTCCTGGCCTACGCTCACGGTGAACAGGATGGGACTGCAACAGATTTGGCAGTCCTCCACGTAGTCTTGATCGCCCGCCGAACAGTCCACGGCGGTTTCGTATTCCTGGCCGCAGTAGGGACAGCTAACGTTAACCCATTCCAGCATGCGTCGGGCCCTCGGACATGAACAGTTCCAGTAGATCGTTGAGAAAGCGCTGGCCCCATGCGGTGGGTCGGATGGCTGCTGCATCGTCAGCCAGCAAACCACGCTTCCGCGCCAGCGCCAGGGCGGGCTCCAGCCTCGCCAATGACAGACCGGTGCGCTCGCTGAACCGGTGGACTGACACACCCGCCGGCAGTCGCAGGGCATTCAGCATGAATTCCAATCGCAGATCCGCTTCGGCGATCACAGTGTCGCCGCCTATTCCCTGTGGAGTCCCAGCCCACTCGAGGTAGTCGCGGGGATTTTTCAGCTTCCACAGCCGACTGATGGCGCCTTTGGCGGGATCGGTCAGCTTGCCATGAGCGCCAGCGCCGATGCCCAGGTAATCGCCGAACTCCCAGTAGTTGAGGTTATGGCGGCAGCGCCGGCCCGGCCGGGCATAGGCGGATACTTCGTACTGAGCATAGTCGCTGGCCGCCAGTCGTTCCTGGCAGCGCTCCTGCATCTCCCAGAGCTGGTCATCATCGGGCAGAAGGGGAGGATGCTTATGGAACAGGGTATTGGGTTCCAGAGTAAGCTGGTAATGGGAGAGGTGCGCGGGCTCCAGCGCGATGGCGTCGGTCAGATCGGCAAGCGCCTGGGCGATGGTCTGTTCCGGCAGGCCGAACATCAGATCCAGGTTGAAATTGTCAAACCCGGCGGCATGGGCCGCCTCGGCGGCGCGCAGGGCCTCGCGGCGCCCGTGGATGCGGCCCAACCGCTGCAAGTGGTCGGGGTTAAAACTCTGCACGCCGATGGACAGGCGGTTGATGCCGACCGCGAGCAATTCCTGAAATTTGCCCTGTTCCACCGTACCGGGATTGGCTTCCAGGGTAATTTCCAGATCCGGGCGCAGGTGCAGGCGGGCGCGCAACCCGCTCAGCAAGCGCTCCAGGGCGTTGGCGGAGAACAGGCTGGGTGTGCCGCCGCCGATGAAGATGCTGTCGATGCGCCGGCCCCAGACCCTGGGCAAATCCTGCTCCAAATCCGCCAGCAGGGCATCCACATAAGCCCGCTCCGGCAGGTCTCCACGGGCTTCGTGAGAGTTAAAGTCGCAATAGGGGCATTTGCGTACACACCACGGGATGTGCACGTAGAGGGTCAGGGGAATGGGGTTGGAGAAATGCTGCATGGTAACCGGCGTTTGGCGGTGAGTTATGGCGACAGAACCGTTCCCCGATTGAACATTAACGGATGGGCGCCAGGATCCTGAGCAACTGATGCAAGGCCTGGCCCCGATGGCTCAAACGATTCTTGAGGACCGGCTCCAGTTCCGCAGCGGTCTTGCCCGCCGAGCGCACATAAAACACCGGATCGTAGCCAAAACCGTTGTCGCCGCGGGGAGCATGGAGAATCGTGCCCTCCCAGATCCCCTGGCAGATCAGCGGCGTGGGGTCCTCGGCGTGCCGCATATAAACCAGGAGGCAATGAAAACGGGCGCGGCGCTCAGCATCGGGCACGGTGCGCAAGTCCGCCAGTAGCTTGTCCATATTGTCACGATCCGAAGCCTTGGCGCCGGCATAGCGGGCGGAATAAATGCCCGGTGCCCCATTGAGCGCGTCCACCGCCAGCCCGGAGTCATCTGCAATGGCCGGCAGGCCGCTGTGGCGCGCGGCATTGCGGGCCTTGAGAATAGCGTTTTCCACAAAACTCAAGCCGGTTTCCGCGGCCTCGGGCACGTTAACCACCGATTGCGGCACGACCTCCACCTGGAGACTCGCCAACAAGGCGTTGAGTTCCCGCACCTTGCCGGGATTGCCGGTGGCCAGCACGATCTTCTTCACAGTCCCAAGGCCTCGCGCTGTTTTTCAACCAACCGGGCAATGCCGGCCCGGCCCAATTCCAGCATGGCGAACAGTTCATCCTGGCGGAAAGCATGGCCCTCGGCGGTGCCCTGGATTTCGATAAAGGCGCCGGCGTCATTCATCACCACGTTCATATCGGTCTCCGCCTCGGAATCTTCGATATAGTCCAAATCCAGCACTGGCGTACCTTTATAGATGCCTACCGATACGGAGGCCACCTGGCCATGCAGGGGATTTTTCTTCACCGCCCGCTTGCTGGCCATCAGATAGCGCACCGCATCGGCCATGGCCACAAAGCCGCCGGTGATGGAAGCGGTGCGGGTACCGCCATCGGCCTGGATCACGTCACAGTCGATAGTGATGGTGCGCTCGCCCAGCGCCTCCAACTCCACCACGGCGCGCAGGGCGCGGCCGATCAGCCGCTGAATCTCCATGGTGCGACCCACCTGCTTGCCGCGAGCGGCCTCGCGGCCTGAGCGGGTATGGGTGGAGCGCGGCAGCATGCCGTACTCCGCCGTGACCCAGCCGCGCGCCTTACCCTTGAGAAAAGGAGGTACGCGCTCCTCCACGCTGGCGGTGCAGATCACTTTGGTATCCCCGAACTCCACCAGCACCGAACCCTCGGCATGTTTGGTGAATTGACGGGTGATGCGAATTGTACGCAGTTCATCAGGGGCCCGGCCACTCGGACGCATGCTGGATTCCTCGCTGTCATTTTTTGGGCGGGCACGGATATAGCAAAGGGACAGGCCCACTGTGGGCGGCCCTGCGCCGGCCTGGTTAACTTATGGTGCCAGCGCGTGCCAGCACCGTTATCATGTTACGTTAAATAGGCTTACCATGAATATTTTATATCCCCCCGGAGAGGACACTACATGATTCGCAGCATGACTGCCTTTGCCAGTAAGGACCAGCAGAGTGAATGGGGAGTGATGACCTGGGAACTGCGTTCCGTCAATCATCGCTATTTGGAGACCGTCATCCGCCTTCCAGAATCGCTACGTTTCTTGGAAGGGAGTGTGCGCGAGCAGATCAACAAGGCCTTAAGCCGCGGCAAGGTGGAATGTGCCCTCAAGTTGCAGTCCGCCACGGCGGCGCTGGTTTCCCTCTCTCTGAACCTCCCGCTGGTCGAGCGGCTGTTGGAACTGGTGGGGGACTTGGAACATATGATGGGACCGGGCACGGGCTTGCAGCCCGGGGACGTGCTGCGCTGGCCCGGTGTAGTCAATGAGGCCGAACTGGATCTGGAACAGGTTCAGTTGACCGTGCTTACCTCACTGGACAGGGCGCTGGCTGAACTGGTGGCTACCCGCGAGCGCGAGGGGGAGCGCATCGCCGAGATGCTCCGACAACGCTGCCACGCCATGCGCGAACAGGTAAGCCGCATCCGCGCCCGCCGCCCCGAGGTTCTGGCGGGGCTGCGTGACAAATTGCTGACACGGCTGGCCGATCTGCCTGTGGAACCGGACAGCAACCGCCTCGAACAAGAACTGGTGATCATCGCCCAGCGCCTGGACGTGGAGGAGGAACTGGACCGCCTCGATGCCCATCTGGATGAAATCAGCGCAGTCTTGCGGCGCTCGGAACCCGTGGGCCGGCGGCTGGATTTTCTGATGCAGGAACTGCATCGGGAAGCCAATACCCTCGCCTCCAAGGCCAATGACACTGAGACTACCCGCGCCACGGTGGAACTCAAGGTGCTCATCGAGCAGATGCGCGAACAGGTTCAGAATGTCGAGTAGCTTTCAAAACATTTCCGTCTCCTCTCAAAACCTCATAAAAGCCGCCAAACATGCCGCTCTTTCACAGATGAACGCCAATGCCCTACGAGACGATCATCGAAATCATCATCAGCGAGGCGCAAAACGAAGTCGCCGATTTCGAGAAATGGGATTTTGATATCATCCCACACCGCGCGAGCATGAAACGCGGTTTAGAGACGGCGGACGGCCAGCGGGTGGATGTGGAATCCGCCTTCAAGAATCCGGCACATCCGTTCCGTGTGGCCACCGTTTGGACCGTGCCGGAGCCACCTCATACGGCGACCGATAAGGAGCAGATGGCGAAACGAGTCTATCGCCACATCTGGCAGCAGAGCGTGGACAAACTGTTTCCTGCAACCGCGGCCTGAGAAGCTCAAGTGCCGATGAATTTGTTTCGCAAAATCAGGGAGCGGCTGTCACAATAGTTGAAAGTTTACTGACAATTTGTATACACCCAGGCGCGCACCCCTGCGCAATCCACAATGGCAAAACCCTTATGTAGCGGGGCTTGCGGGCCGCACACTGGATTCAGGTGCACCCTTCCCCATTGGAAACCGAACCGATGACAGCCGCGGGAACCCTGTATATCATTGCCGCTCCTTCGGGAGCCGGCAAAACCAGCCTGGTGAAAAAGCTGCTGGAGATCACGCCCGAGGTAGAGGTGTCGGTTTCGCATACCACGCGGCCCCAGCGTCCCGGCGAACAGGATGGCGTGGATTACTACTTCGTGGAGCCAGCGGTCTTCCAGGCATTGATCGAAGAAGGGGTATTCCTGGAGCATGCCCAGGTTTTCGATTACCAGTACGGCACCAGCCGCCATGCCGTACTGGAACGGTTGCGGGCGGGGGTGGATGTGATTCTGGAGATCGACTGGCAGGGCGCACGCCAAGTTTGCGCGCATATCCCCGGAGCGCGCACCATCTTTATACTGCCGCCTTCCCGTGAAGCCCTGCGGCAACGGCTCAAGCAACGTGGGCAGGATGATGATGCGGTCATCGCTCGGCGCATGGCCGCCGCCAGCAGCGAAATGTCCCATTACCATGAATTCGATTACATTGTTATTAATGATAATTTCCCTGCCGCATTGGAGGCGCTGCGCGCCATTTTCATCGCCAACCGCCAGTTACACGCTGCCCAGGTTTGGCGCCGGCGTGAACTCTTGCAAGCGTTGTTGTCTTAAATTATTGTTTTTAGTTAAACTTCATCGCATGAATTTAGCCAACCGAATAGTTCCGGAGAATCCTTTTAATGGCCCGTGTTACCGTAGAAGACTGTCTTAGCAAGGTAGATAACCGCTTCCATTTGGTTCTGGTCGCCTCCCGGCGCGCTCGTCAGCTTGCCATGGGCATGGAACCCCTGGTACCGTGGGAAAATGACAAACCCACCGTGGTGGCCCTGCGCGAAATCGCCGAGGACAAAATCGATCCCGCCGCCCTGCACAAGGACCGGCCGGTACTTAAGATGGATATGCCAACCGAAGTCACCGCCAGCCCGGCGCACAGCGGCGGTTCCTGAGCATCTGGCCGAGAAGTCCGGGTGAGCGTACCGACGCGTGAAGTCCGCCTTAGCAGTACGTCGGCTGTTGACGCGGATCGGCTTGCAGACCTCAATCTCCGGGTTGAGGATCTGTGCACACTCCTCGGCCGCTACCTGGATCCGGATCAGGTAGCGGCCACCCGGGATGCCTGTTATTTCGCTGCCGAGGCGCACGCCTGCCAGCGCCGCAAAAGCGGCGAACCCTATATCTTCCATCCAATCGCGGTAGCCCGCATCCTCGCCGAAGTCCACTTCGATCATGAGACCATCATGGCGGCCATCCTCCATGATGTGATTGAGGATACCGACTACAGCAAGGAGCACTTGAGCGGTCGCTTCGGCGCCGAAGTGGCCGAACTGGTGGACGGGGTCAGCAAACTTACCCAGATAACCTTCAGTTCCACGGTGGAGGCCCAGGCGGAGAACTTCCGCAAGATGTTTCTGGCCATGGCCAAAGACCTGCGGGTCATTATCGTCAAACTGGCCGATCGCTTGCACAATATGCGCACGCTGGGGGTCATGCCACCCGACAAGCGCCGCCGCATCGCGCGGGAAACGCTGGAAATCTATGCGCCCATCGCCGGCCGCCTGGGTATGAACCACCTGCGCCTGGAGCTAGAAAACCTGGGCTTCAGCCATCTCTATCCGATCCGTTACCGCGTGCTGAACGACGCGCTGCGGAGAATGAGCGGCAACCGCAAGGAGATCGTCAGCCAGATGGAAACGCGAATTCGCAACCGACTGCTCGAGTACGATGTCAAGGCCGAGGTGTTCGGACGCAGCAAGCATTTGTGGGGTATTTACAAAAAAATGCGGGACAAGCACCTGTCCTTCAAGGAGGTTTACGATGTCTATGCCGTGCGCATTATCGTCGACACGATAGATACCTGCTACCGGGTGCTGGGCATGATCCATGGGCTTTACAAGCCTTTCATGGGGCGTTTCAAGGACTATATCGCCATTCCCAAGGCCAACGGCTATCAATCCTTGCACACGGTGCTGTTCGGGCCCCATGGGGTGCCCATCGAAGTCCAGATCCGCACCTCCGAAATGCATATTATGGCGGAGGCCGGAGTCGCGGCCCACTGGCTTTACAAAGCGCCGGGCAGCCAGAGCAACAGCGCCCACAAGCGCGCCCGCGAGTGGCTGCAGAAACTTCTCGACATGCAGCGGCGGGCCGGCAATTCCGTGGAATTCCTGGAATCCGTTAAAGTGGATTTGTTTCCGGACGAAGTTTACGTGTTTACCCCGCGCGGCAAGATCATCGAACTGCCGCGCGGTGCCACGGCGGTGGATTTCGCCTATGCAATCCATTCCGACGTGGGCAATACCTGCGTGGGCGCCAAGATCGATCGGCGTTTGGTTCCCCTGCGCACGCCGCTCGCCAATGGCCAGACGGTGGAGGTGATCATCACGCCCACTGCCCGCCCCAATCCGGCCTGGCTGAGCTTCGTGGTGACTGCCAAGGCCCGCGCGAGCATCCGTCACTACCTCAAACATCTACAGCGCGAAGAAGCCATCATCCTTGGCAAACGGTTGCTGGAAAAGGCGCTGCTGGGGCGTATCGGCGGACTCCGGGAACTGCCGCAGGAGCGGATCGATGTCCTGGTCGGTGAATTCAACGTGCCCAACTTCGACGACATCCTGGCCGATATTGGCCTCGGTAACCGGGTGGCCGCGCTGATCGCCAAACGCCTGCTGACGGATACCGAGGCGCTGGGGCTTACCGCCTCGCCGTTTAATGCCAAAAACTCCAAGCCTCTGCTGATCAGGGGCACCGAGGGCACGGTCGTCAGCTTTGGCAAGTGTTGCCGGCCACTGCCTGGCGACACCATCATCGGTTATCTGAGCACCGGGCGCGGCATCGTCATCCACCGGGATTCCTGTAAAAACGTAGCCGATTACCGGAACAATCCGGATAAGTGGATCGAGGTGGAGTGGGAAAAAGATCTCAAGGTGGAGTTTCCTGTCGAACTGCGGCTGGATGTTGCCAATAAGCGCGGGGCGCTGGCTACCATCGCGGTGGCCATCTCCGAAGCCGGCGTAAATATCGAAAATATCAACACCTCGGAACGGGATGGCGTGACGACTACCGTGAGCCTGATCGTGAACCTGCGCGACCGCGACGGCCTAGCGCGGGTCATACGGCGGCTGCGCGCCCTGCCCCAGGTGATGCGCATTACCCGGCGCACTTGAAATTATTCGGAGAGCCATGCATGCCTCGCGAAATCATCAAAACCGAGCAGGCCCCCGCCGCCATTGGCACCTATTCTCAGGCTGTCAAGGTCGGCGCCACTGTCTATCTGTCGGGCCAGATTCCCCTGGACCCCGCCACCATGGAACTGGTGGATGGCACGGAAGCGCAGATCCGCCGGGTATTCGACAATCTGAGTGCCGTGGCCCAAGCTGCTGGCGGCAGCCTGGGCCAGATGGTCAAGCTGACCATATTCTTGATCGACCTCAGACATTTCGCCCTGGTAAATCGGGTCATGGCCGAGTACTTCCAGGAACCCTACCCGGCCCGCGCCGCCGTCGGCGTGGCCACCCTGCCCAGAGGCGCTCAGGTGGAAATGGACGCGGTGTTGGTACTGGATTAGTCCAACCAGCGGCAGGCAATCACCCTCCCGACACCCTCGCCTCGGCGAAGGTGGCCATCCGCGCATGCAGGGCGGCGGCGACTCGCAACAGCGGCAGGGCGACAGCGGCACCGCTGCCCTCCCCCAAGCGCATGCCCAGGTGCAGCAGCGGTTCCGCTCCCAGCGCTTCCAGCAGGTGGCGGTGGCCGGGTTCGGCGGAGCAGTGGGCGTAAAACATCCACGTGGCCAGTCCGGGCCGCAGGCGCAGTGCCGCCAGGGCGGCGGCGGTGGTGATAAAACCGTCCACCAGCGCCGGGATGCCCAACTGGCCGCAGCGCAGATAGGCGCCGGCGAGGGCAGCGATTTCAAACCCGCCCAGGCGCAGCAGCGCCTCCAGGGGTTGATCGGTGCGGTGGCGGGCCAGAGCCGCGTCGATCACGTGCGCTTTGTGGGCCACTCCAGCGGCATCCAGTCCCGTGCCGGGGCCGGTCAGCGCCGCCGCCGGGAGCTGTAACAGCGCACAGCCCAGGGCGGCGGCGCTGGTGGTATTGCCGATGCCCATTTCACCGCCGATGAACAACTGTGCGCCCCAGGCCGCGGCTCGCTCGGCGGCTTCCCGGCCCGTTGACAACGACTCGACCAGTTGCTGGGCCGTCATGGCCGGCCCCTGGACAAAATTGGCGGTGCCGGGTCCCGCGCGGTAATCCAGGACGCCAGGCAATTCCTCCAGAGCCTGGACCGTGCCTACGTTGATTACTTCCAACTCCGCACCCCACTCCCGCGCCAACACGCTGATGGCGGCCCCACCCCGGGCAAAATTGCGCACCATCTCGGCGGTCACCGCCTGGGGGAAAGCGGAGACACCCTCGGCCACCACTCCGTGATCGGCGGCGAAGACCACGACCCGTACCCGCTCCAAAGTCGGCTGCTGGGTGTTCTGCATGGCGGCCAGGGTCACGCCCAATTGCTCCAGCCGGCCCAGGGAACCAGGGGGCTTAGTCAACTGTGCCTGACGCGCCCACGCGGCCTCCAGGAAGGCGCTGTCGAGGGTGGGAATGGGAGATTGCAGCCAGTTGTCACTCATAAAGTGATGTCCTTCAAGGTGAGGGGTAGACCAGCGATCGTAAAGGTGACCCGGTCGCAGAGCCGCACCAGATCCTGATGCAGCCAGCCAGCTTCATCGCGAAACCGCCGGGCGAACTCATTGGCGGGAACAATGCCCTGGCCGACCTCATTGCTGACCAGGATGATTTGTCCGGGCAGGGTGGGTAGCAACTCCAGCAAGGTCTGCTTTTCCCGAGCCAAGCGGTCGTCTCCGGCAACCAGCAGATTGGTCAGCCACAGGGTCAGGCAGTCCACCAGCAAGCAGTGATCGTGCGCGGCGTTTGCTTGCAGCGTCCCGGCCACTGCCAGCGACTCCTCTACCAGCTCCCAATGGCCGGGGCGCGCGCGGCGATGGCGAGCGATGCGTTCGGCCATTTCAGCATCCAGAGCGCTGGCCGTGGCGATATAAGTCACCTTGAGTCCGCTCTGCTCCGCGCGCTGCTGGGCCAGCGCGCTCTTGCCGGAACGGGCGCCGCCGAGTATCAGTTCTTTCATGGCTTGCTTTTTAGCAGCCCAACACGCCGGGGTTGGGAAAACAATTCCACTTCCCTGTCGGCCTGGAGTCGGTTGACAGTCGCGCGGATAACCGTCAACAACGCCGCTCGGGAACGCGGCGGCCCGCCGGCTGGCCAGCCGCCTGCCTCGCCCAGCAGTTCCTGGGCAAGCTCCAGAATCAAGGGCGCCGTGAGGCCGGCGGCGCGTAGCAGTTCCCTGTCCGCCAGCACCTCCACCGCCGCGCCCTGCCTGAGTACGGTCCCTTCGCCAAAGATGGCCACCTCGTCGGCCCACGCATAGGCCAGATCGACGTCATGGGTGGAAAACACCAGGGTTGTGCCCAGCGCGTGAAGTCGTTCCAAAGCCGCAAGCAACTGCGAAACACCACAGGGATCGAGGCCGGCATTGGGTTCGTCCAGGATGAGTATCTCGGGACGCATGGCCAGGATGCCGGCGATGGCCACCCGCTTCTTCTGCCCAAAGCTCAACATGTGGGTGGCGCGTTCGGCCAAGTGGCCGATTTGCAGAGCGTCCAAAGACTCTTTGATGCGAGCACGAACCTCCGGCTCGGAGAGTCCCAGGTTCAGGGGTCCAAAGGAAACATCCTGATAGACGCTGGCCGAGAATAATTGATCGTCTGGTTCCTGGAGCACCAGGCCGACGCGGCCGCGCCAGACGGTGCGCGTGCGGCGATCATAGGCGGCGGGCTGGCCATCGATAGTAATCGTGCCCCGGCGTGGCTTCAGCGTGCCATTCAGATGCAGGAGCAGGGTGGTTTTGCCACAGCCGTTGAACCCCAGCAGAGCCAGCTTGCGCCCTTTCGTTATAGTCAGATCGAGACCCTTGAGGGCTTGAATCCCACCCGGATAGACGTACTCCAGGCCGTGTACGGCCAGGATGGTCGAACTCATGGCGTCACGCGATCCAGCAGTACGCCCGCCAGCGCCACCGCCAGCAGCACGCCTCCAACGCCCACCAAGCGGGGACGCGACAGCGTACGCGCCGGCGTCAAAACGCTAAGTTCACCCCCGAAGCCCCGGGCGGCGAGACCGGTTTCCAGGCGCCGCGCCCGCTCCAGCGAACGCTGGAAGAGACCCGCGATCAACAATCCCAGGGACTGGATGCTGCGACCAAGGCTGCTGTAACCCTGGCGAGCCGCCTGGGCCTGCTGGCCACTGGTCGCCTGCTCCACGAACACGAACACCAGGCGATAGACGAGCCGCATGATTTCCACGATGACCTGCGGCACCCCCAGACGGCGCAGCAGCGGCAGCAGATCGATGACGGGGGTCGTGAGGGTGAGAAACGCCAGGCAGGACACCGCCGCCAACGAGCGCATCACGACCTGGAGCGCCGTTTCGAGCCCCGCGGGGGAAAATGACAACCGAATCCCGTGGGAGAAATTCAGGGAAACCGCCAGGAAGGGGGCACTGGTCAACAGAAAGGCGCCCGGAATGGCGATCACCCGCAGAAAAGCCGAAGCCGGAACACCGGCTCCGGCGATCGTCGCCAGTCCCATGACCAGGAAGACGAGCGGCCCCGTCGTTAGCGGCGGCAGGGTAATGCTGATGAGCAGCAGTCCACCCGCCAACAGCAGTTTCTCGGCGGGATGGTGGTCTTGCCAGCGGTTGGTCCAGGCGTGGCGGTCAATCGCCAGCATCGCCGCCGTCCTGCTTCCGCGGCTGGGACTGGCCGCGCCTAAGCCCGATGTAATAGCCCAGTAATCCCGCGCCCAACGCGCCTTGCAAGGCGAAAAGCAAGTTTGCGATCTCACCGCTCGGCGGTTCCCAGAGCGGCTTAAACCACGGTTGGTAATCCGGGTGGGACGCCATGATAGTACCCGCACCCCGATCATCCGCGCCGGGGAAAGGCTCCTCCAAACTGTTGGGTACGGGCAGCAACAGTGGTTGAGCCGCCAATACCAGCACCACTACCAGCAGAATGAGGTTGGTGCGCTTCATTTCACAACTCCCGGCGCGAAAGCCAGTTCATCCAACTCGTCGCGGCTGTACTGAGTCAGGAGATTGACTACGATGACCGTCAGCAGGCCCTCGATAATGGCCAGCGGGATCTGGGTCAAGGCAAATACCCCGGCGAATTTCGCTAGCGCCCCAGTAAATCCGCTGACCGGATCCGGAAAGGCCAGGGCCAGTTGCACGGAAGTCACCAGATAGGTGGCCAGGTCGCCCAGCGTTGCCGCCAGGAATACGGCAATGGCCAATGGTCCTCCCAGGGAGCGGGTGAGTTTGAATAATCCATAGGCCACCCAGGGACCGGCAATGGCCATGGAGAAGAGGTTCGCGCCTAGCGTGGTGATGCCGCCATGGGCCAGCAACAACGCCTGAAACAGCAGCACGATGGCGCCCAGCACGGCCATCACCGAGGGACCGAACAGGATGGCGCCAAGCCCCGTGCCAGTGGGATGCGAGCAACTGCCGGTGACCGAGGGAATCTTCAGCGCGGATAACACGAAGGCAAAGGCACCGGACGTAGCCAGCAGCAGCTTTGCCCTGGGATGCTCCCGGGTGATCTTGGCGACGCTGCGCGCGCCCATCACCACGAAGGGAAGGGAAGCCGCCGTCCAGGCAGCAGCGTGGAGCGGAGGCAAAAAGCCTTCCATAATGTGCATGGCGGTCACTCCCCTGAGGGGCGGGAACTTCTTGGGGAGAGACCCCTTGCTACGGTCTCCCAAGCCATCCGAATGCATGGAATGGGTCGTGCCAGGGTAGTAGGGACTACTTCTCGCCACCGGATCACCCCGCCCGGAATCAACATCGAAATACGATACCGGCAGGTCTCCTGGCTCGCAGATCAACATCGCTTACCCCACCTTCCCAGCCACCTTAAAGTAGGCCAGTGGTTTTGAAGGGGCACGACTCACTGCTTACAGTTGCGGGGGCAGCCATGGCCTTGTTCAGACTCACCATGTTCCCTTTTCATCCCCGTCAGGCCGCTGGCCGCCGGGGAACCTGTATCGTTACGCTTGTTATAGTATTGTTTTCTGGTTTGCCTGGTCAAATTTAATGTTGAGCCAGCGCCGGCAAGTATGGCAGTTTATTGAAGATCGTACCGGTTCTTACTCAACCCGTGGCTGCGCCGATGACTATAACAAGCACTCATAAACCCGCACTGCTGTTGATTGGCCATGGCACCCGCTTGGCGGAGGGCGTCGCCGAGTTTCAGCGGCTGGCCACTCGCCTGCAGGAAGCCCTGCCGGAGCGGCTCTGCGCCGCCGGCTTTCTGGAACTGGCCAAACCCGGCCTGCGCGACGCCTTCGAGGATCTGGTCCGGCGCGGCGCCCGGGAGATCGTCGCCCTGCCGGCCATGCTCCTGGCGGGGGGCCATGTGAAAAGCGATATTCCCGACGAACTCGATGCCCTGCGGGCAGAGCACCCAAACATCAAGCTTACCTACGGGGTGGAACTGGGCGTGCATCCCAACCTGCTGCACGTCGCCCGGGAACGCATTGAATCCTGCGAGACGGCATTCGGTTCCAGCTACGCGCGCCAGGATGCGCTGCTGCTGGTCGTGGGCCGGGGCTGCTCGGACCCGGACGCCAACTCCAATGTCAGCAAGATCACCCGCCTGCTCTGGGAAGGCATGGGCTTCGGCTGGGCCGAGACCGCTTACTGCGCGGTCACCCCGCCCCTGGTGGCCAATGTCCTGGAACATATCCATGGCCTGGGCTATCGCCGGATCGTCGTCTTTCCGTATGTGCTGTTCAACGGCCATCTGATCCGGCAGATTCATGCCGCCGTGGAGACCTACCAGGCCAGACACCCCGGGGTCAGGACGTTGATGGCGCCCTATTTCAACGACCATTCGCTGGTGGTGCGAACCTTCATCGACCGCCTGCACCAGGTGGAGGCCGGCGACAACCGCATGAACTGCCTGCTCTGCCAGTACCGGCAGCCACTCTTCGACGGTGGACAGCACCATGAAACGCTGCTGGCGGGCCATCGCCATGACCCTCCATCACAATGATAACGGCAGGCTGGCGAAGGGAATACCCCCGCCGGCCAAACTGCGCGCGGGGCAGATGATGATGGGTTGCGTGCCGCGCAGCAGACCGCCGTTTCATGCTGCCGTCAGATCGACTTCCAAAGGGTTGCCTTTTTTGAAACGGCTGACGCCCAGGATGCTGAACCCGGTGACATTCCCTTGCGCGTCCACCCGTTCCGTCACGGCATCATGCGCTGTTGCTTTTATGTAGCCCGCAGCCTCTGAAAAGCGGATTTCCAGATAGTCGGCTTCGGCGTCGAACCACATTTTCACTTTATCGGCCATCGGTCTTCTCCTCAGTCATCCCTATAAATTTCACGGCGGTGATCAAGTCTTTAGCACCAGGATGGTAATTTGCTCATCTCGAATCTGGCAAATCATCCGGTAATTACCGACGCGGTAGCGCCATGATACGCCAGCGCCCGGCTAGCGCGATGTCAATGCCGGAACAGTCTCGAACAGCAGGTTTCCTGTATCGAGCCTTGGCGTGCGTTTGGACAGGTAGGGTATTTCGATACCAACGATGTTGTTATCGACATTGTAGTCAACGACGATGCCTGGCGACACTTCTTCGGATTCCACTACGTCGGAGTCGTCGAGCGTCAGGTAAAGGGCATCCGCTTCGCGGTCGATCTTCAGTTTCATAGCTTGCCTTTCATGTTTCGGTCGAAAAACAGCGTTACTATCCGCTCGCGGGCATTGCTTGCACACTCACTACTACCCTGAGCACACGATTGCCATGTTCGGTAATGACAGCCAACCGGTGTTCCAAGTTGGCATCATTGGTGTCCGGCTCGGTTCGCTGTGGCGAGGTCAGCGCGCGCTCCATCCACTCGACCAAAATCTTGCGTTTGGCCAGTGCATCTATGGCGCGTTGCGTCAACTCGTAGTTCATGACGGGGTGTGATTCAAAGTGATGCAACGGTAGCCTGAGCGGTTCCGGCAGCTTCTTTTTCGGCCCGTTGCCAATAGGCCTCCCACTCGTGATTGGCCCGATTCAGCCGGAGCGCCAACATCGTCTTGACATGATCGGGCGACCACCAGGCGCCGGGGAGTTTGAGCCGTTGCTGGATAATGTAGCGGTGGGCACTCTCGATTTCCCCCGATCCAATCGGTAGACCTTGCTGGATCGCCCCCTGATAGTCGAGTTGATCCAAGCGGTTGCGAAGGTAGCGATCGCAGGCGGTCACCGGGTCGTCGTCATCAGCCCTCACGAACGGCGCTAAGGCGTCCAACACGGCCGCGACTGGGTGAGCTTTCAGCCGCTCGCCCGTCCAACCACGCTTGCGGATGCTCGGGGGCACCCACTGGGGCGGCTTCGCCCAGATATTCACACACAGGAAAGAAATCGATTAACTAACTCCCCTGGGTCCCACATTGGAGTTCCACCTGGTTCGCAATCCACGGCGCGCCAGCGCCGCCCGCGTGCAGGTGACTGCCCGGGCCGAACCCGGCTTTCGCCGCACAACGCCCCCACTGCCGCCCGCTTTCTGCAACCCCACCCACAAAAGTCCCGCCGCACACCGGGGTCACCCTACCGTTAGGGTGAACCAGATTCAGCCGCACTTCTTTCCAACTCAGCCTCTTGCCCTTGCGTGGGTCTGCAGCCTCCGGGGACGGCTCCACCACCGGCCCCCTCGAGCCATCCAGCTCCCCGATAAAGAGGCCCGCCGCCGTCCCCGGTTCGATCACCCGCGCCACTGCTTGTTCGTAGCTGCATTCGGCAGGATGTTCCGTCGTCCGTTGCACCGTACTGACCGGCCTCTCAATTCCGTAATGTTCCTGCAACTTGGCCGCCCCCGGCCCAAACGCCGCATCCGCCCCAAAATCCGTCATCACCCGCGGTAACGGCAGCGAACTACCCCGGCAACTCACCCCCGCCAAGGCCATGCACGGCCGCTCGATGCCCGTGCCGTTCCGCCAGCGCGGTTCGATCCCCTCGATCGGACCCAAGGGGGTGTACCAATACCGTTTTTTTCCCGCCCGGCCGCCAGGCGGACTCCGCTTGAGCGACCCCTACACGCTTCTCCACCCCGCGTTCCGCCCAGGCCGTCAGCGCGTCGTGGCCCCTCTGGCGCAGCTCGTCGCTCACGCGCCGTTCCGCCGCATCGGCTGTTGCACAGTCGCCCGCCGCAGCCTCCACCACCGCCCACAGGCTTTCCATCCGGGCCCGTAAGTGCGGGTGACGATTCAAGCGCTCTAACAACATCCGGTCGCGGTCCGTGGTCAGCATGGGGATTTCCTCGGGCAGTATCAGTAGGCAATACGGTATTATGAGGCCTGCATCACTTTGAATCCCACCCCACCGCCGCATCAAGAGCCGCCAGGTCGTCCAGGGCACGCGGCGACTCGCCGAGCGTTTCGACGCCAGCGTGCGGGGCTGGATCAATCACGTGCGCTACGCCGACAGTTGGGGCTTGCGCCAACACGTCCTCGGTCGCTTTGTCTGGGGTGGCGAACAATCAGGCCCGCGCTGGCGCGCCTGAGTCTGTGGATAACTCGCGGGGGGCGCTGCGCGCCCCACCAGAGCCGCCGCTGGCGCGGCGGCCCCAGAGCACAGCGCTACAGTGTCCAGTGAACAGCCGTTCAGTGATCAGTGAAGGATGGGGGCCGCGCAAACCACGCGAAAACCGTAGCCGCCACGAAAGTCCGGGCGGATAGTAGTCGCGGATAGTCGGCGCGCGCGAAGGCCTGGAGGTCGAGCCAGGAGCCACCGCGCACCACGCGAGGCTGGTCAGTTTCCGTTGTTCTCCCACGCGGATCGTTGTAGCTGTTGCGGCACCATTCCCAGACGTTACCGGCCAAGTCGTATACATCCTGGAGGCTGCGCCCCTCCGGGTACATGCCGACCGCCGTGGTGCGGCCGATACCCGCCTCGTTGGTATTGGCGACACCTTCCCGCCACTCCGGTCCCCACGGATAGGCGAATTCCGCGCGCGCGCTCTGCGCCGCCCACTGCCACTCCCACTCGTCCGGCAGGCGGATTTCGAAGCCGAGCCGCGCGCTCAGCCAGCGGCAGAAGGCGGTGGCGTCGTACCAGGAGACGTTGTCGGCAGGATAGTTGGCGTAGCGGCGTAACTGTGATCCCGGTTCCGATTCGTGTTGGAGGCCATCCCACCAGGTAGCCGATGCGTAGCCGTCTTCGGCGGTCCAGGAAGGTTAGGTATTGGGCGTAAGTCACCAGGTAGGCCGACATGTGGAAGGGCGCCACCTTGAAACGGCCATGCTTCTCGATTTCCACTTCGCCCGCCGTGGAATCGGGCGCCATAAAATGTCGGGCACGCCGTTCTTGACGCCGACTCCCGGCCGGGGGTCGCCGATCTCCGAGAGACGGCGGCCGATGTCCTCCCGGCGGGTGTGATCGGCGCCGCCGTGCGCCAATTCGGCCAGCAGTCGGTCCGCCTCGGGCGTGAGGAAGTCGGCTACCCGGTCGTCCTGTTCCAGGTGTTCGAGCAAATCCGCCTCTTCGAGCAATGCTCGGGCGGGAGCCAGACGCTCGTGTTTCCACAGCAGAAAGGCCGGCTGTCCCTGATCCGCCCAGGCTTTCGCTTCGGCTACGATCCGATCCCGTAGTCGCAACGCCTCGCGCCGGTGCTTGATCCAGTCCCGGAGCAGCGGCCATTCGCGCAGCAACGCCTCGTGGGCGACCTCCACGGTGGGGCGGCGGTCCGGACCCACGACGAGGAGCCGGGTATCCCGCTTCGTGAACTCGGCGATGAGTGTTTCGGCGGCATCGTCGCCGGCCCAAAGTACTTTGTCCGCGCGGCGGCGGGTGGCGGTACCGTCGTCTTGAACGGTGAGCAGGTGCGAGAAGACCCGCGGCAGCGCGGCCCGCCCCGCCTCGCCGGCGCGTTCGAACGCCCGGTCCGCGCGCCGCGCAATGACGCCCTTGAGACCGCCAAATGGCTCGCCCTGGTAAGCCCGGAGGTCCATGCAACCGGTTGCCTTGCACTGGTCGTACAGATCCTTGAGCGCAAATGCCATCAGAGCAAGTCCGCCGGGCTCGGCGACCGCCTCGTCCACGATGACCGACACCAGGTCGGGATCGAGGGTGACCGGCGTCGCGAGCGCCATTTCCTCCACGGGACCGGCCACCATGCGGGTCATCGCCAGCGGCCCCGGAACGCCCACGCTATAGCGCCCACCGTCACGGTTGAGCACCTCGCGTAGCCCCGGATGCGCCTCGCAGTGTGCGTAAAAATCCGAGCGAACCGTCGCCACCACGCGAAAGCGGGGCAACTCCACCGCCGCCAGGAGCAGATCGAGAAACGCCACGCGATGGGTCTCGGCCGCCGGGGTAAACAGTTCCTCCATCTGATCGAGGATCAGCAGCCACTCGGCCGTCGGGGGCAAGCCGGCGAGCGCGCGGTGCAGCAGATCGGCGAACAACTCCGGGTTATTCCGCAGCGTTTCCGCTTCGGGGTAGGGATAGAGCCCGCCGAGCCGTGGCTCCTGGGTGAGACTGTTGGTCAGGGCCAGGAAGGGGTCGCCGCCCTGCGCCGTGGGAAACATGGCGGTCATCAGCCACTGGTCGCTGCCGGGGATATGGGGAACGGTCCCCGCTTTGAGCTTGGCCCAAAGACCGGCGCGAACCAGGGAGGACTTGCCCGCGCCGGACGATCCGGTGACGATCAGGAACCGCCGGCCTTGGTCCGTGCCGAGCCGTTGCAGCAGATCCCGGGTCTCCACCTTGCGCCCGAAGAAAATCGGCGCCTGCCAATGATCGAACGCCAGCAACCCCGGATAGGGATCGTAAGGCCACGCCGGTTTGGCGGAGGCACAGCCCAACCGACGTTCGAGGTCGGCGATAGCCCTCGCCGGTTCCCGGTGGCCAAGCCCCGGTTACGGATTTCCGCGAGCACGGCGCAGAGCGGCGACACGCCCGCTTCGGTGGGGGTGTCGTATTCAACGCAGCAGCTCAGCAGCTCCGATGCCACCGTGTCCGGTGCGCCCTCCACCTGCAGATGCCGAGTGATGACATGCCCCCACAGGACCTCCTGGAGGAAAGTTTTCCGCTCCCGCTGACCGTTCCAGATTGGCAGGTCCAGGAGGAGGCGCTTGAACAGGTCGTGGGTACTTTTATCCATGATGCGCGGCGACATAGACGTCGAGTTTCTGATCAAATTGGTGACTATTCGGGAGTGGGGCTATGCGTCTGGCGAGACCTTCCCTGGTTTTCTGAGCAGCACCGGCACGAGGTGTTCGCCAAGTCCTTGGAGCTGAATCTGCGTGCAGCCCAAGGTGAAAGCGTCCTCAATCGAGCGGCCCGCGCCGAGCGCTTGGTAGAAGCCCAGGGAGAAGGCGGTTGCGGTGTCGTCGCCGATTTTCTGCCGGGTTCCGATCACAAAATCGATGTGCTCGGCGATGGCTTCGGCTTGCGGCTCGGTGAAACAGGCGTTCAGTATCACGGCTTTGGTCCGGTCCGCAAAGGTCCGGAACAACGCCGCCAATGCCTCGCCGGTAACCAGCTTCCCTTGTCCCCAATCGTCCTCCAGGTACAGACCTTCGGCCCCACTGCCATGACCCGAAAAATGGACGATCGCCGGCTGTAAGTCCAGCAGCGCCTGGCTCAGGTCCGCTGGCCGGAGAGCCATCCGCTGGTGCAGGGTGAAGCGGTCCCTGTACACTGCCAGGCGAAGCCTCTCCTGGATTTCGCGGAACTCGGTTGCCAGACGGAGACGCGCGAGGTCGCCGGGATCGGCGGCCAGGAGCAGGATGGAGCGGACTGATGAAGAGGAAGTCTCTGGTGATGGCCCGTGTGGCCCCGCATCCCAGCCATACCGTTGCTTCAGAGCTTGCAATAGCGGCCGCTGCTCGGCGGAAACCAGCGGCTCGATTGAGTCGGCCAGCAGCGACAGCGCTCCCACACCATCCGCTACCTCGAAACTCTCGAACCAGCGGATCACCTCGCTGGCGAACACCATCGGGCTGTCGTCCCATTGGATGTTGCCGAGGAGCAAGTGGCTCTTGGGGTAACCACTGACAGCATTTTCGATCAGGGCTTGCCGACCTTTGGGCATCCTCAAGTCTGGCAAATCGCGCAGGAGCTGAACGAGAAAACGACGGTCATTATTGTCGAGCTGCGTAGCCATGGCGGTATGCCTTCCTCATGCGATTGATACGGGTAAGGATAGCGGACCCGCCCCTCAGCGCGGCGGCGTCGCCGTGGCAACTCTTGTTCGGCGGCCTCGCGCATCAGCCGACCCGGCAGGGCGGCGGGGAAATCCTTGATGACCAGGCTCGGCATGGCTGAAGGCTCCAAGGTAATACGCTAGAATGAATGATAGCATTTTGCTTTTATTCGGTTATTCGGTGTCCATTCACGGCAAGCCGGTCCAGCGGCGCAACCGGGGCGATAGAGCCGCCGGCGGTGTGAAACCCGAGGCGAACAACGAGGAAGAAGGGAGACGAATCGCGATGGTCCCACCAACCGATGTTCTGGCCGAGGTCCTGATGGTCACCGCCACCGCCGTGGAGAGCCGGGCGGTCATCGACGCCTTTGCCGAGCTGACCGGTCAGCCGGCCCGTCCCGTGTCGGTGGAGGACCGTGTGTATCACGATCTCGGCCAAATCCAGGGGGCGCGCGTGATGCTGGCGCTAACTGAAATGGGCTCGGGTGGGTTGGGCGCCTCGCAACAGACCGTGCAAAAGGGCATCGCGGCGCTCCAACCCAAAGCCGTCATGCTGGTGGGCATTGCCTTCGGCGTGGATGAACGCAAACAAGCCATCGGCGATGTTCTGGTGTCGCGGCAACTGCTGTTGTACGAGTCGCAACGAATAGGCGAAGGCAAAATTATCCCGCGCGGCGACAAGCCCCACGCCTCCCCTTGGTTGCTCAACTACCTCAACAGCGCCCAACTGTACTGGAACGAACCCGCCGTCGCCGTCCGCTTCGGTCTGGTCCTGTCCGGCGAGAAGCTGGTGGATAGCCTCGATTATCGCGAGCAACTCCAGCCGTTCGGGCCGGAAGCGGTCGGCGGTGAGATGGAAGGGGCGGGCCTCTACGTCGCCTGCCAGGACGCCAAGGTGGATTGGATCGTGGTGAAAGCGATCTGCGACTGGGCCGACGGCCACAAGGCGGAAGATAAAGACGCCCGCCAGCGCCTGGCTGCGCGCAACGCGGCGGCGTTCGTCGCGCACGCCTTGCGGCATGTCCCACTCGTGCTCGCGGGACAGGCCATTTCAGCGCAATCCGCCAAGAGCATGACCCCGGAGAAACCGGGCTATTTACCTGGACCGAACCTCGGCCCCATCAAGATCAAACTCTGCGGGCGGCTGGGGTCGGACTGGCCGAATCTGGCCGATTACTGCGAGATTCCTCGCGCCGATCGCGCCCGCTTCGAACGAGGCTGGGAAGCGCAGGGGGTGTGGGAATGGTTGGAAGCCCGTGGCAGGCTGGCCGAGTTGACGGCGGGGCTGCGCTATATCCAACGGAATGATCTTGCCGATCTTCTGCTAAAGGCACTACCAGGTTTCCCTCGGTAGACCCGTCGGTCACCGGCGTCGTTGCCGGCGGGTCTCCCTTCAGGCGCTACTATCAAGCCTGCATCGAGCGCTGGTCGCAAACGCGCTATGCCTTGGACCAACGCTTTGTCCAATTGACGCTGCTGCTCGATCAGGGCGAAGAGGCACAGGGACCGCGCTGGGCGCCGCAGGAGCAGCGGTTTCAAACCCTCGCCGAAGTGCTGGCGAACGTACCCGACCCGGCGCTGGTGCTGCTGGGGCCGCCGGGTTCCGGCAAGAGCACGCTGCTGCGGCATTTCGAACTGGACAACGCGCAAGCCGTGCTCGCCGCCAGCACGGCCGGCGACCCGACTCACGCCCCGGTGACCTTTTTCATCTCGCTGAACGGCTACGGCACGCGCGGCGCCGAAACTCCACCGCGCCCGCAAGACTGGTTGCGCGCACGGTGGGCAGATCAAAACCCCGAATTACCGCCGCTGGACACGCTGTTGCGCGAACGACGCGTCACCCTGTTGCTGGACGCCCTCAACGAAATGCCCCAAGCCGGTCCGGAGCCTCTCCAACGCTGGAAAACCTTTCTGGCCGAGTTGGCCCAGCACTACCCCGGCAACCGGCTGATCTTCTCCTGCCGCAGCCTGGACTACAGCACCACGCTGTCGTCCAAGGACTGGCCAGTGCCGCTGGTGCGCATCGAAGCCCTGTCGAACGAGCAAGTCCAGCACTTTCTGACCCTCTACTGCCCCGCTCACGCGCTGGTGCTCTGGCAAAATCTGGTGGACTCGCCCCAACTGGAATTATTGCGGTCGCCCTATTTTCTGAAGCTGCTGGTCGCCCAGACGACCGCCGGCGAAATCCCCGAAGGCCGCGCCGCCCTGTTCAGCGGCTTCGTGCGGCAAGCCCTACAACGCGAGATCGAGGCCGATAACCCGCTCTTTCAGCCAGGCGTACTGTTGGGCGAGCGCGACCGCCAGCGGTTCGGCCAGCCCCGGAACTGGAAGACGCCTCACGAACTGCCCAGGCAAGGGATCCTGTTCGACAAGCTAAGCACCCTGGCCTTTCAGATGCAAGCCCGCCGCCAGCCAGGCGAAGCCTCCCAAGTCCGCATCGACCACCAGGACGCCCTCGACCTGCTCGCCCACGCTTGCGGCGACGACGTGCTGAAAGCCGGGGAAGCGCTCGGCGTGTTGGAAGAAGACCTGGGTCGGGATGAAGTGCTCTACGTCCATCAACTGCTCCAGGAATACTTCGCCGCCCGCTGGCTGGCCGCTCATCCCGAACCGAGGTGGGTTCAGCGCGAATGGCGTGCCGACCGGGTCTCCCCCAATCTCCAGGAAACCCTCGCCGGCCTGGCCGACTCCGACCCGTTGCTGCCGCTGCCCGGCACCGGCTGGGAAGAAACCGCCGTGCTGGCGGCGGCGATGGCCGGCCGATCCCGATGCCTTCGCGACCGATCTCATGGCCGCCAATCTGGCGCTGGCCGGGCGCTGCGCCGCGCAGCCGGACGTGCCCGTTTCCGAAGGCGTCAAGGACCGCATCCGCCGGGCCTTGATCGAACGCACCCAGGACCCCGCCGCCGACTTGCGGGCGCGGATCGCGGCGGGCCTGGCCTTGGGCAAACTGGGCGATCCGCGCTTTCGGCGGTGTCAGGGACCGCACGGCGACTACCTCCTGCCCCCGCTGATCGCGATAGCGGGCGGTACTTACTCCATCGGCAGTGATGAAGGGCTGTACGACGACGAAGCGCCCGTTCATGCCGTGGACCTCCAACCCTTCCAGCTCGGCCAGTTCCCGGTCACCAACGCTGAATATGCTCTGTTCCTGAAATCCGGGGGCTACGAGGACGAGCGCTGGTGGGAGACCGAAGCCGCGCAAGCGTGGCAGCGCGGCGAAAGCACTTCGGAAGGCGCGAAGCAGCAATGGCGTGAGCATCGTCAGTACTCTCAGGCGAATTTTGCCACCATCCGCGACGGGCACCGGCAAGGGCGGATCACCTCCCAACAAGCTGATTTCTTGGAGCAGATCGCCCACATGGACGACGGCGAGTTCGAAGCGCTGCTGAATGAATGGTATCCCCCCGGTCGGCAAACCCAACCGGCTTTATGGAACGACGAGGCATTCAACAACCCGGGCCAGCCGGTGGTGGGCGTTTGTTGGTTCGAGGCGCGGGCCTATTGCACCTGGCTCAGCGTGCAAACCGGCCAACTCTTCCGCCTGCCGACCGAAGCGGAATGGGAAGCCGCCGCGCGGGGACGGGTGGGCCGTCGCTACGCCTGCAGCGACGAATTCGACGCCACGCGCTGCAACGCCTTCGAGACCCACATTCGCCGGACCACGCCCGTCGGCGTCTTTCCCGGCGGCGAAACGCCGGAGGGGTTGATCGACCTGACGGGCAACGCCTGGGACTGGACGGGTAGTCTTTACCGACCCTATCCCTATGTCGCTGACGATGGGCGGGAAGACCCGGCAGTGGAAGGGCGCCGGCTGGTGCGCGGCGGTTCCTGGAAAAACTCCCAGACTAATGCGCGCGCTGCCTCTCGCTACGCCGGCGCGCCCGACGCCCGCCTCAACCTCGGTTTTCGGGTGGTGTGTTCGTCCCCCATCTGAATCGCTGTTCACTGATCGCCGCGTAGCGGCGGTTGCCCCCCCTTTGCCAAAGGGGGGTGAGGGGGGATTTCCCTACGAACGCCCCTCACCGATTTCCTTGGCCACCGCCCGGTATATTTCCTCGATTACGCCATCAAGCTCTTGCAATACCTGGCTATTATCAAAGCGCAACACGCGCAACCCCTGGCTTTCCAGGAAAGCGGTACGCTGACGATCATGGTTCGTCTGCATCGCCTCCAAGTGCTGTGAACCATCCACTTCCACGACGAGACCCGCTCTGGGAGCGTGGAAATCAACGATGTAATCACCGATGGGCTTCTGCCGGTAGAATTGCACGCCCAAAACCTGTTTTCGGCGCAACCTCGACCACAACCGTTGTTCGCTATCCGTCATCCCGGAACGCAGGGCGCGGGCGTTTTCCTTGAGTTTAGAGTTGTATTTCAGCATCTTGGCTGTTTTTCATGTTCGGAAATCCCCCCTCACCCCCCTTTTGCAAAGGGGGGAACCGCTCAAAGGGGGGAATCGCCGCTCACGCGGCGATCAGTGACCAGTGTCCCAGATGGGGGACGAGCACGCCAGCCGAAACCCAACGTGGTGGCGGCGGATGCCGGGTCGCCAAGGTCGCGGTGCAGCGGTGCGTGCGTAGGCCATGAAAGTTGTTACAGGAGCCACCGCGCATCACCCGAGTGTTATCGCCCGCCAGATTTATACATTCGAGGGTTGTTAAATTCGTTCAAACACCACTCCCAGACATTGCCGCCATATCGAGCGTCCCATCGGGGAGGCGCCTTGCAGATACATGCCGACAGCCGTCAACGGCCCAATTCGCTTTCATAGGTGTTAGCGCGATCTCAATCCCATTCCGCGCCCCCCAGGGATACATATTCGCCGGGTTACCACCCGTTGCCGCCTGTTGCCACTCCCATTCGGTGGGGAGTCGGACCTCGTAACCCAAGCGAGCACACAACCAGCGGCAAAAGGCTATCGCTTCAGCCAGCATACATTTTCCGCCGGGTGATTGTCGTCCGGCTGAATTGGGGCCCGGCTTTGGTGGCCGCCATGGTCCCAAAGACCCCCTCCACCATTCAGGATTGTGATACCGTCATCTGCTTCCAGAAAAGCGCGGTACTGGCGATAGGTCACCGGATATTTGCCGATGTAGAAGGGTTCGACGGAGAAGGTGCCAGCATGTTTATCCAGCGTTACTTCGCCGCCCGGCACCGCGCACCAGACGAGGTCGGGCAAGCCGTCGGCGCGCAGTCCCACGCCGGGACGGGGATCGCCCAGCAACGCCAAGCGCACGCCGATGATCGCGCGCTGCTCGTGAGTAGTGGTCGGCTCGTCCAGTGCGGCCCGCATTTGTTCGCGGTCGAGAGGGCCGAGGAAATCCCGTTCCAGTGCGGTGAAATCCGCCGGCTGTAGCTTCAGGTGTTCCAGCATGGCCACCACCTCGACCACCCGTTCGTCGGGCCAGCGGTGTTCGGCCTGGCGGTCGTGGCTTTGCCAGTAAGCCGCCCATTGCGCGATTTGCCGGCGCAGCCGGTGATCGTCGGCGGTGTCCTGGATCCATTGTTTCAGCCGGGGCCAGGTGCGAAACAAAGCCTCGTGCGCCACTTCCACCACCGGTAGGCCGTCCTCGCCCGGCTCGCGCACCAGCAGGCGGGCATCCACAAACCGGTCGATCAGCTCGCCTGCGGCGGGCGAGTCGCCCAGCGCCGGCAAGCGGGGCCCGTTGCCGGGTTGCCACGCCGCGCTCGTCCACCTGCACCAACTCTCTGAACACGTGCGCCAGTTCCGCTTGCACGGCGCTGGCGAGACATTGAAAAGTGTTTTCGGCCCGTTGGCTGATGGCGTGCTGGACGCCGCCGAACCGCTCGTAAGCGCCGTGGGTCAGCCGGCCGTCCTGCTTGCGGGACTCATACAGTTCGTGCAGGGCAAAGGCCAGCAACGCCAAGGCGCCGGAACCGCTCCCGGTGTCCTCCAGAATGCGCTCCACCAGCCCTTCTTCAAATTCCAGCCCCGCCTTGGCCGCCGGTCCGGTCATCATCTCGTAGAGCGCGCCGGGTCCCGGCGGTCCCAGGGGATAGGAGCCCTCGCGCAGCAACCGGTCGAGTCCGGGACAATCCAGGCAGCGGTGAAAAAAATCGGCGCGCATGGCCGCCACAATGCGCATCCGCGGCGACCTGGCGGTCGTGGTCAGCAATCGGACGAACGGTTGGCGCAGCGCTTCCCGGGTGAGCGTGAACAGTTCCTCGAACTGATCGACGAACAGCAGCAGTTCCGCCTGGGCGGGACGGTTGGATAGAACTTTCTCCGCCAGTTCGATGAGGCCATACCCTTGCTCGGCCCGGAGGGTCTTGACAATCTCCGATTCCCGCAAGCCGTGGCCTTTGAGCAAATGTTCCAATCGGGCGGTCAGGGTCGGGTAGGGATCGCCCTCGGCGCCGCCCGGCGTGAACTCCAGCCATGGCCAGTCCTGGCTGCCGGCGATGGCGTTGGCCTGCAACTGGGGGATCAGGCCCGCCGCCACCAGCGACGATTTGCCCGAGCCCGAAGCGCCCAACACCGCGATGAAGCGATTCGTGGGATCGGCGAGCTTGCGGAGCAAGCCCTTGATCTCCCGGTAGCGGCCAAAGAAGATTGGCGCATCTTCGGGATTGAAGCGACGCAGGCCCGGAAAGGGCGAACCCGACCAGGTCGGGGTGGCTTTCTGTAAAACGGGGCCTGGGGCGGCTTCCAGCAGCGGGATCAGATCATCGCGATCCAGGGCGGCCAGCGCTTCGGAAAGTTCGCCGAGCCGCTCCCGCTCCCGCAGCCAAGCCACAACGCCGTCACATTCCCGGCCCTGCGTGAAATCCTTGCAACGCTCGCGAGGGATGTCGAAATAGAGCACCAAATCGGCCCAGTCCTCGCCCAGCCGTTTGCGCAAATGGAGGATGGTTTTTCCGGAAAGAACAAGCATTATCAACTCCTTATGGCGCCTGGTTCAACAGTTCCACCAAGTCCGGTCTGCCGATGCCGTGCAGCCCTTCCGTCAGTCGGTACAGCTCGTCGCGCTCTTCCAGCCAGACCAGAATGTCGTGGCGCTCCCGGCCCCGCGTGAATCCCCGCTGGCGATCCTGGGGAATGCGGAAATAAACAGCCAAATCCGCCCAGTCCTCACCCAAGCGTCGGCACAGCATGATCCGAATCGGGCCGGGCAACGATTTCAGGGGCATCCGCCCGGTTTCCTTGGCGTCGGCGCTATTGATTTTCTTGGAATCTGGAAGGGTTGCATGTGGTGGGGCGGACGCGACTCGCTGCCGCGCTGGCGCGACCTGCTCGCCGCGCTGCTCGCCATGCTCCGGAGCGACCTGTCGGACGACCCAGTCGGCGGTGCAGGCGTAGAGGGCGTTACGATCACCCCGATCCTTGATCAAGTCCAGCGGTTCAGCCGGGCTATTGATGCCGATGGTGTCGGCCAGATTCACGGTGCGGGACTGGCCGTCGATCTCAATGGGGACCGACAGGGCGGCCTTGGCGACGGAACTGACATAGAGGATGCCCAGCTTCAGTGCTCCGCGTTCGGCTTGGCGCAGCAGCAAGGGCAACTCGTGGGTTTTGATGTACTCGGAGGTCAGAAAATGGTTGCTCACCAGCAGGATACCGATCTTGGATTCCGCCAGCGCCTGCTGAATTTCGGGATGGAACCGGTCGCCGATGTCGATACATTTTTGATCGAACCAGACCCGGTCCCGGATGGCGGCCACCGCTTCCAGCGCCGGTACGAGTTCGTCGCGGTAGGGCTTGTCCTTATGGCTGAAGCTGATGAAGATGTTGCGGTCCATTGGCCTATGCTTTTCGAATAACCGAAGGTTTTCCGTATTGAGTCAAGCATAGCAGGCAATCCAGGGGGGAGGTGGTCATGCAGTGGCGCCAGTGGCTGGAGCACTGGGACATGACGTCCTTGAAGATTTCCACGCCGTTTTTGGATTGGGAGTGGAAGCCATAAGAAGCCGTCAAGGCGGCGGCGTGGGAACTGTACGTCGAGCGGTTGACGGAGGTGGCGACGCAGGGCTTGCGGCCGGAGGAGGGGGCGAAAAAGCCGCGCTGAACAGCATCCACGCGTTGTTCGACATTTCCCGCGAGGTCATCAAACGCCACCAGCGGGATTGCATCGAGTTTACGAAACTCGCGGTGGTGGTGCTGAATCAGGTCATCCGGCCATTTACCGCCAAGTGGCACCGAAAAAGCCTGAATGGCTTGCTCGGGAACGGCGAGCAACAGGCGTTTCGCGCCGATTTGGCGGCGCGGGCGGTCCAGAAATCGGTGGCGGCTAAGCGGGAAGGGCCGGACGCCGGGGCGGCGGTATTCCCCGTCGCGACCAGGGCGACCCGCCCCGCGGGCAGCCGCAGAGCGTCAGGGGCGGCGATGCCGGAGGCGTCGGCTCGGGGCGGCTGAGCCAAGAGGACGCCGCCGGCCGGGCGGAGCTGCTCCAGCAGGCCATCTTCGCACGGCCCACCCTGTACGAACTGGCGCAACGCCCGCTGCTGTTGACCCTGATGGCCTGCCTGCACGCCTGGCGCAGCGGCGATCTGCCGGAGAAGCGGGAAGCGCTGTACGCCGAGACGGTCGATCTGCTGCTCAACCGCTGGGAGCAGCGGCTGATTCAGCGCGAGGCCCAGGGCCAGTACCGGCTGATCCAGCCCAGCCTGGCCGAGTACCTGAAGGTGGACCGGGCCAAGGTGCGCGGCGGGTTGGAAGCGCTGGCGTTCAAGGCCCATCAGGCGCAACCCGAACTGACCGGCACGGCGGACATCGCCGAAGACACCCTGGCCGGCTGCCTGCTGCGGTTGAGCGCCAACCCCGCCGCGAATCCCAAACTGCTGGTGGACTATCTGCGGGACCGGGCCGGTGTGCTCTATCCCCGTGGTGTCGGGATTTACACCTTTCCCCACCGCAGCTTTCAGGAATATCTGGCGGCCTGTTACCTGACCGACGACGAGTATCCCGAAAAGCTCGCTGGGCTGACCCTGGCCGACCCGAACCGCTGGCGGGAAGTGGCCTTGCTGGCGGGCGCCAAGGCCGCTCGCGGCGCGGCGGCGAGTCTGTGGCAACTGGTGGACGAACTCTGCTGTGACGAACCCAGTGCTGCCGACGTCGAATTAGCCGAGCCGTGGGGTGCCCAGATCGCCGCGCAGGCGCTGGTCGAAACGGCCGATCTGTCCCGCCTCAGCCCGGCCAACCAGCGCAAGCTCGCGCGCATCCAGCACTGGCTGTTGAAATTGCTGCGTAGCGAGCGGCTATCCGCCACCGAACGGGCGCTGGCGGGCAACAACCTCGCCGCCCTGGGCGATCCGCGCTTCAATCCGGATCGCTGGTATCTGTCCAACGAGCCGTTGCTGGGTTTCATCGAAATCCGGGCCGGCCCCTTCACGATGGGGAGCGACAAACAGCACGACGAGCAGGCATTCGGCGACGAATTGCCGCAACACGAAGTGAACCCGCCCGGCTACTACCTGGCCCGTTGGCCGGTGGCGCAATTCGCCGCCTTCGTGCGGGCCAGTAGCCACGCCGCAGACCCAGATAGCCTGAAGGGGATCGCCAACCATCCGGTGGTATGGGTGGACTGGCACGAGGCGATGGCTTACTGCGGCTGGCTGAACGAACAGTTGCGGAAACTCGCCCGCGAACGACTGGCCGCAAACAGGCAATCCCCCCCCTTTGGAAAAGGGGGGCGAGGGGGGATTTCCGTCCCGACGCCCGCGCGAAATCCCCCCCAACCCCCCTTTCGGAAAGGGGGGAGGTGAAGGCTTGCGGCTGGCCACGGCAAACCCTCTGTCCGAATCCGAGCGGCGGTTCTGGCGAGGGCTGGCCGAGGGTTCCCTGGGCGTCGGGCTACCCTCGGAGGCGGAGTGGGAAAAAGCGGCGCGTGGCGCCGATGGCCGGATTTATCCCTGGGGGAAGGAGCCCGATCCCAATCGCGCCAACTATGCTGATACTGGCCTCAATGCGACCAGCGCCGTGGGCTGTTTTCCCGGCGGCGCCAGCCCTTATGGCTGCGAGGAGATGAGCGGCAACATCTGGGAATGGACCCGCAGTTTGTTTGCAGGCTATCCCTATCCCCCGGAAGGTCCGCAGCGTCAGGCGCGGGAAGATTTGAATGCGCCAGACAATATCGCCGCCGGGTGTTGCGGGGCGGCGCGTTCGACGCACGGGGCGAGGTTCGCGCGTTGCGCCTACCGCCCCCGCAACTGTCCCGACTCCCACTACGACGACCTCGGGTTTCGGGTGGTGGTGTCCCCATTTTTCTCTGGCCGATGAAAACTCTGATCTCTGTTCGGGCTCGCTGGGCTGACTGAAAGGCGTTGATTCTCGGCCTGGACCTCGCGGTCTTGGGCTATAGGTCTCCTCAGTGAATGGTGGCGGACTTGCGAATATAAATCCCCCCCCACCCCCCTTTGTCAAAGGGGGGTGCCGCGTCAGCGGCAGGGGGATTTTGCGCAACCGGCAGCGTTTCCACAACTCGAACAGGATTCCTATATGCTTGGTCTGAACACCTGGCGCGCATCCCCCAACGGAACGCGATAACACCAACCGGGACTTGGTTTAACTCGGCATCTTACGGCGGCGAACGGGCATGGACATCACGGAATTGGCGGGAAAGCTGACCGCGCTTGCGGAGCTGAACTCCGGTAAACGACGGTAAGAGGGCACGCGCTGGACTGATCCGGCAGAAGAGAGGGCGACTCGGGACTTTTCGCTATACTCGATGTGAGTCTCGAGTCACTTTAACGTATCCTTGATGATGGCAAGGGACACTGGGTGCAACTTGATTCGAACAGCTTGCGGTTGTCTGTAACCGGTGAGGGGTATCGATTCGAGGCTGTCAGCCCCCGCAACCCGCCTCCCAAGCGGCGAGTCCGGGACCTGCCTCCAGTCTACCGGGACGGAATTTCGACCCCGATCCCGGCAGGTTGATGAACCGAAAAAGGAGTTATGACAAGCCAGACCGAGAGGCTTGGCGATCAATCGAGCTCGTCGGCCTCGAGCCGGAAATCCTTCCAGCGAAACACTCCTTCGTGACCACGATCCTTTTGGGCTTTATAAAACTTCAGGCCTTCTTGATCAGGCCGATCAAAAACAGCAGCACCACGGCGCCGGCCGTAGCAGTCACGATCGAGCCAATCAAGCCGCCAGCGGTTAATCCCAGCAGCCCGAACAAAAAACCGCCGACCACCGCGCCGATGATTCCAACGATAATGTTCCCCAGCAGACCAAAACCGCCTCCTTTCATGATGATTCCCGCCAGCCAACCCGCCACCGCACCAATGACGAGAAAAATCAATAAACCCGTGATGTCCATGTTGCTACCTCTCGTTCAGCATGAAGAAACTGTCTGTTATAAAAAGCCGGTTCTGCAACCCTACCTTAGCAGGTTCGCTCCCGTATCCCCAGCACGATTGACCCAAACGGCGCGAGAAGGCCAACATTTTAAGGCGATTTCTGTGAAAGATTATCCCCCAGGCGAGATTGCTCAATGGTTTCGGAGACCTTCAAGTCTCCCCCTTACGAAGGGGGAGATTTAGAGGGGGTCTGCCAATAAACCGCTGCAGTGGCACTTTTTTAACCCCCTCCTGGCCTCCCCCTTCGTAAGGGGGAGGAAAAGCCTCGCGCCAAACTGCTATCCAGGAAAAGGGAATTTTGGTGCTTTCATTTCTGAAAATCACCTAATTTGACGGATATCCCGCCTCACTAAGACCATGAACCGGCAGATCGTTCGACCGCAGGATGCCGCCAGCCTGATTCTCGTACGCGACGGGCCGGGGGAGCCGGAAGTGCTGATGGGCCGCCGTCAGTCCAGGATGACCTTCATGCCGGATGTCTATGTGTTTCCCGGCGGCAAGCTGGACGCTGGCGACGGCAGTGTGCGGGCCGCTTCTCCGCTTGACGCTGGCATAATCAGGCATCTGGCCGTGGCCGGCAGCGCGCGGCGTGCCCAGGCGCTGGCGATTGCCGCGGTGCGGGAGACGTTCGAGGAAACCGGTCTTCTGCTCGGCCAGCCGGGCGATGCGGGCGGGCTTGATACTCCGGCCTGGGCAGCTTTCAAACAGGCCGGACTGGCCCCGGCTTTGGACAAGCTTTGCTATGTCACTCGCGCTATCACCCCTACCTTTAGTCCCATCCGCTTTCACGCCCGGTTCTTCCTGGCGGACACCGCCCACGTCAGGGGTGTGCTGGGGGGCAGCGGCGAACTGCTCGATCTGCGTTGGGTGCCGCTGAGCGAGGCGAACCGCCTGCCCATCGCCGATGTGACGGTGTTCGTGTTGGGCGAAGTCCAGCGCCTGCTCACCGCACCGCCGGAAAATCACGCCCGCAAAGCCCTGTTCACCCACCGCCGCAATGGGCTTTATGTGCGGTATAGTTGAATCTAGGTGCCAGGCGAAGTAGCCGCCGTGTGTATCAGGATACTTTACAATGATCTCGGATTTGATTTGCTCCACCGAGGTTTCGCCGGCAACCCAAGCGATCTTTAACCCATTAATTCGGATTGTGCGTGAAGAGAGGAGTCAACATGCTGCAAACGCAACCTAAACGGACCAGTAAAGACAAGCAGCGCCCCTGCATCGGACTGGCGCTGGCGGGGGGCGGTCCGCTTGGAATAATTTATGAAATTGGCGCCATTCTCGCCCTGGAGGAGGCTCTTGAGGGTATTGAGTTCAACGATCTCGACGTTTACGTGGGGGTGAGTGCCGGGGCCGTCGTTGCCGCCGGTCTCGTTAACGGCTTCAGCGCAGCGAAGCTGTGTCACGTCTTTATCCGTACTGAATCCGAGGCTTTCCCCCTGGACCCTCAACATTTCCTCAGACCCGCATTCCATCACTATCTGAAAGCCGTGGAGTCTATCCCCGAACTGTTGTTGGAAGCCCTGTGGCGTTTTGCCAGCAACCCCCAGGACCGCAGCTTACATGGTGCGCTTAGCACGCTGGGTCGCGCTTTGCCTGCGGGAGTCTTGAGCAATGACTATATTGAGGAATTCGGGAACCGGCTCTTTAACAGCCGGGGACGCACCAATGATTTCCGCAAACTTAAACGGAAACTGTTCGTGGTGGCAACGAACCTGGACACCGGTGAAGTGGTGAAATTCGGCTCCCGCGGTAATGATCACATCCCCATTTCCCAGGCTGTGCAGGCCAGTGCCGCCTTACCCGGCGTGTATCCGCCGGTGGAAATCGAAGGCCGATATTACGTGGATGGTGTGTTGCGAAAGGCCCTGCATGCCTCGGTAGCCCTGGACGCAGGCGCTGACTTGCTGTTTTGCATTAACCCCATCGTCCCCTTTAACGCCAGTCTCGCCAAGCCAGACGAGCGGAAAAGCTATGAGTTTCTCGTGGAAGGTGGGTTGCCAGTCGTGTTATCTCAGGCGTTTCATGCGCTTATCTATTCCCGCATCAAGAATAGTATGGCCAAATACAAAACTCAGTACCCGGACAAGGATGTCATTCTCTTCGAACCGAACGCCGGTGATGCCAAGATTTTCTACACCAATGCGTTCAGCTTTACGAACCGGCGCCGAGTTTGTGAACACGCGTATCAAACCACCCGTCACGATCTGCTAGCCCGCAGCGATTTACTGAAGCCCTTGTTCGCCCGTTATGGCCTCACCCTACGGACGGATATCCTCGCCGACAACAGCCTTCATTTCGATAGCAACTTGCGTATCCCACTTTCGGTTACCAAGCAGGCTAAGCTCCAGAATAAAGTGACCAATAAGCTCAGCGATACCTTGGATGATTTACAGGCGTGGCTTCGCCTGCACCGACCCATCGCGTAGACCGACAGACATCGATCCATGCAAGACAGCCCCTATTTCCCCGCCGGCTTCCTCTGGGGCGCGGCTACCTCAGCCTATCAGATCGAAGGTTCGCCGCTGGCCGACGGCGCCGGCCCGAGTATCTGGCAGCGTTTCTCGCACACGCCGGGCCTGGTCCATGCCGGTGACACCGGCAACGCGGCGTGTGACCATTACCGCCGCTTCGCAAGCGACGTCAAGCTCATGGCGGAGTTGGGCCTGAATGCCTACCGTTTCAGCATCGCCTGGGGCCGCATCCTGCCGCAAGGATATGGCGCGGTAAACGCGAAGGGGCTGGATTTCTATCAGCGGCTCGTGGATGCGCTGCTGGAACACGGTATCCAACCCTGCGTGACGCTGTATCACTGGGATCTACCGGCCGCACTGGATGACCGGGGCGGATGGTTGAACCGGGCTAGCGCCGAGTGGTTCGCCGAGTATGCCCGGATCGTGTTCAAGGCGCTGGACGACCGGGTGACCCTCTGGGCTACCCTGAACGAACCCTGGGTAGTTACCGACGGCGGCTATCTGCACGGCGCCCTCGCGCCTGGTCACCGCAATCTGTTCGAGGCGCCTATTGCCTCACACAATCTGCTGCGGGCGCATGCCTGCGCCGTCCAGGCCTACCGCGCCGAGGGCCGTCACCGGATCGGGCTGGTGGTCAACCTGGAGCCCAAGTACCCAGCCTCGCAAAGCCCGCAGGACCTGGCCGCGACCGCGCGGGCCGACGCTTATATGAACCGTCAGTACCTGGACCCGGTGTTTTTCGCCAGCTACCCTCCGGAGATGAGCGAAATATTCGGCACGGCGTGGCCTGAGTTTTCCGACTCGGATCTAAAGCATATTCAGCAGCCCATCGACTTTCTGGGCGTCAATTACTACAGTCGCAAGGTGACTCGAAACGATCCGGCGGCCTGGCCTGTATATGCCAGCGGCGTGCGGCAAAGGCGCCAGACCCACACAGTCCTGGATTGGGAAGTCTATCCGCAGGGGCTGGTTGATATCCTGGCGTGGGTCAAGAACCGCTATGGGAATATACCCGTCTATATTACTGAAAATGGAGCTGCCTTCTACGATCCACCGACCTGCACCGTACGCTTGCAGGATTCTCTGCGGGCCGATTATTTCCGTGCTCATCTGCGCGCCGCCCACCAGGCTATGCAAAACGGCGTCGATCTGCGGGGTTACTTTGCCTGGTCATTGCTGGATAACTTCGAGTGGAGCCATGGCTATTCCAAGCGCTTTGGCCTCGTTCACGTTGATTACCAAACTCAACAGCGCACGCCTAAGGCGAGCGCCGATTTCTACGCCAGGGTCATCCGCACCCAAGGGGCGGCGCTGTTCGAAGAGGATCCCTAGCCGGATCGATATAGCCGCCTGGCGTGCCTGCCTCTGGAATTACCCGCTGCGTTGACAACCCCGCTGATATAAACTGCACGACTCTCGATTGACCAGGTTCACATCATGAGCATATTTCTCGAAGAGATGAAGCGGCGCCGCACCTTCGCCATCATCTCCCATCCCGACGCCGGCAAGACCACCCTGACCGAAAAGCTGTTGCTGTTTGGCGGGGCCATCCAGATGGCTGGCGCCGTCAAGGGCCGCAAGGCGGCCCGTCACGCGACCAGCGACTGGATGGAGTTGGAAAAGCAGCGTGGTATCTCGGTGACCTCCTCGGTGATGCAGTTTCCCTATCGGGACCGCATCATCAACCTGCTCGACACCCCTGGTCATGAAGATTTCTCGGAGGATACCTACCGCACCCTGACGGCGGTGGATTCAGCCTTGATGGTGATTGATGCCGCCCGCGGCGTGGAGGAGCGTACCATCAAGCTGATGGAAGTATGTCGTCTGCGCGATACCCCCATCTTTACCTTCATCAACAAGCTGGACCGCGATGGGCGCCATCCCATCGAACTCATGGATGAGGTGGAGGAAATCCTCAAGATCCGCTGTGCTCCGGTCACCTGGCCCATCGGCATGGGTCGCGAGTTGCAGGGGGTGTACCATCTGTACGAAGATTTCATCCATCTCTACGAACCCTCCAAGGGTGGGCGCATCAACGAGGGCACGGTTATCCATGGCCTGCACAACCCTGAGCTGGATGGGTACCTGGGCAGCCGTGCCCAGGAATTACGCGATGAGATAGACCTGGTGCGGGGCGCGAGCGATGAATTTGATAGCCGGGAATACCTGGAAGGCCGGTTGACACCCGTGTTCTTCGGCTCCGCCATCAACAGCTTCGGGGTTCAGGAGATGCTGGATGGCTTCGTCGAATACGCGCCGCCGCCCAGGTCGCGCCCCACCGATGGCCGCGAGGTGTCTCCCGAGGAAACGGCGTTCAGCGGTTTCGTTTTCAAGATTCAGGCCAATATGGACCCCGCCCACCGCGACCGCATTGCCTTCCTGCGGGTGTGCTCTGGCACCTATCAGCAAGGGATCAAGGTACGCCATGTGCGACTCGGGCGGGAAGTCAAGATCGGCGATGCGCTGACCTTCATGGCCGCCGAGCGGGAGCACGTGGACGCTGCGTATCCGGGCGATATCATCGGCCTGCACAATCACGGCACCATTCGTATCGGCGATACTTTCACGGCTGGGGAGGAGATGCGCTTCACCGGTATCCCGGATTTCGCCCCGGAACTGTTCCGCCGCGCCCGCCTGCGCGATCCCCTGCGGATGAAGGCCCTGCAAAAGGGTCTCGAACAGCTCTGCGAGGAGGGTGCCACTCAGTTATTCCGGCCTCTGAACAGCAACGACCTGATTCTGGGGGCGGTGGGAATGCTGCAATTTGACGTGGCCGCTTACCGGCTGAAGAATGAATACACCGTGGACTGTTTATTCGAGGCCATCAACGTCCACACCGCCCGGTGGGTAAGCTGCAGTGACGCCAAGCGCTTCGAGGAGTTCAGGAAGAAGCTGCATGACCATCTGGCCCTGGATCACCAGGGCGAACTGGTCTATATCGCCCCCAGCCGGGTCAATCTGCAATTGACGCAGGAACGCTGGCCGGAGGTGCGTTTTTCCGCCACCCGCGAACATGGTCTGGGGTAACAACGGCAAATATTTCTCAAGAGGCAAGAGAATGGCAAACGATAAACCCGGCTTCCTGCAGGCCATCATGAGCGTTCTGCAGTCCTTTATGGGGGTGCAAAGCGGCAAAAACCTTGAACGGGACTTTCAACACGGCAAGCCCATCCATTTCATCATCGCCGGGTTGGTTTTGACCTTGCTGTTTATATTGGTGGTGTGGGGAGTGGTGACACTGGTGCTGAGCAGCGCCGGCGTGTAGAACCCAGGCCAGGCAGCCGCGCCCGTCAGGGCAGCTGGGTGAGGGTGCCGAAGAGGCCATGGAACCAGCCTCGTTTGGGCAGTGCCCGTTCCCGCACCGTGCGGTAAATGTCTTCGTTCGCCATGGCATTGATGAAATCGTGGGGGGTGGGACATAGATAAAACAGCACCATGAGGGTCACGTACAGCGCCACGGTGCCCAGGGGATTGGCTAGGCTGCCCAGATTGAGGGCGCTGCCGAAAGAGCTTTTGAGGTCCATGCCCAACAGATTAACGCTGTAGAATTCATCCAGCAGCAGATGGACCACGAAACCCGCCAACACGAAGATGCCGCAGTTCCAGGCATGCAGGGCGGTTGCACCGAACATGCGATAGGCCAGCAATGTGGTCGCCAGGCCAAAACAGATGCCGGCAGGGATCGAATGAATGAGACCCCGGTGTACCGTGAAGTGGGTGAACAGGCTGAACACACCGTAACGCATGCCCACGAAACAGACGATCCAGAGAATGACCAGTTCGGCCAGGGAATAGTGCTGGCTGAAGGAAAATACCAACAGAAACCCGGTGATCACGGCCAGTACGTTGAAGGCGACGCGGATGGGAATGGAGTTGGGGGAGTCGATGTCCGGGAGCAGGCCACCAATGACACCCAGGATAAAGTAACTCACCACGGCCTGATGGGTCACTACCCCTGTCATCACCAGGCCGGTGGCGGCGACGCCGCTGACCACCGCGGCACCCATCAGATGCATATTGAAATTCGCCACCGTCTGGCCCGGTTCCCCGTTAGGGCTCTGGTCGGGTAAGCGTATTAGCCCTGCCGCAGCAGGTTACCCAGATCACGCAGCGCCGTGTTGGCGCGCGACATATAGGCCGCCAGCACCAGCGAGTGGTTGGCCAGCGGCCCGAAACCGGTGCCATTCAGAAGCACCGGGCTCCATACAGCCGCTTGGGAGCTTTCCAGTTCCTGGATGATATTGCGCAGGGATACCACGGCATTCTTGTCCTGTAAAACCGCCTGGAAGTCAACCTCGAAAGCCTTGAGCATCTCCAACAGTGCCCAGCTATAGCCGCGAGCCTCGTAGAACTCGTCGTCGATCTTCAGCCAGGGGGTCGCTCTCATGGTCTGACTGGGAGTTGGCGTCGATTGACGCGCGCCGGGGTCACCGGCCAGGTTGATATTGATGCGTAACTGCGGGACGCTGGCGGCCAGGCGCTGGACATAGCCACCCAGGCGGGTCGCCGCCTCCTCCAGAAACAGGTGCAGATTATCGGCACGCGCATAGAACTGGCCATCGTGATCATTGGCGTCCGCCAAGCGCTCCAGATAGCGGGCCAGCACGTCCCTGCCTTCCTGATATTTTGATTCCGCGGACGGAAATATCCATTTTGCTGAATCATTGTTGAACAGAGGCTGCGCCAGGGCCAGATCCTTATCTTCCATGGATTGGCTCTGAGCGCGGCTAAACTGGTTACGCAACATCGCGGTGGAATCCCGCAACTGCACCAGCACGCCGAATTCCCAATTGGGGATATTGTCCAGGTAAACGCCGGGCGGCATGATGTCGTTGCTCAAATAGCCGCCCGGTTTATGCAACAGGTTATCGGCGATGCCGATAACGGTGGCGGTGGTGGTCCAGCCGGTAACCTTGGCTTTAGTGTCGTCGCCGTTGGCCATCTTTAAGGCGTGCTGGTGCACGTCGAACTGGTCTGGCTCGAAGGACCAGAGGCTGCCAAGTACCAGGACGACGACGGCGTAGGTGAGCAACATCACCCCCGCTGACCAGAGCAGGCCTTTTTCCTTCCAGGTCCGGGGATGGTAAAGATGGATCAAGCGGCCGATGCCGTTTTTGGATTTCTCGGCAATAGCCTTGGATTTGTCGGTTACGTAGTTACTCACGGGGTTGTCCTTTAGTTATTGCGCATATCAGTAGCGAGCGGATGATAGGTGATCGTAACTTGGCTAGAAGCAGCGGATGCGCTGTAACTGCTCATCCAGCTTGGTCACCGAGGCTGTCAGCGCGGCCACTCGGGCGCGTTCTTTGTCCACCACCGCAGCGGGCGCGCGGCCCACGAAATCGGCATTGACCAGCTTGGCTTGGCCCCTTTGCAAATCCTCGCGCAGCTTATCGATTTCACGGGTGAGGCGGGCGATCTCCGCCGCCTTGTCGATTACACCGGCCATCGGAATGAGGACCTTCAGCTCGCCTACCAGGGCGATGGCGGATTCCGGCGCGCTGTCGTTCGCGGCCAGCCAGGTGATGGATTCCAGTCGGCCCAGGGTGCCGAGAAAAGCATGATTGCGTTGCAGCCGGACCTGGTCCTCAGAGCCACCGTGCTGGAGCAGCACGGGTAGGCGCTTGCCGGGAGCGATGTTCATTTCGGCGCGGATGCGCCGCACGCCCAGCAGGAACTGTTGCACCCAGTCCATTTCAGTCACCGCCGTCGGGTCCAGCTTGGCGGGGTCAGGCAGTGGATAGGGCTGGAGCATGATGGTCTCCCCGGTGACGCCGGCCAGGGGCGCGACCTTCTGCCAGATTTCCTCGGTGATGAAGGGCATCAGTGGATGCGTCAGGCGCAGCAGGGTTTCCAGCACCTGTACCAGGGTGCGGCGAGTGCCGCGGCGCTGGGCTTCCGGACGGTCGTGCTCGGTCAGCATCGGCTTGGACAGTTCCAGATACCAATCGCAGTACTCGTTCCAGGTGAACTCGTAGATGGCCTGGGCGACGAGGTCGAAACGGTAGTCCCGCACGGCCTCATTCACGGCCTGCACGGTGGTCTGCAAGCGCGAGATGATCCAGCGGTCGGCCAGCGACAGCTCAATCTCACCGTCCAGTCCGGTGTCCTGGCCTTCCGTGTTCATCAACACGTAGCGGGCGGCGTTCCAGAGCTTGTTGCAGAAGTTGCGGTAGCCGTCCACCCGGCCCATGTCGAAGACGATATCGCGACCGGTGGTGGCCAGCGCGGCGAAGGTAAACCGCAAGGCGTCGGTGCCGTGGGCATGGATGCCATCGGAAAACTGTCGGCGGGTAGCCTTTTCGATCTTGGGCGCCAGTTGCGGTTGCATCAAACCGGTGGTGCGCTTGGCTACCAGGGCTTCCAGATCGATGCCGTCGGTGATGTCGATGGGGTCCAGCACGTTACCTTTGGACTTGGACATCTTGTTGCCGTCCTGGTCGCGCACCAGGCCGTGGATGTAGACCTCCCGGAAGGGCACGTCGCCCATGAATTTGAGGCCCATCATGATCATCCGGGCGATCCAGAAGAAGATGATGTCGAAGCCCGTTACCAGTACGCTGGTGGGATAGAAGGTCTTGAGTTCCAGGGTCTGTTGAGGCCAGCCCAGGGTTGAGAACGGCCACAGGGCGGAGGAGAACCAGGTATCCAGCACATCCTCATCTTGCGTCAGGCTTACGTCGGCCTTGAGTCCGTGCCGTTCGCGTATCTCGGCTTCGCTGCGGCCCACATAGACGTTGCCGGCGACGTCATACCAGGCGGGAATGCGATGGCCCCACCAGATCTGGCGGCTGATGCACCAGTCCTCGATATTGTTCAGCCATTCGTAATACGTCTTGTCCCAGTTCTCGGGAATGAACCGGATGCGCCTGGTCTTCACGGCGGCGATGGCGGGACCGGCCAGCGGCGCGGTCTTTACATACCATTGGTCGGTGAGGAAGGGTTCGATCACTGCAGTGCTGCGGTCGCCGCGGGGAATCACCGACTTGTGGGGCTGGACGGACTCCAGCAGGCCCGCTTCTTCCAGATCGGCCACGATTTGCTGGCGGGCTTCGTAGCGGTCCAGATTCCGGTAGCGTTCAGGGGCCTCGTCGTTGATCCGAGCATCCACGGTAAGTATGTTGATCAAGGGCAGGTGATGGCGTTGGCCTACCGCATAGTCGTTGAAATCGTGCGCCGGCGTGATCTTCACGCAGCCCGTGCCAAAGCTGGGATCCACGTAGTCATCGGCGACGATGGGAATGGTTCTGCCGGCAAGCGGTAGCTCGACATGCAGGCCGACCAGATGCTTGTAACGTTCGTCCTCCGGGTGCACCGCGACGGCGGTATCGCCCAGCATGGTCTCCGGGCGGGTGGTGGCGACGATCAGATCGCCGCCGCCCTCGGTCAGTGGGTAGCGGATATGCCACAATTGGCCGTTTTCTTCGGCGCTGACCACTTCCAGGTCCGATACTGCGGTACGCAGCACCGGGTCCCAGTTCACCAGTCGCTTGCCACGATAGATCAGTCCTTCCTCATACAGGCGGATGAACACCTCCTGCACGGCCTCGGACAGTCCCTCATCCATGGTGAAGCGCTCCCGCGACCAGTCCAGGGAAGCGCCCATCCGCCGTAACTGCCGGGTGATGTTACCGCCGGACCGCGCTTTCCATTGCCAGACCCGGTCGATGAAGGCATTCCGGCCCAGTTCATGGCGGTTCTGCTTCTCGGCGCTGAGCTGGCGCTCCACCACCATCTGGGTGGCGATCCCGGCATGGTCCGTGCCTGCCTGCCAGAGCGTGTTGTAACCCCGCATGCGGTGGTAACGGATCAGGGCGTCCATGATGGTGTCCTGGAACGCGTGTCCCATGTGCAGGGTGCCCGTCACATTGGGCGGTGGGATCATGATGCAGTAGGATTCCCCCACGCCGTGGGGGGCAAAATAGCCGTGCTGTTCCCAAATGTCGTACCAGCGTTGTTCTATACTTCGAGGTTCGTAGGTCTTTTCCATCGCGCTGTCGTGTGTTGGTTGTGCGGCGTGGTTCCGCAGGACGCATGAAGATGGCAAGTATAACCTAGCTTGCTGGGTTGCAGGAAAAGCATGCATCAGGTGTGAACCGGCGGCGCCGAGGTTGAACTGGCGAGCGTACCGAAGTTACCTTAGCCTTGACTTGGGAATATAGGATTGGATACGACGCCCGATGACTATCCGTAATCTCCAGTTCATGTTCAAACCCGCCTCGGTCGCGCTGATCGGAGCGGATGGCGATCCCGCGGTTGCAACATTGGCCGATAATCTGGTCGGCGCGGGCTTTGCCGGCAAGCTGTTCGCGGTGGGAACGGACCCCGATAGCGCGGCGATTTCCGTTTATCGCAAGGTTTCCAACCTACCGCAGGTTGCCGACCTGGCGATCCTCGTCAAGCCGCTGGCGGCGGTGCCGAAGTTGATTGCCGAATTGGGCGCTCGCGGTACCCGAGCTGTTGTGGTGATCGGTTCGGGATGCTGCGAGGTCGCTGAAGCCAAGGCCGAGGCGAAGGCTATAAAACAGGCGCTGCTGGATGCCGCGAAGCCCCATCTGTTGCGCATTATCGGTCCCGGCTGCCTGGGAATCCTGGTTCCCGGTATTGGGCTGAACGCCAGCCTGGCGCACCTCCAGCCCTTGCCAGGTCAGCTTGCCTTCATCGCTCAATCAGGTGCCATGGTGACGTCCATGTTGGACTGGGCCAACGCCAGGGGCATTGGGTTTTCCCATCTCATCTCGCTCGGTACCCTGGTGGATGTAGATTTCGGGGATATCTTGGATTATCTGACCAGCGACCCGCAGACGCGCGCTGTCCTGCTGTCCATGGAGTCGCTGACGCACCCGCGCAAATTCATGTCGGCGGCTCGCGCCGCGGCCCGTGTCAAGCCTGTTATCGTTGTCAAAACCGGCTGTTATGAAAAGGGTGTCGAAATTCCCGTAGACGCTATTTACGATGCCATGTTTAAACGCGCCGGAATGCTGCGCGTCAAGGATATGCGGGATCTTTTCGTGACGGTTGAAACCCTGGACCGGACAGGCCCGGTAAGCGGTGATCGGCTGGCCGTGCTCTGCAATGGCGAAGGGCCGGGCAGGCTGGTTGCCGACAGTGTGGTCGAACAGGGCGGTTGCCTGGCGGAACTGTCCCCCGCAACCCTGGACCGGTTGACCAAGGTGTTGCCGCGCGGCTGCCCTCCCGGCAATCCCGTGGACATGCTGGCGGACGCCCCGGGTGATTACTACGCCGAAGCGTCGGAAGCGCTCCTCCAGGATCAGGGTATCGATGGCATCGTGGTGCTCAATTGTCCGATGGCGCTGGCTGACCGGACCGAGGCCGCCGAGGCGGTGATCGCTGCTGTGGAGAAAAACCGCCTGCCTACGGGCAAGCAGCCGTGCGTGCTCACCGCCTGGTTGGGTGAGAGCACGGCGCAGGCCGCGCGACAACGGTTCGCGGAGCACCGAGTACCGACTTACGAGACGCCGACGGATGCGGTACATGCCTTCATGACGCGGGTGCGTTATCGGCGCAATCAGGAGTTGCTCATGCAGACTCCGCCGGCCATTCCGGAAGCTTTCGCGCCGGACATCGAGAGCGCGCGGCAGATCGTTCAAACGGCGCTGGCCGGGGGGCATTCCTGGCTTGCCGAGATCGAAGCCAAAGCTCTCCTCGCCGCCTACGGGGTACCCGTGGTCATGACCCAGGTGGCGGCAAATCCGGAGGAGGCGGCGGCTATCGCCGCCGGGCTGAACAGGCCGGTGTCCCTTAAGATACAGGCTGCCAACATCCGGCATAAGTCCGACGTGGGTGGTGTCGCCCTCTACTTGGAAACCCCCGCCGTGGTGCGGGAGAACGCCAGGATGATGTGGGAACGTATCCGCACCGCGCACCCGACCGTTCAATTGCTGGGTTTCACGGTACAGCCCATGATCCATCGCCCGCACGCCCATGAGTTGAGCATAGAGGTCATCAGCGATCCGCAATTTGGCCCTGTTATCCGCTTTGGCCAGGGCGGTCCCGCCGCCGACGTGATTGCCGACCAGGCGCTGGCGCTGCCGCCCTTGAATATGCTCCTGGCCCGGGACATGTTGTCGCGCACGCGGGTATACCGCTTGCTGCGGGGCTATCGGGATATGCCTGCCGTGGATCTGGACGCCATCGCCCTGACGCTGGTCAAGATCTCCCAACTGGTCATTGACCTGGCCGAGGTCGATGCGCTGGAAATCAATCCGCTCCTGGCCGATGAGCAGGGTGTGTTGGCGTTGGGAACCCGGATCAAGGTGACCAGGGCGGTGGAACCCGCGGCACAGCGTTTGTTGATACGCCCCTATCCCAAAGAGCTGGAAGAGACGCTCACCCTGCCCGATGGCCGGCGGTTACAATTGCGCCCGGTGCGGCCGGAAGATGAACCCGCCATGCACGCGGCCTTCGCCAAGCTCTCGCCAGAAGAGATATTCATGCGTTTTTTCCATCATATGAAATCGCTCACCCACGCCGCGGCGGCGCGTTACACCCAAATCGATTATGACCGTGAAATGGCGCTGGTTTTGGTGAGTCAACCCGCGGCCGGGGAAACAGAGCTTTATGGCGTTGTGCGAATGGTCGCCGACCCGGACAGGGAGCGCGCCGAGTTCGCGATCATCGTCGGCATGGCGATGACCGGCATGGGGCTTGGGCCATTGCTCATGCGGCGAGTCATCGACTACGCGCGTAGCCGAGGCATCAAGGAACTGTTCGGGGAGGTGCTCAGCGAGAATGAGGCCATGCTGAAACTGAGCCGGGCGCTTGGTTTCAGCATCCGGCCCATGCCCGCAGATGCCGAACTAATGCAGGTCTCGCTGAAATTATAGCGAAGGCGCCGGCACGAGGTCGCCGGCCCCGTTTAGACCCTATCGCCCATTACGATGTAATCGGCGGGAAAGGAGTTCAAGGACTATTTGCTGCGGCGACTATTCGTTCCAGCGGAAAGAATTCAATGTAAATCATCCTTCCCAAGCATATTGATTGGAACTATCATACATAATATAGTACCAATCTAGTACCAATTGCTGCGGAACGCGGTAGATGATTCGAATCACTCGAGAAACTGACTACGGTATTGTGCTGATGACCTCCATGGCGCAGAGCGCCAGCCAGTCTTACAGCGCTGCCGTGCTGGCGAAACAGCGGCGGTTGCCTTTGCCCATTGTCAGCAAGATCCTCAAAACCCTGGCGCGGGGAGGGTTGTTGGTATCCCAACGCGGCGCCCGCGGCGGTTACAGTCTGGCGCGTTCTCCCGAGGATATCTCGGCGGCGGATATCATCGACGCAATGGAAGGACCGATCGCCATCACCGAGTGCAGTTCAGAGGGTCACGCTGCCTGTCTGCATCAGGATCACTGCGGTGTGGGCGGTCATTGGAATCGAATCAACCTTGCGATCCGCGAGGCTCTGGAAAACATCAGCCTGTTGGAGATGAGCCGTCCCGACCCGGTGCGGGTTGCCGTGCCGGTTGCCAGCAGAGTGCGAGCGGTGTTAGTGGGCGATCATCTTTAGGCAATCAACGCAATCCTCCCGGAGTAAATCAAGATGTCAGCGAATGCTCAAACCCTGGAACGTCTGACCGAAAGCGGTTATGAATTCGGTTTCGTGACCGATGTTGAGCAGGAAACCGTGCCGCCGGGGTTGAGCGAAGATGTGGTCCGGTTGATTTCGGCGAAGAAACAGGAGCCGGAGTGGTTGCTGGAGTGGCGGCTGACCGCCTATCGTTACTGGCTGACTCTGAAAGAACCGCAATGGGCGAGTATCCATCATCCGCCCATCGACTACCAGGCTATCTCGTATTACGCAGCGCCCAAGTCCAAGGGGGACGGTCCCAAGAGCCTGGATGAGATAGACCCGGAGATCCTCAAAACCTATGCAAAACTGGGAATCCCCCTGGCCGAGCAGGAGATTCTGGCGGGCGTCGCCGTGGACGCGGTGTTCGACAGCGTTTCCGTGGCGACCAGCTTCAAGAGCAAGCTGGCCGAAAAAGGCATTATCTTCTGCTCGTTCTCCGAGGCGGTGCACGAGCACCCCGAGCTGGTGCGGCAATACCTGGGTTCGGTGGTGCCCTATCGGGACAACTACTTCGCCGCCCTCAATTCCGCGGTATTCAGCGATGGCTCCTTCTGTTTTATTCCCAAGGGCGTGCGCTGTCCCATGGAGTTATCCACGTATTTTCGCATCAACGCCAGCAACACCGGGCAGTTCGAGCGTACGCTGATCGTCGCCGAGGAAGGCTCCTATGTCAGTTATCTGGAAGGCTGCACGGCCCCCATGCGCGATGAGAACCAGTTGCACGCCGCCGTGGTGGAACTCGTCGCCCTGGATGACGCCACCATCAAGTATTCCACGGTGCAGAATTGGTATCCGGGCGATGCGCAGGGCAAGGGTGGCATCTACAATTTCGTCACCAAGCGCGGCCTCTGCAAGGGGCGTAATTCCAAGATTTCCTGGACTCAGGTGGAGACCGGCTCGGCGATTACTTGGAAGTATCCGAGTTGCATTCTGCGCGGCGACAACTCCGTGGGCGAGTTTTATTCCGTCGCCCTGACCCGCGATTATCAGCAGGCCGACACCGGCACCAAGATGATTCACATGGGCAAGAATACCCGCAGCACCATCATCTCCAAGGGTATTTCCGCCGGGCATGGGCAGAATGCCTACCGGGGTTTGGTGAAGATCCTGCCCACCGCGGAGAACGCCCGTAACTATTCCCAATGCGATTCCATGCTGATGGGGGACAAATGCGGCGCCCATACCTTTCCGTATATCGAGGTGCGCAACCCCACCGCCCAGGTGGAGCATGAGGCCAGTACCTCCAAGATCGGCGAGGATCAGATCTTTTACTGCAATCAGCGCGGCATCAGCACCGAGGACGCGGTGAGCCTGATCGTTAACGGCTTCTGCAAGGAAGTGTTCAAGGAACTGCCCATGGAGTTCGCCGTGGAGGCCCAGAAACTCATCGAACTGAAGCTGGAAGGCAGCGTTGGTTAACCCTCCTAGCCCCCCTTGCGCACAGGGGGGTGTAATTTTTACCCTAGAGAGTATTAAGCGCATGTTGGAGATCAAGAATCTGCATGTCAGTGTCGAGGATCGCGAGATCCTCAACGGTATCGACCTGGTCATCCGATCCGGTGAAGTGCATGCCATCATGGGCCCGAACGGTTCCGGCAAGAGCACCCTGGCCAATGTCATCGCCGGTCGCCAGGGTTATGAGGTCACCGCCGGTGAAATCCTGTTCCAGGGTAAGAACCTGTTGGATATGGACCCGGAAGACCGCGCCCGCGAGGGCCTGTTTCTGGCTTTTCAGTATCCGGTGGAGATCCCCGGCGTGAACAATCTGTACTTCCTCAAGGCCGCCGTGAACGCCGTGCGCAAGCACCGGGGCGAACCCGAACTGGACGCCATGGAATTCTGGGACATGATTCACCGGCGCATGGAACTTGTGAAGATGGATGAATCCATGCTGAAGCGGCCGGTCAACGAGGGGTTTTCCGGGGGCGAAAAGAAACGCAACGAGATCTTCCAGATGGCGGTGCTGGAACCGCGCTTCGCCGTGCTGGACGAAACCGATTCGGGGCTGGACATTGATGCTTTAAAGGTGGTGGCTGATGGAGTCAACGCCCTGCGCGGCGCCGAGCGCGGCTTTCTGGTCATCACCCACTACCAGCGCCTGCTGGACTATATCGTGCCGGACCACGTTCACGTGCTGGTGAACGGCCGCATCGTCCGTTCCGGTGACAAGCATCTGGCCCTGGAACTGGAGGCTCAGGGTTATGCCCTGTATAACACCGAACCCGGGCGCGCGCGCCGGGCCAGCGCCTGAGGAGAGACGCCATGGCCGCTGTTGCCCTCGTTGATCATGACACTCGCCGCCGGGATTTCGACGACTTCCTTGCCAGGCGTCGCGAGCCGGCGGCGCTGCTGGAACGGCGCCGGCAGGCTCTGGAACGCTTCGAATCCCTGGGCATTCCGACCCCCCATTGGGAGTCCTGGCGGTTCACCGATGTCGGTGCTCTGGCGCAACGCCAGTTCTGTCGGGCGGCCAACATGCCGGTCGATGCGGCCGTTCTGCCCAGCTTGGAGGCTCCGTGCCAGCGCCTGGTATTCGTGAACGGGCGTTTCGTGTCAGGGTTATCCCGCCTGGATGCGCTGCCCAGCAAGGCGCTGATCACCACCCTCGGCCAAGCCTTGTTGACCCATCCGGAACTGGTGGAAGCGCATCTGGACCGCTTGCCGGGTCTGGAAGACCATCCCTTCGCGGCCCTCAATGGCGCTTTCTGGGAAGAGGGTGCCTTCCTTTATCTGGCCGCCGGCGTGGTGTTGGAGCAGCCCCTGCATCTGGTGTTTTACGCCACCGGCGCCGACACCGTGAATTATCCCCGCAATCTTATCGTGCTGGAGGAAGGCGCTCAGGCTACCCTCGTGGAGGATTTTCGGGGCGATGGCCGTTATCTGGTCTGCCCGGTGACCGAAATCCATGTCGGGGCGGGAGCCGTGCTGGAGCACCATAAGGTTCAGGAAGAATCCCTCCAAGCCTGGCATCTGGGCGGCGTGCGGTTGCGCCAGGACCGGGACAGCCGGGTGCGGGCGCATCTGCTGTCCAGCGGCGGTCTGCTCGCCCGTACCGATTTATTCGCCTTGTTGGACGGGGAAGGGGTGGAATGCGACCTGAATGGGCTCACCCTGGTGGGGGATGGGCAACTGGGTGACCAGCATATTCGGGTGGAACACGCCAAGCCCCATGGCACCAGCCGGCAGCTTTTCAAAGGCGTGTTGCAGGGCAAATCCCGGCTGGTGTTCGACGGCCTGATCCAGGTGCGCCAGAATGCCCAGAAGACCAACGCCAGTCAGAATAATCGTAATCTGTTGTTGTCGCGGCAAGCGCTGGCCAACTCTAACCCACGCCTGGAAATCCTGGCCGACGATGTGAAATGCAATCACGGTTCCAGCAGCGGTTTCCTGGACCCTGATGCGCTGTTCTATCTGCGCAGCCGGGGGATCGGCGAAAGTGAAGCCCGCGCCATGCTGGTCTATGCGTTCGCCAATGATAGCATCGAGCGCATTACCTTGACGCCTTTGCGCCAACGTCTGGAGGCCCTGCTTACCCAGCGCCTGTGCCCCGCTGCGGGAGAAAGGAGAGCGTCATGAGCGCCTTGCGTGAAGACCTGCAACCACTGGTTGAGCTGACCCTGGATATCCCGCGCATCCGCGAGCAGTTCCCCATCCTGCGTCAGCAGATCCACGGCAAGCCTCTGGTGTACCTGGATAATGCCGCCTCGGTTCAAAAGCCCCAGGCGGTGATCGACGCCATCACGGATTGTTACAGCGGGTATTACGCCAATGTCCACCGTGGGGTGCACACGCTCTCGGAGCGTTCCACTGCAGCCTATGAAAGCGCGCGGGGAAAGGTGCGCCGATTCCTGAATGCGGCCAGCACCCGCGAGATCATCTTCACCCGCGGCACGACCGAGTCCATCAATCTGGTGGCCAGCAGCTATGGCGGCACCCACGTGGGAGCAGGGGACGAGGTGTTGATCACCACCATGGAGCATCACTCCAACATCGTGCCCTGGCAGATGCTCTGCGAACGGCAGGGCGCCAGGCTGCGGGTGGTGCCCATCACCGACGCCGGGGAATTGATTCTTGAAGACTATGAACGCCTTCTCAACGAGCGCACGAAAATAGTCGCCGTAGTACACCTGTCCAACGCTCTCGGCACACTCAACCCGGTGCGGGAGATGATCCGCCTGGCTCATGCCCGCGACATCCCGGTGCTGGTGGACGGCGCGCAATCGGCGCCGCACCTGATGATTGACGTGCGGGACCTGGATTGCGATTTCTTCGCCTTCTCCGGCCACAAGGTCTACGGACCCAGCGGGGTAGGGGTGTTGTATGGCAAGGCCCGGCATCTCGAAGCCATGCCACCTTACCAGGGCGGCGGCGACATGATCCGCACGGTCAGCTTCGAGAAAACCGAGTACGCTGATCTGCCAAGCAAATTCGAGGCGGGCACGCCGCCCATCACGGGTGTCATCGGCCTGGGCGCGGCGCTGGACTGGTTGAGCGAGATTAGTTTGGAGGCCGTTGCCGCGCATGAACAGATGCTGCTGGACTATGCGACTGCCCAGCTCGATGAGATTTCTGGCCTGCGGTTTATCGGCACGGCCCGGCATAAGGCCGGCTTGGTTTCCTTCGTGATGGCAGGGATTCATCCGCACGATATCGGCACCATCCTGGATCGCGAAGGCGTTGCTATCCGCGCGGGCCACCATTGCGCTCAACCGGTGATGCAGCGCTACGGGGTGGCGGCCACGGCGCGGGCTTCTTTCGCTGTCTACAACACCCGCCAAGAGGTGGATGCCCTGCTGGCGGCACTCTGTAAGGTAAAGGAGTTATTCGACCGATGAGCGATCTGCGAGACCTCTACCAGGAAGTGATCCTGGATCACAACAAACGGCCCCGAAATTTCCGGGTGATCGATCCGCATAGCCATAAAGCGGATGGCTTCAACCCGCTCTGCGGCGACAGGGTCACGGTCTTTCTGGATGTCCAAGATAATATCATCACCGATGTGGCATTTCAGGGCAATGGATGCGCCATCTCCAGTGCCTCGGCCTCACTGATGACGGAAGCTCTCAAGGGTAAGCCCGTGGCGGAGGTGGAGAAGCTGTTCCAGAACTTCCACGACGTGGTCACTGGGGAAAGCGAACCCTCTCCAAGTTTAGGCAAGCTGGCTGTCCTGGCTGGGGTGCGCGACTATCCGAGCCGGGTCAAATGCGCCACTCTGGCCTGGCATGCGGTGCGCGCCGCCTTGGAAAACCGTACCGAAACCGTGGCGACGGAGTAAAACCCTATGCGAGACAGTGCGCTGCAAACCGTTCAGAAACCGACCCGCGAAGACCTGGAAGAGCAGATAATCGAGGCCCTGAAAACCGTCTACGACCCCGAGATACCAGTCAATGTCTACGAGCTGGGCCTGATCTACGACTTGAATATCGACCCCGCTAGAGGGCATGTGGATGTGGTGATGACCCTGACCGCCCCCGGCTGTCCAGTGGCCGGCTCCATGCCCGAGTGGGTGAAGAATGCCGTGGAAAGCGTCCCTGGCGTCGAGTCCGCCAGTGTGGAACTGGCTTGGGAGCCGCCCTGGAATCAGGAGATGATGTCCATGCGCGCCAAGCTGGAATTGAATATGTTTTGAGGGGGCGACAGATTTTTCTGGAAAAGCGCAAAATGGCCAACTCAATGCCTGAAAATCGGGAACTTGCTCCCACTGCTTCTGACTACGAACGGGATTTCCATGCATGGGCCATGAAAAATGCTGCCCTGCTGCGGCAGCGGCGATTGGCGGAAATCGATGTAGACAATATCGCCGAGGAACTGGAGAGCATGGGCAGAAGCGAAAGGCGGGAGCTGGTCAACCGACTGGCGGTATTGCTCACGCATCTGCTGAAATGGCGTTATCAACCGAACCGGCGAGGCAATAGCTGGCGCTACACCATTAGGGGGCAACGGCGGGCTGTCTTCAAGAGTTTACGGGATAACCCCAGCCTGCGGCCACAACTAACTGAGTATCTCAGTGAAGCGTATGGGGACGCCTTGCTGAAGGCAATCAGACAAACAGGTCTGGATGAAGGCGCTTTTTCGGCAAGCTGCCCTTTCACT
>CAVOJV010000030.1:0-20109 GCA_963696325.1 uncultured Gammaproteobacteria bacterium
CGTACCGGGCTGGCGGGGTACCCTATTGAGCGGCATCGGCTACGATCCCGCCAGCATCTTCGCCTGCATGGTTCATGGCCTGTTGTATTTCCTGCCCATCTATATCGTCGTGTTGGCGGCGGGCGGCTTGTGGGAAGTCATCTTCGCCGCGGTACGCAACCATGAGATCAATGAAGGTTTCCTGGTAACATCCATGCTGTTTGCGCTCATTATGCCGCCGGCGATCCCGCTGTGGCAGTTGGCCCTGGGCGTCTCTTTTGGCGTGGTCGTGGCCAAGGAGATCTTCGGAGGGACCGGCAAAAACTTCCTCAATCCGGCCCTGGCGGGGCGCGCTTTCCTATTTTTCACCTATCCGGCGCAGATCTCGGGCGATGCGGTGTGGGTGGCGGTGGACGGCTTTAGCGGTGCGACTCCTTTGAGCTTGGCTAAGGTCGGTGGGTTACAGGCAGTCGCGGATCATGGCGTCACCTGGATGCAGACGTTTATCGGCGTCATTCCCGGTTCCTTGGGAGAGACCTCTACCTTGGCCTGCTTGCTGGGAGCCGCTTTTCTGATTTGTACCCGGGTGGCTTCCTGGCGCATCATGGCCGGGGTTCTGGTGGGTATGGTCGCGACTTCGTTGCTGTTTAACTCGATCGGCAGCGACCGCAATCCCATGTTCGCCGTACCCTGGTATTGGCATCTGGTGTTGGGCAGCTTCGCCTTCGGCACGGTGTTCATGGCCACTGATCCGGTCAGCGCCGCCATGACCAATGCCGGGCGGTGGATTTTTGGCGCCCTGATCGGTTTCATGGTCATCCTCATCCGGGTGGTCAACCCGGCGTATCCCGAAGGAGCGACGCTGGCGATTCTGTTCGCCAACCTGTTTGCTCCGCTGATCGACTACGGTGTGATCCGGGTCAACATCCGCAGAAGGGCGTTGCGCAATGCCTAGCGATAACAAATCCTCAACGTCGAAAATGCCGGCCTGGATCGCCAAGATCCTCGCCATGCCCAATGAAAGTGTCCAAAAAACGCTGTTCGTGGCCCTGACGATGTGCCTGGTCTGTTCCGTCATGGTGGCCAGCGCCACGGTGTTGTTGAGACCCATCAGGCCATCAACAAAGCGCTGGATAGAAAGAAAAACATCCTGGATGCCGCCGGTTTGTGGCAAGCGGACAAGCGTGTCGACGAACTCTTTAAGCGCGTGGAAAACCGGGTCGTGGATCTTGCCAGCGGCGAATACACCGAACGCGGTGGACCCGGCGACCTATGACGAGCGCGAGGCGGTAAAAAATCCGGCCCTCAGCCAAAAGGTTCCGGCGGACCAGGATATCGCCCGATCAAACGCAAGCCCAAGTATGTCACTGTCTATCTGGTCAAGGAAGGCGACAAGGTCAAGACCATTGTCCTGCCGGTTCAAGGCTATGGGCTGTGGTCGACGATGTACGGATTCCTCGCCCTGGAAAATGACGCCAATACCATCGCCGGGCTGAAGTTCTATGAGCAGGCGGAAACGCCGGGACTGGGTGGTAGGTGGGCATCTCCACCTGGCAGGCGCTCTGGAAAGGTAAAACAGGTCTACGATGAGAAATGGAGGCCCATACAAAGGTTATCAAGGGCAGCGTGGACCCCAGCAAGCCGGAGGCGAAGTATCAGGCGGACGACATAGCCGGCTCTACCCGGACCAGCCGTGGTGTGATGAACCTGATCCGTTACTGGCTTAGCGAACAAGGCTTCGGGCCGATCTGACCCGGCTCCGTACACAGAGAGGATGAATCATGGACAGCGAAAGCAACAAAGTGCTCGTCGAGCCGCTGATCCACAATAATCCCATTACCCTCCAGGCGCTGGGCATCTGCTCGGCGCTGGCGGTGACCAGCAAACTGTCCACGGCCATTACCATGTGTATCGCGCTTACGGTAGTGACGGCCTTTTCCAACGCCGCTGTCAGCCTGGTTCGCAACCATCTCCCCACAATATCCGCATCATCGCGCAGATGACGATCATCGCCTCCCTGGTGATCGTCGTCGATCAATTCCTCAGGGCTTTCGCCTTTGGCATCAGCAAGGAACTGTCGGTCTTCGTCGGCCTGATCATCACCAACTGCATTGTGTTGGGCCGCACCGAAGCCTACGCGCTGAAAAATCCACCGTGGCCAAGCTTTCTGGATGGTATTGGCAATGGTCTGGGCTATAGTGCGATTCTGATCAGCCTCGGTACGGTGCGCGAGTTGTTTGGCTCGGGAACCTTACTGGGGATCGAAATCCTGCCATTGATCAAGAACGGCGGTTGGTATACCCCCGCCGGGATAATGCTGTTGCCGCCCAGTGCCTTCTTCCTCATCGGCTTCATCATCTGGGGCGTCAGAAGCTGGAGGACTGCACAGATGGAGAAACGGGAATACCAGATCCACCAGGTGCATCGGACCGAGGTGATGTGATGGAAACCTATATCAATCTGTTTATCAAGTCGGTCTTCCTGGAAAACATGGCGCTGTCCTTTTTTTCTGGGCATGTGTACTTTCTTGGTCATCTCTAAGAAGATCGATACCGCCATCGGCTTGGGTATTGCGGTCGTCTTCGTGCAGGTGATTACGGTTCCCGCCAACAATCTGCTCTTTCAATATCTCCTCAAGGATGGCGCGCTGGCCTGGGCCGGCCTGCCCAATGTGGACTTAAGTTTTCTCGGCCTCATCAGCTATATCGGCACCATCGCCGCCATCGTCCAGATCCTGGAAATGGTGATGGAGCGGTTCTTCCCGGCGCTTGCCAATGCCCTGGGCATTTTCCTGCCACTGATCACCGTCAATTGCGTGATCCTCGCTGGCAGCCTGTTGATGGTGGAGCGCGACTATAACTTCACCGAGAGCGTCGTGTATGGCGTGGGCACCGGCGCTGGTTGGGCACTTGCCATCACGCTGTTGGCGGGTATTCGCGAAAAACTGAAATACAGCGATATCCCTGATGGTCTCCAGGGACTGGGGATAGCGTTCATTTGCGGCGGTTTGATGTCGCTGGGGTTTTTGGCCTTGTCGGGGATACAGATCTAAAGGCCGGCTACTCTCCCACTCACCCCTTAAATCTAATAAGACAGGGTTGCTCAGATGCTTGAAATCGGTTTGGGAGTCACCTTTTTTACCGTCATCGTCATCTCCCTGGTGGCGCTCATTCTGGCCGCTAGATCGAAATTGGTTGCCGCCGGCAATGTGAATATCCTTATCAACGGTGAGAGGACCGTTACCGTACCCGTCGGTTCAAAGTTGTTGAACGCGCTGGCCGATGCCCAACTGTTCGTCTCCTCCGCCTGCGGTGGGAAAGGCACCTGCGGGCAATGTCGGGTCAAGGTATTCGAGGGCGGTGGCGCTATCCTGCCCACCGAAGCCTCGCTGATCAACAAGCGTGAGGCCGCCGAGGGCGACCGCCTATCCTGCCAGGTGGCGGTCAGGCAGAGTATGAAGATTCAGGTCGCCGAAGAGGTCTTCGGTGTCAAGAAATGGGAGTGCACAGTGCGCTCCAATCACAATGTCGCCACCTTCATCAAGGAGTTGGTGCTGGAACTGCCGCCGGGAGAATCCGTCGCTTTCCGCGCTGGCGGCTACATTCAGACTGAATGCCCTCCGCACGTGGTTCGCTACAAGGATTTCGACATCGAAGAGCGCTTCCGCGACGAGTGGGATCGTTACAATCTGTGGGAGTATGTTTCCGAGGTCACGGAGCCCACCATACGCGCCTATTCCATGGCGAGTTACCCCGAGGAGAAGGGCATCGTCACGCTGAATATCCGCATCGCCACGCCGCCGCCGCGCGCGCCAACCGAGGTGCCGCCCGGCAAGATGTCATCGTTTCTGTTCGGTTTGAAACCGGGCGACAAGGTCATCATCTCGGGGCCGTTCGGCGAATTCTTCGCCAGGGACACCGACAATGAAATGGTCTTCATCGGCGGTGGCGCGGGTATGGCCCCTATGCGCTCCCATATCTTCGATCAATTGAAACGGCTTAAGAGCAAGCGCAGGATGACGTTCTGGTACGGCGCGCGCAGCCTGCGGGAGACGTTTTATGTCGATGAGTTCAACAAACTGCAGGCCGAGAACGACAACTTCAAATGGCATATCGGCTTGTCCGATCCGCAGCCGGAGGACCACTGGACAGGCTACACGGGCTTTGTCCACGAAGTGCTCTATGAGAAATATCTGAAAGACCATCCGGCTCCCGAGGACTGCGAATATTATCTGTGCGGTCCGCCGATGATGAATGCCGCCGTGATCAAGATGCTGGAAGACCTCGGGGTCGAACGGGAAAACATAATGCTCGATGATTTCGGTGGGTAAATGCGTTGCCGCCAGTGGAGGCCGTACTTTGGAAGGTGGGAATCGCTGCTCCTGGTAATGCTCGCCGCCGGGTTGTTTGGGTGCGGCAGCAAGCCGGGGGAGTTGCTGCAATTCGGCGGTCCCACGATGGGAACCACGTACACCGTCAAGGTGGTGGGAGCGCCGCCCGGCATCACTTCGCAAATGCTGCAAACCGGGGTTGACCGGGTGCTTGCCTTGGTCAACCGGCAGATTTCCACCTACGACAAGGACTCGGAGTTGTCCCGGCTCAACCAGAACCAAAGCACTGACTGGATCTCGGTTTCCAGCGATTTGTTGGCGGTGATCGAAGAGGGTCAGCGCGTCAGCCAGTTGAGCGGTGGGGCCTTCGACATCACCGTCGGTCCCCTGGTCAATCTCTGGGGCTTCGGCCCTGAGGCCAAACAGGATGAAATACCGGCGGACGAGGCGATAACCCAGGCCATGGCGCGGGTGGGCTACCAGCGGATTCACACCCGTGCCGCACCGCCCGCCATCAAGAAGGAGCGTACCGATATGTACATAGACCTGTCGGCTCTCGGTGAGGGTTATGGGGCCGATAAAGTAGCCGAATACCTGGACTCCCTGGGTATGGCGAACTACATGGTCGCCGTTGCCGGAGCGATTCGGGTCAAGGGCCGAAACGCCAAGGACACACCCTGGTCTATAGCCATCGAGGAACCCACCCCCGGTAGGCGTGCCGTGCACCGGATCATGCAAATTACCGATGCGGGACTATCGACCTCGGGGGATTATCGCAATTTCTTCGAGAAAAACGGCAAGCGCTATTCTCACGAGATAGATCCCAAGACCGGCAGGCCGATCCAGCATCAATTGGCCTCGGCAACCGTGATCAGCAAACCGGCCATGCATGCCGACGCCATGGCCACGGCTTTGATGGTCGTGGGTTCCGAACAGGGGTTTCAGCTTGCCGAAGCGCAGCAACTCGCGGTTTTTTTCATCGTCAACACAAGCGATGGGTTCAAGGAATTGAAAACGTCGGCGTTCGCTCAATACCTTGCACAGTAGGATGAGATCATGGGAATATTTTTGGTCACCTTCATCATCATGGCGCTGGCTGTACTGGGGATGGCCGCGGGGGTTATATTAGGCAGAAGCCCTATCAAAGGCAGTTGCGGTGGCTTGAACAAGCTTGCGGGGCTTGCCTGCATTCTGCAAGGAGCCCTGCGAGAAACGCAAGCAAGCCATGCGGGGCCGGGTGGGAACCGCTCGGCTAAATCATGCCACGAATAACAAAGCTAACAAGCCGCCTGCACCGGCGTCCAGGATAGGAAGGGGAGAAAAAGCATGTTTACGTCAACCTCTGTAAAAGACTATATGACGGCGAGCGTTATCACTTTTACGCCCGATATGGATGTTCTGGAAGCGATTCGATTGTTGCTTGAAAATGGTATTTCCGGCGCGCCCGTGGTGGACAAGCTGGGTAATATCATCGGGATACTCTCCGAAAGGGACTGTATTAAGGTTGCGCTAACCGCCGGCTACCATGGCGAAAAAGGCGGTAAGGTAGCCGAGTTCATGAGTCGCAGCGTCAAGACCATCGACGCGACCGCGAGCCTCATGGACGTCGCCAAGATGTTCGTAACCGAGCCATTTAAACGCTATCCGGTCATGGATGACAATCGCTTGGCGGGGCAGATCAGTCGCCACGATGTCCTTAAGGCATTGCAGGATCTTTGGTAAGTCTAGTTATCCTCCTGATCCCTGGCTTCAGCCTCCCTGTGACCTCCCCCGTAAGGGTTTGGCCGAATTTCAATGTTTCCGCACCCATGGCGCGTAGCATGGGCTATAGCGACCCCAGACGATGACCCCCGCACTTGCCATCCGTGATTTACGCAAAACCTACCGAAACGGCTTCCGAGCCTTGAAGGGTATCAATCTGGTGGTGGAGGAGGGAGATTTTTTTGCGCTCCTGGGTCCCAACGGGGCCGGAAAATCCACGACCATCGGCATTATCTGTTCCCTGGTCACAAAGACTGCTGGCAACGTGAAGGTCTTCGGCAAGGATCTGGATACTGAGTTGGAGAGCGCCAAAACCTACCTTGGCCTGGTGCCTCAGGAGTTCAACTTCAACCAGTTCGAGCCGGTGGTGGAGATCATCGTCAATCAAGCCGGCTATTACGGCATCGACCGCCCGGTGGCTTACCGACGCGCCGAGATCTGCCTGAAGCAACTGGGCCTGTGGGAAAAACGCCAAGCCATGGCGCGGGAACTGTCGGGTGGCATGAAACGGCGCCTGATGATTGCCCGAGCCCTGGTCCACGAGCCTAAGCTGCTGATACTCGACGAGCCCACCGCCGGCGTCGATATCGAGATCCGACGCTCCATGTGGGCTTTCCTGCGCGACATTAACGCCCAGGGCACGACCATCATCCTAACCACTCATTATTTGGAGGAAGCCGAGAGCCTGTGCCGCACGATCGCCATCATCGACCAGGGCGAGATCATCGAGAATACCCAGATGAAGACATTGCTGAACCAACTCTACACGGAAACCTTCGTGCTGAATCTCAAGGAACCGCTGCATGCCCTGCCACCAGGGTCCGGCTATGCTTTGCGGCAGGTGGATGAAACTACCTTGGAAGCGGATGTCTCCAAAGACCATGGCCTCAATGGGCTGTTTCGCGCTTTGTCCGCGCACGGTATCGAGGTCTTAAGCCTGCGCAACAAGACCAACCGCCTTGAAGAGCTGTTTATGAGCCTGGTGGAAGGCAACGGTGTCTGAGCAGCCTTGATGGCCATTACGCCGAGCGCCGGCAAGCATGCGAATTAAAGCCAATTACATCGCTTTTAAGACCATCTTGATCAAGGAGGTATTGCGCTTCCTCCGCATCTGGATGCAGACCATCCTGCCTCCCGCTGTCACCACCGGGTTATATTTCATCATCTTCGGCAGTTTGATCGGGTCGCAGATCGGGCCAGTGGGTGACTTTTCCTACATGCAGTACATCGCGCCGGGCTTGATCATGATGGCCGTCATTACCAATTCCTTTTCCAATGTGGTGTCTTCCTTCTTCGGCTCGAAATTCCAGCGACACGTAGAGGAACTGGTGGTCGCTCCCATCCCCAACTCACTGATCCTGCTTGGGTTCATGGCAGGAGGCATGGCGCGGGGCTTGGCCGTGGGGGTGGTGGTTACAGCGATTGCCCTGGCCTTTACCCACCTGTATATCCATGACCTTTTCGTCACGGCAGCCGTAGTAACACTGACCGCCGCACTGTTTTCGCTGGCTGGTTTCGTGAACGGGATTTACGCCAAAAGCTTTGACGATATCGCTATCGTCCCCACCTTCATTCTGACCCCGCTGACCTACCTGGGGGGCGTTTTCTATTCCATCGAAATGCTATCGCCATTCTGGCGGAGCGTATCCAAGCTGAATCCCATCCTGTATATGGTTAACGCCTTCCGTTACGGGATTTTAGGAGTATCGGATATCAGTATCTACGTTGCTTTCGCCATTATTCTGTTAGTGAACGGGGCACTCTTTGCGTTCAGCCTGTGGCTGCTTAATCGGGGCGTGGGTATCCGGCAGTGAATGAAATCATGGATACATATAACCAATCAGGCCGCCACGTAATGACGCATGGCGGCCCGAAAAAACAAAAAAACCCTACTGCTGCAATCAGCTCCAGTAGCGGATTGGCCCGGTATCGATATGGATGAAATTGGCCCAGGGATAGTACCCAACGCCGCCTCCTTGCAGGGACATCGCGGCGCGCCGCACATCCGCCAGGCTGCGCCCAGGCATGCGGATATCCAGCGCCTTGGCCTGGAGGTGATAACTGTTTCTGGCGACCCCTCTGCTAGTCCTGCACAGGGTAGCGTTAGTGCTCGGTGAGCGGTAGCCACAGATCACGTGCACAGGTTGCCTGTTCTCCGTCATGAACTGCAAGGCGTATAGTTGATCCAGCACGAGAGGATCTAAATTCTTGGTTTCATCTGTGCGATAGTCGCGCAGCGCCCAGCTAAGCTTTTGAATGGAATCGTGAAGATACCCCTGGCGTGGCGTCCAGTAGACCAACCGTAGGGTTTCGCCGGTATTGGGCACATAGATCTGTAAGGCGCGTTCCCAGGTTGTCGCCGCCCGGGCCAAGGCCGGAGATACTGCCAAGCCCCCTAAGGTCAAGGCAGCTAACTTTAAGAATCCGCGTCGTTGCCGACAGGGCTCATATTCTTGCTCTTCCCTGAGACTATTCAATGGCCGAATGGCCACTCGCTTTAGCATTATGCAAATCCCCCTTGATAACTAAAGTGCTTGAGTACTGGCACTGTAATGAACTGTCCGTTGCAAATCAAGAATTCTTGTTCGCCAAAATTTGCGCTATGCACTTGATTTTGCAATATTGGGATGACAATGGACTTGTATTTTTTGGTTACCATAGCATTGAATAATTGCAATTAACCGGCGATTTCCCGTGCTTTTACTGAATGAAACCCCTCTCAAATCCATGATGAGCAAACATAAACCCTCCGTCACTTGTGGAGAATTTTATTATGACCCGAACCTCTGCTACTTGGCGCACGCCGACAGTTGTCATTGCAGTGGGTTGTCTGACGGCGCTGCTGCTTTTCGGGGTGCGTGCTGGCTTTGGGCTGTTTCTGGAGCCCATGTCCAGGGAACTGGACTGGGGCCGGGAGGTTTTCGCCTTCGCCATCGCCTTGCAAAATCTGCTCTGGGGGCTTGGGCAACCTTTCGCGGCCGCCCTGGCTGACCGCTACGGGTCTGGACGCGTGCTGGCGGTGGGCGGGTTGCTGTACGGAGTTGGCATCATGCTCATGGCACAGAGCACGACACCCCTGTTGTTTAATCTGTCCGCTGGCGTCATGGTGGGACTGGGGTTGGCGGGTGCGTCCTTCGCGGTGGTATTGGCCGCGATCAGCCGCCGGGTGCCGGAGGATAAGCGCTCTTGGGCGCTGGGTGTGGGCACGGCGGCGGGTTCTCTGGGCCAGTTTCTGATGGTGCCGCTCGGCCAGTCCTTTCTCAGCGCCTATGGCTGGTCGATGGCGCTGGTACTGATGGGCATCTGCGCGCTATTGATCGTCCCCATGGCCAGCGCGCTGGCTGGCAAGGCGGATAGCGCGGGGCAGGGCAGGGAACAGTCTTTGGCCGAGGCCCTGCGTGAGGCGGGTGGCCATCCGGGGTACCGGTATCTGACCGGTGGTTTTTTCGTCTGCGGATTTCATGTGGCTTTTATTCAGACACACCTGCCCGCTTACCTCGCCGATGTCGGCATCAGACCTGGAATCGCCGCCTGGGCGCTGGCGCTGGTTGGGCTGTTCAATGTCGTCGGTTCCTACACGTCGGGGGTGCTGGGTGGCCGGTTCAGCAAGAAGTATCTGCTCAGCCTGCTCTATCTGGTCCGCGCGGCAGTGATTGCGGTGTTCGTCCTGGTGCCGGTGAGCGAGGTGACGGTGCTGGTCTTCGCCGCGGCGATGGGTCTGTTGTGGCTGTCCACCGTGCCTCTTACCTCAGGCCTGGTCGCGCAGATCTTTGGCCCGCGTTATATGGCGACGCTGTTTGGGATTGTGTTTTTCAGCCATCAGGTGGGCGCTTTTCTGGGCGTGTGGCTGGGTGGCTATCTGTTCGATGTCACCGGTTCGTACCAAATGGTGTGGTGGGTCAGTGTGGCCTTGGGCGTGCTGGCGTCGCTGCTGCAATGGCCCATCGACGAGCGCCGCCTGCCGCGGTTAACCGAGGCCGAGGCCGTGTAAGGGGGCGGGGCATGGGTTCTCCGCAATTCATTATTCTCCACGCAGATCGATGAAACCCGTGCTTACAGCGCATGCTACCGTTCATCTCCAGGCGGATAGTAGGACGGCGGGATTTGCAACCCATTGGCTTGCGGTGAGCCTGCTGCTTGGGGTCGTGTTGTTATGGGGTGGCCTGCTGGCGCTGGCTGTCTATAAGGCGGCGCTTCCCGAGCAAGCCACTGGCACGGTCGTCGTTGTTTTTCCTCCAACCATGCCGGCGGACCAAGTATTTGCAGGCGTCTTGCACGCCGACGGCGTGCTGGCGCGCGAGACCTGGTTTGAGAACGTTTGGATTGTGTATTCCAACCGGGAAGGCTTCGTTGGCCGGCTGAAATCGCAAGGGGCATTGATCATTTTTGCTCCCGTGCCGTTCGATTCGGTGGCGGTTGGCGGGTGCTTTGGCGTCGCGCCACCCCGGCTGAGGTAGTGCAAGGCATTCTTAAAGGGTGCTTGGCTTGGTGGAGCGTCGTCGGGGAACCGCGCAGCAGGGAAGCGCAACGGATCACCGTCGATGCGAGCGGGCCAAGGATGGCCCGCTAGCTTAAGCGCAACCAAACCAAGCGCCCTTTAGCGACATTCACTGATGACCAGTTTTTCCATCACCACCATTACCTGCCTGGGCTCCAATTTGCCCTTGAAGAATATCACCGGCCCAGGTATGTTCCGGAGGTCTTCCTCGCCCACGTTGAGCCGGTCGGAAACGGCCAGGATGAGATTCTGCCGATTGGCCCGGCGGACCTTGTCGAGCTTGCGACGCAGATAATCAGGATGCCAGAAGCCCATGATCTCGATATGCACGATCCGGCCATCGGGATGGCGCAGGGCGAAGTCGGGCACGAATACCGTGCCTTTCAAGTCGATAACCTCTACCTCCCGCTCCAACGCCCAAGGCGTGTTCAGTTTCGCCCAACGCTCCGCAAAGGACTGTTCCAGCAGGCTGTCGTAGGCGGGGGGCTTGGCGTAATGGGAGACCAGGGGCGCCTGGGAAGTCAGGCCGTAGACGGCTTCGCGTCCTTCCATCTGGAGCACCGCCTCCATCTCCCAGCGGGAAATATGCAGCAGGGCCGGTAGAAAACCAGCCATCCGGATGCCGTATTTGCGGGTTTGCTTGAACAGGCTGGCGGGACCGTCCACGTAGATCTGGTAGCCATCCTCCAGATTGCCCTCTACCGCGTACATCAGGCCATGAAACTTGAGCTGATGGAAAAGCCGGCGGTATTCGCCCGGCACGTTGCGATGGGCGGTGATGCGCAGGTGCAGTGCGCAATAGAGCAGGCCCTGCGCTTGCGCCAGGTTGTAGCGGTCCACGAGATTCGCGGGCGTGAAATCAGGCAGGGCAGCGAGCACATGGTTTTCCGGCAGATCGGCATAGAGGGCATCGCGCAGCACCTCGGGTTCGAGCCGGTATTTTTCCGCCAGGGTCGCCAGCACGGTTTGCGCTTGCGGTTCCCCGTATCCCGCGCGGGCCGCCAGCGTGAACGCTTCCCGGCGCAAGGTTACCGGTTCCACCTCTTGCAGCGCCAGCGCGAACTCCGCGTCATTCAAGGCCAGGTGGGCGAAGCCCCTGATAACCCGGTAATCGGGGGAATCGCCTTCCAGGGCGCGTAGCGCTTCTTGTAGCTCGCCGCGGGTCTTATGCTGATGGGCATGGATAAGGTTCAATACTTCCGCTGCCCAGGGGTGCTGTTCCGGGCGCAGGAAGCGGGGATAGACCTGAGCGCCGCGCCGGTTGGAGAACAGCAGGGCGGAGGGCAGCATCAGCGTGGCTCTGTTTGATAATCGCCCGGTTCGTCCTGGCTGAAAAGCGCCAAGCTCTCGCTTGGCCGGTTGTCCTGTCCAAACGGCGCCCGGCGTTGTTCCGCCACCCGTTCCTCACGGGTTTCGCGGGCTACCACCTCGTAGAGGACGGCGTGCTTGTTCTTGCCACGGCGCAGGATGCGCCCCAGGCGTTGCACAAATTCCCGGCTGGAGGCGCTGCCGGAGAGAATCACGCCGATGGAGGCATCGGGTACGTCTACCCCTTCGTTGAGGACATTGCTGGTGACAATGGCGGTGTAGGTACTGTCCTTGAAGGAGTCAATGATGCACTGGCGCTCCTTGACCAGCGTCTGATGGGTTAGGCAGGGAATGAGGAAGCGCTGTGACACCTCGTAGGCGGTCGCGATATCCGCGGTGAAGATCACCGTCTTGGCGCCAATATGACTGGCCAGGATATTAGCCAGTGCGCGCAGTTTGGCCGGGGTGGCGTGAGCGATGCGCCTGGCCTCCCGGTGCGCCCGCAGGGCGCGCCTCCCCTCCATGCTCTTGGCGGAGACCATGACAAAACGGTTCCAGCCCTGCAGGGAGCCCAGGGAAATACGGTTCGCTTGCAGGAAGCGGTTGCGCTCGTCCAGGGCCTGTTGATAGGCGCTGCGTTCCGCCGCGGAAAGCGCCACGTAAACGGGCCGGATCTGAAACGGCGCCAGCACATCGCCCGCCAGTTCGGCAGGCTGTTTGCGATATACGGTGGGGCCTACCAGTTCCACCAAATCGGCATGTTTTCCATCGCTGCGTTCGGGGGTGGCGGTGAGCCCCAAGCGATAGGGGGCCAGGGAGAACTCGGCGATACTGCGGTAAAACTCCGAGGGCAGATGGTGGACCTCGTCGAAGATCAGCGTGCCGAACCGGTTGCCCAGCCGGTCGCTGTGCCGGGAGGCTGAATCATAGGTAGCGATGGTGAGCGGCATCACCTCGTGATAGCCGCCCCCGATCAGCCCAATGTCCTGCTCTGGAAAGGCCGCCTTGAGTAGCGCGTACCATTGCTGCATCAAATCCAGGGTAGGCACCAGGATCAAGCCATCCCGCCGCGCCCAGCTCAGGGCCAGCAGACCGACCAGCGTCTTGCCCGCCCCGGTGGGAAGCACGACCAATCCCTGTCCTCCGGCGGCCTGCCAGCAGTTCAAGGCATCCCATTGATGAGGATAGGGATCGACGGGCAACGCGCAGGCCAGTTGGAGGCGCCCGTAACGGGGCGCCTGGTTGCGAACCAGGCAACCCCGCAGCAGGCTGATGACTTGAGCATAACAGTGCGCCGGTGCCCGATAGGCATCCACCCGCGGATCGTACCGGAACCAGTTTTCCACCCCAAGCGGCGGTGTGGGGCTGCCTTCCAGCAACAAGGTGCCGCGGTCGAAGCGAAGCTGGCAACCGGCGGCCAGGCCAGTATTCTCGGTCAGTGGTTGATAATAACCCGCGCTGTCTCTAATGCCCTTGCTCATCAGGCTGTTTTGCTCCCCTGCTCGAATTGGCTCTCGGATAGAATAACAATCCTGTCCTCCATCCGCCTGGAAAAAATGTAATGAATGACTACGACTTATTCGCCACCGCGCCCAAGGGCATTGAACCTCTGCTGGCGGAGGAGTTGAGGGCGCTGGGCGCTGCGGAGGTTAAGGAAAGCCGGGGCGGGGTGGTGTTCCGGGGAACGCTGGTCACGGCCTATCGGGCCTGCCTGTGGTCGCGCACCGCCAACCGCATCTTGCTGCGCTTGGGGGATTTTCCCGCCGCCGCCGCCGAAGATCTGTACCAGGGTGCATACGCCTTGCGCTGGGAAGAGCATCTGGCGCCCGAGGGTTCCCTGCTGGTGGATTTTGTGGCAAGCAATTCCAGCATTACCCATACCCAGTTCGGCGCCCAGAAAATCAAGGATGCGATTGTCGATCGCTTTCGGGAACGCTATGGAGTGCGACCCAGCGTGGAGCGCCAGCGCCCGGATCTGCGTATCAACTGTTATGTGCTCCACGACGTGGCCAGAGTAAGCCTGGACCTGGCGGGCGACAGCCTGCACCGGCGCGGCTATCGGGAGGAGACCGTCATCGCGCCCCTCAAGGAGAATCTGGCCGCCGCGCTGTTGCTCAAAGCCGGCTGGTCAGAAATCGCGGCAGCCGGCGGTACCCTGTTGGACCCGCTGTGTGGTTCCGGCACGCTGCTCATCGAAGCCGCCCTTCTGGCTGCCGATAGCGCTCCCGGACTGGCGCGGCAATATTGGGGGTTCCTGGGCTGGCGCCAGCATGACGCCGCGCGGTGGGCGGAACTGCTGGTCGAGGCCCGAGGGCGGCGCGACGCCGGCATGCGCGGGGTGCCGCCCATCCTGGGCTATGATCGCGATCCCCGCGCCGTGCGCGCCGCCCAAATCAATGCCGGGCGGGCTGGGGTCCAGTCTCTGGTGCAGGTCGAGTGCCGTGAACTGAGCCGTGCCAAGCCCCCAAAGGCGAGTGTCCCTGGCTTGGTAATGGTGAATCCTCCCTATGGCGAACGGCTCGGGGGGATACAGGAACTGGAAGCGCTGTATGAGCAACTGGGCGATGTGCTCAAAGTGCGGTTTTTCGGCTGGCGGGCGGCGGTGTTCACCGGTAATCCGGAACTGGGGAAACGCATGGGTTTGCGGGCGCTTAAGGTCAATGCCTTTTACAATGGCGCGCTCGCCTGCAAGCTGCTCGGTTTCGCGGTAGAGCCGGCCTATTTCGTGGACCGGGCCGGGGCCGCGTCGCGGGCCCGCGAAAAAGTCCGGCAAGCCGCATTGGCCGGGGGGGCGGACATGTTCGTCAATCGGCTGCGCAAGAATTTGCACCATCTGGGTCGCTGGGCCAAACGTGAGGGCATCGGTTGCTACCGGCTGTATGACGCCGATATTCCGGAATACGCAGTGGCGGTGGATATCTACGAGCAGTGGGTCCACGTGCAGGAATACGAAGCTCCCAAAGCCATAAATCCCGAACGTGCTCAGGAGCGTCTGGAGCGGATCATGGCGGTCATTCCCGCCGCGCTTGAGGTGCCGGAAGAGCGGGTGTTTCTCAAGGTGCGCAAACGCCAGAAAGGTCTGAATCAATACCAAAAACAGGCGGAAAGCGGGCTATTTCACGAGGTCTGCGAGGGACCCTGCCGGTTTTGGGTGAATTTCAGCGATTATCTGGATACCGGCTTGTTTTTGGACCACCGTCCTACCCGACGCTTGCTCGGCGAACTGGCCCAGGGCAGGCGCTTTCTGAACCTGTTCGCCTATACCGGCACCGCCACGGTCTATGCCGCGCTGAATGGCGCCAGTGCCACGACTTCGGTGGATATGTCGCAGACCTATCTAAACTGGGCGCAGCGCAACCTGGCCTTGAACGGCATCGGTGGTCGCCAGCATGACTTGGTGCGGGCCGACTGCCTGGAATGGCTGGGCGCGGTCCGGCAGCAATTCGGCTTGATCTTCCTGGACCCGCCTACCTTCTCCAATTCCAAGCGCATGACGGACAATTTCGATGTCCAGCGGGATCATGTGCAGCTGATCCAGCGGACAGCGCGGCTGTTGGACAAAGGTGGCATGCTGATTTTCTCCACCAACAACCGCCGCTTTAAGATGGACCGAGAGGGCTTGGCTGAGCTAGCTGCCGAGGATATCACTCCCAAGACCATTCCGCGGGATTTCGAACGTAATCCCAGGATTCATCAGTGTTGGCTGATACGGGCAAAATAGCATGGAGGGGAAGTTACTCCGCTGGCGTTTCCCGACGCACTCGGTTGCGGTCGTGGCGCCACATGACTTCCAGGCCGCCTTCGTCACGGGCCAGAATCCGGCAGAGCACGAATAACAGGTCCGACAGCCGGTTCAGATACGCCTGGCCATGGGGATTGATGTCCTCATGGCGGGACAGGCTTACCATGTGGCGCTCGGCGCGGCGGCAAATGGCGCGGGCCAGATGACAAGCGGCCGCCGCCGGACCGCCGCCCGGCAGGATAAATTCCTTGAGGGGCGGCAGACCGGCATTGAAGGTGTCCAGTACCTGTTCCAGCATGGTCACGTCTTCGGCACGGATGGCCTCATAACCCGGCATGCTCAGTTCGCCGCCCAGGTCGAACAGCCTGTGTTGAACGTCGTTCAGGGTGTCGCGGATAGGGTCGCGGAGATCATGAACTAGGACCATACCGACGGTGCAATTTAGCTCATCTATCGTGCCGATGACTTCAATGCGCAGGCTGTCCTTATCGACGCGGCTGCCATCGCCCAGGCCTGTGGTACCCTTATCTCCGGTGCGGGTATATATCTTGGAAAGTCGATTGCCCATGCAGTGCTCCTGATGAATGCGAAATACGCCAAAAATGCGTCTGTTGTAATGCTTACCGTAAATTCCGAAGTGCGGGTAAGGAAACGTGGATTTTGGGCAAGTCTTGAGGTGTGCTGTAATGTATCGATCGATCGCCATTTTATCCGTTCATTGAAGGAAAAGCATGAAAAGTATCACTGTCATTGGTAGCGGGTTCGCCGCCCTCACGGCGACGCGCCGGCTGCGGGCACTGGACGCCAGCCTGGATATCACGCTAATCGCTCCCCGGCCGGAGTTCATCTACTATCCCAGCCTGATCTGGATCCCGTCTGGGTTGCGCAAGGGGAATGATCTGCGTATCGACCTGCGCGCGTTTCTGTTGCGCAACGGGATACGTTTCCACCAGGGTGAGGTAACTGGGTTAGAGGCTGGTGGCCGGCGGGTGGTGACCAAGACTGGAACGGTGGTCAACGACGGCCTGATCATTGCCTCGGGCGGGCGCTTTATCAAAAAACTACCGGGCGTCGAGCAGGTCATCCTACCTTGCGAAGGTATCGCCGCCGCGGAGGCCATTCGCGATCGCATACAGGCGCTAGCGGAGGGTGTTATCGCCGTGGGCTTCGCCAGCAATCCTCAGGAGCCATCCGCCCTGCGTGGTGGTCCCATGTTCGAGTTTCTGTTGGGTTTGGATACTCTGCTAAGGCGCCAAGGGCGGCGCAATCGATTCAAACTGGTGTTCTTCAGCCCGGCTTCCCAGCCTGGGCAGCGCCTGGGCGCGAAGGCGGTGGAACGCTTGTTCGGGGTGATGCACGACCGCCGCATCGAAACCCATCTGGGACACAAGCTGAAGGGCTTCGAGGCCAACAAGGTGATCACCGAAGGCGGCGAGATTCCCGCTGACCTGATTTTGTTCATGCCCGGCCTGACCGGCAGCGACTGGTTTGACGCCACCGACCTGCCGCGTTCCCCGGGTGGCCTGCTGAAAGCCGATGCGCACTGTCGCGTGCAGGGCTGGAACAAGGTCTATGTGGCTGGCGACTCGGGTAGTTCCCCGGCCCCGAGTGGATGCCCAAGCAGGCTCGCATGGCTAATCGTCAGGCCAGTACAGCGGCCGCCAATCTGCTCTTGGAGTTTGACGGTAAGTTGCCGGAGCGGATTTTCAAGGTGGAACTGATGTGCATTTTGGATAGCCTCGAGGATGGCATGCTGGTGGTGCGCACCCCAAAACGCACGGTCAGTCTGCCGCCGCTGCGGCTCATGCATCATGCCAAGCGCCTGTACGAAGGCATTTATCTGCGCCCGTACCGATAGCAATTTCAATATGCATCGCTGTTCCTCACGTCGGTGTGCTGACGCGGGCGGGCTGACCTGATTGTCGATCACTTTAGAGTGTTAAGGTCGCCAGGCGGCGTTTTAGCCGTTCTTGAGGCTGTTAAAATAGTTCCGGTTTCGAATGGCCGGCTGGACCGTTCGGAGCAGTGCTACCTAGCGTAAGGATATCGGCATGCCGCAGAGTCTGTTTCTGAAAACCGCCATTCAGGCCGCCCGTGCTGGCGAAGCGATCATCATGCACTATTACCAAAGCAATATTGGCGTCAGTCTCAAGGCTGACCAGACGCCCGTTACCGTGGCGGACGTAGAAACAGAGCAGGCTATCAAGGGTATCCTCGAGGACGTTTTTCCGGAACATGGCTTCTTTGGGGAGGAAACCGGCAAAGACCGGCCTGACGCCGAATACACTTGGCTGGTTGACCCCATCGACGGGACCAAGAGCTTTGTCCGGGAAAATCCCTTTTTTTCGACCCAGATCGCGCTGCTGAAAGGCGACGCCTTTGTCCTGGGTGTTTCCAATGCGCCGGTCTTTGGCGAGCTGGCCTACGCCGAGGCCGGTAGGGGTGCCTTTATCAACGAGCGGCCGGTAAGGGTCAGCAACATCCAGGAGTTGGCCAGCGCCACTCTTTCTTTCGGCAATATTAAAACCCTGGCCGGCGACTGGCGATGGTCGAGCCTCGCTAAGCTTATCCGCCAGGTTAACCGGACCCGCGGCTATGGGGATTTTTATCACTACCATTTGCTGGCCGCTGGCAAGCTCGACGTAGTGATTGAATCCGATGTCAATATTCTGGACGTGGCCGCCTTGAGTGTCCTCATCCAGGAGGCGGGCGGGCGGGTAACGGATCTGGAGGGTAAGCCCTTGGGTCTGGAAACCACCGGTATTCTGGCCAGCAACGGGCGACTGCATGAGCGGGTGCTGGAGTTGTTGGCCAGATGATGACAACTGCGGCCGTCGCAGTGCGGGTTCGTATCTCATGACAGAGCATCTCGTTACCAGTATCGATTTGCTGCGCCATGGCGAGCCGGTGGGGGTATTCGCTACCGGGGCTCCATGGACGACCCACTGAGTGAATGCGGCTGGGAGCAGATGCGGACGGCGGTGGGCGAGCATCATCCCTGGGATGTTATCGTCAGTTCACCACTACGCCGTTGTGCTGCTTTTGCCAGGGAATTGGCCGAACGTCACGGGCTGCCGCTGGAAACTGAACCTGAATTCCGCGAAATCAGTTTCGGCGCCTGGGAAGGCCGAACCACTACCGAAATTGATGCCGTTACTTCCGATGCTCAGCGGCGTTTCTGGAGCGATCCGCTGAACTATCCTCCCCCGGATGGCGAACCGCTGGCGAATTTCGCCGCCGGGTTAGTGCTGCCTGGCGGACTTTGTTGGAACGACACGCCGGTCGTCATGTGCTGGTGGTGGCGCATGGTGGAGTGATACGCATGGTGCTGTGCCAGGTGCTGGAGATGTCGCCGGACGGCTCTGGCGGCTAGAGGTTCCCTACGCCAGTTGCAGCCGGGTGCGTATTTACGGTCGTGGGATCGAAAGCGAGCCGCTGTTGGTGTTTCATGGCAAGGGTTTGGAATGATCAGGGGGTTGAGTCTTGCCCTGATTTTTTTGACCCGTATCCCGGTCCCAGTACGCTTCGAACCACGCCCCCAGGATTGGGGACGGTCAGTATTTTTCTTTCCCTTCGTAGGGCTGATCATCGGCCTGGGGTTGGCGGGTCTTGATGTGGTTTTTCCGCACGGCGATTCCGGAGACCGGCGGCCGTGCTGCTGGCGGTATGGGCGCTGACCACCGGCGGTTTACATTTAGACGGTCTGGCCGACGCTGCCGATGCCTGGATCGGTGGCTATGGGGATCGGGAAAAAACGCTGGCCATCATGAAAGACCCGCGTAGCGGCCCCATGGCCATCATGGTGATGATTCTGACCCTGCTGGTTAAATTTGCCGCCCTCAAGGTGGTGGTGGAGCAAAATGCCTGGGAGATGCTGGTATGGACGCCGGTGATGGGGCGTGCCGCCATCCTTATGATGTTAGTCACAACGCCTTATGTGCGTCCCGAAGGGATCGGCGTCGCTCATGCGGACTATATGCCGCGGCGCGCCTGTGGATGGTTATTGCTGGGTATTGTTGGCGTGACCCTCTGGAAACTAGGCGGGGACGGTATAATTCTGATTTGTATGCTCGGCCTGAGTTTTGTAGGTCTGCGCCAACTGCTATTGGAACGGCTGGGTGGAGTGACTGGCGATACTCTAGGCGCTACCTGTGAACTCACGGAGTCGGTTACCTTGGTGATTCTGGCATTACTGATTGGTTGATACGGAGAAGACCAGTAACGATTAGCGCCTGTTCGTTAACGGTTGGGCTGATTAATGGATTCTTGACAGTAATTTTAAAAATCCGTTTGTTGGGGTGGTTTGTGCTTAACATTGGAGTCCATTGTGTCGCCGGCATCATCATCAAAATTGGGTTTTTTAGATAAACCGAATCAAAGAGTTCCCTCGGTGAAAAATCGATGAGATGTATCTCAATATTCGCCGGTCAGGCGTCAGCTTAATAGTATTTAATCCCAATATGTTGGCAATTAATGTCAAGCCAAATAAAG
>CAVOJV010000031.1:0-131486 GCA_963696325.1 uncultured Gammaproteobacteria bacterium
GCAACGGTGTCTGAGCAGCCTTGATGGCCATTACGCCGAGCGCCGGCAAGCATGCGAATTAAAGCCAATTACATCGCTTTTAAGACCATCTTGATCAAGGAGGTATTGCGCTTCCTCCGCATCTGGATGCAGACCATCCTGCCTCCCGCTGTCACCACCGGGTTATATTTCATCATCTTCGGCAGTTTGATCGGGTCGCAGATCGGGCCAGTGGGTGACTTTTCCTACATGCAGTACATCGCGCCGGGCTTGATCATGATGGCCGTCATTACCAATTCCTTTTCCAATGTGGTGTCTTCCTCTCTGGGGCTCGAAATTCCAGCGACACGTAGAGGAACTGGTGGTCGCTCCCATCCCCAACTCACTGATCCTGCTTGGGTTCATGGCAGGAGGCATGGCGCGGGGCTTGGCCGTGGGGGTGGTGGTTACAGCGATTGCCCTGGCCTTTACCCACCTGTATATCCATGACCTTTTCGTCACGGCAGCCGTAGTCACACTGACCGCCGCACTGTTTTCGCTGGCTGGTTTCGTGAACGGGATTTACGCCAAAAGCTTTGACGATATCGCTATTGTCCCCACCTTCATTCTGACCCCGCTGACCTACCTGGGGGGCGTTTTCTATTCCATTGAAATGCTATCGCCATTCTGGCGGAGCGTATCCAAGCTGAATCCCATCCTGTATATGGTTAACGCCTTCCGTTACGGGATTTTAGGAGTATCGGATATCAGTATTGACGTTGCTTTCGCCATTATTCTGTTAGTGAACGGGGCACTCTTTGCGTTCAGCCTGTGGCTGCTTAATCGGGGCGTGGGTATCCGGCAGTGAATGAAATCATGGATACATATAACCAATCAGGCCGCCACGTGATGACGCATGGCGGCCCGAAAAAACAAAAAAACCCTACTGCTGCAATCAGCTCCAGTAGCGGATTGGCCCGGTATTGATATGGATGAAATTGGCCCAGGGATAGTACCCAACGCCGCCTCCTTGCAGGGACATCGCGGCGCGCCGCACATCCGCCAGGCTGCGCCCAGGCATGCGGATATCCAGCGCCTTGGCCTGGAGGTGATAACTGTTTCTGGCGACCCCTCTGCTAGTCCTGCACAGGGTAGCGTTAGTGCTCGGTGAGCGGTAGCCACAGATCACGTGCACAGGTTGCCTGTTCTCCGTCATGAACTGCAAGGCGTATAGTTGATCCAGCACGAGAGGATCTAAATTTTCTTGGTTTCATCCGTGCGATAGCTTGCGCAGCGCCCAGCTAAGCTTTTGAATGGAATCGTGAAGATACCCCTGGCGTGGCGTCCAGTAGACCAACCGTAGGGTTTCGCCGGTATTGGGCACATAGATCTGTAAGGCGCGTTCCCAGGTTGTCGCCGCCCGGGCCAAGGCCGGAGATACTGCCAAGCCCCCTAAGGTCAAGGCAGCTAACTTTAAGAATCCGCGTCGTTGCCGACAGGGCTCATATTCTTGCTCTTCCCTGAGACTATTCAATGGCCGAATGGCCACTCGCTTTAGCATTATGCAAATCCCCCTTGATAACTAAAGTGCTTGAGTACTGGCACTGTAATGAACTGTCCGTTGCAAATCAAGAAGTCTTGTTCGCCAAAATTTGCGCTATGCAGTTGATTTTGCAATATTGGGATGACAATGGACTTGTATTTTTTGGTTACCATAGCATTGAATTATTGCAATTAACCGGCGATTTCCCGTGCTTTTACTGAATGAAACCCCTCTCAAATCCATGATGAGCAAACATAAACCCTCCGTCATTTGTGGAGAATTTTATTATGACCCGAACCTCTGCTACTTGGCGCACGCCGACGGTTGTCATTGCAGTGGGTTGTCTGACGGCGCTGCTGCTTTTCGGGGTGCGTGCTGGCTTTGGGCTGTTTCTGGAGCCCATGTCCAGGGAACTGGGCTGGGGCCGGGAGGTTTTCGCCTTCGCCATCGCCTTGCAAAATCTGCTCTGGGGGCTTGGGCAACCTTTCGCGGCCGCCCTGGCTGACCGCTACGGGTCTGGACGCGTGCTGGCGGTGGGCGGGTTGCTGTACGGAGTTGGCATCATGCTCATGGCGCAGAGCACGACACCCCTGTTGTTTAATCTGTCCGCTGGCGTCATGGTGGGACTGGGGTTGGCGGGTGCGTCCTTCGCGGTGGTATTGGCCGCGATCAGCCGCCGGGTGCCGGAGGATAAGCGCTCTGGGCGCTGGGTGTGGGCACGGCGGCGGGTTCTCTGGGCCAGTTTCTGATGGTGCCGCTCGGCCAGTCCTTTCTCAGCGCCTATGGCTGGTCGATGGCGTGGTACTGATGGGCATCTGCGCGCTATTGATCGTCCCCATGGCCAGCGCGCTGGCTGAAGGCGGATAGCGCGGGGCAGGGCAGGGAACAGTCTTGGCCGAGGCCCTGCGTGAGGCGGGTGGCCATCCGGGGTACCGGTATCTGACCGGTGGTTTTTTCGTCTGCGGATTTCATGTGGCTTTTATTCAGACGCACCTGCCCGCTTACCTCGCCGATGTCGGCATCGACCTGGAATCGCCGCCTGGGCGCTGGCGCTGGTTGGGCTGTTCAATGTCGTCGGTTCCTACACGTCGGGGGTGCTGGGTGGCCGGTTCAGCAAGAAGTATCTGCTCAGCCTGCTCTATCTGGTCCGCGCGGCAGTGATTGCGGTGTTCGTCCTGGTGCCGGTGAGTGAGGTGACGGGTGGTCTTCGCCGCAGCGATGGGTCGTTGTGGCTGTCCACCGTGCCTCTTACCTCAGGCCTGGTCGCGCAGATCTTTGGCCCGCGTTATATGGCGACGCTGTTTGGGATTGTGTTTTTCAGCCATCAGGTGGGCGCTTTTCTGGGCGTGCGTGGGTGGCTATCTGTTCGATGTCACCGGTTCGTACCAAATGGTGTGGTGGGTCAGTGTGGCCTTGGGCGTGCTGGCGTCGCTGCTGCAATGGCCCATCGACGAGCGCCGCCTGCCGCGGTTAACCGAGGCCGAGGCCGTGTAAGGGGGCGGGGCATGGGTTCTCCGCAATTCATTATTCTCCACGCAGATCGATGAAACCCGTGCTTACAGCGCATGCTACCGTTCATCTCCAGGCGGATAGTAGGACGGTGGGATTTGCAACCCATTGGCTTGCGGTGAGCCTGCTGCTTGGGGTCGTGTTGTTATCGGGTGGCCTGCTGGCGCTGGCTGTCTATAAGGCGGCGCTTCCCGAGCAAGCCACTGGCACGGTCGTCGTTGTTTTTCCTCCAACCATGCCGGCGGACCAAGTATTTGCAGGCGTCTTGCACGCCGACGGCGTGCTGGCGCGCGAGACCTGGTTTGAGAACGTTTGGATGTGTATTCCAACCGGGAAGGCTTCGTTGGCCGGCTGAAATCGCAAGGGGCATTGATCATTTTTGCTCCCGTGCCGTTCGATTCGGTGGCGGTTGGCGGTGCTTTGGCGTCGCGCCACCCCGGCTGAGGTAGTGCAAGGCATTCTTAAAGGGTGCTTGGCTTGGTGGAGCGTCGTCGGGGAACCGCGCAGCAGGGATAGCGCAACGGATCACCGTCGATGCGAGCGGGCCAAGGATGGCCCGCTAGCTTAAGCGCAACCAAACCAAGCGCCCTTTAGCGACATTCACTGATGACCAGTTTTTCCACCACCACCATTACCTGCCTGGGCTCCAATTTGCCCTTGAAGAATATCACCGGCCCAGGTATGTTCCGGAGGTCTTCCTCGCCCACGTTGAGCCGGTCGGAAACGGCCAGGATGAGATTCTGCCGATTGGCCCGGCGGACCTTGTCGAGCTTGCGACGCAGATAATCAGGATGCCAGAAGCCCATGATCTCGATATGCACGATCCGGCCATCGGGATGGCGCAGGGCGAAGTCGGGCACGAATACCGTGCCTTTCAAGTCGATAACCTCTACCTCCCGCTCCAACGCCCAAGGCGTGTTCAGTTCCGCCCAACGCTCCGCAAAGGACTGTTCCAGCAGGCTGTCGTAGGCGGGGGGCTTGGCGTAATGGGAGACCAGGGGCGCCTGGGAAGTCAGGCCGTAGACGGCTTCGCGTCCTTCCATCTGGAGCACCGCCTCCATCTCCCAGCGGGAAATATGCAGCAGGGCTGGTAGAAAACCAGCCATCCGGATGCCGTATTTGCGGGTTTGCTTGAACAGGCTGGCGGGACCGTCCACGTAGATCTGGTAGCCATCCTCCAGATTGCCCTCTACCGCGTACATCAGGCCATGAAACTTGAGCTGATGGAAAAGCCGGCGGTATTCGCCCGGCACGTTGCGATGGGCGGTGATGCGCAGGTGCAGTGCGCAATAGAGCAGGCCCTGGGCTTGCGCCAGGTTGTAGCGGTCCACGAGATTCGCGGGCGTGAAATCAGGCAGGGCAGCGAGCACATGGTTTTCCGGCAGATCGGCATAGAGGGCATCGCGCAGCACCTCGGGTTCGAGCCGGTATTTTTCCGCCAGGGTCGCCAGCACGGTTTGCGCTTGCGGTTCCCCGTATCCCGCGCGGGCCGCCAGCGTGAACGCTTCCCGGCGCAAGGTTACCGGTTCCACCTCTTGCAGCGCCAGCGCGAACTCCGCGTCATTCAAGGCCAGGTGGGCGAAGCCCTGATAACTCGGTAATCGGGGGAATCGCCTTCCAGGGCGCGTAGCGCTTCTTGTAGCTCGCCGCGGGTCTTATGCTGATGGGCATGGATAAGGTTCAATACTTCCGCTGCCCAGGGGTGCTGTTCCGGGCGCAGGAAGCGGGGATAGACCTGAGCGCCGCGCCGGTTGGAGAACAGCAGGGCGGAGGGCAGCATCAGCGTGGCTCTGTTTGATAATCGCCCGGTTCGTCCTGGCTGAAAAGCGCCAAGCTCTCGCTTGGCCGGTTGTCCTGTCCAAACGGCGCCCGGCGTTGTTCCGCCACCCGTTCCTCACGGGTTTCGCGGGCTACCACCTCGTAGAGGACGGCGTGCTTGTTCTTGCCACGGCGCAGGATGCGCCCCGGCGTTGCACAAATTCCCGGCTGGAGGCGCTGCCGGAGAGAATCACGCCGATGGAGGCATCGGGTACGTCTACCCCTTCGTTGAGGACATTGCTGGTGACAATGGCGGTGTAGGTACTGTCCTTGAAGGAGTCAATGATGCACTGGCGCTCCTTGACCAGCGTCTGATGGGTTAGGCAGGGAATGAGGAAGCGCTGTGACACCTCGTAGGCGGTCGCGTTATCCGCGGTGAAGATCACCGTCTTGGCGCCAATATGACTGGCCAGGATATTAGCCAGTGCGCGCAGTTTGGCCGGGGTGGCGTGAGCGATGCGCCTGGCCTCCCGGTGCGCCCGCAGGGCGCGCCTCCCCTCCATGCTCTTGGCGGAGACCATGACAAAACGGTTCCAGCCCTGCAGGGAGCCCAGGGAAATACGGTTCGCTTGCAGGAAGCGGTTGCGCTCGTCCAGGGCCTGTTGATAGGCGCTGCGTTCCGCCGCGGAAAGCGCCACGTAAACGGGCCGGATCTGAAACGGCGCCAGCACATCGCCCGCCAGTTCGGCAGGCTGTTTGCGATATACGGTGGGGCCTACCAGTTCCACCAAATCGGCATGTTTTCCATCGCTGCGTTCGGGGGTGGCGGTGAGCCCCAAGCGATAGGGGGCCAGGGAGAACTCGGCGATACTGCGGTAAAACTCCGAGGGCAGATGGTGGACCTCGTCGAAGATCAGCGTGCCGAACCGGTTGCCCAGCCGGTCGCTGTGCCGGGAGGCTGAATCGTAGGTAGCGATGGTGAGCGGCATCACCTCGTGATAGCCGCCCCCGATCAGCCCAATGTCCTGCTCTGGAAAGGCCGCCTTGAGTAGCGCGTACCATTGCTGCATCAAATCCAGGGTAGGCACCAGGATCAAGCCATCCCGCCGCGCCCAGCTCAGGGCCAGCAGACCGACCAGCGTCTTGCCCGCCCCGGTGGGAAGCACGACCAATCCCTGTCCTCCGGCGGCCTGCCAGCAGTTCAAGGCATCCCGTTGATGAGGATAGGGATCGACGGGCAACGCGCAGGCCAGTTGGAGGCGCCCGTAACGGGGCGCCTGGTTGCGAACCAGGCAACCCCGCAGCAGGCTGATGACTTGAGCATAACAGTGCGCCGGTGCCCGATAGGCATCCACCCGCGGATCGTACCGGAACCAGTTTTCCACCCCAAGCGGCGGTGTGGGGCTGCCTTCCAGCAACAAGGTGCCGCGGTCGAAGCGAAGCTGGCAACCGGCGGCCAGGCCAGTATTCTCGGTCAGTGGTTGATAATAACCCGCGCTGTCTCTAATGCCCTTGCTCATCAGGCTGTTTTGCTCCCCTGCTCGAATTGGCTCTCGGATAGAATAACAATCCTGTCCTCCATCCGCCTGGAAAAAATGTAATGAATGACTATGACTTATTCGCCACCGCGCCCAAGGGCATTGAACCTCTGCTGGCGGAGGAGTTGAGGGCGCTGGGCGCTGCGGAGGTTAAGGAAAGCCGGGGCGGGGTGGTGTTCCGGGGAACGCTGGTCACGGCCTATCGGGCCTGCCTGTGGTCGCGCACCGCCAACCGCATCTTGCTGCGCTTGGGGGATTTTCCCGCCGCCGCCGCCGAAGATCTGTACCAGGGTGCATACGCCTTGCGCTGGGAAGAGCATCTGGCGCCCGAGGGTTCCCTGCTGGTGGATTTTGTGGCAAGCAATTCCAGCATTACCCATACCCAGTTCGGCGCCCAGAAAATCAAGGATGCGATTGTCGATCGCTTTCGGGAACGCTATGGAGTGCGACCCAGCGTGGAGCGCCAGCGCCCGGATCTGCGTATCAACTGTTATGTGCTCCACGACGTGGCCAGAGTAAGCCTGGACCTGGCGGGCGACAGCCTGCACCGGCGCGGCTATCGGGAGGAGACCGTCATCGCGCCCCTCAAGGAGAATCTGGCCGCCGCGCTGTTGCTCAAAGCCGGCTGGTCAGAAATCGCGGCAGCCGGCGGTACCCTGTTGGACCCGCTGTGTGGTTCCGGCACGCTGCTCATCGAAGCCGCCCTGCTGGCTGCCGATAGCGCTCCCGGACTGGCGCGGCAATATTGGGGGTTCCTGGGCTGGCGCCAGCATGACGCCGCGCGGTGGGCGGAACTGCTGGTCGAGGCCCGAGGGCGGCGCGACGCCGGCATGCGCGGGGTGCCGCCCATCCTGGGCTATGATCGCGATCCCCGCGCCGTGCGCGCCGCCCAAATCAATGCCGGGCGGGCTGGGGTCCAGTCTCTGGTGCAGGTCGAGTGCCGTGAACTGAGCCGTGCCAAGCCCCCAAAGGCGAGTGTCCCTGGCTTGGTAATGGTGAATCCTCCCTATGGCGAACGGCTCGGGGGGATACAGGAACTGGAAGCGCTGTATGAGCAACTGGGCGATGTGCTCAAAGTGCGGTTTTTCGGCTGGCGGGCGGCGGTGTTCACCGGTAATCCGGAACTGGGGAAACGCATGGGTTTGCGGGCGCTTAAGGTCAATGCCTTTTACAATGGCGCGCTCGCCTGCAAGCTGCTCGGTTTCGCGGTAGAGCCGGCCTATTTCGTGGACCGGGCCGGGGCCGCGTCGCGGGCCCGCGAAAAAGTTCGGCAAGCCGCATTGGCCGGGGGGGCGGACATGTTCGTCAATCGGCTGCGCAAGAATTTGCACCATCTGGGTCGCTGGGCCAAACGTGAGGGCATCGGTTGCTACCGGCTGTATGACGCCGATATTCCGGAATACGCAGTGGCGGTGGATATCTACGAGCAGTGGGTCCACGTGCAGGAATACGAAGCTCCCAAAGCCATAAATCCCGAACGTGCTCAGGAGCGTCTGGAGCGGATCATGGCGGTCATTCCCGCCGCGCTTGAGGTGCCGGAAGAGCGGGTGTTTCTCAAGGTGCGCAAACGCCAGAAAGGTCTGAATCAATACCAAAAACAGGCGGAAAGCGGGCTATTTCACGAGGTCTGCGAGGGACCCTGCCGGTTTTGGGTGAATTTCAGCGATTATCTGGATACCGGCTTGTTTTTGGACCACCGTCCTACCCGACGCTTGCTCGGCGAACTGGCCCAGGGCAGGCGCTTTCTGAACCTGTTCGCCTATACCGGCACCGCCACGGTCTATGCCGCGCTGAATGGCGCCAGTGCCACGACTTCGGTGGATATGTCGCAGACCTATCTAAACTGGGCGCAGCGCAACCTGGCCTTGAACGGCATCGGTGGCCGCCAGCATGACTTGGTGCGGGCCGACTGCCTGGAATGGCTGGGCGCGGTCCGGCAGCAATTCGGCTTGATCTTCCTGGACCCGCCTACCTTCTCCAATTCCAAGCGCATGACGGACAATTTCGATGTACAGCGGGATCATGTGCAGCTGATCCAGCGGACAGCGCGGCTGTTGGACAAAGGTGGCATGCTGATTTTCTCCACCAACAACCGCCGCTTTAAGATGGACCGAGAGGGCTTGGCTGAGCTAGCTGCCGAGGATATCACTCCCAAGACCATTCCGCGGGATTTCGAACGTAATCCCAGGATTCATCAGTGTTGGCTGATACGGGCAAAATAGCATGGAGGGGAAGTTACTCCGCTGGCGTTTCCCGACGCACTCGGTTGCGGTCGTGGCGCCACATGACTTCCAGGCCGCCTTCGTCACGGGCCAGAATCCGGCAGAGCACGAATAACAGGTCCGACAGCCGGTTCAGATACGCCTGGCCATGGGGATTGATGTCCTCATGGCGGGACAGGCTTACCATGTGGCGCTCGGCGCGGCGGCAAATGGCGCGGGCCAGATGACAAGCGGCCGCCGCCGGACCGCCGCCCGGCAGGATAAATTCCTTGAGGGGCGGCAGACCGGCATTGAAGGTGTCCAGTTCCTGTTCCAGCATGGTCACGTCTTCGGCACGGATGGCCTCATAACCCGGCATGCTCAGTTCGCCGCCCAGGTCGAACAGCCTGTGTTGAACGTCGTTCAGGGTGTCGCGGATAGGGTCGCGGAGATCATGAACTAGGACCATACCGACGGTGCAATTTAGCTCATCTATCGTGCCGATGACTTCAATGCGCAGGCTGTCCTTTTCGACGCGGCTGCCATCGCCCAGGCCTGTGGTACCCTTATCTCCGGTGCGGGTATATATCTTGGAAAGTCGATTGCCCATGCAGTGCTCCTGATGAATGCGAAATACGCCAAAAATGCGTCTGTTGTAATGCTTACCGTAAATTCCGAAGTGCGGGTAAGGAAACGTGGATTTTGGGCAAGTCTTGAGGTGTGCTGTAATGTATCGATCGATCGCCATTTTATCCGTTCATTGAAGGAAAAGCATGAAAAGTATCACTGTCATTGGTAGCGGGTTCGCCGCCCTCACGGCGACGCGCCGGCTGCGGGCACTGGACGCCAGCCTGGATATCACGCTAATCGCTCCCCGGCCGGAGTTCATCTACTATCCCAGCCTGATCTGGATCCCGTCTGGGTTGCGCAAGGGGAATGATCTGCGTATCGACCTGCGCGCGTTTCTGTTGCGCAACGGGATACGTTTCCACCAGGGTGAGGTAACTGGGTTAGAGGCTGGTGGCCGGCGGGTGGTGACCAAGACTGGAACGGTGGTCAACGACGGCCTGATCATTGCCTCGGGCGGGCGCTTTATCAAAAAACTACCGGGTGTCGAGCAGGTCATCCTACCTTGCGAAGGTATCGCCGCCGCGGAGGCCATTCGCGATCGCATACAGGCGCTAGCGGAGGGTGTTATCGCCGTGGGCTTCGCCAGCAATCCTCAGGAGCCATCCGCCCTGCGTGGTGGTCCCATGTTCGAGTTTCTGTTGGGTTTGGATACTCTGCTAAGGCGCCAAGGGCGACGCAATCGATTCAAACTGGTGTTCTTCAGCCCGGCTTCCCAGCCTGGGCAGCGCCTGGGCGCGAAGGCGGTGGAACGCTTGTTCGGGGTGATGCACGACCGCCGCATCGAAACCCATCTGGGACACAAGCTGAAGGGCTTCGAGGCCAACAAGGTGATCACCGAAGGCGGCGAGATTCCCGCTGACCTGATTTTGTTCATGCCCGGCCTGACCGGCAGCGACTGGTTTGACGCCACCGACCTGCCGCGTTCCCCGGGTGGCCTGCTGAAAGCCGATGCGCACTGTCGCGTGCAGGGCTGGAACAAGGTCTATGTGGCTGGCGACTCGGGTAGTTTCCCCGGCCCCGAGTGGATGCCCAAGCAGGCTCGCATGGCTAATCGTCAGGCCAGTACAGCGGCCGCCAATCTGCTCTTGGAGTTTGACGGTAAGTTGCCGGAGCGGATTTTCAAGGTGGAACTGATGTGCATTTTGGATAGCCTCGAGGATGGCATGCTGGTGGTGCGCACCCCAAAACGCACGGTCAGTCTGCCGCCGCTGCGGCTCATGCATCATGTCAAGCGCCTGTATGAAGGCATTTATCTGCGCCCGTACCGATAGCAATTTCAATATGCATCGCTGTTCCTCACGTCGGTGTGCTGACGCGGGCGGGCTGACCTGATTGTGGATGACTTTAGAGTGTTAAGGTCGCCAGGCGGCGTTTTAGCCGTTCTTGAGGCTGTTAAAATAGTTCCGGTTTCGAATGGCCGGCTGGACCGTTCGGAGCAGTGTTACCTAGCGTAAGGATATCGGCATGCCGCAGAGTCTGTTTCTGAAAACCGCCATTCAGGCCGCCCGTGCTGGCGAAGCGATCATCATGCACTATTACCAAAGCAATATTGGCGTCAGTCTCAAGGCTGACCAGACGCCCGTTACCGTGGCGGACGTGGAAACAGAGCAGGCTATCAAGGGTATCCTCGAGGACGTTTTTCCGGAACATGGCTTCTTTGGGGAGGAAACCGGCAAAGACCGGCCTGACGCCGAATACACTTGGCTGGTTGACCCCATCGACGGGACCAAGAGCTTTGTCCGGGAAAATCCTTTTTTTTCGACCCAGATCGCGCTGCTGAAAGGCGACGCCTTTGTCCTGGGTGTTTCCAATGCGCCGGTCTTTGGCGAGCTGGCCTACGCCGAGGCCGGTAGGGGTGCCTTTCTCAACGAGCGGCCGGTAAGGGTCAGCAACATCCAGGAGTTGGCCAGCGCCACTCTTTCTTTCGGCAATGTTAAAACCCTGGCCGGCGACTGGCGATGGTCGAGCCTCGCTAAGCTTATCCGCCAGGTTAACCGGACCCGCGGCTATGGGGATTTTTATCACTACCATTTGCTGGCCGCTGGCAAGCTCGACGTAGTGATTGAATCCGATGTCAATATTCTGGACGTGGCCGCCTTGAGTGTCCTCATCCAGGAGGCGGGCGGGCGGGTAACGGATCTGGAGGGTAAGCCCTTGGGTCTGGAAACCACCGGTATTCTGGCCAGCAACGGGCGACTGCATGAGCGGGTGCTGGAGTTGTTGGCCAGATGATGACAACTGCGGCCGTCGCAGTGCGGGTTCGTATCTCATGACAGAGAATCTCGTTACCAGTATCGATTTGCTGCGCCATGGCGAGCCGGTGGGGGGTATTCGCTACCGGGGCTCCATGGACGACCCACTGAGTGAATGCGGCTGGGAGCAGATGCGGACGGCGGTGGGCGAGCATCATCCCTGGGATGTTATCGTCAGTTCACCACTACGCCGTTGTGTTGCTTTTGCCAGGGAATTGGCCGAACGTCACGGGCTGCCGCTGGAAACTGAACCTGAATTCCGCGAAATCAGTTTCGGCGCCTGGGAAGGCCGAACCACTACCGAAATTGATGCCGTTACTTCCGATGCTCAGCGTCGTTTCTGGAGCGATCCGCTGAACTATCCTCCCCCGGATGGCGAACCGCTGGCGAATTTCGCCGCCCGGGTTAGTGCTGCCTGGCGGACCTTGTTGGAACGGCACGCCGGTCGTCATGTGCTGGTGGTGGCGCATGGTGGAGTGATACGCATGGTGCTGTGCCAAGTACTGGAGATGTCGCCCGGGCGGCTCTGGCGGCTAGAGGTTCCCTACGCCAGTTGCAGCCGGGTGCGTATTTACGGTCGTGGGGCCGAAAGCGAGCCGCTGTTGGTGTTTCATGGCAAGGGTTTGGAATGATCAGGGGGCTGAGTCTTGCCCTGATTTTTCTGACCCGTATCCCGGTCCCAGTGCGCTTCGAACCACGCCCCCAGGATTGGGGACGGTCAGTATTTTTCTTTCCCTTCGTAGGGCTGATCATCGGCCTGGGGTTGGCGGGTCTTGACGCGGTTTTTCCGCACGGCGATTCCGGAGTACTGGCGGCCCTGCTCCTAGCGGTATGGGCGTTGACCACCGGCGGTTTACATTTGGACGGGCTGGCCGACGCCGCCGATGCCTGGATCGGAGGCCATGGGGATCGAGAAAAAACGCTGGCCATCATGAAGGACCCGCGTAGCGGCCCCATGGCCATCATGGTGATGATTCTGACCCTGCTCGTTAAATTTGCCGCCCTTAAGGTGATGGTGGAGCAAAATGCCTGGGAGATGCTGGTATGGACGCCGGTGATGGGGCGTGCCGCCATCCTAATGATGTTGGTCACAACGCCTTATGTGCGTCCCGAAGGGATCGGCGTCGCTCATGCGGACTATTTGCCACGGCGCGTCTGTGGATGGCTATTGCTGGGTATTGTTGGCGTGACCCTCTGGGAACTAGGCGGGGACGGTATAATTCTGATTTTCATGCTTGGCATGAGTTTTATAGGTCTGCGCCAACTTCTATTGGAGCGGCTGGGTGGAGTGACCGGCGATATTCTAGGTGCCACCTGTGAACTCACAGAGACGGTTACCTTGGTGATTCTGGCATTACTGATTGGTTGATACGGAGAAGACCAGTAACGATTATCGCCTGTTCGTTAACGGTTGGGCTGATTAATGGATTCTTGACAGTAATTTTAAGAATCCGTTTGTTGGGGTGGTTTGTGCTTAACATTGGAGTCCATTGTGTCGCCGGCATCATCATCAAAATTGGGTTTTTTAGATAAACCGAATCAAAGAGTTCCCTCGGTGAAAAATCGATGAGATGTATCTCAATATTCGCCGGTCAGGCGTCAGCTTAGTAGTATTTAATCCCAATATGTTGGCAATTAATGTCAAGCCAAATAAAGTAAATATCCCCCGGCAGAGCCGGGGGCTTTAGGGGGTTGCGCCTCAAAGGCGCTGTAAACCATGAGCCGCCCAAGGCGGCTGAGTTGCTTTGGTCCATTTTATGTACTGCAACCATTCTTCAGTGACTCCGAATCTATCACTCTGGAAAATCTATGAATTGCATTGTTGATGGCAATCCGTGGCTCACACCAATGCTCATTTGCGCTGCGCGGCAAAACCGACTCCCGTAAAGGTCAAACCTTGTTGAGTCCCCCGGCAGATCCGGGGGTTTACTCATAATTATTTAAAGTCAGTTGCTCAGGCGTTTCAGCATCTATGATATTGATCATATCGGCCGCCAAGTCAAGAATGAACAGGTAAAGCCCGATAGATGCCTACCTTGTTGAATTCGTCAAGTTCATCTAAGTTAGGCAGGGTAAACGAATTTATTTCGGTTATCTTTTTATAGGGAGATACGTCGATTTTTTTGGCACGGGAGTCGGCAACCAGAATTTCCGACGCATAACTTAAAAATTTCTCGAGATAATAAAAGTTTTCTCGATCATAAAGCACATCGGCGGCAATAATCAGATCAAACCGCTCGGCAATCTCATCCACGGACTCACACGTATGAACCTCTACGTTGTTGAGAGCGGCATTGGCTTTGACCGCCGCCAGCGCATCCTGGTCGATATCGCAAGCAACCACTTTTTTAGCGCCCGCCAGCGCCGCGGCAATCGCCACTACACCTGAACCAGAGCCAAAATCCAGGATAGATTTATTTTTAAACAGTGGCGTGTTTTGAAAAATATAGTATGCCAAGGCTTGGCCGCTGGCCCAGCAGAATGTCCAGTAAGGCGTGTTATCGAGAATTAGCTGGATTTCATCCGGGCTAAAAGACTTCTGCATATTATCTGCGCTTATCAGATATAAGTTTAATTGCGGACAGAGTGGCAGCGGGGTTTCGACCACCTGCGCGGTGGGCAGTGTGCGTTGAAGGTTCCGAGTTAAATGGTTGATGTTCACAGTTAGTAATGGTTTATTGGTTGAGGATGTGGTTGTGCAGGAACGGGCTAACGGCATCAGTTTTTGAACAACTCGTTGAAGAACTGTTGCATGGCAAGCCAGGAGCGGCGGTCGGCGGCGGCGTTGTAGGCGGCGCCTTTGGAATTGTCGTTGCCGGAGGTCGGATTGGTGAAGCTGTGCACGGCGCCGCCATAGGTGACAAACTGCCAGTCCACGCCGGCCTTGCGCATCTCGTCCTGGAAAGCCGCTACTTGCTCGGGCGGCACGAAGGGGTCGTCTCCCCCTGCAGAACCAATGCCTTGCCACGGATGTTCTTGGCATCCGTTGGGTTGGGAGTGTCGAGACCGCCATGGAAGCTCACCACCCCGGCAACGTCGGCCCCGCTGCGGGCGAGTTCCAGGACGGTGGTACCGCCAAAACAATAACCAATGGCGGCGACCCGCTTCGCATCGACCATGGGCTGGGATTTCAGGGTTTCCAGGCCCGCCTGCGCTCGAGCCCGCATGAGTGTCCTATCATCTTTATAAATCTTTGCCAGAGCTGCAGCTTCCTTCGTATCGGCGGCGACTTTGCCGTCGCCGTAAATATCCGCGGCCAGGGCCACATAGCCGAGTTCCGCCAATTGCTCGGCACGGCGCTTGGGATAGGGCGTCAAGCCAGTCCATTCGGGCACCACCAGCACGCCGGGGAGTGGCGCTTTACTATCCTTGGGATAGGCCAAATAACCCACCAAGCGGGCATCGCCCTGTTTGTATTCGATGGCCCTGGTCACGATCTCGGCCCACGCGACGCTGCATCCCAACAGAGTAAAGGCGCATAGCATCAGCAACTTCTTCATGGTATTTCTCCTGGTATGGATTCTCGGAAATTAGGCCGCGCGGACTGGCGGGATGGAATAGGTGCAGGTGACGTGGGCGACCGGCTCCGCATCACCTTCGGAGTACAGCAGCACTTCGCCCACCGCCAGCCGCTTGCCGAGCTTGAGGATCTTGCCGTGGCCGATCAAATCCGCGGGGCGCGGGCGCCGCAGAAAGTTGCAATTCAGATTGGTCGTGACGGCCAGCTCCACCCGCCCGATCAAACTCAAGACCACGGCGTACATCACTAGATCCGCCAAGGCCATCTGCACGGGTCCCGCGACCGTGCCGCCCGGACGGATGAAATCTTCCCGAAACGGTATGCGGATGGTGGCCTTGCCAGCCTCGATGTGTTCCACCTGGATGCCGAGCATGCCCACGAAAGGCACGTGCTCCCTGGCCAGTTGTTCAAATTCCTGCTGGGAGATCTGGGTCATGATGGCTCCTTGATAGGCGTGACAAAAATGACACCCATTATAGGCGCTGCACGCCAACCGGCAGGTTGCTGATGCGCTGCATCTCCGGATCCTGGAACAGGGAGGGGTCGTTGAGATAGTCCAGCAGCATTCCGGTGGCGTCAAAACCCCAGAATAACTCGCTATCCACCCAGAAGGTGGGCACGCCGAACACGCCGCGGGCAATTGCCTCCTCGGTAGTGCGGCGCAGCGCCCGCTTCACCACCGGCTCATCGATCCGCGCCGCGGCGTTTGCCAGGCCCAGTTTGGCGGTCAGCGCTGCCCAGGCTGCCGGGTCTTCGGTGCTCTGGCCGTCGCGCCACACGAAGCGGAAGATTTCCTGTATTGTGCCGGCCTGGTTACCTAGGGCGATGGCCAAACGCAGGAGCTTGAGAGGATTGAAGGGGTGGGCGGGAGGCATGCGGAAGGGGATGCCGTGCTGGCCCGCCAGCCAGTGCACATGGCGGTAGGTAAAAATCCGCTTGGCGGGCATCTCCGCCGGTCCCTTGCTGCCCCAGTGGTCCAACAGGCCGGCCAGCAGCACAGGTTTACAGCACACCTCGACGTCCGCCGGCAAACGGTCGAAGCGTTCCTGTTGCAGATAGGCGAACGGCGAGATGAAGTCGAAGTACCAGTCGAGCGTTTGCATAGTTACGGGAACCCAAGGCTGATGTTTTCCTAAAGTCTAAGGGTAAGCTACCGATTTTCCTCATCTGGTTCAGAAATTTTCGCTCGCTGGCGAATCCACCAGCCTCCATGTGAGGGTTTCGCCGGCCCGCAGGGGGATCAGGGTGGCGTCACCAAACTCGAACTGGGTAGCCACCGGTGTGGTTTCCCTGCGCAAGGTCAAGGCCCCGCGATTGCGCGGCAGGCCGTAGAAGTCTGCTCCATGAAAGCTGGCGAAGCCCTCCAGCCGTTCCAGGGCGTTGGCCTCTTCGAACGCTTCGGCATAGAGTTCCAGCGCGGCATGGGCGGTGTAACAGCCGGCGCAGCCGTAGCCCGTTTCCTTGGTATGGCGGGCATGGGGGGCGCTGTCGGTGCCAAGGAAAAACTTGGGATTGCCGCTGGCTGCCGCCGCCAACAGTGCCCGCCGGTGGACTTCCCGCTTGAGGACCGGCAGGCAGTAGTAATGCGGACGGATACCGCCCAGGAACAGGGCGTTGCGGTTGTAGAGCAAATGATGGGCGGTAATCGTGGCCGCCACCGTGGCGGGCGCCGCGGTGACAAAATCCACGGCCTCTTGGGTAGTGATGTGTTCCATGACTACCTTGAGGCGGGGAAAACGGTCGCTGAGGGGCATGAGCACACGCCTGATGAACACCGCCTCTCGATCGAAGATGTCCACGTCGCTGTTGGTTACCTCACCGTGGACCAGCAGCAACAATCCCGTTTCCTCCATGGTCGCCAGCGCCGGATAGATGGATTGGATACGGGTGACACCGGAGTCGGAGTTGGTGGTGGCTCCGGCAGGATACAGTTTGCAAGCCAATACCTGGCCCGAGACTTTGGCGCGCTCGATTTCCCTGGGTGAGGTATTATCCGTGAGATATAAGGTCATCAGGGGATCGAAGTCCAAGCCCGTGGGGACCGCGGCCAGGACGCGCTGCCGGTAGGCCAGGGCCTGTTCGGTGGTGATTATCGGCGGGCGCAGGTTGGGCATGATGATGGCCCTGGCAAACTGGCGGGCGGTGTGGGGAACCACGGCATGAAGAGCGGCGCCGTCGCGCACGTGCACGTGCCAGTCATCGGGCCGGGTTAGGGTGATCTGCATGGTCTGATTTCCTGGGATTATCAATCCGGCCGGGAACAGGGAGGGCGCATGGCTTCGCTCCAACTAATTTCGCAATTTCGCGTTTGAGGCATTATGAGACAACAACTCCTGCAACTTGACCTAGGCTAGCAACGCTTTAAGCTAACCTCCTTATCAAGGCTCCGCGCACTGGCGGGGGCGTTTTTTTATCTTGTTTACATCATGGAGAAGTCAATGGCGGACATCAAGAAAGTCGTACTGGCCTATTCGGGCGGCCTGGACACGTCAGTGATCCTGAAGTGGCTACAGGAGACCTACCACTGCGAGGTCGTGACCTTTACCGCCGATATCGGTCAGGACGAGGAACTGGAACCGGCCCGCGCCAAGGCTCAGGCGCTGGGTGTGAAGGAAATCCACATCGACGATCTGCGTGAGGAATTCGTGCGTGACTTCGTCTTCCCCATGTTCCGCGCCAACGCCCTCTACGAGGGCGAATACCTGCTGGGCACCTCCATCGCCCGTCCGCTGATCGCCAAGCGCCAGGTGGAGATCGCCCGGGAGTGCGGGGCGGACGCCATTTCCCATGGCGCCACCGGCAAGGGTAACGACCAGGTGCGGTTTGAACTGGGGGCGTATGCCTTGATGCCTGGCATCAAGGTGATTGCGCCTTGGCGGGAGTGGAATCTGACCTCGCGTGAAACGCTGCTGGCCTACGCCGAAAAAAATGGCATTCCGATCGAGCGCCATGGCAAGAAATCGCCTTACTCGATGGATGCCAACCTGCTGCATATCTCCTACGAGGGCCAGATCCTGGAAGATCCCTGGGCCGAGCCAGAGGAGGATATATGGCGCATGACCATCTCCCCGGAGCAGGCGCCGGACAAGGCCACCTACATCGAACTCACGTACCGCGGCGGCGACATCATCGCCATCGACGGGGTCGCGCTGAGCCCTGCCCAGGTGCTGTCCAGGCTGAACGAACTGGGTGGCCAAAACGGCATCGGTCGCCTGGATCTGGTCGAGAACCGTTACGTGGGCATGAAGTCGCGCGGCTGCTACGAAACCCCCGGCGGCACCATTATGCTCAAGGCTCATCGGGCGATAGAATCTCTGACCCTGGACCGGGAAGTGGCCCATCTCAAGGACGAACTGATGCCCCGCTACGCCAGCCTGGTCTACAACGGCTACTGGTGGAGCCCAGAGCGCAAGCTGCTCCAGACGATGATCGATGCCTCCCAGTCCCCCGTGAACGGGGTGGTACGCCTCAAACTCTACAAGGGCAACGTCATCGTGACGGGCCGCAAGTCTGACGACAGCCTGTTCGATGCCAACATCGCCACCTTCGAAGACGATGCCGGTGCCTACAATCAGAAAGATGCGGAAGGCTTCATCAAGCTCAACGCCCTGCGCCTGCGGATTGCCGCCAGGAAGGGGCGCTGCTGAAGCCTCTTGATAATCCACTCATGCTTATGAGGGTGCAACCGATGTCTGCGCCGGTTATTTACCCTGTCGATGAGATCGACTATCCCTATTCCGATGGTAAGCCTGTGGCAGAAAGCGACTTTCAACTTGACCCCCTGATTTATGCTATCGAAGCGCTCAGGGCTTATTTTCAGGCGCACGATGATGTCTACGTCGCCGGCAATATGTTTCTCTATTATGAAGAAGGTAATCCCAAAGCGGTGGTAGCGCCGGATGTTTTCGTGGTCATCGGTGCGCCCAAACAAGACCGTTTTTCATATATGTTATGGAAAGAGCCCAAGGGGCCAGATTTTGTTCTGGAGATTACTTCCAGGAGTACCCGCAGCGAAGATCAGGGCTCCAAACGGGGGATTTATGCTTTTTTGGAGATCAAGGAATATTGGCAATATGACCCCACCGGAGATTATCTGATGCCGCCTCTCCAGGGTTTCCGGCTGGTGGATAAAAATTACCAGCCGCTATCCGCTGGAATCGCAGAAAATGGTGAACTGTCGCTACACAGCGATGTGCTGGGGCTCGATTTGCGGTTGGAGAATAACAAGCTGCGTTTTTATGATCCCGTCCCCGGGCAGAAGCTGTTGAGTTACCAGGAAGCCGAGCAGGCCCGCCAAGTTGCCGAAGCCCGCATTGCTGAACTCGAAGCTCAGCTTAAGCGCTTAGAAGAGAAACTTTCCCCCAGAGAAGAGTAAAGAGTCCCTGGCCCCGTGAGCTAACAGGGGTGGTAGGCATCAGTTAACAAGTCTCCCCCTTACGAAGGGGGAGGATCTGAAAACACCGGCTTATGGGCAGTACCTACCCCTCTTAGAGAGTCCTGCGAGGAGGAAGTGGAATGAAGGTAAGCATGGATACCGAAACTGAAAATGATCAGTACGATGTCTTTATCAATCATCGCAGTATCCACAAGCCGTGGGTTATCACACTGGCCAACAACCTCTGCCAGCGCAGCTACAAGGTATGGCTGGACGCCTGGCAACTGGTGCCTGGGCAGAATTTCTCGGAAGGGCTGCATAGCGGCTTGAAGAACTCCCGCAAGGCTATTCTGGTGGCTACCCCGGATAGCGTCGTATCCGGCTGGGTGCGGGAGAAACAAGTGAACAGACCTTCATGGAAGCCTTAAACGAACAGGACTAGCGCCGACTCGTGCAAACGACTCAGCGGGGTAACTGTATCCTATTGCTAGGACCTGGCGTCGCTGTCGCACCTGACGTACCGGATGTCCCTCTGACGACCCGCCTGGCGCGGTTGCTGGCTGGTAAATTACCACCGGGCGAGGTTATTACCCGCGATGAGCTAGCCCACGTGGCCCAGCTTTATCATCAATCTTGCCGGGATCGACTGGAGCTGGAATTCGCCGTGCAGGATTTTTATGGGCCCTATGACGGCGAAACTACGCTGCTGCATCAGGAACTGTCGAACCTGCCCTCCACGCTGTGCGTGAACACCAGCTTCGACAGCTTTCTCCGCAACGCTTTCCTGACGGCGGGCAAGGCCCCTATATACGATTACTATCACTTTCAGCGACCACACGATTCTGCTCTGCGGGACACCGACCCCCATCATCCCATCGTCTATGATCTGTACGGCAATCGGGGGGAAGGGGATTCGCTGGTGCTGACCGAAAACGATCTGCTGGATTTTCTTGTCAATGTGATCAAGGGCACTCCGCCGTTGCCACCCTTCATCACGGCCCGCTTCAGCGATCCCAACACCTCGTTTCTGTTTTTGGGTTTCGGGTTCCGGCACTGGTATGTGCGGATCTTGTTGCATGTGTTGCGGACTTATGGTCACCGCAGCCGTTCCCTGGCGCTGGAGGATGCCTGTTTTTTCACCCAACCGGAACAGCGGCAAAACATCGTTTTCTTCGAGCGGGTACACTGCATCGAGTTCCGGCAGCAGTCCTGGGCAGACTTTGCCACCGCCTTGCGGCAACGCTATGAAGCCTCGGTTGGCGACAAAGCCCGGGTTATGCCGGCACCCCCGGCGGATCCGCCTAAGGTATTTCTCTGCCACAGCCATCAGGACCGGGACGCGGTGGCGAGGCTGGCGGACCGGTTGCAGGCGCTGGGCATCGCGGTGTGGTTGGACAAACAGAACCTGCGGGGCGGCGATAATTGGGAACGGCAGATTCCCCACGTGATCGAGAAACAGGTGGATTACGTGCTGGTGTTGCACAGTTCGCACATGCTGGAGAAAGTGGAAAGCTATTTTCACAAGGAAATTAACGCAGCCCTGGAACGGCAGCAGGGCTTTGCCGAGGGGTTCCGTTTCGTGATTCCGGTCCAGTTGGAACGCGGTGCCGTGTTGGACAAGCTGTCTCACCTGCACAGCCTGGAGCTGATGGCACCACAAGGTGTCCAGGAGCTGGCGCAGGCCATTCAGGAGGATTGGAACCGGCGGGGGCGACAGCGAGCGCCATGACTGAGACTGAGCGTCATGATCGTTATCCCGGCGCCCGGCCCTTTATGGATACCGCGGCCGACCAGCGGTTATTTTTCGGGCGGAACCGTGAGCTCAACGACCTGTTTTATCAGGTGCTGGGTACCAGTTTGCTGGTGTTGTTCGGAAAGTCCGGGTTGGGTAAAACCTCGCTGCTGCAGGCCGGGGTGTTTCCGCGTCTGCGAGAACGGGAGCTGCTGCCATGGCCAGTGCGGCTGAACCGTACCGAATTGCCGCCACTGGAGCTGTTCACCACCGCTATTGCCGGGGCCTGTCAGGCGGCAGGGATCGATTACTCACCAGGCGAGTACAGCAGCCTGTGGGAATTCTTCAAGACCGCCGTGTTCTGGCGCGGCGAGGTGTTACAGACGCCGGTACTGGTGCTGGACCAGTTCGAGGAAATTTTCACGCTGCAAAGCGCCGCCAAACGCCAATGGATGGCCCGCGAACTGGGAGAACTGGTGGGCAGTGGTTTACCCCAGCACCTGCGGGCACGTCTGCAGGCCGGGGAGAAATTGCCCTACAGCGAACAGCTGCCTACGGTAAAGGTCATCCTGAGCCTGCGGGAAGATTATCTGGGAGCCTTACAAGAATTGGGGGGCGATATACCCAGAATTCTGGAAAACCGCTTTCGCCTGACGGCCATGGACGCGAATCAAGCCAGGCTGGCGGTGATTGAACCGGCCGGGCTGCCGCAGGAGGTGCTGTTTGCCACCCGGCCGTTTCGTTATGAAGACAGCACAGTCGAAGAGATGCTGGCGTTTCTGAGGGGTAAAACCGGCGACATCGAGCCCTTTCAGTTACAGATCCTGTGCCGCCAGGTGGAACAGCGGGTGGCCGAAGAGCAGGCCAGGGGCACGGTGGATATCTGTGTGGATGTGGGATACCTGGGCGGGCGGGCTCGGATGGAAGCGATTCTCCAGAACTTCTATCTGGATGCCATCCGGCGGCTGGTTTCGTGGCGGATGCGGAACCGGGCGCGGGACCTGTGTGAAGAGGGTTTGTTGGATGCCGAGGGGCACCGCCGTATCCTGGAGGAGAAAGACATCGAATCCAGATACGGCGTCAGCGTGCCCGCCCTGCAAACCCTGGTCGATTCCCGATTGTTGCGCAAGGAGGCCCGGCTGGAGAGCTTTTACTACGAGTTGAGCCATGACAGCCTGGCGCAGCCAGTGTTGAGCAGCCGACGCTGGCGGATGCCCAGAAAATTGAAAATTGGTCTTGGGGTGTTGGGGTTTGTCGTAGGCACTGTACTGGGGGTGTTCCAGTGGGAGAAGTGGCAGGCTGAAGAACACGCGAAACAGTTAGCGGAAGCGGCGATGCGAGCCAAACAGGCACGAAAGGAGGCCGAAGATGTGCTGAGTTATCTGATCTATGATCTGCGCGATAAGCTGGAGCCGATCGGACGGCTGGATTTGGTAGAGGATGTTTATAAAAAAGTCAGTGCCTATTACGAGCGCATGGGAATCGAAGGCCAGGAAGCAGAGGTATTGATACGGCGATCCGCTGCTTACAATAACCAAGGAAATCTGTTAATGGCCCAAGGAGATTTAGAGGGTGCTTGGCAAGCTTATCAAAACGGTCTGAAAATTATTCAGCGACTGGCCCAGCGCGATCCCAGCAACAGCGAGTGGCAGCGCGATCTGTCGGTGAGCCATGAGAACGTAGGGGACGTGCTGGTGGCGCGCGGCGACCTCGACGGTGCTCTTACCGCCTACCAGGCGAGTCTGAAGATTCCCAGAGTCTGGCCCAGCGCGATCCCAGCAACAGCGGCTGGCAGCGCGATCTGTCATATAGCCTTACCGTGATTGGGGATGTGTATCATAAGAAAGACGATCTTGAAAACGCTCTCAAGTACTATCGATCTAGTCTAGCTATTAACTCACGACTGTCTGTACAAGATCCGACTAATCAGTCACGCCGCTAACTGCCGCAACACATAATGCAAAATACCTCCGTGCTGGTAGTACTCCCATTCCTTGGGGGTGTCGATGCGGACCTGCGCCTGGAAGCTGGATTTCCTTGACCGTCGGGCGCCTTGGCCGCAACGGTGACCAGTTTGGCGCCTAGCTCCAGTCCCTCGATGGTGTAGCTCTCCCGGCCGGTCAGCTCCAGCGTCTTGCGGCCTTCGCCTGTCCTGGAACTGCAAGGGCAGTATCGCCCATGCCGACCAGGTTGGAGCGGTGGATACGCTCGTAGCTCTCCGCAAGCACCGCCTGCACGCCCAATAATAATGCACCCTTGGCAGCCCAGTCGCGGCTGGAGCCAGCGCCGTATTCCTTGCCGGCGATGACCAACAGCGGGACGCCTTCCGCCTGGTAGCGCACGGCGGCATCGTAGATGAACATCTGTTCATCGGAGGGTTGATGGCGGGTCCAGCCGCCCTCGGTGCCGGGAGCCAGTTCATTGCGCAGCCGGACGTTGGCGAAAGTGCCACGCATCATCACCTCGTGGTTACCGCGCCGGGAACCGTAGGAGTTGAAATCCTCGGCCTCCACGCCATGTTCCATCAGATAACGGCCTGCCGGGCTGTCGGCCTTGATGGAGCCGGCCGGGGAGATATGGTCCGTCGTGATGGAATCGCCCAGCATGGCCAGCACCCGTGCGCCCGTGATCGGCATGATGTCCGCTGGCGCCCTGGTCATGTTGGCGAAATAGGGCGGGTTCTGGATATAGGTGGAAGCGGCTCCCACTCGTAGCGCCCAGCCGGCACCGGCATGGCGGCCCAGCGCGCGTCGCCCTGGAATACCTTGGCATAATTTTGCCGGAACATGGTCTGGGTGACAGGGTGCCTGCACCGTCTCCTTGATCTCGTGCTGCGAAGGCCAGATATCCTGGAGAAAAACCGACTGCCCCGGCGGTCGTGGCCAAGAGGATCGTTATACATATCGAACGTCATCGTGCCGGCCAGGGCATAGGCCACTACCAGCGGCGGGGAGGCCAGGAAATTCATCCTGACCTCGGCATGGACGCGGCCCTCGAAATTGCGATTGCCGGACAGTACCGCGGCGACCGCCAGTTCGCCGTCATGGATGGCTTGGCTGATGGGTTCGGGCAGGGGACCGGAGTTGCCGATGCAGGTGGTGCAGCCATAGCCCACCAGGTTGAAGCCCAGTTGCTTCCAGCGCCGGCAACAGACCCGGCCTGCCTCAGATATTCGGTGACCACCCGGGAGCCGGGGGCCAGCGAGGTCTTGACCCAGGGCTTCACGCGCAGGCCCGCTGGCCACGGCCTTCTGGGCCAGCAGGCCGGCGCGCCATGATCGACGCTGGGATTGGAGGTGTTGGTGCAACTGGTGATGGCGGCGATGACCACAGCGCCGTCCTGTAACAGGAACTCGCATCGTGGTAATCGACCGTCACGCAGCCGCCATGATGAGACTCCTCCGCACCGATGGCGGTGGTGCCGCCCTCGTCCTCCAGACGGGCAATGTCCTGGCGCTTGGTGGGCTGACCTTCCCGTTCCGCCTGATACTGGTGTAGATGTTTTTCCGTTGCTTGTTTGGCCTCTCGCAATCGATACGGTCCTGGGGGCGTCTGGGTCCTGCCAGGCTGGGCACCACGCTGCCCAGGTCCAGCTCCAGCACCTCGCTGTACTCGGCCTCGGGGGTGCTGTCTCATGGAACATGCCCTGTGCGCGTGCATAGGTTTCCACCAGTGCGATAATTCGTCGGCGCGGCCGGTCAGGCGCAGATAGCCAGGGTTTCCTGGTCGATGGGGAAGATGCCGCAGGTGGCGCCGTATTCCGGCGCCATATTGGCGATGGTGGCACGGTCGGCCAGCGGCAGTTGGGCCAGTCCTGGGCCGAAGAACTCCACAAATTTGCCGACCACCCCTTTGGCTCGCAGCCACTGGGTAACCGTCAGTACCAGATCCGTGGCGGTGGTGCCCTCTGGCAGCGCGCCGGTCAGCTTGAAGCCGACTACTTCCGGGAATCAGCATGGTGATCGGCTGGCCCAGCATGGCCGCTTCGGCCTCGATGCCGCCCACGCCCCAGCCCAGTACGCCGAGGCCGTTGATCATGGTGGTATGCGAATCGGTGCCCACCAGGGTATCGGGAAAGGCTTGCAGGCACGCCGTCTATTTCGGTGGTGAAAACGACCCGCGCCAGATATTCCAGGTTGACCTGGTGGACGATGCCGGTGCGTGGCGGCACGACCTTGAAATTGGCGAAAGCCTGTTGGCCCCAGCGCAGGAAAGCATAGCGTTCCTGATTACGGCTGAATTCCACCGCGGCGTTCTGTTCCAGTGCCGACGGTGTGCCAAAGTAATCCACCATCACGGAATGATCGATCACCAGCTCGGCGGGTGCCAGCGGATTGATGCGGTTGGGATCGCCGCCCAACTGGCTCATGGCGTCGCGCATGGCGGCGAGATCGACGATGGCGGGAACGCCGGTGAAATCCTGCATGACCACCCTGGCTGGCGTGAAAGCGATTTCCATATCTGGGCACTGTTTGGGGGTGTAGTTGGCCAGCGCCAGGATATGATCGTGGGTGATATTCTCGCCATCTTCACAGCGCAACAGGTTTTCCAGCAGGATCTTCAGGGAATAGGGCAGGCGGGTGAGATCGCAGTGCTCGGCGAGGGCCTTGATGCGATAGATTCCATATTCCTTGCCATTGACTGACAGCGGTGAGCGGGCATTGAAGCTGTTTTTCATGGAGGTCTCCTCCGGTCCAGATTGCCGTTTCTTTTGACCATATAACGTTTAGTTGGTGAGTCTGGTTAGAAGTTTTGTGTTGGCTAGACTGAAGGTCGGGTCGGAGTAGGGAACCCCTACAATCCTTTTATATTATCTGACGGATTCTCGGCCCTGGCCTGACCGCTCAGCAAGGTGTTTTGCTGGTCCGAAAAAAACCCGCCAGAATAAATTCTGGCGGGTTTGTTACAGCGGTGCCGATTAAGCAGCGGCGGTCACCTCATCCGCAACCTTGCGGTATTCCGGGAGTTGGTCGAAGTTCATGTAGCGGTAGATATCATCCGCCATGGCGTTGATGGTGCCCATGTGCGCCATGTATTCCTCGAAGGTGGGAATCTTGCCCAGAATGGCACACACCGCCGCCAACTCGGCGGAACTGAGATAGACATTGGCGTCCTTGCCCAGCCGATTGGGGAAATTGCGCGTGGAGGTGGACACTACCGTAGCACCATCCTTGACGCGCGCCTGGTTGCCCATGCACAGCGAGCAGCCGGGCATCTCGGTGCGGGCGCCAGCCTTGCCATAGATGGAGTAGTAACCCTCCTCGCTGAGTTGGTGGGCGTCCATCTTGGTGGGTGGGGCGATCCACAGCCGGGTAGGGATGTCGTGCTTGCCATCCAGGACCTTGCCGGCGGCACGGTAGTGGCCGATGTTGGTCATGCAGGAGCCGATGAACACTTCGTCGATCTTGTCCCCAGCCACCGCCGCCAGCGTTTTGATGTCGTCGGGATCGTTGGGGCAGGCCAGCAGCGGTTCCTTGATCTTGGCGAGATCGATCTCAATGACCTCGGCGTACTCGGCATCCGGGTCTGGTTCCAGCAGGACCGGGCTGGCCAGCCAGTCCTCCATGGCCTTGATGCGCCGCTCCAGGGTGCGGGCATCCTGATAGCCAGTGGCGATCATCCACTTCATGAGCGTGATGTTGGAGTTCAGGTACTCGATGATGGGCTCCTTGTTCAGGCGCACGGTGCAGCCGCCCGCGGAACGTTCGGCGGAAGCATCGGATAGCTCGAAAGCCTGCTCCACCTTCAGATCGGGCAGTCCCTCGATTTCCAGGATGCGGCCCGAGAAGACATTCTGCTTGCCCTGCTTGGCTACCGTCAGCAGGCCCTTCTGGATGGCTGCGTAGGGAATGGCGTTGACCAGATCGCGCAGGGTGATGCCGGGCTGCATCTCGCCCTTGAAGCGCACCAGCACGGATTCCGGCATATCCAGCGGCATCACGCCGAGCGCGGCGGCGAAGGCCACGAGACCAGATCCAGCGGGGAAGCTGATGCCGATGGGGAAGCGAGTGTGGGAATCGCCGCCGGTGCCGACGGTATCGGGCAGCAGCAGGCGGTTCAGCCAGGAGTGGATGATGCCGTCACCGGGACGCAGGCTGACCCCGCTGCGGGAGGCGATGAAGTCCGGCAGGGTATGATGGGTCTGAATGTCCACCGGCTTGGGGTATGCCGCGGTGTGGCAGAAGCTCTGCATCACCAGATCGGCGGAGAAGCCAAGACACGCCAGTTCCTTGAGTTCGTCGCGGGTCATCGGGCCGGTGGTGTCCTGCGAACCCACCGTGGTCATGCGCGGCTCGCAGTAGGTGCCGGGGCGAATGCCGGCCACGCCGCAGGCGCGGCCCACCATCTTCTGGGCCAGCGTATAGCCCTTGCCGGTATCCTGCGGGGCGACCGGGCGCTGGAATATCTCGGAAGGGGTCAGGCCCAGTTCGACGCGGGTCTTGTCGGTCAGCGTGCGGCCGATGATCAAGGGGATACGGCCGCCGGCGCGCACCTCATCGGGCAGAGTGATGGGTTTCAACTCGAAGGTGCTGACCAGCTCGCCTTTTTCATTGCTTATCTTACCCTCGTAGGGGTAGATGATGATCACGTCGCCAGTACTGAGCTTGGCCACGTCGCACTCGATGGGCAGCGCCCCGGAGTCCTCAGCCGTATTGAAAAAGATGGGAGCGATCTTGCCACCCAGAATCACGCCGCCCTGGCGTTTGTTGGGCACGCAGGGGATATCGTGGCCCATGTGCCAAAGCACGGAGTTGATGGCGGACTTGCGGGAAGATCCCGTGCCCACCACATCGCCCACGTAGGCCAGCGGATGGCCCTTCTTCTTGAGTTCGAGGATGGTGTCCAGGGCACCTTCCAGGCGGGAGTTCAGCATGGCCTTGGCGTGCAGGGGGATGTCGGGACGGCTCCATGCCTCGCTGGCCGGAGACAGATCATCGGTGTTGGTCTCGCCGGGTACCTTGAATACGGTGACGGTGATCTGCTCGGGTAGCTTTGGACGGCTGGTGAACCACTCGGCGTCGGCCCAGGACTCGGCCACTTGCTTGGCGAAGGGGTTGGTCTTGGCCCTCTCGATGATATCGTGATAGGCGTCGAACATCAGTAGGGTGTGAGAAAGCGCTTTGACAGCCGCTGGGGCTAGTTCCGCATCATCTAGGCGGTCTATCAAGGGCTGGATGTTGTAGCCGCCCAGCATGGTACCCAGCAGCTCGATGGCGCGCTGGCGACTCACCAGGGGGGACTGGGCCTCGCCCTTGGCCACGGCGGCCAGGAAAGCAGCCTTCACATAAGCAGCTTGATCCACGCCCGGGGGCACCCGGTTGATCAGCAGGTCGAGCAGCGTCGCCTCTTCGCCCGTGGGCGGGTTCTTCAGCAGTCCCACTAGATCAGCGGTCTGCTTGGCGTCCAGGGGCAGCGGCGGCACGCCCTGAGCGGCGCGTTCCTCAACATGTTTGCGATAGGCTTCTAGCACGGGAAAACCCCCTCATCTTGATGGTTACAGCGGGTAAAAATTGTGAGGCCCTTGGGCGGGCAGGATGGTGCACGGTGGTTTGAGCCTTGATTCTAGCGGGTACAGCGGAATCTGTGAAATGGTGCCTGTGTCAGGTGGCTTGACGTATTCCCTTGGACGTATTCCCTTGAATGTTGTGTTTTCGGTATATGCTCGACCGCATGATGAAGCGGCTTGCCATTCATGCGCTGGCATCGACGGTCGTTGAAGCTGCCATCCATCGCCGCCACCCACGGGTTACCGTTGGCGACAACGGCGGCCAAACTAAGACGGTTGAACTCGACAAAGTCGAAGTCTTGCCGGAACCGCCGGGAGTAAGTTTTTTCATTAAGATCTCGTAGCGACTCAAATTGCGAAAGTTCGCCTTGCCCCGCAGACACATCAGGGTGGTCAGCAGGATGATTTCAAACTTACTCTGCGGTTTGGCGACACTGGACAGGCGGCTTAAAACAACATCTACTAGGGTCATGGAAGCCTTAGGTTGCGGTGAAAATGTCGTTATGGAAACCCACATTCTCCTATACCGAAGGTCCCCACCTGAATATCAAACGGTTAGTGAAAACTGTCCGAACTATTGGAAAACAAGAAAAACAGCCAGTTGACCTTAAACCCTTTCCAAATACCTCGCTAATGGTCTAAAGTTTGGTATCCAACCGGTCCTCGGTAACCTCAGTTGTAGGATTTAAAGAACGGAAGCCATGGCCACAACCCGTAAAGACATCAAAAACACCCTATCTGAGACCACGTTAGGCGCTCTGGCCAGGCAACTGGTGCGGAATAATGTGGTGGATGAACCCGCCGCGCTGCAAGCCACCCAACAGGCCCGCCGTACCAATGTGCCACTGGTCACCTACCTGGTCGAGAACAAGCTCGCCCGCGCCAAGGACATCGCTTATATAGCCTCGCGGGAATTCAACCTGCCCTTGTATGATCTTAGCACCCTGGACCTCGAGGCGGCTCCGGTGCGACTGGTGGATGAAAAACTCATTCGCCGGCACCGTGCCTTGCCGCTGTTCAAGCGGGGCAACCGCTTGTTCCTGGGCGTTGCCGACCCCACCAATCAGCGGGCGCTGGAAGACATCAAATTCCAGACCAGTCTTAACACTGAACCGGTCGTGGTGATCGAAAACCAGTTGACGGATATTATCGAGCGCGCGCTCGATAATCCCACGCAAAGCATGGGGGCGATGCTCGATGAGGACCTGGAAAACATCGACATCAGTGGCGGTGAGGATGACCCTTCCGCTGGCATTGTCTCCAATCAGGGCTCCGAGGATGACGCGCCGGTCGTGCGCTTTATCAATCGGGCGCTGCTGGACGCCATCAACAGCGGCGCGTCTGACATCCATTTCGAACCTTACGAGCAATCCTACCGGGTGCGGTTCCGTCACGGACGGCATGCTGCATCGAGATCGCCAAGCCGCCGGTCAGCATGGCCCCGCGCATTGCCGCCCGCATCAAGGTCATGGCGCAGACTGGATATCGCCGAAAAGCGCGCTGCCCCAGGACGGCCGCATCAAGATGAACCTGTCCAAAAAGCGATCCATTGATTTTCGTGTCAATACCCTGCCCTACCCTATGGGGAGAAAAGTCGTGTTGCGGATTCTCGATCCCGGCAGCGCGCAAATGGGCATCGACGCGCTGGGCTACGAGGACGACGCAGAAAGAGACTGTTCCTAAAGGCTATCAACAAGCCCCAGGGCATGATCCTGGTGACCGGCCCGACCGGCTCGCGGCAAAACGGTGTCGCTGTACACCGGCCTGAATATACTCAACACCGCCGAGCGCAACATTTCCACCGCCGAAGACCCTGTCGAAATCAACCTCGCAGGCGTCAACCAGGTTCACGTCAATCCGCAAGATCGGCATGAACTTCGCCAAGGCGTTGCGCTCGTTCCTGCGCCAGGATCCGGACGTCATCATGGTGGGCGAGATCCGCGATCTGGAGACGGCGGAAATCGCCATCAAGGCCGCCCAGACCGGTCATCTGGTGCTGTCCACCCTGCACACCAACAGCGCGCCGCAAACCATGACGCGCCTGATGAACATGGGCGTCGCGCCTTTCAACATCGCCTCTTCCGTCTCCCTGATCATCGCCCAGCGCCTGGCTCGGCGATTGTGCAGGCCAGTGTAAGGAACCGGAGACCGATGATATCCGCCCGAGGCCCTGCTGGAGGAGGGTTTCCCGGGAAGACGAGCTGGACGGGCTGACCCTCTACCGGCCGGTGGGCTGCGACCAATGCACCCATGGCTATAAAGGCCGGGTGGGCATCTACGAGGTCATGCCGGTTTCCGAGGAGATAGGCCGCATCATCATGGCCAACGGCAACGCCATTCAGATCGCCGACCAGGCCAAGCGGGAAGGCATCAATAACCTGCGCCGTTCGGGACTCAATAAGGTCAGCGCGGGGGTCACCAGCCTGGCGGAACTCAATCGGGTAACCAAGGAATAAACAGCGGCAACGCGGGCAGCATCGGCCCGGCGGCAAACATCGGATCAGCAAGGACTAAAGGACTTACAGCGTGGCAAAGACTACCAGCCTGGCAAAGAGAAAACCGGTCGATGACATCACCTTCGTTTGGGAGGGCATCGACAAGCGCAATGTACGGGTTAAAGGGGAAATACGCAGTACCGCCCCTAACCTGGTTAAGGTCGAACTGCGCCGCCAGGGCATCAATCCCCTGCGGGTCAAGAAAAAGCCCAAGCCCCTGATCACCTTGGGCAACACGATTAAACCCAAGGACATCATGTTGTTCACCCGGCAGTTATGCACCATGCTGCAAGCCGGCATCGCCGTGGTGCAGGCCCTGGACATGGTGGGCCACAGCAGCAAGAAACCCAAGCTCAAGGACATGATTCTCAGCATCAAGGCCGATGTGGAGGGCGGCAATACCTTCGCCAAGGCGCTGGCCAAGCACCACCTGTATTTCGACGATCTTTATTGCAACCTGGTGAATGCCGGCGAGGAAGCTGGCGTGCTGGAAACCCTGCTCGGCAAGATCGCCATTTACCTGGAAAAAACCGAGGCGATCAAGGCTAAAATCAAGAAGGCCCTGCTCTATCCGGCTATTGTTATGGTAGTGGCCTTCGGGGTCACCATCCTTCATCATGATCTTCGTGATTCCTACCTTCGAATCCCTGTTCAAGAGCTTCGGCGCCGACCTGCCGGCCTTCACCAGGTTGATCATCAGCATCTCGCAGTTCTTCCAGGCCTGGTGGTGGGCGATCTTTGGCGCCATCGGCGGGGCCATCTACGCCTTCATCGAGGGCCGCAAGCGGTCCCCTGCCTTCAACCACTTGATCGACCGCTGGGCGCTGAAGATCCCGTTGTTTGGCTACATGATCTCCCTGTCTGCCAATGCCCGCTTCGCGCGTACCCTGTCCACCATGTTCAGCGGCGGCGTGCCGCTGGTGGACGCCATGACCTCGGTGGCTGGCGCTACGGGTAACTACGTTTTCGAACAAGCCGTGCTGGAGATGCGCGACTCGGTTTCCATCGGCCAGCAACTCAACTTCGCCATGCGCCAGACCACCCTGTTTCCCGATATGGTCATCCAGATGGTTGCCATCGGCGAGGAGGCGGGTTCGCTGGGGGATATGTTGACCAAGGTTGCCGATTTCTACGAGGAAGAACTGGACAACACCGTGGCTGCCATGACGACTCTTATCGAGCCGCTGGTGATGTGTATCCTGGCGGTCATCGTGGGCAGTCTGGTGATCGCCATGTACCTGCCCATCTTCAAGCTGGGCGCCGCGATCTAACCAACTTCCATGGCCATCCTGGAACCGCTGGCGACTTCCCCTGCCCTGTTCGCCCTCGTGGCCGGTTTGTTCGGCCTCATTGTCGGCAGTTTTCTGAACGTGGTCATCCACCGCCTGCCCGTTATGCTCGAACGGGAGTGGCGGGGCCAATGCGCGGAATTGCTGGGGCAAGCCACGGCGGAGGAGCCACTCTTCAATCTGTGGACACCGCGGTCCCGCTGCCCGGTTTGCGGCCATGTCATCAGCGCCGCCGAAAACATCCCGCTGCTCAGTTATGCCCTGTTGCGGGGGCGCTGCGCTGCCTGCAAGACCCCTATCTCCGTGCAATACCCGCTGGTGGAAGCGCTGAGTGGCGCGCTGGCGGTACTGACCGCCTGGCAGTTTGGCTTTGGCTGGCCGGCAGCGGCGGCGCTGCTGCTCACCGGGGCGCTCATCGCGCTGGCCGTGATCGATTTCAAGCAGCAACTGCTGCCGGACAGCATCACCCTGCCCTGGCTCTGGCTGGGCTTGGGGCTGGCGCTGGTTGGCGTCTTCACCGATCTGGAGAGCAGCGTGATCGGCGCCATGGCCGGTTATCTCTCGCTGTGGTCGATCTATTGGCTGTTCCGCCTGCTCACCGGCAAGGAGGGCATGGGCTATGGCGACTTCAAGCTGCTTGCCATGCTGGGAGCCTGGCAGGGCTGGCAGTCGCTGGCCGCTATCGTGATCGTCTCTTCCGCGGTGGGAGCCGTGCTCGGTGTTATCCTAATTCTGGTCCGGGGCCGAGACCGCAACATACCGATGCCTTTCGGTCCCTTCCTGGCTGCCGCCGGCTGGATCACCCTGTTGTGGGGCGAATCCCTGAACCGCTTCTATCTGAACTGGCTGGGGCTCTAGGCGATGCTCGTGGTTGGCCTGACCGGCGGTATCGGCAGCGGCAAGACGGCGGTCAGCAATGCCTTCGCCCGGCTGGGGGTGCCGGTCATCGATACCGATGTGCTGGCCCGCGAAGTGGTGCGACCCGGCCAACCGGCGCTAGCCGAGATCGCCGAGCAGTTTGGGCCGCAATGCCTGGACGCCACGAGCGCCCTGGATCGCGGCTATCTGCGCCGGGTGGTGTTCGCCGATCCCGACCTGCGCGAACACCTGGAGGCGATTCTGCACCCGCGTATTCGCCAGGCCCTGCGCGAGCGCCTGGCGGCGCTGGCCGCCCCCTATTGCCTGGTGGTGGTGCCGCTGCTGGTGGAAACCGGGATGGCCACGCTGGTGCAGCGCATCCTTGTGGTGGACGTGCCCGAAAGCGTGCAGGTCCAGCGGGTTATGGCCCGCGATGGGGTGAACGAGACCGAGGCCCGTCGCGTCCTTGCGGCCCAGGCGACCCGCGCCCGGCGCCTGGCGGCCGCTGATGACGTTATCGATAACAGCAGCAGTGATCTGGCGGCGCTGGCCGCTCAGGTCGCGTTCCTCCATCAACGGTATATGGCCCTCACCAGCACGGATTGCAATATTCCCGCAGTAACCCAGCCGTAAGATAACCCCGTCATGGGCATGCGTCAGCAGGGAACATCGCCCCGATGCGATAACTGCTTAGTTCTACTGCACTTCCTCGGCAATCGGTGGCGGTCGCCACGCCCCTAAAACAATCATTTCAATCGGTCTTGACACCCCCGACGATGAAAGTAGGGTAAGCGCGGGAGGCTCGCCCAAGGACGTAGAGGGAATGATGGTTTCAACGTCGTCCTAAAACATGAGCCTGCGGCCCCGCATCGCACCCCCGACTGTCGCCTTCGAGCACGCATGGCAACCTGACCGGCCTATACGCACCGACTTTCCCAAGGATGTCGGTAACGGTAGGTCAGGAGTACGCGGAGCCCTGGTGAACCTCCCACCCAGTCCTCACGGCCACGCCTACTTTCAAGGGAGGTTTCCATGGACATTCAACCCATTTTCCGTTGCGCTGTTGGCATGGACATTCATTTAGCCCTCATCTGTGTGTGCCTCATTGTGGCCCAACCCGGCCTTGAACCGGAAGTGCATCGCCGCGAGTTCGGCGGCTTCAAACGGGACCGGCGCGCCATGGCCGAATGGATCGCGAGCTTCAAACCCGATATCGTGGTCATGGAAAGCACCGGGATCTACTGGAAAAGCCCCTATGCGGCCTTGAAAAAATCGGCATTCAGGCCAAGGTGGTAAATGCCCAGCAGGTCAAAAAGGTGCCGGGCCGCAAAACCGATACCAGCGACGCCGAATGGTTGGCCAGGTTGGCGCGGGCCGGCTTGCTGCGCGGCAGTTTCATCCCGCCGGAGCAGTTGCGCACCTTGCGCCAGGTGAGCCCTCATCACCACAAAATCACCGCCCTGCGGGCCATGGAGAAAAACCGTCTGGTCAAAGTGTTGAGCGATGCCGGCATTCGCATCACGGCAGTCGTCTCCGATGCGCACGGCGTCGCGGCCACGGCCATGATTGACTGCCTGCTGGCAGGCGGCGGCACGCCCGAACAGGCGCTGGCCCATGTCGGTCGCCTCCACGCCCCACCGGAGGTCTTGTTGGCCTCGTTGCAAGGCGAACTCAGCGCGGACCCTATCTTCGTGGCCAAAACCATTCGAAACCATATCGCGTATCTGGATACGCAGTTGGCCGACCTCGAACAGTATCTGTTGGATGCGCTCCAACCCCATGAGGCGGCCTTGGAACTGCTGATGACCATGCCCGGGATCGATCGGTTGGCCGCGGCCAAACTCCTCGTCGAAATCGGTGTGGACATGGCCGCGTTTGGCACGGCAGGCCGACTGTGCAAATGGGCCGGGGTCTGTCCCGGCAACGACGCGTCGGCCGGCAAACGGCGGCGTGGCGATACCGTGCCGGGGAATCGCTACGTGCGCGCCCTCTTGTGCCAAATCGCCTGGGCCGCAGTGCGCACCACCAGTCAATTCAAGGGCCGTTTCCAACGCTTGGTCAGTCGTCGGGGGACCAAGAAGGCGATCGTCGCCATCGGCCATAAAGTGCTCAAGACGGTGTTCGTGCTGCTGTCGCGCCAAGTACCTTACCAAGATTCCACGGTCGATTACGAAGCGCTCGCGGTGAAACGCCACGCGCCACGCTGGATCAGGCAACTGCGGAAATTCGGCTATCTGCCGCAGACGGCCTGAGTTCGCTTCGACCGTGGTTTAAAAAACGTCGCGCAGGCGGCGAGGGGCATCTTTGCTCCTTCCGTTACCGTACTTTCATGGCAACCTATTGCGCATAGTTCATAAGTGATTGAACAACCGTGGATCCGGACTGATTAACGCAATCTGCGGGTTACCCATTGCCGCTCTGGGCCGGGTAAGCGACAATACCGGCAGTTTCTGGACGCAGCCCGCTCGCGGTTCCCACCATAAAGGTTTGTTGTGCTCAATATCGTTTGCTATGAACAACCCCTGAACGAAAGGATAAGAGTCCTGATGCGGCTTGAATTCCTGTTTCGGCAAGCAATCCAGACCGCGCCGGGACACTCCGAATGGGATAGCCGTACCGCCTTGCAGGGCCTATTTGAAATCCTCAACCTCACCAGCCGGACCGAACTCAAAGCGGAACTCCTCAAGGAGCTGGAACGCCATTTGGCGACGCTGAACCGGCTCAGAGAGATGCCGGCAGTGGACCCACACACCTTGAACGCGATCCTGGCGGAAATCGCCGAGGCCAGCACTCAACTTCGCAATCTGGGCGGTCCATCCCTGGAAGCCGTCCGCAAACATGACTTTCTCAGCACTATTCGCCAGCGCAGCAATATCTCAGGTGGCGCCTGCACCTTCGACCTGCCCGCCCTGCATCATTGGCTGCAGCAGGACAAGGCGGCGCGCACCCGGGACCTGGAGTGCTGGCTACAACCTTTTCAGTCGCTGCTGGAGGCGGTAAACCTGATCCTGAGACTGGTCCGCGCCAGCGCTTTACCCGGACAGGAGACCGCTATCAAAGGCTTTTTCCAAAAAGCGCTAAACAGCAGCGCTCCCACCCAGATGGTAAGGGTCATCCTGCCAGCGGGGTTGGCTGTGTTTCCCGAAATCAGCGGTGGCCGGCACCGCTTCTCCATCCGCTTCATGGAGCAGCCAGACTTGGCCAAACGGGCCAGTCAATGTAACGAAGACATTGATTTCAAACTAGTTTGCTGCGCCATCTAAGGGCCGAGGTGGAAACCAAATTCGCCGACATAGTGGGGAGTACTCCCTACCTCCACGCTTGCCCGCCAGTCGCGCCGACCCGTCGCACAGACCGGCAATAAAGCCTGCCCTTGCCAGACCCCGTCCGGCCGCCGGACCAGGCCGAAGCGGTTGATACCCATCTCCATATCCGCCATGGTGAACTGCACGGCGACCCTGTCCACGCCGGCCACCGCTTGCCCTGTTAGGCTCACCCGAACGGGAAAGGAGGTGAGCGGCTGCACGCCAGCCTCCAAGTCCAGCGTGATGCCCATCTTGCCATCGCTGACCGTGCACGAACCGCCCACAGGGGTACAGGTGGGATCGGCGCGCAAGATAATAGCCGGCGCTTGCGCACCACGCAGCCAGCGCATTAGGTGGGGATACCGCACGGCCGAAAGAGCGCCCAGCATGACCAGGGCGCTAAGCGTGCCGGCCAGTATCAGGAAATTACGCTTTGCTTGCACACGGTTCCCACAGCGCGCGTATAGCGGCAATCCCTTGGGCGCCATGGCGCCAGGCTCGTTCCAGATCGGCAGGCGTCATGCTACCCAAGGCATAGACCGGCAGATTGGCGCATTCGCTCAGGGTGCGTAGCCCTTGCCAACCGAGCGCAGGCGCATCGCGATGGCTGAGGGTGGGACAGACGGGCGAAATGACGATGAAATCCACCCCGATTTGGCAGGCGTGGAGAACCTCGGCCTCGTTGTGGCAGGAGGCGGCGACCCAGTGCTCTACCGGCAAGGGGCGACGATCCAGTTCGAGCAACCGGCGGCTGGTGAGGTGGACACCGTCGGCGCCCACCTCCAGCGCCAGACCAGGATCGGCGTTTAATAAAATCGGCACCCCGTACCGCTGGCCCACTTGTTGGGCCTGGCGGTACAGCGCCGTCAGTTTGACCTCCGACAGTTCCTTGGCGCGCAACTGCACCAGCTTGATGCCACACGCTAGGACGGCTTCCAGGCGCGCCAGGAAAAGCTCGGGCCGGGCGGCGGGTGCACCGGTGATCAGGTATTCGGAGGGCAGGCGCAGGGCGGTAAGAATGGGAACATCAGCGGCTGGAAAGGCGTACTTGCCGAGTTCCCCTGGGGTCACCCAGGCCAGGGGCTGGCCTTCCAGTCCATCAGCCTGGCCGCGATAGCCGTCCACTCGCCAGACATCCAGCAAGACCCGTTTGTCGGCATAGGCATGGTGGATGCGAATGAGGGGCCGGGCGGCCAGCACCTCGATGCCCAGTTCTTCCTGCAACTCCCGGGCTATCGCCGCCGAGATATCCTCGCCGGGCTCTAGCTTACCGCCGGGAAACTCCCACAGGCCACCCTGGTGGACATGGTCGGGTCGGCGGGTGATCAATACCCGCCCGCTAGGATCCACCACGATACCCACGGCCACATGGACCGGGCCGGGCCGCGTGCTAGGTCCGATATTCCGCATTGATTTTCACGTAATCGAAGGATAGGTCGGTGGTCCAGATCCGAGTGCTGGCAGTACCCCGGCCCAGTTGCACGCGAATGGTGATGTCCGGACGCCGCATTACCGCCTGACCCTGCTCTTCCGTATAGCGCGCGGCGCGACCGCCCCGTTCCACGATGCAGACCTCGTCCAGGTAAAGGACGATGGCTTCCACCCGCAAGGCATCCAATCCGGATCTGCCTACGGCGGCCAGAATACGCCCCCAGTTAGGATCAGAAGCAAAGAAGGCGGTCTTGACCAGAGGCGAATGGGCAATGGTATAGGCTACTTGCCGACACTCGGCTATGTCTCGGCCCTGCTCCACATGAACGGTGATAAATTTGGTGGCTCCCTCGCCATCGCGGACAATGGCCTGGGCGAGCGCTACGCAGACTGCGCGGACGACCTCCTTCAGAGCAGCGCAGGCACTGTCCTCACGGTCGATCTGCACCCCCGACTGACCCGTTGCTAGCAGAATACAGGCATCATTGGTGGAGGTATCGCCGTCCACGGTGATGGCGTTGAAGGATTCCTCCAGCGCTTCGAGCAGACAGGCTCTCAGCAGCGTGTTATCAACGCCTGCATCGGTAGCCAGAAAGGCCAGCATAGTAGCCATATCCGGCCGGATCATGCCAGCACCTTTGGCAATGCCAGTCACGGTGACGGTCTGCCCCGCAATGATGACACGCCGGGAGACAGCCTTGGCACGGGTGTCGGTGGTCATGATACCGTGGGCGGCGTCCAGCCAACCAGCCGGACGCAAATCGGCCAGGGCCTGAGGCAGGCCCGCGAGCAGGCGCTCCAACGGCAATGGCTCGCCGATCACCCCGGTGGAAAACGGCAGTACCTCCGCGATGCGGCAACCGGTCAGTTCGGCCATGAGGGTGCACGTCGCCACGGCATCCTCCAGACCACGCTGGCCGGTGCCGGCGTTGGCATTGCCGGTGTTTATGACCAGGTAGTGCGGCGCGGCGCCGTCCAAATGGCGTTTTGCCACCACGACCGGCGCGGCGCAGAAGGCGTTGCGGGTAAATGCGGCGGCGCAGGCGCTGCCCGCCGCGATCTCCAGTACCACCAGATCCCGGCGGCCTGGGTATTTGATGCCGGCGCAAACAACCCCCAACCGGATACCGGCGACAGGATACGGGGTTTCGGCTTCGACCATGATAAACCTCTTGGATAATCCTCCCTTTGGAACGGGAGGGTCAGGGGGATTTATCTCAACTCAGCCGCCCGTGGCACTGTTTGTATTTTTTGCCGGAACCACAGGGACAGGGTTCGTTGCGGCCAACTTTACGGCTGTCACGAACGAAGGGAGTATGCACCGCCCCTGCGGCGGCGGCCTCCTCGCTGTCATCGCTGGCCAGCGCCGAAACCTCGGCATGCTGGAATTGCAAGTTGGCGTTGGTTCGCGGGCTTGGCTCGGGTAGCGGCTCGGGTTCCGTCTGGAACCGCACTCGGGAAACAAAGCTCACGGTTTCCTGCTGGATACGCTCCAGCATGGCCGAGAACATCTCGAAAGCCTCGCGCTTGTACTCCTGCTTAGGGTTTTTCTGGGCATAGCCGCGAAGGTGAATACCCTGGCGCAGGTAGTCCATCGCGGCCAGGTGTTCCTTCCACTGGGAATCCAGCACCTGTAGCAGGATGGATTTTTCGAAATGGCGCATCCAAACCGACCCAACCAGCGCCTCCTTTTCGGTGTAGCGCTTTTCCAACTCATCGAGGATGCGGGCACGCAGGGGCTCCTCATGGAGGGTAGAGTCGGCGTTCAGCCAGCCCTGAATGTCGAGGTTCAGCCCAAAATCTTTTTCCAAAGCGGCCTGCAGCCCCGCCACGTTCCACTGTTCCTCCAGGCTCTGCGGGGGGATGTAGGCGTTGTTCGTGCGATTCAGTCCCTCCCGACGCATGGAAACGATGGTGTCGGCAATGTCCGTCGCCGCCAACAGCTCATTGCGTTGAGCATAGATAACCTTGCGCTGGTCGTTGGCCACATCGTCGAATTCCAGCAAGTTCTTGCGGATATCGAAATTATGGGCTTCCACCTTGCGCTGGGCGTTTTCGATCGCCTTGGTCACCCAGGGATGCTCGATGGCTTCACCCTGTTCCATGCCCAACTTCTGCATCAGACCGGATACCCGTTCCGAGGCGAAGATGCGCATCAGACTATCTTCCAAGGACAGGTAAAAGCGGCTGGAACCGGGGTCACCCTGACGCCCGGAGCGGCCCCGCAATTGATTGTCGATACGCCGGGACTCATGACGCTCGGTACCGATGATGTGCAGACCGCCGGCAGCGACTACTTCCGCATGGCGGCTTTGCCATTCCTGGCGCGCCTGCTCGCGAGCAGTTTCATCGGCGTCCAGACCCAGGGCGTTCAGCTCGGCCTGGAGGCCGCCGCCCAGGACGATATCGGTGCCGCGGCCAGCCATGTTGGTGGCGATGGTCACCGCTGAGGGCCGGCCGGCCTGGGCGATAACCTCTGCCTCCCGATCATGCTGTTTAGCGTTCAGCACCTGATGGGGAATTTTTTCCTTGGTCAGCAGCTTGGCAAGGGATTCCGAGATCTCGATGGAGGTGGTGCCTACCAGCACCGGCTGGCGGCGCTGGTGGCAATCGCGGACATCGGCCAGGACAGCCTCGTACTTTTCCTTGGCCGTGAGAAAGACCAAATCACCCATATCCTTACGGATCATTGACTTATGAGTTGGAATAACGATCACTTCCAGACCATAGATCTGCTGGAACTCGTAGGCCTCCGTATCCGCCGTGCCGGTCATGCCGGCCAGTTTGTCGTAGAGGCGGAAATAATTTTGGAAGGTGATGGAGGCCAGAGTTTGATTCTCCGCCTGAATCTCAACTTTCTCCTTGGCTTCAATGGCCTGGTGCAAACCATCCGACCAGCGCCGCCCAGGCATGGTGCGGCCGGTGAATTCATCGACGATGATCACCTGGCCACCCCGAACGATGTAATCCACATCGCGCTGAAATAAGGCATGGGCGCGCAGGCAGGCGTTCAGATGATGTACCAGGCCGAGGTTGGCGGCATCGTACAGGCTTTCTCCTTCCCGCAATAGCCCAGCCGCCAGCAGCAAATCTTCCACTGCCTGATGGCCGTCCTCAGTCAGGTAAACCTGCTTGACCTTCTCGTCCACCGAATAGTCGCCAGGCCCCTCTTCCTGTTGCTGGCGGGTTAGCTGAGGAACGATCTCGTTGATGCGACGGTACAGATCGGAACTTTCATCGGCCGGTCCGGAGATGATCAGGGGAGTGCGGGCCTCATCGATGAGGATGGAATCCACCTCGTCCACCAAGGCAAAATTCAACTCCCGCTGGACCTTCTGGTCCAAGCTGAAGGCCATGTTGTCGCGCAGGTAGTCGAAACCATATTCGTTATTGGTGCCATAAGTGATGTCCGCGCCATAGGCATCACGTTTCTCCTCGGGGCTCATCCCAGCCACCGCCACCCCAACAGTCATACCCAGGAAGCGGTAGATCTGCCCCATCCAGTCAGCGTCGCGGCGGGCCAGATAATCGTTCACGGTGACCACATGCACGCCCTTGCCGGATAGCGCATTCAGATAGACAGACAAGGTGGCAACCAGAGTTTTGCCCTCACCGGTGCGCATCTCGGCAATCTTACCTTCATGAAGAACGATGCCGCCGATAAGTTGCACATCGAAATGGCGCATCCCTAGCGTCCGCTGGCTCGCCTCGCGGACCACTGCGAAAGCTTCCGGCAGCAGCGCGTCCAGGGTCTCGCCTTGCGTCACCCGGTTCTTGAACTCTGCTGTCCTAGCGCGCAGTTCTGCATTTGTCAGCGCCTGGCAAGCCGCCTCCAAGGCATTGATCCTGTCCACTAATTTACGCATGCGTTTGAGGACGCGGTCATTGCGACTGCCAAAAATCTTTTTTAATACATTGCCGACCATGAATAAGCCTTTTAATCAATTCGCTCGGGTTAAAAATGGCATAATAACCCAATTATAGGGATTTTCGCAGGGCAACGAAGCAGACAGGCATGGATAGGCAATCAGCAAGCGGGCCGGCCGGAACAAAATCCGGCCTGCCATTCCAGTGACCAACAACTGCGATCAACTGGCAATATGGGCGGGTTGTAGATAGGAGATTGGAACTTCCTGCTCGTCGGCAAAGGTTACTTCTTCCCAAGCCGAAGTATCGGCTAGCAAGCCGCGTAATAATCGGTTATTAAGGGCATGGCCAGACTTGAAGCCGGTAAAGCTGCCGATCAGGCTATGTCCCAAAAGATACAAATCACCGATGGCGTCAAGAATCTTGTGCTTGACGAACTCATCTTCGTAACGTAGGCCATCCTCGTTCAGGATGCGGTAATCATCTACCACCACGGCGTTGTCCAGCGTACCGCCCAGCGCCAGGCGGCGCTCCCGCAAGTGTTCGAGATCTCGCATAAAGCCAAAGGTGCGGGCGCGGCTGACCTCTTTGACGAAGGAGGTGGTTGAAAAATCGACTACCGCTTCCTGGCGACGGCCCTTGAAGATTGGATGATCGAACTCAATCGTGAAACCCACCTTGAACCCATCAAAAGGATCGAAGCGCGCCCATTTGTCATCCTCTTCTACAACCAGAGAATGCTTGATGCGAATGAATTTCTTGGGGGCATTCTGCTGCTTGATGCCAGCAGACTGAATCAGGAATACAAAAGGTCCCGCGCTGCCATCCATGATGGGAACCTCGGGCGCGCTTACATCCACATAGGCATTATCGATACCTAGCCCCGCAAAAGCGGACAACAGGTGTTCTACCGTGGAAATGCGCACGCTTCCTTTAGCCAAGGATGTGGAGAGCTGGGTATCGCCCACGTTATCTGGACTGGCCTTGATTGCAATAGGAGTACCCAAATCTACCCGCCGAAAAACAATACCCACATCGGGCGCTGCTGGCCGAAGGGTCAGGTAGATCTTTTCTCCGGTATGCAGCCCAACACCGGTGGCACGGATGACATTCTTCAAGGTTCGCTGCCTAATCATTATTGGGCTCCCCAACGCTTCGGTTAAACAAACACAGCGCAATGTCTTGTTTATTAAGCAAGGGCGCAAAGGGCTAGTTCAATTTTTCCATTATAACGTCATTAAACATACCGTTGCGCATTGCACTACTAAGATAGCGTAAATCGTCTCCATTCTACAACTTTGTTTCTCTTTCGCAACCTCAGTTAATATAATAACGCAAACGTCTCCCCTTTGCAACTACTTGTATCTTTAGAGCAACTACCTTGATCGAAGAACTGAAAACATTGACGGACCGGAATCGTGCCCTACCCAAGGCAATGATTCCGGCGTCTTAGGAAATGGCCATCCGCTTTAATCAGCTTGACGACGCAGAAAGGCGGGGATATCTAGATAATCAAGATCGCTGTCGGCGTGTTCGCTATAACCATCGCTCACGGATTTTTGCCGCCCACTGGCAGGACGTTGTTCATGGCGACTTACGTGTTCACCCTCACCGAGCACCGAACTCGGTTTCTTGAACGACTTGACCGAAGGCGACGGAGTTTCCAGCACCGGCTTGGCAACCTGGCCGATGCCGGTAGCCACGATGGTTACTCGCAGTTCGTTCTCCATATCCGGATCGATCACGGTACCCACCACTACGGTAGCATCATCGGAGGCTAGTTCCTTAATGGTGTCACCGACTTCATGGAACTCGCCAATGGTGAGATCCATGCCGGCGGTAACGTTCACCAGCAACCCCCTGGCTCCCGCCAGGTCAACATTCTCCAGCAATGGACTGGCAATGGCTGCCTCAGCCGCCTCGCGGGCGCGGCCGTCGCCGGATGCCTTGCCCGAACCCATCATTGCCATCCCCATCTCAGACATCACAGTCCGCACGTCGGCGAAGTCTACGTTGATCAAACCGGGGCGGGTAATGAGCTCAGCGATACCTTGGACAGCGCCATACAAGACATCGTTGGCCGCCTTAAAGGCATCTAGAAGGCTAGCGCCCTTACCCAGCACGAGCAGCAGTTTCTCATTGGGAATGGTGATGAGCGAATCGACGCATTGGCTTAGCTCGCGAATACCTTGCATAGCCACTTCCATGCGTTTCCTACCCTCGAAGGGAAACGGCTTGGTCACCACGGCTACCGTGAGAATACCCATTTCCCGAGCCAGCTTGGCGACTACCGGCGCACCGCCGGTACCTGTTCCGCCACCCATGCCAGCGGTGATAAAGACCATATCCGCACCCGCCAGAACCTCTTGGACCCGCTCTCGATCTTCCATAGCGGCTTGCCGACCGATATCAGGATTGGCGCCGGCCCCCAACCCTTTGGTTATATGGGCGCCCAATTGCAGGGCCGTCCGCACCGTGCAGGTTTTTAAAGCCTGGGCATCCGTATTGGCACAGATAAAATCCACGCCTTCGATATTGGCGCTCAGCATGTGCTGGACGGCATTGCTACCGCCGCCACCCACACCAACTACTTTGATAATGGCGCTTTCACTATTTGTTTCCATCAACTCGAACATAACCGCCTCTCCTCTAGATTGATTCATGATACTCACATCCCCGGACACAACAATTCACTGCAACCAAACCCTCAAAAATTCCCCTGAAACCAACTCTTCATGCGGGCAAGCACATTTTTTTTCCCCCATTCAATGGCGCGCTCATCTTCAATGAGCGATTTTCATTGCCAAACAACAGCAGCCCAACTGCTGTCGAATAGATGGGATTGCGAATTACATCCTGCAAACCCGTCACGTAAAGAGGTATCCCCTGGCGAACAGGCATGTGAAACACCTCCTCGGCCAACTCGACCACTCCTTCCATCTTGCTACTGCCCCCGGTCAAAACGATGCCAGCGGCAACCAGGTTCTCAAAACCACTGCGCTGCAATTCCGCCTGAACCAGGCTGAACAACTCTTCGTACCTGGGCTCCACCACTTCGGCCAGAGTCTGCCGGGACAGCCGCCTCGGCGCCCTCTCTCCAACGCTGGGGACCTCGATAGTTTCATCGGCGCTGGCCAGTTGAGTAAGGCAGCAAGCGTACTTGATCTTGATCTCTTCCGCATGCTGGGTAGGGGTACGCAAGGCCACGGCGATGTCGTTGGTCACCTGGTCGCCGGCAATCGGAATGACCGCCGTATGTTTGATGGCGCCTTCGGTGAAGACAGCGATGTCGGTGGTGCCGCCGCCGATATCCACCAAACAGACCCCCAACTCCTTTTCATCGTCCATGAGCACCGCCCGGCCGGAGGCGAGTTGCTGAAGGATCACGTCATCGACTTCCAGACCGCAGCGCTGTATGCACTTAACGATATTCTGGGCAGCGCTTACCGCGCCGGTGACCATATGCACCTTTACTTCCAGGCGCACCCCGCTCATGCCCACCGGTTCGCGGATACCCTCCTGGTTATCGATGATGAATTCCTGCGGCAGGACATGCAGGACCTTCTGATTGTCAGGCAGCGCGACTGCTCGAGCATGCTCGATGACCCGCTCCACATCCTCCGGCGACACCTCCTTATCGCGGATAGGTACCATACCGTCGGAGTTGAAGCTGCGGATATGGCTGCCAGCGATTCCCGTATAAATGGAGTGGATCTGGCAACCGGCCATCTGTTCCGCTTCCTCGACCGCTCGTTGAATGGACTGGACAGTAGATTCGATATTGACCACCACGCCTTTTTTCAAGCCTCGGGAAGGGTGGGAACCGATGCCCACCACTTCGACCCCGCCATCGACACCGATCTCGCCGACAATGGCGACTACCTTGGAGGTGCCAATGTCGAGGCCAACAATCATTCGCTTTTCACCTTTTTTAGACATGGATTCCCATTTCTCTCGTGCTAACAGCTAGCCGGTTGAATTCGCTGACACCGCCGCTCTGGGAGGCGCTTTATCATGCGCATCTTTCTTGGGCGTTCGCTGTGTTTCCGAATCCGCCGCCGGGGGAGTTTTCCAGCGCACGGCAAAACCATTGGTATACCGCAGATCCACTATCGCAATCCTGTCGCTCTGGCTGGACAGCACCTGTGGATAGATATCTACAAAACGCTGTAACCGCTGGGCAAAATTCTCCCTACCCAAACTGATCTCGACGCCATTATCGAACTGCATCCACCATGCCCGCCGCTGGTCCAGCACCAGGCGGACAAGTTTCAGCCCAACTTTGCCAAGGGTAACATTGGCTTCCCGCCAGATGCGGATCAAATTCAACTCATGACCGTTTGGACCCGCCAAGCGGGGCCAGGGACCGGACTGCCGCACGACAGCGGGACGGAACCGCTTGCCATTCACATCTACCATCTCATCCTGGCCCCAATAGCCGAAGGCAGTACGTTCCCGGACCCGCACCTCCAGCGTATCCGGCCACTGCCGGCGCACGGTGACGCTTTCAATCCACGGGTTGGTCGCGAACTGAGCGCGCAGGATATCGATATCAAGGGCAAAGAAGTTTTGCCCCAGATAGCTCTCCACCACCTGCCGCACATCGGCCTGGTCGAGATTGCGCAACTCCCCATGGATATGCACATGGCGCAGGGGAAAGCGAGCGGGATCGAGCAACCGTATACTCACTCCGTAGAAGCCGATTCCGACGACTGCGAAGGCGACCACTACACCCATCCAGCGCAGCCAAGGACCCCATGCCACTTTCCACTGCCCCGGTGGCGCCGGCGGCACCCGCGGACTCGCCCCATGATGCCTGCGCTTGCGCTTGCGCATGACTAACCACCCACATGGAACAAGGTTGTCGACTGTGCCACGATTGCAATCACCGGAAGCTAGTCTCCAGGATGCGCCAAACCAACGTCTGAAAATCCACGCCCGCCACCCGTGCTGCCATAGGCACCAGACTGTGCCCGGTCATTCCCGGCACAGTGTTCACTTCCAGCAACCAGGGTCCCCCTTGCCGGTCCACGAGCAGATCGATGCGCCCCCAGCCATAACCGTCCAAGGCGGCAAAGGCACTTTCTACCAGGGCCCGCAGCTCGGCCTCGCCGGCGGCGGGCAGGCCGCAGGGGCAGAGGTATCGGGTATCGTCGGCATGGTACTTTGCCTCGTAATCATAAAACTCCCTCGGTGTCTCCAACCGGATGAGCGGCAACGCCGTACCCTGCAGAATGGCGCCGGTATATTCGTCCCCACTGATCCAGGGCTCCACCAGCACCGGGCAGTCGAAACCGGCGGCTTGTTCCCAGGCAGTCTTGAGGCGGCCGATCTCGGTCACCCGGCTGATCCCGATGCTGGAGCCTTCCCGGGATGGCTTGACCGCCAGAGGCAGGCCTAGTTCGGCCACGACCGCCGCCCAGTCGGTATTCTCATCCAGCACCCGGAACGGGGGCGTCGGCAACCCGACACCCCGCCACAATTGCTTGGTGCGCAACTTATCCATGCCGAGGGCGGAGGCCAGCACGCCACTGCCGGTGTAGGGTAGACATAAGGTCTCCAGCGCTCCCTGGATGACACCGTCCTCGCCGCCGCGGCCATGCAGGGCGATAAACACTCGCGCAAAACCGCCTGTCCGCAGGGTATCCAGCACCTGTTGATCCGCATCAATGCCATGGGCCTCCACCCCCTGCGCCTGCAGGGCCTCCAGCACCGCACCACCACTCACCAGGGATACTTCGCGCTCTGCCGACTGACCTCCCATCAGCACGGCTACTTTCCCGAATTCCTGGCCCGCGCCACCGGTCTGCGTTGTTCTTTCAGCATCTTAAAACTCCCCCACTATCCGCACTTCGGGAATCAGTTCCACCCCATGCACCTGGGCTACGGTGCCCATGACCCGCCGCACCAGGGTCTCCAAATCCGCTGCCGTGGCCTTGCCGGTATTGAGGATGAAGTTGGCATGCTTGGTAGACACGCAAGCTCCCCCAATACAAATCCCTTTCAGCCCCGCGCGCTCGATCAACCTTGCCGCGTGGTCATTGGGTGGATTGCGAAACACCGAACCGCAACTGGCCACGCCGGTGGGCTGGGTCTGGGAACGCCGCTCCAGAAGGTCGCGTATCCGCGCCAAGGACGCCGCTCCATCACCGGGCTCCAGCCTCAAGTGGGCGGCCACGAACCACTCTTCAGCAGGCCCCCGCACATGGCGATAACCGATCGCATAGTCAGCAGGCAACCGCCGCCGCACTTGCCCGCGCCGGTCTATGGTTTCCACCGCTGCAACCCGCGTCCAGGTCTCCCCGCCCCATGCCCCGGCATTCATGGCCAGGGCGCCGCCCATCACGCCGGGTATGCCAGCTAGAAATTCGGCGCCGGTGAGTTGCTGGCGAGCGCTGAAGCGAGCCACCTTGGCGCAGGGCACGCCTGCCCCGACCCGCAGGGTTCGCTCAGCCGTCAGCGCAAGCCCCAACAACGCGCCATGGGTGGCGATAACGGTGCCGCGAATGCCGCCATCGCGCACCAGCAGATTACTACCCAACCCCAACCACAACAGTGGCTCGTCCGCCGGCAGGCTGGCCAGAAACATCTGCAAATCTTCCAGATCGGCGGGGCGGTAAAAACGCGCCGCTGGCCCGCCAACCCGCCAGGAGGTGTACTGCGCCAGGGGCTCTTCAAGGCGTAACTCCCCCCGCAGGTTAGCCTGTCTGTCCAGCACCACCTCCATCAGCGCTGCTCCTCCAGTCCGTCCAGGGCCAGTTGCGCCGCTACCGCGCCGATGTCGCCGGCCCCCATCAACAGCAGGATGTCCCCGTCATCGAGGATACCGGGCAACATTAGCGGTAGATCGGCGACGCGTTCCACGAACACCGGGTCCACCTTGCCGCGCACCCGGATGGCGCGGCTCAGGCTACGCCCGTCTGCACCAGGAATCGGCCTTTCACCGGCTGGATAAATGTCGGTGAGGACCAGGGCGTCGGTTGCGGACAGCACCTGGGCGAAATCGTCGAAAAGATCCCGGGTGCGGCTGTAGCGGTGTGGCTGAAACACCAGTACCAGACGGCGGTCAGGCCAGGCGCCCTGGATGGCATCCAGTACCGCCGCCACTTCCCTGGGATGGTGGCCGTAATCATCGATCAGGGTAACTTTGCCGGCTGGGACCGTGATTTCACCATAGTTATGAAAACGCCGGCCGATGCCCTGAAAATTCTCCAAAGCGCGCTGGATCGCCGCTGTTGGCACACCCAATTCGTGGGCTACGGCGATCGCGGCCAGCGCGTTGAGCACGCTGTGACGACCCGGCAGGTTGAGGGTGATGTCCAAGCTGGGATAGGGGGCGGGTGGCAGACGCACCCGGAAATGCGTGCGCATTCCCCGTTGCACGATATCGGTAGCGCGCAGATCACAGTCTTCCATCGTGCCATAGGTAAGCACCGGCCGCCCCACCTGCGGCAGGATCTGCCGAACCTGGGGGTCATCGATACACAATACAGCCAGTCCATAGAACGGCAGGTGGCGTAGGAATTCCATGAAGGTTTCCCGTAGCCGCTCGAAACTCCCTTCGTAAGTGGACAGATGATCGGCGTCGATGTTGGTGACGACAGCGATCATCGGCTGCAAATAGAGAAAAGAGGCATCGCTCTCATCAGCCTCGGCCACCAGGTATTTACCTGCCCCTAGCCGGGCATTGGCCCCGGCGCTGTTGAGCCGCCCGCCGATCACGAAGGTTGGATCCAGGCCACCTTCCGCAAGCAAGCTGGCGATCAGGCTGGTGGTGGTCGTCTTGCCATGGGTGCCGGCCACGGCGATACCGTAGCGAAACCGCATCAGCTCAGCAAGCATTTCGGCCCGCCGCACCACCGGGATACGCCCCGCTAGAGCCGCAGCCACCTCGGGATTGTCGGCGGTGACGGCGCTGGAGGTTACCACCACATCGCAGCCCGCGATGTGCTCGGTGGCATGGCCTTGATACACTGTGGCGCCCAGCTTGGCAAGCCGCGCAGTGACGGCATTGTTGGCCAGGTCCGAACCGGACACCGCATAGCCCAGGTTCAAAAGCACCTCAGCGATGCCGCTCATACCAGCGCCGCCGATGCCTACGAAATGGATGCGGCGGATGCGGCGCATATCACGCTGGATGTCCTTGCTTGGGTTCATCGTAATTACCTGTCACCTCTGCGCGCCTGTTCCAGGCACACGGCCGCCACTCGTTCCGCCGCATCGATGTGGGCTAGCCGCCGCGCCGCCTCGGCCATGGCCAGCAGTCGGGCGCGATCCCCCAGCAAGTCCCGCAATAATTCCGCCAGTCGCTCCGCTGTAAGGCTTGCCTGCGGCACAATCACCGCTGCTCCACCCCGCTCCAAAAAGCGGGCATTGGCGCTCTGGTGGTCATCCACGGCATGGGGGAAAGGCACCAGCACGGCGCCCACTCCGGCGGCCGCCAGTTCCGCTACCGTAATCGCGCCAGCCCGGCACAGTACCAGATCGGCCCAGCCATAAGCCGCCGCCATGTCTTCGATAAACGGTTCCAGGCGCGCGTTCACGCCTGCTTCCTGGTAGGCCGCCGCAGTCAGTTCCTGCAAACGGCCGCCGGCCTGGTGCCAGACCTCGGGTCTGGTCTCCGCCGCCAGCAGGACCAACGCCCTGGGAACCAATAGGTTGAGGGCCAAGGCGCCCTGGCTGCCCCCCACCACTAGCAACCGCGGACAACCTGAGCGCGCAGCGAAACGGTATGCTGGGGCCGACAGCGCTGCGATGCTATCGCGCACTGGATTACCCACGACCAGGGCGCGCCGGGCCGACGGAAAGCTGTCCGGAAATGCTTCCAGGACACGGCTGGCCAACCGAGACAACCAACGGTTAGTCATTCCCGCCAGGGCATTTTGCTCATGCACCACCAGAGGAATACCCAGGCAACGCGCCATCAGGCCGCCGGGACCACTGACGAACCCGCCCATTCCCAGCACCAGGCATGGTTTGCGGCGCACCAGGATGGCAGCGGCTTGCAGCAGCGCCTTACTTACCATGAAGGGAGCCAGCAGCAGGCGTTGCAAACCGCTGCCTCGCAGTCCCGCCACACCAATCCATTCGATAGCAATGCCGGCTCGCGGCACCAGGGTTGCCTCCAGGCCACGCCGGGTGCCCATCCATACCAGGGAAATCCCTCGTTCACGCAATTTTCCCGCTACCGCCAGCGCCGGAAATACATGGCCGCCGGTACCTCCAGCCATGATCATGATGGGCGCTTCGGCGTTCATCGGCTGCCTCCCTTTGCCAATACCGTTGGTGGGGCAGGGTTGCCGACTCGCTCCGCGTTGGCAACTGCCGGCTGGTTGTTTTTTCCTACCCCATCCCCTTTTGCGACACTGGAAGGGGAATGCTCACGCTGCAAGCGCGGATCCGCGGCGCGGGTCTCCACGTCAATCCGCAGCAATAACACGAGCGCCACGCACATCACCACGACACTGCTGCCACCATAGCTCACCAGCGGCAGGGTCAAGCCCTTGGTAGGCAACACCCCCATGTTCACACCCATGTTGAAAAGCGCCTGGATGGCGAACCACAGGCTGATGCCATGAGCCAGGTGGGCGGCAAACCGCAGGTCCAGACGCTCGGCCCGCGCGGCGACGGTAAACGCCCGCCAGACAATGGTTGCATACAGGCCGATCACCACCAGCACGCCTACCAGTCCCAATTCCTCTGCGAGTATGGCAAAGATAAAATCGGTATAGGCTTCTGGGAGATAAAAAAGCTTCTGAATGCTGGCTCCCAGTCCCACCCCAACTATTTCGCCACGGCCGATAGCGATCAGGGATTGAGTAAGCTGGAAACCGCTATTGAAAGGGTCCGACCAGGGATCCAGAAAACCGATCAGCCGAGCCCGTCGATAGGGTGAGGCGTACAGCAGCACGGCCATGGCCGCCACGGTGATGCCTTGCAGAGCCACGAACCGCCACAGATTCACACCGGCGAGGAATAGCATGCCCAGGACGGTAGCCATCAGCACCACCGTGGTGCCGAAATCGGGTTCCAGCAAAAGCAGGATAGCCAATACCCCCAGCACCAGCATGGGCCGGATCATAGCCATCGCTGACGCTTGCAGCGCGCCGCCATGCCGATGCAGATAACCGGCCACATAAATAAGGACAAACAGCCTGGCTGGCTCCGATACCTGCACATTCATCACACCCAAGTTGACCCACCGCATACTGCCATTTACTTCCCTACCGATACCGGGTATCAACACCACCAACAGCAGACCAAAGGCAAGCATTAGTAAGCCGAGGCCGTTGCGCTGCCAGACTCGCAGGGGGACCTGAAAAACGACGGCTGCCAGCAGCAGGCCGAAGCCGATATAGGCACCTTGATGCAAGAGAAAATACAGGGGCTGGCCAAGTTTGTCGGCGGCCTGGGGCATGGAGGCGGAAGTCACCATCAGCAACCCCAGGGCCAACAGCAACAGGCCAGGACACAGCAGCCAGGGGTCCACGCTCGGCAGCACCTCGCTATCCCGCACCCGGTAAACCCCTGAAGGAGCGGCACCCATCTTCAGCATTGCTTCTGCCTCTGGGCGGCGGCGGCGAACACCGCTCCGCGCTCCTCATAGCCGCTAAACATATCGAAGCTGGCGCAGGCCGGCGAGAGCAGCACGCTCTCACCGGCCTGCGCCAGTTGCGCGGCCAGCGCCACCGCCTGCTCCATATCCCGAGCGTAATGGACCGGTACCGCCCCGTCCACGGCGACGGCAATCAGGGGGGCATCACGGCCAATCAGCACCAGTGCGCGGACTTTGTGGATAAGGGCTGCCCGCAACGGAGTAAAGTCCTGGCCCTTGCCATCACCGCCGGCAATCAACACCACCTGGCCCGGTAATCCGTTCACCGCCGCCGCCGTGGCGCCCACATTGGTTCCCTTGGAATCATCGAACCAGCGCACTCCCCGATGCTCGGCCACCAGTTGGGTACGGTGCGCAAGACCCGTAAATTCTCGAAGAGCCGCCAGCATGGGTGTACGCTCCAACCCGAGGACATGGCCCATGGCCAGGGCCGCCAGGGCGTTCGTCAGGTTATGCTCGCCGCCGATCTTGAGTTCCGCCGCGGCCAGCCAGCAGTCCTCGCCAAAGGCCAGCCAACTCTCACCGTCACGGTGGCGCAGGCCAAACTCATTCTCAGCGGGCTGGCCCAGGGTAAACCGCACGACCCGCCGACCCGGTTCGGCCATCGCCACCACCGCCGGATCATCGCCGTTGAGGACCATACAGCCACCACCTTGGAAAACGCGCCGTTTGGCAGTGATGTATTCGTTCAGATCGGTGTAACGGTCCATGTGATCGGGGCTGATATTGAGTACCGTAGCCACACTGGCATTCAGGCTGTAGGTGGTTTCCAACTGGAAGCTGGACAGCTCCAGTACACACAAATCCTTAGGATCGCCCGTCAACAGATCCAAAGCTGGCGTACCCAGATTGCCACCCACTGCCACGGCCACGCCGACCCGCTCGGCCATGAGGCCCAGCAACGTAGTGACCGTGCTCTTACCGTTGGAACCGGTGATAGCCGCCACTGGCATGTCGGTCAGACGCGCGAATAGCTCAATGTCCCCCCACACCGGTATCCCCCGTGTCTGCGCCTGTGCAATCACGGGCGTCTTCACGGACACCCCGGGGCTGACCAGGAGGCGTGTCGCGCTGGCAAAGACAGCGGGGGCGAATTCACCCAGATGACAGGGCAGACCCGGAAACTCCTGCCGCAGGGCGGCCAAGCCAGGCGGTGCGGCGCGGCTGTCGGCGACCGCTACCCGGACCCCTAGATTCACCAGGGTCCGCACGGCGGACAGACCGCTCTTACCCAGCCCCACTACCAGCGTAAGCCCCTCCAAGTCCAGGCCAGCCTGTTGAGCAAATTGGTTAGTCATGGGTGTCATCAACGGATCTTCAGGGTAGCCAAACCGACCAATACTAGGATGACAGTGACGATCCAGAAGCGGACAATCACCCGTGGTTCCGGCCAGCCCTTGAGTTCAAAATGATGGTGCAGGGGGGCCATTCTGAAAATGCGCCGGCCGGTCAGCTTGAACGAGGCCACTTGCAGGATAACCGACACGGTTTCCATGACGAACACCCCCCCCATGATCAGCAGCACCAGTTCCTGGCGCACCACCACGGCGATTGTCCCCAGGGCTGCCCCCAACGCCAGGGCGCCCACGTCACCCATAAAGACCTGAGCGGGATAGGCATTGAACCAGAGAAACCCCAAACCCGCCCCCACCAGAGCCCCGCAAAATACGATTACCTCACCCACCCCAGCCACATGGGGAATACCCAAGTAACTGGCGAAGTTCACATTGCCAGTGGCATACGCAAACACCCCCAGGGCACCGGCTACCATAACCGTGGGCATGATCGCCAACCCATCCAAACCATCGGTGAGATTGACGGCGTTGCTGGAACCCACGATGACGAAATACGTCACGGGAATGAACATAACACCCAGATCGACGACTACCTGCTTGAAAACCGGCACGATGAGTTGGGTCTCCACCGGGGTTTTGGCGGCGAAATAGAGCAGCAGGGCAACTGCCAGACCGGCGCAGGACTGCCAGAAATACTTGGCCCGCGCCGATAACCCCTTGGAATTGCGCAGCACCAGTTTCCGGTAGTCATCAACCCAGCCAATCAGCCCAAACGCCAGAGTCACCAGCAACACTAGCCAGACATAGCGGTTGCGCAGGTCTGCCCACAACAGCGTAGAGACTCCTATAGCCATCAGGATCAGCGCCCCGCCCATGGTGGGCGTGCCAGCCTTAGAGAGATGATTCTTAGGACCGTCATCACGGATACGCTGGCCAATCTGATGCAAGCTCAGGCTCCGGATCATGACCGGACCCAGGATGAAGGAAATGAACAACGCGGTCAGCACCCCCAGGATCGCCCGCAAGGTTAGGTACTGAAACACGTTGAAGCCACTGTAATAGCGGGCGAGCAGTTCAGCTACCCAAACCAGCATTTTATGCCCCCCTTTCCCCAGCGGGGCTGGGTTCCGTCAGGAGGCCCTGGACCACGCGTTCCATACGCATGCTGCGAGAACCCTTAACTAAAATAACGGGCTTATCATTGGTTTCCCGAAGCGCCGCGTTCAATGCTTGAATCAATGTCTCCACAGTGTCGAAATGCACGCCACCCACCCCGAAAGCCAACGTCGCCTGGCGGCTGTTCAGACCCGAGGCATAAAGACGCTGAAAGCCCACCGCCCGCGCCTGTTGCCCGGCTTGTCTATGCAGGTCCGCGGCCTGCGGCCCCAGCTCCGCCATATCCCCCAATACCAACCATTTGGCGCCAGCAGCAGCGCCGATGGCGTGCAGGGCCGCCGCCAGGGAGGCAGGATTGGCGTTATAGGTATCGTTGATGAGCGTGCTGCCGTTCAAACCTTTCAGACGTTGCAGGCGCCCGGCCACACCGCTCATCCCTTCCAGACCCTGGCGGACATCCTCCACAGTGGCGCCTACCGCCAGACTGGCCGCGGCCGCCGCCAAGGCATTGCGTAGATTGTGGCGCCCCGGCAGGGGCAGATGAAAATCCACCTGCTGATCCAAGGCGGTGATCCGCACACGATGGTTGGCCTCATCCAGCACCTGACCACTCACTTGGGCCGGCCGATCGAGGGCGAAGTCGATGATCCGGTGCCCACCTGCCAAATCGCACCAATAGTCAGCGTAGGTATCGTCCCGGTTGATGATGGCCACGCTACCCGGTGCGAGGCCACGGAAGATCTCTCCCTTCCCCCGAGCTACGCCATCGAGGCTCCCGAAGCCCTCCAGATGGGCGGGACCGGCATTGTTCAGAATAGCCACATCGGGGTTTACCAATGCGGTCAGATAGGCAATATCTCCGAAATGGTTAGCCCCCATCTCGACAACGGCATAGTCATAGTCCGGCTGCAGACGTAACAGGGTCAAAGGTACGCCGATTTCGTTGTTCAGATTGCCTTGAGTAGCCAGCACCGCCCCCCGGCAACGGAGGATGGCGGCAACCATCTCCTTGACCGTGGTCTTGCCATTGCTGCCGGTCAAACCAATCAGCGGATTCCAAAAACGCGCCCGCCAAGCCGCTCCCAAACGACCCAACGCCAGCCGGGTGTCATCCACCCGGAGTTGCGGCAGGTCCAACGCCAGCCGACGGTCGACCAGGGCAGCGCAAGCACCCCGCTCGCGGGCCGCGGCTGCAAAATCGTGACCATCGAAATTCGCTCCACGCAGGGCGATGAACAGCTCGCCTGCTCGCAACTGTCGGCTGTCAACGCTGACACCTGTAAAGCAGGTGTCTTTCCCCAGTAGTTCCCCGTCTAATAAGCGGGCGGCTTCCGTCAAGTCCATCATCGCCACGGCGTCACTCTTCGAACCATTGCCGCACTACCTCCCGGTCACTGAAGGGGAAGCGTTCTGTACCCAGCAACTGATAATTCTCGTGACCCTTACCAGCGATCAATACGATATCTCCCTCTACCGCCTCCGCGAGGGCACTGCTGATAGCCTGTCCGCGAGTTCTTACTACTGCCGCCTGCTGAGGGCGTTGCATGCCCTCAAGGATGGCCAGGACGATTCGCTCAGGATCCTCGGTGCGGGGATTGTCATCGGTGACGATGACCTTGTCCGCATAGCGTTCGACGCAGGAACCCATCAGCGGCCGTTTGCCAGGATCGCGATCGCCACCACAGCCAAATATGCACCAAAGCCGCCCCCGAACATGTTCGCGCAGGGCCCGCAGCACTTGCTCTAGGGCATGGGGAGTATGGGCATAGTCAACCACCGCTAGGGGTTGACCGGCACCACCCCCGAACCGTTCCATGCGCCCCGGTACGGTCGCCACAGCGGAGAGGCGTTGCAAAGCCTCGGCAAACGGCACGTTCAATACCAGGAGGGCGGCCAACACCGCCAACAGATTACTGGCGTTGAACCGTCCTAACAGGCCAGCGCGCAGCACACCCTCGCCCCATGAGGAAACCACTCGCAACCGCAATCCGGCAGGGTATAGCTCCAGATCACTACCACCTACCCAGGCATCGGGCCCATCCACTGGACGCGCTCTTAGGCCGAAGCCCACCACGTTAGTCCGCCCGGCCAGGTCAGCCGCCAGTTCTCTGCCAAAGGCATCGTCCAGGTTCAGCACTGCATGACACGGTTGATGATCCAGGAATAGCCGGCGCTTGGCGGCGGCGTAAGCAGCTAGGTCGCCATGATAATCCAGATGGTCACGGGTGAGGTTGGTCAATATCGCCACCGCGAAGCGCAACCCCTCGACCCGCCGTTGTGCAAGGGCGTGCGAAGAAACCTCCATGGCCACCACCTTTGCCCCCTGATCCCGAAACTCGGCCATCTGGCACTGGAGGGTCAAAGCATCGGGGGTAGTATGGCTGGCCGCCCTCAACCGTCCCGGCATACCATAACCCAGGGTGCCAAGCACACCGCACTCACCTGGGTCCAGCGCCTGGGCGATGAAATGGGCGCAGGAGGTCTTGCCGTCGGTGCCGGTGATGCCCACCACCGTGAGATCCAGAGAGGGTTCGCCATAAAAACGTCCAGCGATGGCGCCGAGTTGGTGGCCTAGATTCTCGACGGCTAGTAAGGGCGGTTCGGCGCCGGCTTCGATCCCGCCCGCATAGGGTGGTTCCCAGGCCACGGCGGCTGCGCCCGCCGCGCGTACCGCCTCTAGAAACTCCAGGCCATGATGGTGCAACCCCCGGGTAGCCAGGAACAAATCGCCCGGATGCACTTGCCGGCTGTCGCTGGCCAGCCCAGCGATAGCACGCTCGGCCAGGGCCGGCACTGGGGCAAACCCCGCTAACAAGGCCCCCAATGAGATCGGTGCTGGCGCGTTCAACGGACCTCCTTGGCCGGCGCCACCATGGCAAGGTTGGTCGCGGGCAAGGCGTCAGGAGGAATGTTGAGGATGCGCAGGGCGCCCGCCATGACCTTGCCAAAAACTGGCGCTGCCACCTGGCCGCCGTAATAGACGCCGCCCTTGGGGTCATCCACCAGCACCACGATTACCAAGCGCGGACGGCTGGCTGGCGCCATGCCAGCGAATACGGAAAAATAACGGTTGGGAGAATACCGGCCCTGGACGATCTTGTGCACCGTGCCCGTCTTGCCAGCCACCCGATAGCCTGGCACGGAGGCGCTAAATCCTGTACCCTCCTTGCTCACCGCCTTTTCCAACATGGCAATGACCTTGCGGGTCGTCGCTGTTGACAGGATACGTTCTTCCTGGGCGGGTGGTTGTTGCCGATGCAACAGAGTCACGGGACGGCGCACCCCCCCCGCCGCCAATACGGCATACGCACGGGCGAGTTGCAAGACCGACATAGACACCCCGTAGCCGAACGAATGGTTGGCATAGGCAATCGCGCTCCATTTCGAAAAATGACTCAGCCAACCGTTCTGCTCGCCAGGGAACCCCAGACCGGTTTGGGCACCGAAACCCAACCGCGTGTAAAGGCCCCAAAGACGTTCTGGGGGCATTGACAAGGCAATTTTACTTACCCCCACGTTGCTGGATTTGCTGATGACCCGCGTTACATCGATCAAGCCGTAATTGTGGACATCCTTAACCAGCTTGCCCCCGACCAATAGCGAACCGGGAGCCGTGTTAATCGCAGTGTTCGGTGTATAGGCCCCACTTTCCAGCGCCACCGCGACGGTAAACGGTTTCAGAGTAGAACCCGGCTCATAGACATCCGTCACCGCGCGATTACGCATTAGATCGCTGCTGATTTCCTGACGGTTATTGGGGTTGCCGGCGGGCTGATCGACCATCGCCAGAACATCCCCGGTTGCCACATCCAGCACCACTGCGGACGCGGCGCTGGCATGGTGCTCCATGACCGCCGCCTTGAGCGCCCGGTAAGCCAGGTACTGGATACGCCGGTCGATGCTCAGCACCAGTTGCTTGCCGGGTTGGGGGACACGAATGCTTTCCACATCCTCCACAACGCGGTTTAACCTGTCTTTTATTACCCGCTTGCTGCCAGGCACCCCCCGCAACCAGGCGTTAAAAGCCAACTCCATGCCCTCCTGGCCCACGTCATCGATATCGGTAAATCCCAGCAGCTGAGATGTCACTTCGGCGGCCGGATAGTAACGGCGGTATTCCCGTTGCGCGTATACCCCGGGAATTTTACCAGCCAGCACCCGCTGGGCAGCAGTCGGGTCCAAATGGCGCCGCAAATAGGCAAACTGGCGTTCTTCCCGTCCCACCAGCTTGGCTTCCAACTCCATGGTCTGGATGCCCAGCAACCTGGCTAACTCTGGCCAGCGATCACGATGCTGCGCCAGTTCTACCGGATTGGCCCAGATGGAATCCACCGGCGAACTGACCGCCAGGGGTTCATCATTGCGGTCCACAATCATGCCGCGATGCGCCGGCACCTCGACCTCCCGCAGGTAACGCTCATTACCCTGACCCTGCAGGAAGTCCTTGTGCACGAGCTGGAGATAGACCGCGCGCGCTACTATCCCCACGGTGGCTACCGCCAATATTCCCAGAACCAGGTTGTGGCGTGCGGTAGTCCCTGTTTTCTTCAGGCGTTTTTTGTTCATCGTCTTATGTAGACCACTGCATCAGGGGTAGGGACGATCATGTCCAGACGGATGCGGGCGATATTGTCCACCGCCACTTCCGTAGCCAGGGTGCTTTGCTCCAGTTGCAACTGTCCCCACTCGATTTCCATATCATCCCTGCGCAGTTGCAACGCCTGCAGCTCAATGAATAATTGACGGCTGTGGTGCTTGCTATAGACGATGCCCACGCCAGACACCAACACGGCGATGATTAACGCGCTAACCAACACGCCGCTATTCACGCCAGCCGCTCTGCAACCCGCAATACGGCGCTACGCGCGCGCGGATTAGCCGTTATTTCATCCTTATCCGGCCGCAATGCCCTTCCGACCACCCGCAAGGCAGCGCCGCCAGTGCATGCCACCGGTACCGGCAGATCCAATGGCCATGCCAAGCCACGAGCTTGTTCGCGCATGAATCGCTTCACCGTACGATCCTCAAGCGAGTGAAAACTGATGACCACCAGTCGCCCCTCTGGAGCCAGCACTTGCAGAGCCTGCGCCAGCGCGGCTTCCAATTCCTCCAACTCTCTATTGATAAAGATACGGATAGCCTGAAAGCTCCGGGTAGCGGGATGTTTACCCCGTTCCCGGACTGGCACGGCCACGGTGATGATTTGCGCAAGTTGCCGCGTGGTGAGGATGGGCGCTGACCGGCGCGCCGCACTGACAGCTTTGGCAATCCGACGATGAAACCGCTCCTCGCCAAACTCCTTAAGCACATGAGACAATTCTTCCTCACTGCACGAGGCCAGCCAGTCGGCCGCGCTCACTCCCATCGCTGGGTCCATGCGCATGTCCAGGGGACCCTCCTTGCCAAAACTGAATCCGCGGTTTGGATCATCCAACTGCGGCGACGAAACGCCGATATCCAGCAAAACCCCCTGCACATGCCCCTGCAGACCGTGCCTACCGACAATTTCCGCCAAACTACTAAAAGCGCTTCTTACAAAGGCAAAGCGCGGATCCGCCGGGAAATTGGTGTTGGCGAAATACTCTGCTTCCGGATCTCGGTCCAAGGCAAGCAAGCGACCCCCTGGACCGAGCCCGTCCAAAATCGCCAGCGCATGGCCGCCGCGCCCAAAGGTGCCATCCACATAAACACCCTCTCGCTGTATGTTTAGAGCATCGATTGCGTTCCGAAGCAACACGGATTGATGAGATAAGCTGATCTGCATGGCATTTTAAAAGGAAAGCGATTCCAGATCGGCTAAAAGCTCGTTATCTTTTTCATTCAACCATTGATCCCTAAGCTGGTACCAAGACGGCTCATCCCAGAGTTCGAATTTATTACCCTGCCCCACCAAAGTCACGCGCTTATCCAATTGCGCGAATTCTCTCAAGGGGAGGGGTAAAAGAATGTGACCATCGCCATCCATTTGGCAGTCTGCAGCATGCCCCAAAAGCAACCATTTGAGGCCTCGCGCTTGCTTATTGATGCTAGAAAGTTGCACCAACTTCTGTTCAACTACTTCCCATACGGGCAATGGATAAATAAGCAGGCAGCGATCCCGATCATTGGTTAAAACCAGTTGCCTAGCACATCCTTCCCTCAGACGATCCCGATATTTGGCCGGCATGGATAGGCGACTTTTGCTGTCGAGCGATAAGGAATTAATGCCCCGAAACAAATAGCTTCTCCTTGTTCATTAACGTCCCTAATATTCCACTTTGCCCCACTTTACTACACTATAGGAACTATTACCCACTACTGTCAAGGAAAGGTATAATTTAATTATTTTTTATAATACAATAACTTAAATTTTTAGGCTGAAAAATTAAGTGGTATTTTGTTGTAATCAAGCAACTCTCTCCATAAGTACCCTTACCCCATTTCCTGTAGCGATCGCCTGCTATGTCAAGCGTGCAACAGGTTAATTACAATCACTTAACATAATTAAAAGTACCCCAGCAGAGAATTTCCGCCGGGTGGCGCTTAGCGACACGATAAGGCAGTTCTTTTGCAAAGGTGGGGGTGGAAAAAGAATGAGGGGTGGGAGCCAGCCTATAAGCCGGGTTCTGTCGAGGACAATCATTCATCTGCGACATGTGTCACCACACGCCTGTAGCGACCTACCCGGGAACCGTGCGGGCCACAGCTTAGCGATTCCCTATTTGGTCTTGCTCCGGGTGGGGTTTACCCTGCCGTTGCTGTTACCAGCGGCGCGGTGCGCTCTTACCGCACCATTTCACCCTTACCGTTCCACGAGGGACTTGGGCGGTATGTTTTCTGTGGCACTTTCCGTAGGCTCACGCCTCCCAGGCGTTACCTGGCACTCTGCCCTGCGGAGCCCGGACTTTCCTCCGCATAACTGCGGCGATTGTCTGGCTAACTCCCGGTTCATAGTGTTACCTTTTCCGATTTAACTTGCAAGATCATCTTGGTGGTCATTGATTGTCAGAGCCAGTTCATAGAGGGCGTTCTTGTTCAAGCCCGTGAATTTGGCGGCCGCGCTCACCGCGCGCTTGACCGGCAATTCTTCTAGCAGCACCGTTAGCAACCGACGCGCTTCTCCCTGCCATGCGCCGTCAGTCTGCTCAGGCGCCCCATGCACCATGACCACGAATTCCCCCTTACCGTGATTTGTGTCACTGGCAATCCAGGTGCAGAGACCAGCCAAGGCATCGCCATGGGTCTCTTCGAACAGTTTAGTGAGTTCTCGGGCTATCACGGCCTGGCGCTCTCCGCCAAAGACGATTGCCATATCGGCAAGCGTGGCTTGGATGCGATGGCTGGATTCGAAAAACACCAGCGTGTGGCAATTCTGCCTAAGGGTTTCCAAACGTCCGCGGCGGGCAGCGGGCTTAGCTGGCAAGAACCCCTCGAACAGGAAGCGGTCCGTGGGCAGGCCCGCCACTGACAGCGCTGCCAACAGGCTACTCGGACCTGGGATAGGTACGGCTTTCAAGCCCCGCTCTCGCAAACCGCGCAGCAGTTGAAAGCCGGGATCGCTGATCAGGGGGGTGCCGGCATCGGACACCAAGGCGATGGAAACACCTGCCTGCAAATTTGCTAGCAGTTGAGGGATGCGGGAATGTTCGTTATGGTCATGCAGGGAGATGAGAGGTTTGGAGATCCCAAAATGCTGTAGCAAGCGTTTGCTATGACGAGTATCCTCGGCTGCGATCTGATCAACGCTACTCAACACCCGCAAGGCTCTGGCGCTTATGTCTTCCAGATTACCAATGGGTGTGGCGACGACATATAGAACACCCGACTCAATTGACACACCCATGACCCTCGACTGAAATAGTGGATGAAACCACGCGGAATTTGAACTTCAGACAGTGACAGCATGACCTCGACAATCGCACAAGGCAACGCCGCCGAAAGTTTGGCTTGCCAGTATCTTGAAGAACAGGGTTTGCTGCTGGTAGAACGCAATTACCGTTGCCGCCGCGGTGAACTAGACCTGGTCATGCGGGACGGCGCTTATCTGGTGTTTATAGAAGTTCGTTGCCGACACGACGGTCGCTACGGGACTCCCGCAGAAACGGTTACACTAACCAAGCAAAAGCGTTTGCTCAGGGCAGCCAATTACTATCTACAGAGCCGCCGTTCCAACGCACCCTGCCGGTTCGATATTGTCGCCATCACCCAGGCGAATGGGAAGCGCGCGCTGGAGTGGATACAGAACGCCTTTCAGGCCATTTAGACAGTCAAGTTGACATTACTGGTAACAACATGGATCTTTTAGAAAGAATCACCTGCCATTTCACCCACAGCATCGAGGCTAAGCAACAGGCCCTGCAAACCGCCGGACCCGCTATTGCTCGAGCAGCCGAATGCCTCGCCCATTGCCTAAGCCACGCCGGCAAAATACTTGCCTGTGGGAATGGCGGGTCGGCTGCCGATGCCCAGCATTTCTCCGCGGAATTGCTCAACCGCTTTGAGATGGAGCGACCCGGTCTGCCGGCTATTGCGCTAACCACAGACACTTCAACCCTGACTGCCATCGCCAACGACTATGCCTTTGAGGCGGTTTTCGCCAAACAGGTGCAGGCATTGGGCCGCCGCGGTGATATCCTCCTGGTTATCTCCACCAGCGGCAATTCACCGAATATCGTTGCCGCCATACAAGCGGCTCAAGAAACCGGTATGGCAACCATCGCTCTCACCGGTCGGGATGGTGGCCACGTCGCCGGCTTGCTGGGCAACGAGGACATAGAAATCCGTATCACCGCTGCCTCTACTGCCCGTATTCAAGAAGTTCATATAGTGGTTCTACACTGTTTATGTGATTTGATTGACCAGTTACTGTTTGGCGAAGAGGTCTGAAATGCCCTATTTCATTAAAATTTGTTTGTTATGCGTAAGTTTAACTATTAGCCTCATTGGCTGCGCCGGTTTAGTCATCGGGGGGGCGGCCGGCGCGGCTAGCGTTGCTCATGACCGCCGCACTACAGGCACTATCGTGGAGGACCAATCCATTGAACTTAAGGTCTCTGATCAATTAAACAAAGACCCTACATTGGCCAAATCCCACATCGATGTTACCAGCTACAATAATGCCGTGTTGTTGAGCGGCCAGGTCGCCGCGCCGCAACAGCGGCAGCGGGCCGAGGACATTGCCCACGGGGTAGCGCAGGTAAAATATGTTCACAACGACTTAATCATCGCCCCGCCAAGCTCGATTCAGGAACTTAGCAACGATGCTTTAATCACGTCTACAGTGAAGGCTGCGCTGTTTCAGGTGGACATCCCGGGCTTCGATCCAAGCTGCGTCAAGGTAGTCACGGAGAGAGGGACTGTGTATCTATTCGGTCTACTGCGGCCCCAGGAAGCCGACGCCGTTGTCAGTAGGGTACGCACAGTCAATGGGGTGCAAAAAGTTGTAAAGCTGTTTGAGTATATCGAGCCGGCGCCAGCCCCTGCGGCTAAGGCTTCCGTTCCGAAGGCATCCCCTGTAAGCGAGGGAACCTTCAACAGCAAATGATGCCTATCGAATATCTTGGACCTACTTGACGACCTTGAGTGTCGGTTTTTTATCTGGCTGTGGCGGAGGGGGTGGTTCGTTGCCCCCATGCCCCTCGCTGAAGACCATGCCCTGCCCATTTTCCCGTGCATAGATAGCCATGACGGCGAGCGCGGGAATACGAACCACGCGGGGTACCCCCCCGAAACGGGCGCTGAATTCGATCACCTCATTACCCAGCTTCAGACCATGCACCGCCGAGGGATTAATATTGATCACGATCCGTCCTTCGTGGACGTACTGCTGGGGAACCTCCACATCGGTCAGCTCAGCGTTAACCAGCAAATGGGCCGTCAACCCATTATCCGTGATCCACTCGTAAAGAGCACGAATCAGGTAAGGACGATTGGATGTCATAATTTTGAACCGCTACCAAGACGCCCGCACGGCGCCACCGTTAGGAGACCAAGGGACGTTCCTAAGCGCGCATTCTTCTCTCTGCAGCGCTGAGACTCTGTCGAAACGAGGGCCGAGAAAACAGTCTTTCCCCATACTCAACCACTGTGCGGGCATGGGATGGCAGTTCAATGCCATAGTGCGGCAAGCGCCATAACAAAGGCCCAAGGCTGCAATCCATTAGAGAAAAATCCTTGCTGAGGAAAAACGGCTTGACCGCGAACACCGCTGCACTGGCGGTAAGACTATTGCTTAGCGCGCTACGGACACATTCCCGCTCGTCATCCCGGCTCTCGACTTCATCTAACTGCTGCAACAAACGGTACCAGTCAGTTTCTATGCGGGACAACCCCAGTCGGAAGCGTGCCCGGTTCACTGGATCGGCCGGCAGCAAGGGAGGATGAGGGAACCGCTCATCCAGGTACTCCATGATCACCCGGGAATCATAGAGCACCAGTTCGCGATCCACCAGGGTAGGTAAGGAATTATAAGGATTCAGATCCAGCAGGTCTTCTGGTGGGCTATCCAGATTCACATCGCAAATCGCAACGCTCACTCCCTTTTCCGCCAACACGATACGAACCCGGTGGCTCTGCCAGCAGGATGGCGAGGAAAACAGGGTCATACTCGATTTTCGGTTAGCCGCATGCGCCATGCACGACCTCCCGATAACCGCGCAAGGCAGACCACCAAGGGGAGCCATCGCTCCCCGTAGAGGCCCATCAATGGACGTCCTTCCAATACTCTTTTTTGAGGGGATAGAACACCGCAAAGGCAACGACCAAGAACAACAGCACCCATATCCCAATGTGCTTCCGTTCCGACTGGATAGGCTCGGCTATGTAGGTAAGGAAGTTCACCAAATCACCCATCGCGTCATTGAATTCCCGAGGAGTCAGAGAACCCGGCTTCACCAGCTCAAAATCCTTGAGCACATGGACTTCATGACCATCGGGACCCTTATGGGTCTCAAAAACCGGTTTCTGCAACCCCTGTAATTGCCATAACACATGGGGCATGCCTACGGACGGGAAGACGGCATTGTTAACGCCCCAAGGGCGGCTTTCATCCACATAAAAGGTACGCAAATAAGTATAAATGTAATCCGCACCCCGGGAGCGAGTGATCACCGACAGGTCGGGAGGCGCGGCGCCGAACCATTTTTTAGCCTCGGCCTTGGGCATGGCATTCTTCATGGTGTCGCCCACTTTCGCGCCGGTGAAAACCAGATTCTCCCTGACCTGCTCATCGGTGAGGCCAATATCGCGGGCCATGCGGTTATAGCGCTGATACTCCGCCGAGTGGCACCCCATGCAGTAATTAACGAACAGCTTGGCACCCCGCTGCAGGGATGCCTTGCTATCCAAATCGATGGGCGCCTTATCCAAGGGATAGCCTTCTCCACCGGTTGCAGAAGCGATAACCGGCAGCACTATACAAAAAATCATGCTGATCAGCGTTCTCATTTGGCTGTCATCCTCGCCTTGTCAACCTCACCGAATGGCACGGCGCTCTTTGCTTCGCCGGCGTTATCAACCGTCACTGTCGTGAAAACCACTCTATCCGGAACAGGCTTGGTCTTCTCACCTCTGGTATAGAACGGCATGGCCAGGAAAAAGCCAAAATAGACAACCGAGAAAATTTGCGCAACCGTAGTGCGCCCCGTGCTTGGCGGCAAAGCGCCCAGGTAACCTAGCACCAGGAAAGAGATGGCGAATAAAGTCAGTGCCACTTTCCAAGTAATACTGCGATAGCGGATTGACTTGACCGGGCAACGATCCAGCCAGGGCAGCAGAAACAGCACAGCGATAGAGCCGCCCATGGCTATCACGCCCAGTAGCTTGTCCGGGACCGCACGCAGAATGGCGTAGTACGGCGTGAAGTACCAGACCGGTGCAATATGAATCGGCGTCTTCATCGGATCGGCCGGCTCGAAGTTGGGGTGTTCGAGGAAGTAACCGCCCATCTCTGGCATGAAGAACACCACGATAGAGAAGAAGAACAGGAAAATGATAATCCCCACCAGGTCCTTCACTGTGTAGTAGGGATGGAAGGGTATGCCATCAATGGGCTGACCCTTCTCGTTCATATACTTCTTGATCTCGACCCCCTCAGGGTTATTGGATCCCACATGATGCAGGGCGATGATATGAGCTACTACCAGTCCCAGGAGGGCTATGGGCACGGCGACGACGTGCAGGGCGAAAAAGCGGTTAAGAGTGGCGTCGGATACCACGTAATCGCCGCGAATCCATAAGGTCAGATCTTCACCAATGCCAGGAATAGCGCCAAACAGAGAGATGATGACCTGGGCACCCCAATAGGACATCTGCCCCCAAGGCAACAGGTACCCGAAGAAGGACTCCGCCATCAGGCACAGGAAAATCAGCATGCCAATGAGCCAGACCAGTTCACGGGGTTTCTTGTAGGAGCCGTACAGCAACCCACGGAACATGTGCAGATACACAACGATGAAAAAGGCCGAGGCACCCGTCGAATGCATGTAGCGGATCAGCCAGCCCCAGTTCACATCGCGCATGATGTATTCAACCGACGCGAATGCCTCGATGGCCGAGGGCTTGTAGTTCATGGTCAGCCAGATGCCGGTGAGGAGTTGGTTGACCAGGACTACTAACGCGAGGACGCCGAAGATATAAAAGAAGTTGAAATTTGGCGGAGCGAAGTATTCGCCCAAATGCTCGCGCCATAGCTGAGTGAGCGGGAAGCGCTCGTCAATCCAGCCGCGCAGGCCGGTTGTACCTTGCGTGTTTGCCATTATGTAGCCTCCGAGTCAACACCAACGAGAACGCGCGTATCACCGAGGAATTTGTAGGGGGGCACCACCAGATTTGCGGGCGCTGGAACACCTTTGAAAACCCGCCCTGCCAGATCAAAACGAGAGCCGTGACACGGGCAAAAGAAACCTCCCTTCCAATCCGGCCCCAGATCGGCTGGCGCCCGATCGGGTCGAAAAGCGGGAGAACAGCCCAGATGAGTACAGATGCCGACCATTACCAAAAGTTCCGGCTTGATGGCGCGGTTTATATTCCTGGCGTAGGCTGGCTGCTGGCTTTCCACGTCCGACTGGGGATCGCGTAACTGGCCGTTAAGGGCGGGCAAATCAGCCAGCATCTGCTGAGTGCGACGCACCAGCCACACTGGCTTGCCGCGCCATTCCACGGTCAACAAGGCGCCTGTCTCCAATTTGCTGATATCGACTTCCACCGGCGCACCGGCAGCCTGGGCACGTTCGCTCGGGGACCAGGATTTAATAAAGGGAGTAAGCACGAACGCTATGCCCACAGCGCCGACCACAGTAGCCGTCGTAGTCAGAAAGCGGCGTTTGCGGAGATCTACGCCATCTACCGTACTCATAAGCACTCTCCTAAAAGGATAACATTCAAATGTGTAAATTAGCTTTTAACAGAAACAAGGTGGGCGGCGGCGCCTAACATCGCCAGCTTCACAAAATAGAAAATAGTCGTATAGAGCCGCCCCCAGGTCAAGTGAAATTCCCCTGTTGCTTGTGTGTTAGTTGGGATCTGCGATCCCAGTGGTCTTCCAGGCAGGTTGCGGTAATGTTCATCCTGGGTCCGGATAACATCAATTGTTCTTAGCGCCTTGATCTACCCATGCTTTTAAAATCTTGATACTCGCCTCGGAAAGCGGTTCACCTCCATGCGGCATACTGATAGATTTGTCCACGCGCCCCTCGACCACCTGATTAAATACACTGCTCAAACTACTTCCTGGTACTACCACAGGACCATAGCTGGTTCCTTTCATCAAGGCTTCATACGTATCCATGCGCAGACCGGCTTGAGTATCGCCTTTACCACCCGCGGCATGGCAGCTAAGGCAGTTCGCTTTAACGATTGGCGCTACCTCTTTTTTAAAGCTGACCTGATGCTCGCCGCTGCAACCGACCAAGACGAGACTTGCCAAGGGCAAGGCAAATAACAAACCTTTTAACGGAAACATAGACACCTCCCAACTGAATGGTCAATCGACCCATTGCCACACGACCACAGGGGCGCTGGCAACAATTATTATTTCGATAATTATAAAGCAGCGGCCAGAGCAGCGAGAAAAGTCCGGTTTTCCTCTGACGTGCCTAATGTCACCCGCAGACAGTCCCGTAACAAGCCGCCGGCGCCGCTCACGTTCTTGATAAGAATACCCGCCTCGCGCAAGGCTGCGAACAGCCGCTCCGCCGCGCCCGCTGGGGTACGGAACAGGATAAAGTTGGCCTCGCTGGGAAACGGGGTGATGCCTGGCAAAGCCTGCAAGGCCCGCAACAAGGCGTCCCGCTCCGCCCGGATGCGGCGGGCTTGCTCGTCCAACAGCGCTCGCTGGCACAGCGCGAACTCGGCGCTGACCTGGGTTAGCACATTGATATTGTAGGGCAGCCGCAGCTTTTCGAATTCATCCAGCCAGCGCGGGGAACCCGTCAACAAGCCTAAGCGCAAGCCCGCCAGTCCCATTTTGGACAGCGTGCGCATGATCAGCAAATTGCCGTAGTCAGGCAGACTTGCGAGGAAGCTGTGGTCGGCGAAACTAAAATAAGCCTCATCCACCACCACCAACCCCGGTGCGGCGGCGATAAGCTGCCGGACTTCCCCCTCGGCAAAGCGATTACCGGTGGGATTGTTAGGGTAAGCGATGAACACTACCGCCGGTCGGTAGTGTCCCATGGCCTGCAGCATGGCGGCCAGATCCAGGCTGAAATCGACCTCCCGCAGCGGCACTCCGACAAATTCCATGCCGACGAAGCTGGCTATCATCCGATACATGACGAAGCTCGGCTCAGGCGCCAGCACCACCCGCCCAGGCGCCGCCAGAGCCAGGATGACCAATTGGATCAGTTCATCGGAACCATTGCCCAGGATCAAACCGGCCGAGGCGGGAATGGCCATGAATTCGCGCAAGCACTCCTTGAGACTGGTCGCGTCGGGGATTCGGATAGCGGTTGAGCGGCACCTCCCGTAGCGTTTCCAACCAGGCCGCCTTCAGTTCCTCTGGCCAACCATAGGGGTTTTCCATGGCGTCCAGCTTAATCAAGCCCCTGGCATCAGGGACATGGTAGGCGGCAAGCGCTCGGATCGCGGGGCGTATCAGATTTTCCGGCGTCACGGCAGGCATACCGAAAGTCAACCCGTGGTTAGCCGCAATTCGGCGGAACGGGCATGCGCGGTCAGCCCTTCCCCGCGGGCCAACACGGCGGCAATGCGGCCCAGGGCGGCGGCGCCTGCTGCCGAACAGTTAATGAGGCTGGAGCGTTTCTGAAAATCGTATACTCCCAACGGCGAGGAAAACCGTGCCGTGCGCGAGGTAGGCAACACGTGATTGGGACCAGCGCAGTAATCACCCAAGGCCTCGGCCGTATACCGGCCCATGAAGATCGCGCCGGCATGCCGGATCAAGGGCAGCAGGGCCCGGGGCTCGGCCACCGACAGTTCCAGATGCTCAGGGGCGATGAAGTTGGCTACGTGGCAGGCTTCCTGGAGATCCCGCACCAGTATGAAGGCGGCGCGGCAGCGCAGCGACGATTCGATGATGGCGCGCCGCTCCATCCCTGGCAGCAGCTTTTCGACACTGGCCTGGACTTGCTCCATAAACCCGTTATTCGGGGTCACCAGAATGGGCTGGGCGTCTTCGTCGTGCTCGGCCTGGGAAAACAGATCCATGGCGATCCAGTCCGGATTGGTTTGGCCGTCGCAGACTACCAGTATTTCCGAGGGACCGGCGATCATATCGATGCCCACAGCGCCGAATACCAGCCGCTTGGCGGTGGCCACGTAGATATTGCCGGGGCCGACGATCTTATCCACCCGCGGCACTGTCTCGGTACCATAGGCCAACGCAGCCACCGCCTGGGCGCCACCGATAGTGAACACCCGGTCCACACCGGCCACGGCAGCGGCAGCCAGCACCAGTTCATTGACAGCGCCACCCGGGGTCGGCACCACCATCACCAACATCCCCACTCCCGCCACCTTGGCGGGTATGGCGTTCATCAGTACCGACGAAGGATAAGCCGCCTTGCCGCCGGGCACATAAAGCCCCACGCTGTCCAACGGTGTGACCTGCTGACCCAGCACGGTGCCGTCAGCTTCGGTGGTGCTCCAGGAAACCAGTTTCTGCTGCTCTGCGTAAGCGCGCACCCTGGAGGCGGCCGCCGCCAGGGCAGCACGTTGCTCAGTCGGAATATCTGCGAGGGCGTGTTGCAAGCGTGGGACAGGAATTTCCAGTTCGGCTACCGTATGGCTCTCGACGCGATCGAAACGGCGAGTGTACTCCAGCAGGGCAGCGTCACCGCGGCCGCGCACCTGAACGATAATATCCCGCACCTTGTCGACAACCGTAGTTCCGGAGACACCATCCCAGGTCGTCAGCGCCTCCAGGCGGGTCCAAAAATCGGCCTCATTGGTGCTGAGGCGTTTTATATCCAGCATAATCGAATTCTCGTCGCAACTCGGTTGGTGAAAAATCATTCAGGCAACGGCGGCAGCCAGACAGTCGATCAGCGCCTTGACGCGCTCGTGCTTCATCTTCATCGCGGCCTTGTTAACGATCAGGCGCGAACTGATGTCGGCGATATGTTCCAAAGGCTCTAAACCATTAGCCCTTAGGGTATTGCCGGTGTCCACCAAATCTACAATGCGATCCGCCAGACCTACTAAAGGCGCCAACTCCATGGAACCATAGAGCTTGATAAGCTCCACTTGGCGGCCCTGCGCAGCGAAGAATCGGCGGGTGGTATTGACGTACTTGGTGGCGATGCGCAAACGGCCCGCCCGGGGCTGGACAACAGCGCGTCCGGCAACCATCAATCCGCAGCGGGCAATCTTCAAGTCCAAAGGCTCATAAAGCCCTTCCCCGCCGTGCTCCATGAGCACATCCTTGCCCGCCACACCCAGATCCGCTGCCCCATACTGCACATAGGTCGGCACGTCGGTGGCGCGCAATATGACCAGCTTCACCTCAGGACGGTTGGTATCCAGAACCAGTTTGCGGCTGCTCTCCGGATCCTCGGCGGGGACCAAGCCAGCCACCGCCAGCAAGGGCAGCGCCTCTTTGAAGATGCGACCCCTGCTTAGCGCGATGGTCAGTACCGGCTGCATGAATCCTCGTTTCTGTCGACTGCCTCAGCCTGGCACGCGGCGAATATGCGCGCCCAATTGAGAGAGCTTTTCTTCGATACAATCATAGCCGCGGTCGATATGATATACCCGATCCACGACCGTATCACCCTTGGCCACCAGGGCCGCCAGGATTAAGCTGGCGGAGGCTCGCAAGTCGGTAGCCATGATCGGCGCACCGGTAAGCTCCGGCACACCGGTGCTGATGGCGGTATTTCCTTCCAGAAGGATCTGCGCACCCATGCGTTGCAGTTCGTTAACATGCATGAAGCGGTTCTCGAACACCGTCTCGGTAATGGTCCCCACCCCTTCCGCCACGGCGTTCAAGGCGGTGAATTGGGCCTGCATGTCAGTGGGGAAAGCCGGATAGGGTGCGGTGCGGATATTCACGGCCTTGGGGCGGCGATCATGCATATCCACTTCAATCCAGTCAGGTCCAACATTGACCTCGGCGCCGGCGTCTTCCAGCTTGAGTAAAACGGCCTCCAGGATATCCGGGCGGGTATCCTTGACCTTAACCCGGCCACCGGTGATAGCCGCCGCCACCAGATAGGTGCCGGTCTCGATGCGGTCGGGGAGCACGCGATAAGAAGTGCCGGAAAGTCTGTCAACCCCCTCAATGATGATGGTATCATTACCCGCACCACTAATGTGCGCCCCCATGCAGTTCAGACAGTTTGCCAGGTCCACCACCTCGGGTTCCCGGGCGGCGTTTTCGATAATCGTCGTGCCCTGAGCCAGGGTGGCCGCCATCAGCAGGTTTTCAGTGCCGGTCACGGTCACCAGATCCATGACGATGCGGGCGCCCTTCAAGCGTTTGGCCTCGGCAAGGATATACCCATTCTCCAGCCGGATATTCGCCCCCATGTCCGCCAGGCCCTTGATATGCAGGTTCACTGGCCGGGAACCGATGGCGCAACCGCCGGGCAGGGACACCTCGGCCCTGCCGAAACGCGCCAGCAACGGCCCCAGCACCAGGATGGAGGCGCGCATGGTTTTCACTAATTCATAGGGCGCCCGAAAACCAGTAATGGTGCGTGGGTCCACTTCAATGTTGAGGCGCTCGTCCACTACCAGCCTAACCCCCATACGCCCCAGTAATTCCATGGTTGTGGTCACGTCATGGAGATGGGGTACGTTGCTGATCGTGATTGGTTCGTCGGCCAACAAGGTGGCCGACAGGATCGGCAGAACCGCGTTTTTGGCCCCTGATGCGCGCAACTCGCCCCGCAGTGTTGCGCCACCGGTGATAATCAACTTACTCATTATGATGCCAAGTATCCGGCGTATAGGTCTTCAGCGCTAAAGCATGGATTTCTTCGTTCTCCATACGCTTGCCTAAAGCGGAATAGACCATGCGATGTTGCTGCAAAAGCGATTTGCCGGCAAAGGCTACGCTGATCACGGTGGCTTCAAAGTGCTTGCCATCTTCCCCCCGTACAATAACCTGGGCACCGGGTAAGCCTGCTTTGATCAGGTGCTCAATATGATTCGCTTGCATCGCAAAAACCTACATTCAGTGTTAGTAATATCAAACTATACGAAAAAAAATCACTTGAGGTGCGAGTGCATGCCATTGCCTCAAGCCAAAGGCAGCAAGTCCTCCAAGTCGGCGACACGAATGATAGCCAGCATTTGCGCCGGAACATTGACGAAGCGCAGATCCTGGCCACGCGCCCTGGCTTCACGCAGCCATTCCACCAACAGGGCGACGCCAGCACTGTCAGCACGACTCACTCCACCCAGATCGATGCGCAAGGGCGGTTGTTCCCGGAACCGCTCCTCAGTTTCCCGCCATAAGGCTTCCACAGCACCGAAATCCAATTCACCCCGTACTGCAAACGCGCCCGCACCACACGCCTCAAGCTGGGCCGCCATCAGCGGGTAACCTGCTGGTTGCGCTGCTCCAGTCCCTGGATCACGGCATCCATGCCGCCATCGCGGATCTGACTGACAAACGTATCGCGATAGTTAGTCACCAGACTAATGCCGTCGACGGTGACATCATAAACCTTCCAGGTACCATTCATGAAATGCATGCTGTAGTTGATGGGGATAGGCGCCCCGCTCCGGGGTTGGACCTGGGTAGGCACCGTGACATCATTAGTATTCGCCGCGGGAGGGGATGTGGCGGGGAAACGGATCTCTTCATTGGAATATTCCAACAGGGCGCTGGCGTAGGTACGCACTAACAGGGTGCGAAACTGGTCGGTAAACCGGGTGCGCTGTTCGGGGCTAGCACTGCGCCAATACTTGCCAAGCGCCCACCGGGATATCAGTTCGAAATCGAAATGCGGCAGCAGGATCTGATCAACCAGATCGTAGATTTTGCTGGCATCTTGTTGTAAAGCCGGACGGTCTTTATTCAAAGCCGCGATCATCCGCTGGGACGTTTCCTTGATCACGTCTTGAGGCGAGTCGGCAACCGCACCCGAGGCGCTGGCCAGTGACAGCAGAAGGAAGCACCACCTAGCAAGCAATTTTTTCATCAGATTTTCCACATTCACTGTTATCTCGCGACAAGACCCAGAGCATTGGCCTTCTGTATGGCAGGCAAGGGTGACGCCCGCTTTACTTGGCCTTGTCGCCTGCGGTCATACTGGTCACCAGACGGCCGATCAACTTTTCCAGGACCATGGCAGACTGGGTCAGCTTGACCCGGTCACCATCCTTAAGATAATTATCCGCGCCGCCGGGTTCCAAGCCGACGTATTGCTCACCCAACAGACCGGCGGTAAGAATACTGGCGCTGGAATCGACGGGCAATTGGTCATATTTCGGATTGATCGACAAGATCACTACCGCCTCATAGTTTTGCCTATCAATATCGATACCGATCACTCGACCGACCCGCACGCCGGCCATAGTCACTGGCGCGCGGACCCTGAGGCCGCCGATATTTTCGAAGCTGGCGGTAACCCGGTAGCCCTTTTCATCGGCCAGACTGGTGATGTCGCTAACCTTCATGGCCAGCATGAAAAACGCCGCCAGGCCCACAGCCACAAACACCCCCACGGTGAGTTCCAGCGTCTTCGTCGTCGCCATCTCAAATACCCCTGAACATTAGAGCCGTCAGCACGAAATCCAGGCCAAGCACCGCTAACGAGGTATTTACTACGGTGCGGGTTGTGGCGCGGCCAATACCTTCCGAAGTCGGCAGGGTATCATAACCCTCGAACACGGCGATCCAGTTCGCCACCACCCCAAAGGCGATGCTTTTTATCACCACGCCATTGATCACATCGTCTTCCAACTGTACCGAAGCCTGCATCTGCGACCAGAAGGTCCCGCTGTCCACCCCTAATTGCTCCACCGCAACAAAATAGCCGCCCAGTATGCCAACGGCCGTAAAAATCCCGGCCAGCAATGGCATGGCTATGAACCCCGCCAGAAAGCGGGGAGCCAGTACCCGTCTGAAAGGGTCTACCGCCATCATTTCCATGCAGGAGAGCTGCTCCGTGGCCTTCATGAGACCAATCTCGGCGGTCAGCGCCGACCCAGCCCGGCCAGCATACAGCAGGGCCGCTACTACTGGTCCCAATTCCCGCACCAGGGACAGCGCCACCAGTGTACCGAGAGAGGACTCGGCGCCAAAATCCACCAGATTGATATAGCCCTGTAGGCCCAGCACCATGCCCACGAACAGCCCGGACACCAGGATAATCGGCAAGGACAAAAATCCCACCGAATGAATTTGCTTGACAATCAAGCCGGGGCGGGTGAAAAGAAACGACAGCGCACCCAACAACCGCAGGAAAAACAGGCTGCCGCGTCCCAAGCGGGCGATCCGGGCCAGCGCGTACCGGCCTAGCCATTGCAACCACCCACTCATCGCCCTTTACCCTCCGCCAGCAAATCCGCCTCGTAAGCCGGCGCCGGATAGTGAAAGGACACTGGACCATCCGGAAGCGCCTGCAGGAACTGCTCTACCCAGGGCGACGACGAGCGCCCCAGTTCCGCAGGCGTACCATGGTCCATGATTCGGCCATCGGCAATCAGATAGATATAGTCGGCGATGGCCGCTGTTTCCTTCACATCATGGGAAACGATAATGCTGGTATGTCCCAGGGCCTCATTGAGGACGCGGATCAGTTTGATCAAAACCCCCATGGAAATCGGGTCCTGGCCAGCGAAGGGCTCGTCATACAGGAGTATCATGGGGTCCAGGGCGATAGCCCGAGCCAAGGCCACCCGCCGCGCCATGCCACCGGAAAGCTGGCTAGGCATTAACTGGCGCGCTCCGCGCAGGCCCACGGACTCCAGCTTCATCAGTACCAGGGTACGAATCAACCGCTCGGGCAAGCGGGTGTGTTCGCGCAGTGGGAATGCCACATTATCGAACACACTGAGATCCGTGAAGAGCGCCCCGCTCTGGAACAGCATGCCCATGCGCTTGCGCAGCCGGTACAGATCACGCCGAGCCAGGGCCTGAATATTTTCGCCATCCACCTCCAGGATGCCGGCAGCGGGCCGCAGTTGCCCACCAATCAACCGTAGCAAGGTAGTCTTGCCGGTACCGCTGGGCCCCATGATGGCAGTGATCTTGCCACGCTGAATATCCAGATCGATGCCGGCGAATATCACGCGCTCGCCGCGCGCAAACCGCAAGCCGCGCACGCTGACCAGACTATCCTGGGAGGTGGAGGAAGTTGTAGGCTGCATTAATGAATTCTTTAGCTGGGGACGGTAGCGACCCACCCGTTTTCCAAAAGTGTTTAAGTTTCGTCGCAAGCGGGTACGGTGTCAAACGCGCAGCGCCTAATCGTAACCACGGGACAGTGCGCAAAGCAGTTTTTGCAGCTAATGCCAAGGTGTATGATTGCCGGGTATTCTCAGCGGGGCATACATGTTTCGAGATGCCCAAAGACAACCTACGCATGAGCGACAACAAACTCAGACAACTGGGCAGCAGCGTGCTGGACATCGAAGCCCGGGCGATCCTGCGGCTGATCGACCGCATCGATGATCATTTCGTCCGCGCCTGCAGACACCTGCTGGCCTGTGAAGGGCGTATTGTAGTCCTTGGTATCGGCAAGTCCGGCCATATCGGTGGCAAGATCGCCGCTACCCTGGCCAGCACCGGCAGCCCCGCTTTCTTCGTGCACCCAGCCGAGGCCAGTCATGGTGATCTGGGTATGATCATTCCCAAGGATGTGGTTATGGCGCTGTCCAACTCTGGAGAGACCGAGGAAATCGCAACCCTCCTCCCACTCATCAAGCGGATGGGGGTTCCGCTGATCGCACTGACCGGCAACCCGGCCTCTACCCTGGCTCAGGCCGCCACGGTTCACATCGACGTCAGCGTTGAACAGGAAGCCTGCCCGCTAGGCCTCGCGCCTACCGCCAGCACCACGGCGGCGCTGGCCATGGGGGACGCCCTGGCAATAGCGTTGCTGGAGGCGCGCGGGTTTACCGCCGCCGATTTCGCCCGCTCCCACCCCGCTGGACAGTTGGGACGCCGCCTATTGCTCTTGATCGACGATATCATGCACACAGGCGAGCAGATTCCGCGCAATGCACCCGAGGATTTTCTTGGCATGGCCCTGATGGAAATGAGTCGCAAAGGGCTGGGTATGACTGTGGTGACAGACCTTGCCAACCGCATGCTTGGTATATTCACCGACGGCGATCTGCGCCGCGCCCTGGACCGCCGCATCGACGTGCATACCACGCCGGTGGCGCAGGTCATGACGCGCCAGTGCAGATCGGTGCAGCCGGGCATGCTGGCGGCCGAAGCGCTGCACCTCATGGAACTGCACAAAATCAATGCCCTACCCGTGGTTGACGCAACAGGAACAGTGCTGGGAGCCTTAAACATGCACGATCTGCTGCGTGCCGGCGTGGTATAAACAGAAGGAACACAGGCATGCAAGACATTTTACAAAAGGCCGCCCAGATTCGTCTGGTCATCTTCGATGTGGATGGCGTGCTCACCAATGGGCATCTCTACCTCGGCAATGACGGCAATGAATTCAAAGCGTTTCACTCCAGGGACGGCCATGGCATGAAAATGCTGCAAGAGGCTGGGGTAGATATCGCCATCATCTCCGGGCGTCTGTCCACCGCCGTGGAGCGGCGCATGGCAGATTTGGGGATACGCCACGTTTACCTGGGGATTCAGGATAAGCTGGCCAGCTTCGAGGAACTGCTCAGAACTCAGGCGCTCGACGCCGAACAGGTCGCCTATGTGGGCGATGACATCATCGATCTGCCGGTTTTGCGTCGGGTCGGACTTGCCATCGCAGTGCAGGACGCCGATCCATTCGTCAAGCGCCATGCGCACTGGCAGACCCCGAGCCTGGGAGGCTGCGGCGCCGCCAGAGATGTCTGCGAACTGCTTCTGGAAGCTCGCGGCGGGCTGGACAAGGCCCGAGCCAGGTATCTGTGACCAGGCCGGCGACGGACAACCGCCACTGAGCCGAGCCAGGCGGAACACGCGAGCGCTGTGGCTTATTACCAACGGCGCTACCCTGGCGAGCACTGCTAACCAAAAGCGAGTAACCCTTGCAGACAAAAGGAATACTTTATCTGGGCGTGTTGACTGCCCTGGCGATCCTCAGCCGATGGTTTCTCGTCAACGTAGAATCGTCGCTGCGGGGGACCGCCGTGTTAGATAGCGAAGCGCCCCTGCTTTACATCGATGACTTCGTGGCTACCCGCATGAATAGCCAAGGTATCCGAGAATACACCTTAACGGCGCCTCACCTGATAGAGTTGTCTGGTCAACGGGGAACCCAGGTCCAGTCACCCAAGATCGAGTTTTTTAAAAATGGCCAGGCGCCTGAATGGTTGATTCGCGCCGAACGCGGTTGGATCTCTCCTTCTAAAGACGTGATTCGGTTGGAAGACGCGGTCACCATGTTCCGCCCTCCTACCAGCGGCAAACAGCCGGTGGTCATTAACACCCGCGATGTGCTTATTCGTCCTGCCGACGGTTATGCGGAAACTGCCGCAGCAGCGCGCGCGGAAACCCCTGGTGGGGTGGTCACCGCCACGGGTCTCAAGGCTTATCTGCATGAGGAACGGATGGAATTACTCTCTGCCGTACGAGGCTACTATGAACAACCCAAGCCTTAAGACCCTGCTCGTCCTTAGTCTCTTGGCAAGCCCGGCCTTGCTCTTCGGGCTGCCTGAAGACCGTAACCAACCCATTCAACTGGAAGCCGATCGCGCTCAATTGAATCAACAAACCGGCATCAGCGTTTACGAGGGCAATGTAGTAATAGTTCAAGGCTCCATGCGCCTGGCTGCTGATACCGCAACCGTTTACCTGCAAAACGGCAGCTTCCAACGCATGGAAGCCGTGGGCAAGCCGGTTAATCTGCGCTACAAACCAGCTGCCAACAAGGAAGAAATTCAGGGAGTAAGCCAGCGCGTGGACTACAACGTCACCACTGCACAGATCGTGATGACCACTAATGCCAAGATCACTCAGGGGCAGGACGTGTTCACTGGCGATCGTATTGAGTATAGCCTCAATGATGATCTGGTGAAGGCCCAGGGCGGGGCGAAGGGTGGACGGGTTCAGTTTACCATACAGCCCAAACCGAAGAATTAGGCCCATGCCTAAACTGATCGCCAAGGAAATTGTTAAACGCTTTAAACAGCGCTGCGTGGTGGATGCGGCTTCTTTGCAAGTGGACAGCGGCGATGTGGTGGGGTTGCTCGGACCCAACGGCGCCGGCAAAACCACGTGCTTCTACATGATCGTCGGCTTGATACCTTGCGATGAAGGACATGTCTTCCTGGATGAGCGGGACATCACCCATCTGCCCATGCATACCCGGGCTCAGCTTGGCCTAAGCTATCTGCCTCAGGAGCCATCGGTGTTTCGCAAACTAACGGTGCTCGACAACGTGCTTGCTATCCTCGAAACTCGACGCGGCCTGAAACGGGTGGAGCGCTTTGCGCTAGCCAACGATCTCCTCAACGAACTACACGTTGACCATTTGCAGGACCATCTCGGTATCAGCCTCTCCGGTGGCGAGCGCCGGCGCGTGGAAATTGCCAGGGCACTGGCAGCCGATCCCCGCTTTATTCTGCTCGATGAGCCCTTTGCCGGCGTCGATCCCCTATCGGTTATCGATATTCAACGAATCATCAAGCATCTGTCCGAACGCGGTATTGGCGTTCTTATCACCGATCATAACGTTCGGGAGACATTGGGAATCTGTGATCGCGCCTACATCCTGAACGATGGCCGAATAATCGCCGAAGGGCATCCGAACGAAATCCTTGCCAACCAACAGGTTCGCGAGGTTTATCTTGGCGAATCTTTCCGCTTATAGCCGCCAGTCGTTTACGGAATCCCGTGCTGTTGATTATAGACAGCAGAAAAATTCATACTGGTACAATACCTGCTACATTATTATATATGGTTATTCGAATTGACTCATTGTAACGGCTCAACATGAGACAGTCCCTGCAACTGCGCTTGGGTCAACAACTGACCATGACCCCTCAACTGCAACAGGCTATTCGCCTGCTGCAGCTTTCCAGCCTGGATCTCCAGATGGAGATTCAAAGTTTCCTTGACTCTAACCTCATGCTGGAGCGGTCAGACGAGCAACAAGAGCCCCCCACTCAGGCCGACGCCCCCAATACCATGGATGCGGAACCCGCCGCCGAGGAAGCTGAGCTCAACACGGTGAGCGATACCCTGCCCGAAGATCTTCCGGTAGATAGCGTCTGGGAGGACATTTATGACTCTTATGACGGCTCGACCAGTTATTCCAGAAACGATGATGAGCAACGCGACCCGTACGAACAACAGGGGAGCGGAGGGCAGTCTCTGCACGATTATCTGACCTGGCAGATGCAGTTAACACCCTTCAGCGAAAGCGACCTTGCTATCGCCACGGCCATTATTGACGCCATCAACGAGACAGGCTATCTGTCGCTGTCCCTGGAGGACATTTACCAGGGCCTCACAGATGAATTCGCTATCGAATTAGACGAAGTCGAGGCGGTGCTGCATCGCATTCAACATTTTGACCCACCCGGAGTCGCTGCCCGCAATCCGGCCGAATGCTTGCTACTGCAACTGCAGCAACTGCCACCGGATACCCCCTGGCTGCCCCAGTCCCTCGAACTGGTCCAACAACACTTGGATCTCCTGGCGGAGCACGATTTTCCTCCACTCATGCGCCGGCTCAGGGTGTCCCGCGAAGAATTGCAGGAAATCGTGGATTTGATCCAATCCTTGAACCCGCATCCGGGCACTCAGTTTTCCAATGCCGAACCAAAATACATTGCACCGGATGTGTTCGTGCATCGTTATAAAAACATGTGGCGCGTGGAGCTTAACACTGAAAACATGTCACGACTGCGCATCAATGTTCAATACGCGCAGATGGTGCGGCGCGCCGACAACAGCACGGACAACGTCTATCTGAAAAACCACCTTCAGGAAGCACGCTGGTTTTTGAAGAGTCTGCAGAATCGTAATGAGACGTTGCTCAGAGTTGCCACCTGTATCGTCGAACGCCAGCGAGACTTTCTGGAGCATGGCGAAGAGCACATGAAACCCCTCGTGCTGCGTGACATCGCCGCGACCATGGACATGCACGAATCTACTATTTCCCGCGTCACCACCCAAAAGTATATGCATACGCCGCGGGGTATTTATGAATTCAAGTATTTCTTTTCCAGCCATGTGGGCACCAATGATGGGGGGGAATGCTCGTCCATCGCTATTCGTGCGATGATTAAGAAGCTGATCGCTGGTGAGAATCCGCAAAAGCCGCTGAGTGACAGCAAGATCGCTCAATTTTTAAGCAAGGAAGGTATTAATGTGGCACGGCGAACGGTGGCAAAATACCGAGAAGTAATGTCCATCCCCTCATCGACAGACCGCAAACGCCTCGCTTAAGCGGCCGTATGCACGGCCGGCCGAAGCCCAAGCAGGGGATACTACACAAAACTCAGGGAGCGAATTGACAGGTCAATGGACAATTTGACCGAATCAACGCAAGACCAGTCCAGCAAGGAGTCTATAATGCAAATCAATCTTACCGGACATCATGTCGAAATCACTCAGGCGCTGCGTGACTATGTCCACGACAAGCTGGAGCGCGTCGAGCGCCATTTCGACAACGTAACCAGCGTACGCGTCATTCTCAGCGTTGCAAAACTGCGCCAGAAGGCGGAAGCCACCATCCACGTTGCCGGCAATGACATCCATGCCGATGCCGTGGAAGAAGACATGTATGCCGCGATTGATGCTCTCATCGACAAAATCGACCGTCAGATCAAAAAGCACAAGGAAAAGCTGACCGACAAACATCGCGACGACAAAGTCCGCATTCACTCCTAGATAACTTGCAATCATAGTTCCAATAGTATGAATATCACAGACCTGCTTACCGCCGAACGAGTCGTCTGTAACAGGGAAGTTCCCAGCAAAAAGCGCGTGCTCGAATTGCTGGGCGCACTAATTGCCAAGGACCAAACCGATTTCACCGTCAGGGAAGTCTTCGATAGCTTGATTGGACGGGAACGGTTGGGGAGCACTGGTCTGGGCCATGGGGTAGCCCTGCCCCATGGCCGACTTAGCCAAAGCAAACAGGCTCTGGGAGCCTTTGTCAAACTCACGCAGGGGGTAGATTTCGATGCTATCGATCAGCAACCTGTGGACGTGGTGTTCGCCTTGCTGGTGCCCGAGCATTTCACCGATGAACATCTAAAGATTTTGGCTTACCTGGCGGAGATGTTTAGCGACCAGGATTTTTGCGAACAACTGCGGGTTGCCGACTCCGATCAAGCATTATTCGAGCGGCTCAGCCGCTGGAGCCCTTCAACCACCTCGCCAACATGAGTGAGCCGATCCGCGCCCGCGCTATTTTCCAGACCTTAGCAGCCGCTTTAAGTCTAAGCTGGAGCGGTGGTGAAATGGGTGCTGACCGCGTGATACAAACCAGCTTAGAGTCCGATGAAACGCTGGCGGGACGGCTAAATCTCATCCATCCTCCCAAGCTGCAGATCGTCGGTGCGGAAGAGCTCGGCTTTCTGCACAGTCTGGAAACGGCGACCCGTGATGCGCTTATTCAGCGCCTGCTGGGCCCTCACGCTGGGGCAGTCCTGGTGTGTGGCGATCACCGCCAAACTCAAGCCTTGCGGGCTGCCGCCGATGCTAACGGCACACCGCTCTGGCAAACCCCGTTCACTCCCGCCATCGCCTTAAAGCGGATCAGAGAATACCAGTACAGTCTGGGCGGCTCGACCCTCATACACGGAGAGTTTTTAGAGGTCTTTGGCCTGGGCGTGCTCATCACCGGCGAGAGCGGCACCGGCAAGAGCGAACTGGCGCTGGAACTCATCAGCCGCGGGCATCGCCTGATCGCCGACGACACGCCGGAACTTGCCCGGGTAGCGGCCAATGTCATCGAGGGTACCTGTCCCGCATCCCTGCGCGACTTCCTGGAAGTGCGTGGGTTGGGGATACTTAACATCCGCCGCATGTTTGGCGAGAGCGCCATCAAGCGCAACAAGCGCGTGCGTCTGATCATCCACCTGATGCGATTGGAGGAAGTCTCGCTATCCGCCGACATGAGATTGCAGGGAGCCCGCACTAACCGTTATCTGCTGGCAGTCAGCATTCCAGAAATTACTTTACCCATCGCTCCCGGACGCAACCTGGCGGTGCTGGTGGAATGCGCGGTGCGCGATCACATTCAGCGCCTTAACGGCTATCATGCCGAACAGGACCTGTCAGCGCGCCTGCAAAAAGAGATGGTGGATACCTCACCATGCGCATAATCGTCGTCAGCGGTTTGTCTGGATCCGGGAAGAGCATCGCCCTGGCAACTCTGGAGGATCTTGACTATTACTGCGTAGACAATCTCCCCATCACCTTGCTTAAGCCCTTCGCACAAGACATTCTGGCTCGGGAAAACGCGCTGTTCCAATCCACTGCCGTGGGCATTGACGCTCGCAATTTTCTGGACGAACTGCAACGATTTCCATCCATCCTTGCGGAATTACGCCATAACGGCCTAACCGTTGAGATTTTGTTCCTGCAAGCCACTGATGAGGTCTTGCTCAAGCGCTACAGCGAGACCCGCCGCAAGCATCCCCTTAGTCTGGACAGCGTTCCGCTGCTGGAGGCCATCCGTCGAGAACGCCGGCTATTGGAGTCTATCGCCACCCATGCCGATTTAATTATCGACACCAGCCATACCAACGTTCATGAACTGCGTGACTTGGTTCGCACCCGCCTCCATGATACTTTGCGAGGTTATCTATCCATCCTGTTCGAGTCCTTTGGTTTTAAAAACGGCATTCCCGCGGATGCCGATTTCATCTTCGACGTGCGCTGTCTGCCCAATCCACACTGGGAACCCCATCTGCGGCCGCTCACCGGGCTTGACGATATGGTCATACAATTTCTGGCAAGACAACCGGAAGTTGAGGCCATGATCGCGGATCTGGAACACTTTCTGGAAAGATGGCTGCCCTGTTTCGAGACTGGCACCCGCAGTTATTTGACTGTAGCTATTGGCTGCACGGGCGGTCAGCATCGCTCCGTCTTTATCGCTGAAATTCTGGCCCGCTATTTCAGTAATACCCGACCCAATGTGACGACACGGCATCGAGAGCTGTCATGAGCGTAGGGGTACTTCTGGTAACCTACAATCATATTGGCGATGAATTACTCAAGGCTGCGATATTTACGCTGAACGGTTGCCCCCTGAACGCCCGCGCACTCCGTATCGGTAACACTCAAGACCCGGAAGGTCTGGTCGCCCAAGCCCGCGCCCTGGTTGCCGAGTTGAACTCCGGAGCCGGAGTCCTGGTACTGACCGATATGTACGGATCGACGCCCAGCAACGTCGCTACCAAATTGTTGGACGATGAGTCCGTTATCGTGGTGGCGGGCGTGAGCCTGCCTATGCTGATTCGAGTTCTAAATTATGCCACTCTGAGCTTGCCGGAACTGGCTAAAAAGGCTGTTAGTGGCGGCTGCCGTGGAATCGTTATGTCCACCCAATATAAGCGGGGTAGCCTGGGGTGCTGAGGCGAGAAGTCATGATCATCAACAGGCTTGGGTTGCATGCGAGGGCGGCCGCCAAGTTTGTTACTCTTGCTTCCACGTTCGCAGCCGATGTCCGACTGCTGCGCGACAACCGTCAAGTCAACGGCAAGAGCATCATGGGCGTGATGATGTTGGCAGCGGCCAAAGGGACGCGCCTGGAAATCCAGGCTACCGGCGAGGACGCACAGCGGGCGTTGGACCGCCTCGCAGAACTCATTCAACAGCGCTTCGGTGAAGACGAGTAAAGGTCCATGCCGCTCTCTTTGCACGGTGTCGGCGTTTCGCGAGGTTACGCCATCGGCAAGACCTCCATACTCCAGCGCAACCAACCAGAGGTCAGCGAATACCTCATCCCAGAGACGATCGTCGAGGACGAAGTCCAGCGTTTTCTGGATGGCCTGGCTACCGCCAAACAGCAGATCAAGGATATCCGCGCGCGCCTTCCCGCTATGTTGCCAGCCGATATCACCGCTTTCTTCGATACCCATCTGCTGATGCTGGAAGATTCCGCCCTGACCAAGGCACCCATTGCACTGATCCGCACCCAGCGCTGCAACGCCGAGTGGGCGTTGAAAATCCAGCGCGATCTGGTGGTGCAGGTATTCGATGAAATGGATGATCCCTACCTGCGCGCCCGCAAAGACGATATCGACCAGGTCGTGAGGCGCATTCAGCGCATCCTGCTGGCTGATGACACGGGCTACGCCGACGTCGCCTCCAGCCGGTTGGAGGGGCGCATCATCGTCGCCGACGACCTCACTCCGGCCGACACTATCCTACTCCAGCACCAGGGCGTGCTGGCTTTCATCACGGAGCATGGCGGGCCGCTGTCACATACCGCCATCCTGGCCCGGAGCCTTGGCATACCGGCCATCGTGGGCGTGCGTAATGCCCGTCGCTATTTGAGCGATGATGAATTGATCATCGTCGATGGCCAGCAAGGCGTGGTCATTGCCGGACTCGACGAAGCCATTCTTGAACATTACCGCTGGAAGCAGCGGGAAGAACACCGCCAGCGCCAGGAGCTGATCAAACTCAAGGAACAGCCCGCCATTACCCGTGATGGCGTGCAGATCACGCTACACGCCAACATCGAGTTGCCAGAGGACGCGGCTTTGGTGCGCCAGGTGGCTGCTGCCGGGGTTGGCCTGTACCGCACCGAGTTCCTCTTCATGAACCGTTCCGACCCGCCCGACGAGGAAGAACACCTGGCCTCCTATCTGCACGTCATCAAGACCCTGGAGGGCAAGCCCATCACTATTCGCACCGTCGATCTGGGCGCCGACAAGCAGGCAGAGAGCGGCCGCAATACCTGCCCCAATCCAGCCCTGGGCCTGCGCGCCATCCGGCTGTGTCTCAAGGATCTGGACCTGTTCCGGCCGCAGTTACGGGCTATCCTGCGGGCCTCGGTATTTGGGTCGGTGCGCATGATGATCCCCATGCTTTCCAACACCCAGGAGCTGTTCCAGGTGCTGCGTCTGGTGGAGGAAACCAAACGGGAACTGCGCGAGCGTGGACAGCGCTTCGCCGAAAACATGTCCGTGGGTGCCATGATCGAGGTACCCGCCGCTGCCATCTGCGCCTCTTATTTCGCCCGTTACCTGAATTTTCTCTCCATTGGCACCAACGACCTTATCCAATATACCCTGGCCATCGATCGCATCGACGATGAGGTCAATTATCTCTACGATCCCCTGCACCCGGCGGTGTTGCACTTGATCCACATGACCATCCAAGCCGGGCAAAAGGCTGCTATACCCGTGAGCATGTGTGGTGAAATGGCGGGCGATCCCCGCTATACACGGCTGTTACTAGGTCTGGGACTGACCCAGTTCAGCATGCATCCGGCCAATATCCTGGAAGTCAAACGGGTGGTCAATGCCAGTCACTTGGGGGAACTCACGAAGACAGTTAAACGCATTCTCCAGACGTCCGACATCAACAGGCTCAACCAACTGTTGCTCAGTATCACTCAGGAATAGGCCAGATCCGCGATAGACCCGCACGCTGTTCCCGGCTAAACTCCCATCCCTCCTGAACCGGCGCCCCGCCGGGCTATGCCAACCACGGAGGTTTGTCATGGCTGACGCCGAATCACGTCCTACCTACCTGCTGCGTCTACGGCGGGCACTGGAAAGGGGCACCTTCCAGAACGTGCGGCGCATGCTTAGAGCCCTGCATCCGGCCGAAATCGCCGATTTGCTGCAATCGCTGCCGCCGCATGAACGCAAGATCGCCTGGGAACTCGTCGACCCTGAAAACGATGGCGAGGTCTTGCTGCGCGTCAACGACGAGGTCCGCGCCGGTCTGCTGCGGGACATGGACAAGGAGGAATTGCTGGCTGCCATGGAGGGGCTGGACCTGGATGACTTGGCGGATCTGTTGCAGGAGCTGCCAGAAGCGGTCAGCCGGGAACTGTTGCGCTCCATGGACCTGCAGAACCGTCAGCGCCTGGAGACGGTGCTCTCCTATCCCGAGGACAGCGCCGGCGGCCTGATGAATACCGATCTGATCACGGTACGACCCGACGTGAGCCTGGACGTGGTGCTGCGTTATCTGCGCCTGCGTGGCGCCATTCCGGAACAGACCGACAAGCTGTTCATCGTCGACCGCAGCGACGGTTATCTGGGCATTCTGCCCTTGGGACATTTACTCACCTGCGATCCGGATCTCACCGTCGCCGACGTCATGGAACGCGATTTCGAGGGTATTCCAGTCAACCTGCCGGCCGAAGAGGTAACCAAACGCTTCGAGCAGCTTGACCTTATATCAGCGCCGGTAGTCGATGCCGAGGGCAAACTCCTGGGACGCATCACCATCGATGACGTGGTGGACGTGATCCGCGACGAGGCCGAACACTCCATCATGAGCATGGCCGGTCTGGACGAGAAAGAGGACATGTTCGCCCCGGTGGTCATTAGCACACGTCGCCGCGCGATGTGGCTGGGCATCAATCTGGTCACCGCCTTCATGGCCGCCTGGGTTATTGGCCAGTTCGAAGCCACCTTGCAAAGGATCGTGGCCCTGGCCGTGCTCATGCCCATCGTAGCCAGCATGGGCGGTATCGCCGGCACCCAGACGCTGACCCTGGTCATCCGCGGCATGGCGCTGGGCCACGTGGAGCGCGGCAATACCCGCTGGTTACTGTTCAAGGAACTGGCCATCGGGGGCCTGAATGGATTGCTGTGGGCGGTCGTGGTAGCCGGCCTTGCCATCACCTGGTTCGGCAACCTGGAAATCGGTGGCATCATCGGCGTTGCCATTTTAGTCAACCTGCTGTGTGCCGCCCTGGCCGGCGTTGCCATACCGTTGTTAATGCGCCGTGTTGGCATAGACCCGGCCATCGCCGGCAGCGTGGTGCTCACCACGGTGACGGATATCACGGGGTTCTTTGTCTTTCTGGGTCTGGCCACTGTATTGCTTATATAAGCATGCAGTTAAACAAAGTGCTTCCACCCTTTCCCGAGCTCACCCATGGATAACCTCTCCGCCCTCTTCCAACCCTTGGGCCTGTCCCTGCTGCTGGGCCTGTTGGTGGGCTTGCAGCGCGAAGTGACCGACTCCGATTTCGCCGGTATGCGCAGCTTTGCCCTGACCTCGTTGTTCGGCACCCTCTGTGGTCTGCTGGCTTTGGAATTCGGTGGCTGGGTGATGGTGGCGGGCTTCCTGGGGGTGATCTCGCTACTCCTGATCGGCAATCTGCCCAAACTCCGCAAGCCTTATGAACAGATCGACTTCGGTGTCACCACCGAGGTAGCCCTGCTGCTCATGTTCGCGCTCGGCGGCTATCTGGCCTTCGGGCATTGGGAAGTGGCGGTGGTCGTCGGCGGCTTGGTAGCAGTGCTGCTGCACTTCAAACCGGAACTGCACGGCGTGGCCAGTCGCCTGGGACAGGAAGACCTTAAGGCGATCATGCAGTTCGTGCTGATCACCTTCATTATCCTGCCGGTGCTGCCAAACCAGACTTACGGTCCGCTCAACGTTTTCAACCCGTTTAAGGCCTGGCTGATGGTGACCCTTATAGTCGGCATCAGCCTGTCTGGCTACCTGGCCTATAAATTTTTAGGCAGCAAGCCCGGGGTGCTGCTTGGCGGCCTGTTGGGCGGCGCCATTTCCAGCACCGCTACCACCTTCGCCTATGCCCGCCGCGTTCGTTACGAACCCGCGGCGGCAACCTTGGCGGCCCTGGTGATTAGTCTGGCCTCCGCCGTGGTATTCCTGCGGGTACTATTGGAAATCGGGTTGGTTGCACCGCTGTTGTTGACGGTAGCCACCGTTCCCATCGCCGTGACGTTGTTACTATCCCTGGCGCCGGCTGCCCTGCTCTGGTGGCGGATGCGCCATCACCCCAACGCCATGCCGCCGCAGAAAAACCCGACTGAGCTGGGGGCAGCGGTCGGCATGGCCTTGGTGTATGTCGGCATCCTTTTTGTACTCGCCTTCACCAAAACCTATTTCGGCGAACAGGCTATGTATCCGGTGGCCGCGGTATCCGGACTCACCGATGTGGACGCCATCACCCTGTCTCTTTCCCGGCTGGTGACCACCGCCAATCTGCGGCCCGATACGGCTTGGCGGCTGATTCTAACCGCCCTTCTCACCAACCTGATTTTCAAGGCAGGCATGGTAGCGATTTTAGGAGGACGGCGGTTGCTGGGCTATATCACCCTGCTGTTTGCACCAGCGCTGCTGGGTGGAGGAATGCTGCTCTGGTTATGGCCAGCCTGATCACTTCGTTGCTACCGCGCGGAAAGGCTCGCCCGGGAAACGGGCCGGGCCAGCAACGGTTCCAATACCGACCATACGTTATCCAGGATACGCGGCTGGGCTTCGGCTCGGGGATGAATACCGTCGCTTTGGATCAAGGCTGGATTGCCCGCCACCCCCTCGAGGAGAAAGGGAATCAGGGGTAGATCGTAACGCCTGGCCAGTTCACCGTAGAGCGCCTGAAACTTTTCCGTGTAGCGGAGGCCATAATTGGGTGGAATACGCATCTCGATCAGAATTGCCTGCGCGCCGGCTTGGCGACACAGTTCGATCATGGCGGCCAGATTGTCCTCCAATACCCCGAGGGACAAACCGCGCAGGCCATCGTTGCCGCCCAGTTCCAGGATCACCACGGCGGGCCGGTAGCGTTCCAGGGCGGCGGGCAGACGCGCCAGGCCGCCGCGGCTGGTGTCGCCGCTGATACTGGCATTCACTATCTGATGGGGCAACCCGGCATCTTTTACGCGCTTTTGCAGCAGGCTCACCCAGCCCTCGGCAAGCGCGATGCCGTAGCCGGAGCTGAGGCTGTCCCCCAGCACCAGCAGCGTCGGCGCCGCGGCCCAGACCGGCCTTTCCAGCAGGCCGCAGAGTAGCACCAGCAGGATGAATAAACGGGGGTGACAGGCTTTCAACATGGGCATGCAAATACCTACTTGGTTAATGACAGAGCGATGAGCGACAACCCAACAGAACCCATTGTGCAGGTGAAAAACCTGGGCAAGCAAGTGACCAGTCCCGACGGAGATCTGGTGATCCTCAGCGAGGTGAGCTTCTCCATCGCGCGCGGCGAGAGCGTGGCCGTGTTAGGCGCCTCGGGGTCCGGCAAGTCCACCCTGCTGGGTCTGCTGGCAGGGCTGGATACCCCAACCACAGGACAGGTATGGCTGGCGGGCGTTGTTCTCAATAGCCTCGACGAAGACGGCCGCGCTCGGCTGCGGGCTCAGCGGGTCGGCTTCGTGTTCCAGTCCTTTCAGCTCCTGCCAAGCCTGACCGCTCTGGAAAACGTCATGCTGCCTCTGGAACTCGCCGGGCATCCCCTGCCTGAAGGCGCCGCCCGTGAGGTTCTGGGGCGCGTTGGTCTGGCGTCCAGGGTTCGCCATTACCCGTCCCAATTGTCCGGCGGCGAGCAGCAGCGGGTAGCCATCGCTCGCGCCTTTGCCGGCGGCCCCGCGGTGCTGTTCGCCGATGAACCTACCGGCAACCTCGATCAGCGTACCGGTCAGCGGATTGTGGAACTGCTGTTCTCCCTGAACCGGGAGCAGGGGACTACTCTGATCATGGTGACGCATGACCCGGAACTGGCCCGCTACTGCGGTCGCCGCCTGGAATTGGAAGACGGCCACCTGGCGGAAGTAGCGCCACCCAGAACCGCGGCGGCTGTTGCAACCAGCGTGGGTTAAGCGAGATCACGATGAATACAAGCTCCACTGTCAAACTGGCCCTACGCGCCCTAAACCGGGATTGGCGAGGCGGGGAATTGCGGGTGTTGGCGGCGGCCCTGGTGATCGCCGTTGCCAGCGTGGCTGCGGTGGGGTTTTTTGCCGATCGCATCCAGGTGGCCATGGAGCGAAAATCCAGTGAGTTGCTCGGAGCCGACCTGGTCGTCGTTTCTCCAGATCCAGTGAACCAAGTCCTGACCCAAGAGGCCGCCGGGCGTGGACTGGCAACGACGGCTACCCTGAGCTTGCGCAGCGTAGTGCTAGCGGGCGAAGAAACGTCGCTGGCCGAGGTCAAGGCAGCCAGCCGCGGCTATCCCCTGCGTGGATCGCTGCAGGTAAGCGAGCGTCCATTCGGCCCGGCCCAGGAAACCCGCGCTATCCCTGCGCTGGGCAGTGTCTGGCTGGATGAACGCCTGCTCCAGGCACTCAAATTGACTGTGGGGGGGCGCCTCGAATTGGGGGTCAGCACACTAACAGTGGAGAAAGTGCTGGCCTATGAACCGGACCGGGGTGGGGATCTCTTCAGTATCGCTCCGCGCCTGTTGATGAATCTGGCCGACCTGCCGGCCACGGCATTGGTGCAGCCCGGCAGTCGGGTGGAATATCGACTGCTGGTTAGCGGTGAAACGGCAGCCGTTGAAACCTACCGGGCGTGGGCGCAAACCCGCCTTGCCCCCGGCGAACAGGTGCAGGGTGTACGCGACGCCCGCCCGGAACTGCGTGTCGCCCTGGAACGGGCGCAACGCTTTCTGGGTCTGGCGGCTCTGATCAGCGTCATCCTGGCCGGGGTGGGGATTGCCATCGCCGTGCGCCGTTTCGCTGCCCGCCACTGGGACAGCGTGGCTATCATGCGCTGCGTAGGCGCCACCCAGGCTATGGTGCTGCGCCTGTTTGTGTTGGAACTGCTATGGCTTGCCCTGCTGGCCGGCAGCGCGGGCGTCCTCGTGGGCTACGTGGCTCAGGAGGGTCTGAGCCTTATTCTGGGCACCCTGGCGGAGAATGGTGAATTACCGCTGCCGTCCTGGCGACCGCTGGTGCCAGCTCTGGCCACGGGTTTGCTTACCCTGCTTGGTTTCGGCTTGCCGCCGCTGCTTAGGCTGCGCGATGTGCCTCCGTTGCGGGTATTACGCCGGGATGTCGGCCCCTTGAATCAACGTGCCCTGATGCTGTATGGGCCGGCTATTGGAGCCGTAGCGGTTCTGTTACTTTGGCAAGCGGGCGACACCAAACTTGCCATCTATGTATTCGCCGGCGTTCTCGCCACCTTGTTGGCGCTGAGCGCGGCGGCCTGGGGACTGGTCAAGGGACTTACCCTGCTGCGCGGCCGGGTAGGGGTAGCCTGGCGCTTTGGACTCGCCAACATCTCCCGGCGCAGTAGCGGCAGCGCAGTACAGGTAGTCGCCCTGGGGTTGGGCATCATGGTCCTGCTGGTGCTGACGCTGGTGCGCAACGACCTGCTGGCCAGTTGGCGTGCCACCTTGCCGCCAGATGCTCCCAATCACTTCCTCATCAATATCCAGACCGAGGAAGTTCAGGGCGTGCAGAATTTTCTTAAGCAGCAAGGTCTCGGTGATCATATCCCGTTCTTCCCTATGGTGCGGGGCCGGCTAACGGCCATCAATGAGCGTCCGGTGCACCCTGAAAATTACGACAATGCCCGCGCCCAGCGCCTCGTGGAGCGGGAGTTCAATCTGTCCTGGGCCGCAACCCTGCAGGATGATAACCGCATCGTCGCCGGCCGCTGGTGGCGCGAGGACAATCACGGCCACCCCCAACTCTCCGTTGAGCAGGGATTGGCCAAGGAATTAGGCATTACCCTGAACGATACTCTGCATTTCCAGATCGCCGGCCAATCGATACAGGCTACGGTGACTAACCTGCGCAGCGTGGAATGGGATTCTTTCCGGGCCAATTTCTTCGTGTTGTTCCCACCGGGCGTGATTGAGGATTACCCGGCCACCTGGATCACCAGCTTTCATATCGGCAAGGCCCAAAAACCCCTGCTGGCCGAGTTAGTACGCGCCTATCCCTCGGTGACGGTATTGGATGTGGATGCCATCATGACCAAGGTTAGGGAGATCATCGACCGGGTGGTGTTGGCTGTGGAGTATGTGTTCCTATTTACCCTGCTGGCTGGGCTGGTGGTGCTCTATGCCGCCATCCAGGCCACCCAGGATGAGCGCCTGTTCGAGAGCGCCATCCTGCGTACTCTGGGTGCGAACAAGGGGGTCATCCTCAAAAGCCTGATGGCGGAATTTGCAGTGCTGGGCCTGCTGGCAGGGCTGCTAGCGGCCCTGGCGGCCACGCTGCTAGGCCACGCACTGGCAACGTATGTATTCGAATTCCCCTATCGGGCCAGCCCTCTGCTGTGGCTGCTGGGTGGTGGCGCCGGCCTGGTGGGCGTTGGTGCGGCGGGCCTGCTGGGCGCCCGCTCGGTATTGGAGCGGCCACCTTTACAAAGCTTGCGAGAAGGGCAACAAACGTAACAGTAAGCCTCAAACTTTCTTCTGAAAGTACAGGAAGTCTTCCATGCCGGCCTTGCGGTCCTTGTTGATGGTCCAGATGTGGGGGCGTTCGTTGAGCAGCTTTAGATAAGGCTTTATCCCCTTGACAGCGGCAAGGAAATCATTGCCATAAATGATTTTGGTAACCAGGGAAACCACGGGCAGGTGCGCGAAGGCAGCGCAATCGGCATGGCTGAACTCGCCGCCGGCAATATAAGGTTCGAATCTGGCGAGCTGCGCGAAAGCCTTGACACCCTCTTCAAGCTGCACTCTGACCTCTTCCTGCAAGGTATCCGAGGCAGTACCGCCATAGAAGGCGGCGGAATGGAGTCGACGGGCCGGCAGTTCAAGGTACAGCTCGATGAAATGCAGCAATTCGCGGCATTTGGCTGCCTGGAAGGCATTGGATGGATACAGGGGTGGTGTGGGGTAGCGATCCTCAAGGTATTCGAGGATGGCCTGAGACTCGCAGATCGCCCCCTCTTCCACCTCGAGAAAAGGCACCTTGCCCATGGGAGAACGCTCAAGCAGGGCTTCATCGCCGGTTGGATAGACGAGTTCCTCCTCGAAAGGAATGCCCTTTTCCAACAGCGCGAGTTTCACCTTGTTGTAGTAATTGCTCACGTTAAACCCGCAAAGTTTCAACATGGATTTGCTCCGGTGTATTGCTGCCTGGGCAATCGGCCCAGCAGATAGAATTCTTCATTGGCCCGCATCGCCGTAGCCCCAGCCACGCAGTTGGCCATAGCGAAGACGGCAGCGATGGCGCCAATATCCCAGATGTCTTCCCGGCTAAAACCGGCGGCCAGCAGAGGCTCGCAAGCGGCCTCCTTCATGCAAGCGGAATGCAAGGCCACCTTCCCTTGGATTAGTTCCGCTCTCGTGGCGTTGCCGTTACACGCCCGGGCTGGTGCTCCCAATTCCATCTCCAGTTAACGCGGCCTGGAGGAGGCGTGGGCCAGGCCGCGGCAGTCGAAGATGCGCGATTCCTGGTGGATCAATTCACCGGCTTGTTTTATTCTGATTTACAGGGTTTGCCAATCGTGCGGTCCCTGCGACGGCGAGCTGTGATTGATGCCATTGTTGCTCCCTCCATCTTTCGGTGCTACACAGCCCCGGTGTAGTGCGAGCCATAGCACCCGTAGCAGAAAAATAGCAGAAAAATAGCAGAAAAAGGCAGTAAATGGGATGGAAATAGTTAGCCGCCAAGCGACCAAGTCTCGGCATAGAATATGTGTCGCCCCGATGATGGATTGGACCGATCGCCATGACCGCTATTTTTTGCGCCTGATCACTCGCCGTACCTTGCTGTACACCGAGATGGTGACTACCAGCGCCATCCTGCATGGGGACCGTGACTATCTGCTCAGCTATGATCCGGCTGAGCATCCGGTGGCCCTACAACTGGGCGGCAGCGAGCCCGAAAAGCTGGCCCGCTGCGCTCGCATCGCCGCAGACTTAGGCTATGACGAGGTCAATCTGAATGTAGGCTGTCCCAGCGACCGGGTGCAGTCCGGCCGCTTTGGTGCCTGCCTGATGGCCGAACCGCATGTGGTGGCGGACTGCGTAGTGGCCCTGCGGGAGGCTGTGACTATACCGGTCACGGTCAAGACCCGCATCGGCATCGATGAGCGTGATTCCTACGAGGAACTCGTGTGCTTTGTCGATTGCGTCGCCGCCGCCGGTTGTGAAGTCTTTATCATCCATGCCCGCAAAGCGTGGCTGACGGGACTGAGTCCCAAGGAAAACCGCGAAATTCCGCCGCTGCGTTACGATATGGTGCACCGGCTTAAGGATGACTTTCCTCATCTTGTTATTATTCTTAACGGCGGCCTCACCAGCCTGGACCAGATCGCAGCGCACTTGAGCGATCTGGACGGCATCATGATTGGCCGCGCCGCCTATGAAAACCCTTATATACTCGCCCCCATAGACCAGTATTTTTTTGGTGCCGCCGCCCCACCACCCAGCCGCCATCAGGTAATCGAAGGGTTTATTTCTTATGTGGAAAGACAATTAGCCCAGGGCGTACCCCTTACCGCCATGACCCGCCATATTCTGGGTCTGTTTCAGGGGCTGCCGAGGGCCAGAGCCTGGCGCCGCTATCTCAGCGAGAACGCCCACCGTCGCGGGGCGGATGCAGACGTGATTCGGGAAGCGCTGCGGCGGATGCCGGAACCGGCATAACTCCTTCCCTCTCCGGATGGATAGGAATTCCAATGGGTTTCCTTGCCCATTTTGGCCGAATGGTGCGCTTGGGGTGAAACCCCGTCAAGCGCTGAGAAACGTGACAACGAGGTTTACGCGGGTTGACGCACGAAAACAGAGGGTGCTCGGGGCGACACATGGGCACTGGGTCGTGGCCGACCCGAGTTCTTGGCAAAGCGCCTTCCTGCCGAGCTCGAGGGGCCGAGTGGGAACGGGGTCAGCACAGCGACACCGAGCGCCAGCAGGCCGCAGACGATCCACTTGAGGGCTTACATCGCGTCAACGGCGCTTGGAGCCGCCGAGCAGCGAGCCCAGTACGCCGCGAATGATCTCGCGCCCGACGGCCGAGCCGATGCTCCTCATGGCCGAACCGGCTGCCGCCTCGACCAGCCCCGCGCGCCGCCCGCCGCGCGGCCCAGTGCTGCCGAAGAGCGCGTCCTTCAGGCCGTCCATCATACCGCTGCCCTGCGGTTGCTGCGGCGCGCTGCCGGGTAGCGTCCCCATCGGTGCCGAAGGCGTGCCCGTGGTGTTGGTGGCGGCGTCGCCCGACGCCACCGCGCGGCCCTTGATCTTTTCGTACGCCGATTCGCGGTCCACCGTCTTCTCGTAGGTGCCGGCGACCAGCGAGCTGGCGATCAGTGCCTTGCGTTGCTCGGGCGTGATCGGCCCGATCTGGCTGCCCGGCGGCAGCACGTACACACGCTCGGTCACGCTCGGCCGGCCCTTGGCGTCGAGAAAGCTGATCAGCGCCTCGCCCACCGCCAGCTCGGTGATGGCGGTGGCCATGTCACCGAGCTTCGGGTTGGCGCGCATGGTCTCGGCAGCCGACTTCACCGCCTTCTGATCGCGCGGCGTGAAGGCGCGCAGCGCATGCTGGACTCGATTGCCCAGTTGTGCCAGCACGGTGTCGGGCACATCCAGCGGGTTCTGCGTCACGAAGTACACCCCTACGCCCTTGCTGCGCACCAGGCGCACGACGAGTTCGATACGTTCGACAAGCGCCGCCGGTGCGTCCTTGAACAACAGGTGCGCCTCGTCGAAGAAGAACACCAGCTTGGGTTTCTCCAGGTCGCCCACCTCGGGCAGCGTCTCAAACAGCTCCGACAGCATCCACAGCAGGAAGGTGGCGTAAAGCCGCGGCGCGTTCATCAGCTTGTCGGCGGTGAGGATGTTGACAACCCCCTTGCCGTCCACCGTCTGCATGAAGTCGCTGATGTCAAGCATGGGCTCGCCGAAGAACCTGTCGCCGCCCTGTTCTTCGATCTGCAGCAGCCCGCGCTGGATGGCACCGACCGAGGCCGCGCTGATGTTGCCGTACTCGGTCGTGAACTGGCTCGAGTTCTCGCCCACGTACTGCAGCATCGCGCGCAGGTCCTTCATGTCCAGCAGCAGCAGGCCGTTGTCGTCGGCGATCTTGAACACGAGGTTGAGCACCCCGGCTTGCGTCTCATTGAGCGCCAGCATGCGTGAAAGCAGCAGCGGCCCCATGTCGGAGACGGTGGCACGCACCGGGTGGCCGGCCTCACCGAACACATCCCACAGCGTGGCTGGGCAGGTCACGCTTTCGGGCTCGGGCAGGCCGCGTTCCTTCAGAATGGCGGCCAGCTTCGGGCTCACCGAGCCGGGTTGGGTGATGCCGGTGAGGTCGCCTTTGACGTCGGCCATGAACACCGGTACGCCGAGCTTGGAGAAGTTTTCGGCCAGCGTCTGCAAGCTGATCGTCTTGCCGGTGCCGGTGGCCCCGGTGATCAGGCCGTGGCGGTTGGCCAGTGCGGGTAGCAGGTGGCATTCGATGTCGCCGTGCTGGGCGACGAGGATTGGGTCGGGCATAGCGAGGTTCCTGCAATGGATAGGCATTCCAATGGGCTTTCTCGCCCATTTCGGCCGAATGTTGCGCTTTGGGTGAAAAGCCGTCAAGCGATGAGCTACGTAAGGACGAGGTTTACGAAGGTTGACGCACGAAAACAAAGGATGCCTGGGGCTCTAAACGAGGATTGGGCCTTAACCGACTCGAGTTCTTGGCAAAGCGCCTTCTCGCCACGCTCGAAGACGCGAGTCGGGGACGGGTGGATTAGGTGAGTACGCTGGCTACCCATCGGCGGTCTGATCAAACTGAATCTCCGGCAGGGATTCGCCCAGGCCGGAATCAAAAGCCGGAGTTTGAACGGTATCATCAAATCCAAAGGCGTATCCAATGTGGCGCAGAAGATGAGGCAACTCCACCGCAGCACGCGGTTAGTGTTCGCCTACCTGCGGATGTCGAGAAACACTCGCGCATGCGCGACCGGCGGTGGGTGAGAACTCAGAGAACAAAGTTGCCCTGCCTATTCTCCTGCTTATAATCACCAACAGCAGCAGTATTAGTGCTACTGAACAGAAGGGGGTAACGATGAGTCTGCAATTGACATCCGCTGGTTTCACCCAGCATGGCACCATGCCGAATTCCTATACCTGCGATGGCGAGGACGCTTCACCGCCACTGGCGTGGGCGGGCGCTCCAGCTGGTACCAAGAGTTTCGCGCTCATCGTGGATGATCCCGATGCGCCGGACCCCGCCGCCCCGAAGATGACCTGGGTCCATTGGGTGCTTTACAATATCCCGGCCAGCGCTAATTCGCTGCGCGAAGGCATCGCCTCCAAAGATCTGCCAACCGGCACGCTCGAAGGACTCAACGACTGGCGCAGAATCGGTTATGGCGGACCTTGCCCACCGATTGGCAAGCACCGCTATTTTCACAAACTCTATGCGTTGGACACCGCGCTGCCCGATCTGCAAAAACCAACCAAGGCCAAGTTGGAGAAGGCCATGCAGGGGCATGTTCTAGCGGAGGCGGTGCTGATCGGCGAGTATCAGCGCCGCTAAACCGCCGCTGTAGCCTCAAAGGGATATGTGGCAGCGACCTAAGATGGCTTACAATTCACCCTCTAGGGACCGACAATGAACATACTCATCATCGGCGGCGGTGGCCGTGAACACGCGCTGGCTTGGAAGGTCGCTCAGTCCAGCCAGGTGCGCCGGGTTTTCGTATCACCGGGCAACGCCGGAACCGCCCGCGAACCGAAAGTGACCAACCTTTCCATAGCCACAGAGGATATTCCCGAGTTGGTGAGATTCGCCCGTGGCCATGCTGTCGACCTGACCATCGTCGGTCCTGAAGCGCCGCTGGTGCTGGGCGTGGTGAATGCTTTTCAAGAAGCCAACTTGCGCTGTTTCGGGCCTACCCGCGAGGCCGCCCAACTGGAGGGCTCCAAGGCCTTCGCCAAGGATTTCTTGGCCCGCCACCGCATTCCCACCGCCGACTATCAGACCTTCACCGCCATTGAACCCGCCGTGGCCTATATCCGAGAAAAGGGCGTGCCCATCGTGATCAAGGCGGACGGGCTGGCTGCCGGCAAGGGCGTTATCCTCGCCCAGACAGAGGATGAAGCCATCACTGCCGTGCGGGACATGCTGGGCGGCAACGTCTTCGGCGCGGCGGGCCATCGGGTGGTGATCGAAGAATTTTTGTGGGGTGAGGAAGCCAGCTTCATCGTCATGGTCGACGGGGAGCATATTCTGCCCATGGCTACCAGCCAAGATCACAAAGCCCGCGATGACGGAGACCAGGGCCCCAACACTGGCGGCATGGGCGCATACTCACCCGCCCCGGTGGTCACGTCCGAACTGCACCAGCGCATTCTCCAGGAGATCATCGGACCCACGGTACGCGGCATGGCGGCGGATGGGCATCCTTACCTGGGGTTCCTCTATGCTGGCCTGATGATCGACCCCAATGGCACCTCCAAAGTCCTGGAATACAACTGCCGCTTCGGCGATCCCGAAACCCAACCCATTTTGATGCGCCTGCGCAGCGATCTAGTGGATCTGTGCCTGGCCGCCATGGAAGGTCGTCTGGATCATGTCAAGGCGGATTGGGAACCACGTCCCGCGCTGGGCGTGGTCATGGCCGCCCGCGGCTATCCGGGGGATTACCCCAAGGGCGATGTCATCAGCGGCCTGCCGGCGGTGGAAGAGGAAGGCATCAAGGTGTTTCATGCCGGTACTCAAGAGAAAGATGGCCAGGTCATGACCAACGGTGGCCGCGTGCTCTGCGCAACGGCTTTGGGTAACAGCGTGCGTGAAGCACAAACGCGAGCCTACAGCTTGGCCAAGCGGATCAGTTGGGATGGCGTCTATTATCGCACCGACATCGGCTACCGGGCGATCGCGAGAGAGGAAGGCAAGGGGTGACTGGGATCAGAAACTACTATTAATATCAGGTCTTCAGGGGTGCACATGACCTGCAGGAGCGTTTCAGGGAATGAAGGTATGTGTCACTGAAAAAAGCATGTCAAGGCTGACGATACGGCGCCTGCAGAAAACTGAACCATGCCGGTGTGGTGACTTTGCTAGACCGTATGGGCTGCCTGGCGATAAGTGACGTGGCGACGCCGCCCTCGGTTGGCAGGCTAGCGTTGCTAACCGGGAAGAGCGAGAAATCATCAGCGGCCAGATGTTTCCGCTTGCCCTGGCACAGCGGTTAACCGCAGTACCCAGAACGCGGCTAATAGCGCGTGTATGGTTCGTAACGGGGATAGGGTTCATAGTTCTGAGGGGGCTGGTAGTCACGGTTGTCCCATTGGGGGTCATAGGCTTGCTGCTGCTGGTTGTCCACCGAATTTCCAATCGCGCCGCCTAGCAAAGCACCCGCGGCAGCGCCCACGTAGCGGCCTTTTTTATGGTCGATCTGATGGCCTATGACGGCGCCAGTGACCGCTCCGATAGCCGCGCCAGCCACGGTATTTTGGTGGCTTGGATAGCTAGGAGTATTTTGATAATCCTGATTGGGATAGCCCTGATTGGAGTAACCCTGATTGGAGTAACCTGATTGGGGTAACTATGATAGGGGTAATAGTTCGCACAAGCCGTTAGCGACAGGGTAGTGGTTATGATGGTGATATTGAGCAGGGTGCGCATAGTATGTTCCTCATAACGGTTATTTGCGCTCAGTATGAAATAGTCAGCGTGAACGGAACCTGAATGTAAGCATATCTAATGCTGTCCATCACACACATCGCTAACTGACTGATTGGGCATGGAGATCAGACGCGAATTGCATACCCCAGCCGAGGTCCCGCGCGCGCTGCAAGCCGATCTGCAGGGCCTGGGGGCCGGGCGGTCCATCCCACTTGCGCCCCAATTGGCACCCCAGGCGGGCGATCCAGCCGAGCGTCGCCGCCAGCGGTGGCGGGGTCGCCGGTGGCGGCCGGCGGTGAATCGCGACGTAGACCGCCCGCCATTCGGTCGGGTCCAGGACCGCGTCGCAGGGCAAATCCGGGGTGGCGCGACCCCGCACGGTCAGCTACTGAATCCGCCAGGCGATGATCAAGTACAAGGTCAAGGCCGATTCCAAGCGCTTTAGGGTACTGAGCTGCAAGGCTTCTACCCGGCAGCCGGTTTTGAAGATTCTGAAAAAAACCTCGATATACCATTAGAAATGCCGCTATACCATTGACAAGAAAGGAGATCCCGCCAAGATTGGGTAGGGACTCCTTAGCCCGACTTTCGCAACTTAACCCTGATTTTGCCTATTTCACCGCTGCCTGGTTTTGCAGGTGGCGGATAGCCTGAATCTCAATCGCCGAGAATCCTTGAAAACTGCGGGTGGTGGCGACCTTCCCTCTGGTGTCCGGTCGCGTTTTTCCTAAACCTATCGGCACGTTTCTACGTATCAAAACTCGCTTCAAGGACGGCAAAAAGCGCCGCTGGAGCCTTGTGGAAAGCCGACGCGGCGCAGGGGGGTCCAGCGGCAGGCGCGGTAGCTGGGTGAGAGTAATGACCGCCAGCAAGCGGCGTGGTGCAAAGTCCTCTCGGGTTTCGACGAAGGCGGGGAGCGACCGACGCCAGTCACCCGGGTTCCCGAGGATCGGGTGGCGCCGCTGCTGGATTTCGACGGGGTGCAGAGCAGACTCAACCAATTGCAACTGCGGCCGCCCGCGGCACTGGGGCGGCGGTTGGCTCGCCTGCCACCGGTGGGAGCAGTTGCGTGTGGAGGCTTGCTGGGCGGACAAGCTGCCACCGTCTCGGCAGGGCAGACGGTGGCTGAATGAGGTGTCCTGACAATAGTGGAGACTCCTGTTTCAAACGGCTTGCTGTGGTTTGCGGTAATGCTGGGCAAACACGGCAGGGGCCAGGTTGCCAAAGCGTGAGTGGCGCCGTTGGCGGTGGCTTAAGAGTTCGAGGTATTCTTCGAGGTATTCTCGGATAGAAGCGTCGGCCTCAGCGCGGGTTTCATAGCGTCTTTGATGAACCGGCTCGTTCTTCAGGCTACCCCAGAAGCGCTCTATCGGCGCAATGCGTGGTTCGCTTGAAGGTACGCTGCTGCGTGCAGCAGATCCCCCTCTCTCGGCGCAACCGAGCGATACGGTCCCGACCCACCGCAAACCCTTCGGCCTTCAGTGCCGGCGGTAACCGTACTACCCCGTAGGTCTCCCGGGCCTTGACATGAGCTGCACGGATGGCCACTTTCAGCCACTCATCTTCCCGCGCTGCTGGCACAGCGGCCGCTCCAACCAAGCCTAGAATCCGCTGCGTGAAACCTCCAAAATCCGCGCCATCAACTCCACTGGATACTCGCGTCGCCACAGCTTCATGAAAGCGTACCGGGCAGCGACTCCCTGGCAAAGTACCCCTGGCTTTTATTAAGATGTCGCGCTCCAGACGGACCTCGACCAGCTCCTTGCGCAGCCGCCTCACCTTGGCTTTCAACTCCGCCACCGGACGCCCTCCGGGAACCACTGGCACCTTCCTCCCCTTAGCGCTGGCCACCCCGTTCGCCAACCTCCCCTTCGGAACTACCCGCCGCTTCGCCGCCTCTGCCATGGACAGCCCCTGCTCGAGAACCCACTTTACCGCCTCACCCCGAAAGTCGGGCATGTAGTCTTGTTGACGTTCCATTCATACCTCCTCATCAGGTGAGTTTACCCAATCGGAGTTTCCATTTTTCTCAGAACACCCCTATTTCAATCACTTGTGTTCTTAATCGCTGTTGAAATCAGCCAACAACGGGGTGGCCAAGCGCGAAGATGGGTTAAATGATACCGGGCCCAGCTAATCTTCGGACCTCTACAGACATAGCGTGATTGCCCTGCCCGCTTGATACCTCGCCAGGCAGAATCCGGCGCTATACCGATACTCACAAGCCATAAGTTAACGTTACAAAGACGCTATTTTCAGTAGCGGAACCAGTAGTACCCCTAGCGTTATTGCCAACCCCCCCACCACCATCAATAGTCTTATCAAATGAATAACCAAACCCTAAACTCGTTTTTGAATTTAAAGAATAGCCATAACCTAAATTAATAAACACTTCGTCAAAATCCGTTTGCTTACTGTAAGTAATGCTGGTGCCGATTGTACTATTAGCAAGAGGATAACTAAACGTTAAGTAAACATTTTTTTCATCAGATTGACCAGCCTCTTCGAACTCAAGTGAGTTACCTACCCCATTGATCGTTGAGATGCCTACAGTTATTGTAGAAGGATTTAAGATCTTCGAATAAAATGCCTCGCTTTTCTCTTCGACAAAAAGCCTGTTAGATGCACTGTTATTACCAATATTAGTAGCGTTTGCAAAAGGTGCGCCAATAAGTGATTGGAAAGGATCCACAAGAGATAGGGTAGGCGTATCACATGTTACACCACTACTGGTAAGATCTAACTCGGTAAGGGCCCTGCTATATGCAAGTCTAAAATAGGAATCCGAGGTTAATCTCCGTGTAAGGGACGTACAGAACAACAGACTGTCAGGTGTTTCCAACCCTTGTTGATCCGCATAGGTTTTTCCGATAGCCAAGCGAAAACTTGTCAAATCATCAATCCTCGCTAATCCTAAAGACAGGTCAAGACGATTAAAATCACTATTTTTATTCTCTTGATAATAGGCGTCTTGATATATGGAGTTTAACGAGACTACTAACTTATCAGTAAATAGATACATCAGTCGCAGTCCGTTCAATACCCGCTGGTTGTTATCCTCAGTAGTCTCGGTAAAATAATAGTTACCATATCGTAATGAATAACCCAGATAGGTGACCGGATTTATTTTAAATAACAAGTCGGGACCCGTCTGAAAGACGTTTTGAATTTCCTGATTGTTTGGAACATCAGCAATTGCCGCATCCTGACTGATTTGCGCGGCATTATCTTGAACGACCCAATCAAGCCAGGGGGAAAATTTGAATTTAGCATTAGCCTGAAGATTTACTATTGGTTGGCTGTCCTGAGTTTTGTTGCTATATTGCTCATACCCAATGCTACCAACGATTGCGGCATCAACGAATGATGATGTTCTTGAAGATGATAAATTAACAAAAAGAGTATTTATAAATGAGCTCTCTTTCTGCGGCGTAAGGTTGATATTGTCACTGTAACCCAAAGTATAGCCAATACCAGTACGACCTTCTTGCGCCAAGGGCGTGGTTGCTTCTTCTTGCGCCAAGGACGTGGGTGACGTTCCTAGCATTATCATGACCAATACTGCAGCGGCAACTGTAAAACTCATACGCTTCGCGCTTCCTGATTGTAATTAAGCCTTTCTACCCCTCAAAAAATCTTGATCCTTGGTTTATTGTTAAACACAAACCCCAACAATTTTTCCTCCCCGATTATATTGGCGGTATTTATCAAATCTTTTGGTGTGACTCTGCCATAAGGAACGACAACCACCACATAATCGCTTAATTCAGCTAATAATTCCGTATGCACTGATTCTTTCATCGCTGGCGCGTCGATGATAATATAGCTTTCCTGGTATCTATATTTGACGTTATATATCAATTCCAACATTTTTACTGATCCATAGTACTCTCCTGGTATTTTTTTTGTCCCTGAAGGGATAAGTCTAACTTTTGGGATACCTACTGTATAGATGATTTCATCTTCTACCACGTCTGGCGATAACAAATAATCGCTTAAGCCCTTCTTTTCATTATTAGTGATAAGGTGATCATAGCCTGATGATCCTGTAAGACCACAGTCGATCAGTAAAGATACCTTGGCTTCATACGACGATATTGACGTGGCCATATTTAATGCTACGAGACTGTTCCCCCCCTTTGGGACAATCGACGTCACCATTATGACCGAATTATTATCTATAACCCTACTATTATCAACTTTCCGAATAAGCCTATAACTTAATTCGCTGAAGGTTTTAGTAATTTCATCTTTTGCATTTGAACTCAGTATTCTTCGATTCGCCAACTCCGCGCCAGGCCGTAGGTACGGCTCCTGCATGTTCGATACCTGTTCATTTAATAGCTTGCGCGAGTTTATCTTTTTTCTTAACGGCGGAACAGTGATTAATTGATTTTCATTTTTTGATTCTGATTTTTTTTCATCGTCCGGAAACTTATCTTGATTGTCCATAAACATTGTTACATCTCGTGGTTTAAAACAAAATCGTACTCATTGATTGTGCGCAATTCAGCGCTTAAATTACTTTTCAGCCTAAAGTGTTTCGTATCTTAGAACTACAATTGCCAGCAGCACACTGGCATTAAACATTATTAATGTCAGCACAAATATGGAGTTAATTTTATCCAGCAAGGACTCACGCGGTGTGTAAATATGAGGGATTACCGCAAGCAGTGGTAAATTTAATTGCTCAGATATTATCATTTCTGATCTAATTTTTTTATCAAACGTTATTTTGATAAAAAGAATGCTGAGCGGTAATACAATACCCAATAATTGACTACCAATAACAAAATAAAGAAACCGTAACCCGCTCGGCTTGGAAGGCAAGAACGCTGGCGTATAGACTCTCAGGGTGTTACCCTGACTTTTCACGTCCAAACTCATCGAAACTCTGGCCTGTTCCTTCCTTTTGATAAGCTCTTGATAAACAGCGAAGTTCACGTCGTAAGTCCTTTGCAGTTCCGCTTGTTTTGTTTGTATCTCGTTTATCTTATAGCTCATCGCTATCGCTTCTTTTTTCTTTCGCTTTAATCCATCGATTGCATTATTCAATATTAGCATCCTTGATTCGGTTCTATAAAGTTCGAGTCTTAAATCCTTCGCGATGGGATTAAGCAATGCGGTTTCCTTGGTTTGGTTTTCTTTTTTTATACCAGTGTTATTTTTATCATTCTTTCCTTTATTAAGAATCTCTTTTAAATCTTCAATTTGGTGTCTTATTTGTACAATATCCGGATAGTTATCATGATAACTAAGCCTCAGAGTGTCTAATTGTGTTTGTAAATCAGCAAGACGCTTTACATAGGGATCCTCTAGAGTTAGATATTCTATGACTCCAGATTCGCCGGCTAATTGTTTCTCCAAAGATTCCTTGGTCAATCTCTTCTCCGCGAGTTCTTTCTCTGCTTCTTCAATTTGGGAAGTAATTCTACTTACATTTTCATTTGGTTCTTTACCCATTCCAGATAGGATAGTAATATTAGAGTTATGCCATGCCTGTAACTTTTCTTGTGCTTCGGTCAACGCTTGATAATATTGCTGTACTTGTTTATCTATAAACTCATATGCTGAATTACCTTCCTTAATTTTTAGTTGGTAAATTTCTTGAATATATAAGTCCGCAAGCAGTTGAGCTATTTTCATTGCATTTTTTGGGTTCTTATCTCTATAATCAATTGTTATGAAATTTTTTGTCAACGTCGATACTTTTGTTCCTTTTTCAATTTCATCAATTATTTTTTCTTGAATTGATAACGGAAGCTGATGACTGTCAACCAAATAGTTTTCCAGCACCTTATCCATGATTTTTCTACTGAATATCAACTCTTGAGCGAGTGTTGCGTAGGCGCTGATGTCCGTGGGAACCGCGGTTCCTTCCATTAAGGGTTTGATGACACTATTATCATCTACAATAATGGTCGAACGTGAGACATAATAATCTTGAGGCCATTTTAATCCTATAGCCAGTATAGTTAAGCTTATGATCGTATAAGCTAATACAATAACCCTCTTATGAAGAAAGGCTTCCATTAAAAATGTTCTAATTTTATCCAATAATTCGTCGTTCATGCTGTTGTTCTTGCTAACTCTTTAAGGCGTGATAAAAAGTTCCCAACACGTTTATATTGAGAGGCTTACCTTCATGCTATCGGGAGTCATCGATCGGCGGTTTTGTTATGTTCACTCTATTCCATCACTTCTATTAAGTCCTATAAAGCTCCTAAAGTACGATAAAGCACAGAACGCTAAAAGAAGCGTTCCGGAACAGTTATAACATCTCCAGGCTGGACATCGAAATTTGTTTCCAATTCGCCTTTTTTCAGTATTCCATCAAGTTGAATAGAATAGATTTTAACTTTGGAGTCTTTTTTCCTGTAAAGCATCGTTCGATCAGGAGCCGCAAACTGGTTAAGCCCCCCGGCCTGCAACACGGCATCAAGTACCGTCATCCCCTGACGGTAAGGCATCGAAGAAGGAGCACGCACAGCACCCGTTACCCTGACTCGCGTCAAAAATTCGTGACTTTTAAGTTCCGCAACAATCACCGTTACTTGAGGGTCTCGAACATAGACCGCTAGTTTTTCTTGAATAGCTTTTGCAACTTCAATACTGGTAAGCCCCCCTGCTTGAATATCTCCCGCAAGGGGCACAGAAATTTTACCGTCTGGCCGCACCGGGACTGTTACCGACAGCTCTGGATTACGCCAAACGCTGACTTGTACACGGTCGTCTATGCCTATTCGATACTCACTACTCAAGGTGGTATCGGACCCTTGTTGATCAATTGGCTCACTCGTTATCTGATTATTTGATGAACACGCCGCTAGTATCAATATGACCAGTGCGTAAATCGATATCCGGATGCCGTCCTTAACGCTGCTCATTTCTTCCCCATTCTCATAGAGTTTCATCTTCAATAATATCAGTTAGTTGATTTTGGCTAGGTAGATCTCAGTGTTTAGACAGCCTCGTGGCGTTGTTAAGCCCCGGGTCTATGGGTTAAGCAAGTCAGGCTGCTTGCGGTGGGGCTCATATTTGAAATAGACCGCATCTTACGTTTGCTTGTCAAGTCCGGAATGAGGTCGGTTCCGTTGGTACCAGGTCAAACAGGTTGCCAGCCTCTGCTTAAGGGTTTTTGTCACAAGTTAAGGATTTTGAGAAGCTGTCAAGCCCCTTCCTAACTTACAGCAATTCAGAGCGTCCGACCTATTTTGAGTTAACGGGAGCAGGGGAGCCATCACCAGGCGCACCTTTCCTGTTCTCCTCCACCGCCACGGCGTTCACTGGGTTGACGTTGAACCAACCGGCGCAGATTGAGATTGTGGGGTTGGGGTGGGATTCACCTCCTTAGAGGGTTTGACGGGTGGCGCCTGGATTGCGGAGCAGGCGATCTCCTCCCGCCTCAGAGCAAGCGGATTTGGAGGCGTTGTTGGGCCAGCGTGTCGAGAGGGTGACCGCTCAGGTGGCCTTCCAAGAGCAAGGCCATCATCCGCTGCCACCGGTGCCGGCAGGTCATCTTGCCTTGCAGGTACGTCTGAAAAACGGTGCTGAGGATCATCAACTGGTTGATTAAGTAACTGATTTGCAGGCATTGATAGTAGTTTTTCGCGGCCCGCCAGTTGACCCGGGCGTAGTTATGCTCCAGGCCGTAGCCGAGGTGCTTCTGGGTATTGAGGCCTTCATTTTCAATCTTCCAGCGCCAGCGGCCGGTCTGGCTGAGCGGGGTGACGGTGGCGGCGGTCACGGCGAGGTTGGTCAGGTGGACAAAGTGGTGTTGGGCCGGCTTACCGCCGTTGCCGGGCGTGACGATTTCCACGCACTCCAGCCACTGCTGCCGATAGCTGCGATAATCCAGGTCGCTCAGCCACTGAAAGGTTTGCTCGATGACCGTGCGGCCTTGGTAACGCCGCTCGCTGCGGCAAGGCGCCGGGCTCAGGGTCTGCAACCCCCGCACGTCTTGCCACACGGTGGGCAGATTGCCATCATTGAAGGTGATAATAAAGGCCCACCCATACTCGCGGCAGATCGCGAAGAAGGCCTCTGAGGGGTAGATCCCGTCGGCGGTCAGACAGAACGGTAGCCGGTGAAACTGCCGCTTGAGCTGGGCAGCGAGGCGGTTGAACGCTTTGCGCTCACTATCCTGTTGTTCATAGTCACCCACCGGATTGGCGATCCACTCCGTCGCCAGCGAGATCACCAACCCGTTGGCGGTGATCAGTTTGGCTTCTAACACCGGATGAAAATAAGTCGTTTTCCCGGTTTTTGAGGTCTGCTGCAGACCGTGCTCACAGTGCCGCTCGCGAAAGCTCACCACCCCCGTGGCATCGACCGCCAAGACAAACCAGCGCCCGAACAGGCGATACTTATGCAGTACCTTCTTCTCTAACAGCGTCTTCACCAGCGCGTGTTTGAGCGGTTCCAACGCGGCTTCGGGGAGCCGACACAGCACCCGGTGGACCGTGTCCAGATGCGGCAACCGTAACGTGAACAAGCGCCAGTAGTGCTTCCTGAACTTCTCCTCTTCCCACTTATCATTCAAGGCGTTGCGAGAACCTTGCTGAAACACAAACAGAGCAATTCCCGCCATTAGAATTTCGGCCAGGGTGTAGTCGGATTTCTGCCGACAGTCTTCCAGCTGTCGCACCTGGCCAAACAGGTCTGGAAAAAAATGCTGGATCGTCTTGAACAATTCGTAGAGGACCACCTGCCCGCGGCTCGGCTGGGCGGCAGCGGCGCGCCGCCGGGCACGGCGCTGGGCTTGCCGCTGAGCCGGGTGGCGCGCTTTCCTGTGCTGACGGCCCGGAAGGGAGTCAGCAGTACGGTTGTTCATCAGGGTCTCCGGAAAAGTGGAGGGTAAGTACCCGGGAGGATAATCCTGCAGCGCCGCCACGTAACCTCTCAGCGTCCCCAACAGGCGGAAAAATATTTTTTCGGTATAAGTTTACCCCATTGAATTTAATTATTTTTTATCAACGCTCTGAATCTCTGGGCTTCGCTAGCGGCGCGTGTAGCCCGAGAAATCGCCGAATCCCTGGCGTCGCCGCGCCTCAACCAGCGGACGGATTGCCCCGGCGACCAGTTCAGGCTGATCGACCGGTATCATGTGGGCGCTGTCCTTGGCGATGAGGAAGCGGCTGTTCCTGTAGCGTGCCGCCAGTTCGCGTTGTAACTCGACCCATTGCTGTTCCACGCGGTCGCCGAAGGTTCCTGCGGGCAGTACGCGCTTGCCGTGCATGATCACCACCAAGGGCAGGTCCGGCTGCGACGGTGCGGTGCGTAACTCCGCCCCGCTTTTTTCAAAAGATGCCAGCTCGCCGAGAATGGCGCGCAAGGTCTTGCCCTGTAAGCCCAGCAGGTAAGCGAGCGGCTCCAGATCCACCGCCACGTCGGTCAATAGGTCGGGCCACAGCGATTGCAGCAGGCCCTGCGGATCTATCTCCCGCATGATCTGCCCCCGGAAAATGCTGTTCATCTGGCCCTCATTGGGGGTATCCACCAGCACCAACCCGGCCATCTCCTGGGGGTAACGGCTGGCATAGAGGCGCATGTTGTAAACCCCGAAGGAATGCCCGCCAGAATATAGGGGGGAGAATCCGGCTCGCTCCAGCAGGGTGTGCAGTTCGGCGGCGATGCGGCCGCTGGTGCGCGGGAGGGGGCCGAATAGCTCCAGCCGTAACCGGCACGGTCATAGACGCAGGTCTGCGTGGTTTGCGCAAGCTCGGCCTGTACCCGGCTCCAGTCCTTGGATGAACCGCCTAAGCCGGCGTCCAAAATCACCGTCGGGCGGCCTTTGCCGAGGCAGTGAATATGCAGCTTGTGGCCGCCGACATCCCAACCGGATTCCCGGCGGTCGCTCAGCGGCCGTGGTACCACCCGGCCCAACCATCAGCAGAATCAGCGCAATACTGGCAGCCAGCAGGTTCAGGTGTTTTGACATACGGAACTCGAATTCAGAGTGGACAACTTTAATCGGAGCAACTATATCTGCATCTTGTGAAAACAGCGTCGCCTTTAGTGCGATAAAAAACAGCTACAATAGCCATCAACTCTACTACATGCCGGAATTCACCCGTGATGCCAACGTTCTTACGTAAGTTCATCGGCTTGATAATCCTTATAGCCACTGTAGGGGCTGCCTACGTGCCAGGCGTTAATTGCCGCATAACCGTGCTGGTGCAACCACTGCCTGCTTGCTCACAACGCCCTACCCAAGTGTCCCGTATTATAGCTGCTTCACGCCATGGCGATTAGCTTCAAGAGACCCTCCGAGTTCCGCTCGGTGCACAGGAGAACTATGACAAGTATTTTACAGAAAAGGTTCTGAGATATGATTTTTTACTCTCAGGCAACAGTCAGAAAACTGTTGTTTATCCTGCAGGGATGAAGGAAGAGCCATTATATGGCGGTTCAAAGCTGAACCTGATTGATAGTTTTAATTCAGGAAATTTTAAATATGAAGTTTTTGATGAAGCAGATAACATTCTGATTTATTCCAGAGGATTCTGTACACTCTATCAGGAATGGCAGACCACGCCTGAAGCAAAGATCATGGAAAGAAGTTTTTATGAAGTGGCTACAATGCCTTTCCCTAAAAAAAATCAGGTTTGTTATCAGTCTGCGGGAACGAAATGGCAATTTCACTAAATTATATGAAACAAAAATTGATCCTGCTGACTACTTTATAAGAAAAGAGAAACCACTGAATGCGACCTTTACAAAGATCGATAGCGGTGGAGAACCAGACAAATCGGTTGATCTTGCATTTATAGCCGAAGGTTATAAAGCTGATGAAATGGGCAAATTCAGGGAAGATGTAAAAAAAATGGCTGATGCCCTTTTTGCAGAGGCTCCATTCAGCGATTACAAAGACAAAATCAATGTCTGGGCCGTTGAGGCCATATCGCATGAATCAGGAACTGATATTCCCGGGGAAAAGATTTATGCTAATACGGCACTGAATTCAAGCTTTTACACATTTGATCTTGACCGCTACCTGACTACCCATGACATTAAAGCGTGAATGATTATGCAGCAGTTGTTCCTCATGATAATATTATTGTCCTGATAAACAGCAAAAAATATGGAGGAGGAGGTGTATATAATTATTATAGCGGAACAACTGCCGGACATCCGGTCTCCCCTAAGGTATTAATTCATGAATTCGGACATGGATTTGCCGGGCTGGCCGATGAATACTACTCATCATACAGTGGCTTATGAAGAATTTTATCCTCTGAATACAGAACCATGGGAACCGAACATTACAACACTGGTGGACTTTGAATCAAAATGGAAAAAGACAATCGCAAAAGATACACCTGTTCCAACTCCTGCAGAGGAAAAATATAATAATGTCACAGGATTATTTGAGGGTGGGGGATATTCTGCAAAAGGGTATCTATCCGTTCGGAAATGGATTGCCGGATGAAGGGTAATGGCCCGAAAGGATATTGTACTGTCTGCAGGAATGCAATAAAGGAGATGATTGAGTTCTACATAGTATTAAACTCTGTGGCACTAGTTTTCTCAGTTCTGTGTAAGAATAAATGACACAGAGGTACCACAGGATCACCTGTTACCCTATAAATATTTTTATTTGCTCTTTCTGTCAATAACATAGAATAATACAAGACTGAGACCTCCAAAGAAAAATATCATTGCAGGGTAGTTTGCATCCTCATCAAGGATCCCTGCATTCGACATAATTGCAGCAACAATAATACCTAATGCAATTCCCATAGCAAGCATTCCTATTTTCAGGGTAAATTTACCCCAGTTGATACTCCCCTTTTGTCCTTCTTTTCCCGTATTGAAAAGACTTGCATCTGCACCTTTTTCAATAAGGGCCATTCTTTCTTTATTACGGGTTGTATAGTGTACATACATTATACCAAAAACAGTTGCGAAAAATGCGATAAAAGCAATTAATGGTTCCATAATTTTAATTATTTAGTTAATAACTCTTTTTGTACCTTTAGACACAAAATGAAGGAATCTGGTTACAAAAAAATGTAAAAAACACGGAGTCGAGTTGTAAAGCATTGACAGGAAATACTCATTAGAATGATTTAATCAAATTGAAACATGTTAAATATCATTATTGATAATCCAATATCTTGTTAAATTTGTATTGTTAAAAAAATAACAATATGATTGATCTATCGTGCAAATACCTGGGATTACAATTAAAAAATCCCATAATAGTGGGCAGTTCAGGATTAACATCCTCAATACAAAATCTGAAAACAATAGCCAGATGGGTGCAGGAGCTGTTGTTCTTAAATCGATATTTGAAGAACAGATTAAATTTGAAGCTGACAAATTTATTAAATCCGATAATCCGCAGATTCAATCATGGAATGAGGCATTTCAGGGAATTGTCAGCAAAACTGAATTTTATTATGAAGAGGCTTTCGAATACCTGACCAGTTATGCAAAAGAACATACTCTGAACAATTACCTGTCTCTAATTTCTGAAGCTAAAAAAGAGATAAGAATTCCGGTTATAGCAAGTATAAATTGCAGCACTCAGTACGACTGGCAATATTTTGCCAGGCGCATTCAGGAAGCCGGAGCCGATGCACTTGAACTGAATGTTTACCTGTTGCCTTCTGATTTTGATAAAAGCGGGACTGAAAATGAAAAGGTCTATTTTGATATTATTCAGGAGGTTAAAAAATTCATTACAATCCCTGTTTCACTTAAGATCGGTTACTATTTCTCAAGCCTGGCCCAAACTGCTCTTAAGCTATCTGAAACCGGAATTGCAGGATTGACACTTTTTAACAGACCTTACAATCCGGATATTGATCTGGTAAATCTGCAGATAGATGCAAAAAACATGTTCAGCTCTGAGACTGAATACTCTCACACCCTTCGCTGGGTTGCTCTTCTGTCGGGCAGAATTAAATTGCGATATTGCTGCATCAACAGGTATTCATAATCATGAAACAGTTATAAAACAATTGCTTGCCGGGGCTGATGCAGTTCATATGGTATCGGTATTTTACAAACATCATTTTGATGTATCTGCCACAGATAATAAGTGGTATTGAAACATGGATGACAGAGCATAATTTTAAAAGTATTTCTGATTTTAAAGGATTATTAAGCAGAAAAAATGTTCATAATCCTGCTTCATATGAACGTGTGCAGTTCCTCCGTCTTTTTTCAAGTGTTGAATAATAATCTTATAACAGAATAAAAATGTCTCATTCCGAACATCATACTGAAAGAAATTCACTGGCATACACCATTGAAAAGAATGTAGAAGTACATGCTCAGAAATGCTATCAATGCGGCAAATGCTCAGCAGGGTGCCCTGTGGCCGAAGAGATGGATCTGCCGCCAAGCATGGTCATGCGTCTGCTCCAGACTGAAATCGCGGAAAATGATGATAAAATACTCCGGTCTCATTCAATATGGCTTTGCGTTACCTGCGAAATGTGCCTGAGCAGATGCCCGATGGAAATTGATATTCCTTCAATGATGGATTTCCTGAGACAAAAATCGAGGAGTGAAAAGAAAGTAAATAAAAAGGCAAAGAATATTATTGCATTTCATAAATCATTTCTTAATTCAATCAGGTTTACAGGCCGGCTTTATGAACTTGGCCTTATCATCGATTATAAACGTCAGTCGCTTAATATGACGCAGGATGTTTCGCTTGCTCCCAGAATGATATCAAGAGGGAAACTTGCACTTCATACCTGATATGATTAAGGACAAGGCTCATATTGCCAGAATATTCAAAAAAACCAGTAAATAAAGAGGCAATAAATGAAAATTGGCATATATCCCGGATGTTCGTTGACCGGCTCTGCCCGAGACTATAATGAATCAGTTTTTGCCCTGGCAGAAGCATTTGATATGGAGTTTGTTCAGATCCCCGACTGGAACTGTTGCGGTGCCACTGCTGCGCATAACCTTAACAAGGAATTGTCACTGGCACTTGCCTGCACGTATACTTGCACTTGCCGAAAAAAACGGACTTGATGAAATAATTGTACCATGTGCAGCATGTTACAGCCGGCTTGTTGTTACACAGAACGAACTGAAAAAAGATCCGGAACTAAAGAACCGTATCAGCGAAGTGATTGAAATGGATTACCGGGGAACCTCAAAGATATCAAATGTTATCGAATGGATCGATAAATATATTATTCCTAAACTTGACGGAAAAATAGTAAATCCAGTTTAATCATAAAGTTGCCTGTTATTATGGATGCCTGCTTGTAAGACCAAATAAAGTGCTGAATTATGACCGGGCTGAAGATCCTCAGACAATGGATATTGTAATGAGCAAAATAGGAGCTACACCGGTTGATTACCCATATAAAACAGAATGTTGCGGTGCAGGATTTTCCGTTTCACGTACAGATATTGTTTCAAAATTGTCGGGTAAAATTATTGAAGATGCTGAACACCGTGGTGCTGAGGCAATGATTGTTGCCTGCCCGATGTGCCATTCAAATCTGGATATGCGCAGGTCCGGATATCAATAAATACTGGAAAACAGAATATAAGATCCCTGTCATTTTTGTTACACAGGCAATTGGATTGGCTATTGGATTGCCGGCAAAAGAAGGTTGGATTGAAAGCGGCATTTTGTTGAAGTTAAAATCAGTTAAGAGAGAAAAATAATTATAAATAATATGGCAAGAATAGGTGTTTTTGTTTGTCATTGCGGTGAAAATATAAGCGCAACAGTCGATTGCGGAAAAGTTGCAGAAACTATCGGTGAAACTGAAAGCATGTTGCATTCAGTACCGATTATAAATATATGTGCTCCGATCCGGGGCAGACCCTGATAAAAGATGCTATTAAAGAGCATAACCTTGACAGGTGTTGTAGTTTCGGCCTGTTCGCCGCGGATGCATGAACCTACTTTCAGAAAAGCATGTGCCGAAGGTGGTTTGAATCCATTCTTGTGTGAAATGGCAAATCTCCGTGAACATTGTTCATGGGTTCACGAAAAAAATGAACTGACCACTGAAAAGGCGATAGATATTGTAAGGACACATGGTTGAAAAAGTAAAACATAATTCTGCACTTCAACCAATCAGGGTTCCGGTTACAAAAACTGCTCTGGTAATTGGAGGCGGTATTGCAGGTATTCAGGCAGCACTTGATATTGCCAATACCGGGCATAAAGTGATAATGGTTGAACGCTCACCTTCAATTGGTGGACATATGTCGCAGCTTTCAGAAACTTTCCCGACCCTCGACTGCTCCCAATGTATTCTTAACACCCCGAATGGTCGAAGTGGCGCAGCATCCGAATATTACACTTTATACCTATGCTGAGGTTGAAAGTGTTGAAGGATTTATTGGGAATTTTAAAGTAAAAATCCGGAAAAAAGCCAAGAGCCTTGATGAAAAAGCTATGTACAGGTTGCGGTTTATGTACAACAAAATGTCCTCAGAAAAAAATACCAAACGAATTTGAGCAGGGTATGGGAATGCGGCCGGCAATTTATGTTCCTTTTCCTCAGGCAGTTCCCAACAAACCGGTGATCGACAGAGAACATTGTACCTATTATATTAAAGGTAAATGTAAGGTTTGTGAAATAGTTTGCCCGACAAAGGCAATCCGTTTCGATCAGCCGGATGAAATACTTGAAGTAGAGATCGGGGCAATTGTTATTGCTACAGGTTTTGATATTAAAGCATGCTGATTTCTTCCCTGAATATGGTTATGGAAAATATAAAGATGTTATCGACGGACTGCAGTTCGAACGGCTGGCTTCTGCTTCCGGTCCAACAGCTGGTGCAATCTGACGGCCTTCGGACGGACAGGTGCCAAAGAATATTGTATTTATTGCCTGTGCCGGATCACGCGATCCTGCAAAAGGAATTGCATATTGTTCAAAAATATGCTGCATGTATACTGCCAAGCATGCCATGCTTTATAAACATAAAGTTCATGAAGGCAAGGCTCATGTATTTTATATGGATATCCGTCAGGCGGTAAAGAACTATGAAGAATTTGTCCGCCGTGCCATTGAAGAAGATTATGTGAATTATGTCCGTGGCAGGGTTTCGACAATTTATGAAAGAGATGGCAAGTTGATCGTCAAAGGTGTTGATACTCTTATTGGTGGCACAGCCTGTTGAGATAGTTGCTGATATGGTGGTTCTGGCCACTGCCGGAGTTGCAAATCCGGGTGCCGAAGAACTTGCCCAGAAATTGCATGTTTCGTATGATTCTCATAAGTTCTTTGCCGAAGCACATCCAAAATTAAAACCGGTTGAAACCAATACTGCCGGTATATTTCTTGCAGGAGCCTGCCAGAATCCAAAAGATATTCCTGATTCAGTATCGCAGGCTTCCGGAGCTGCTGTTAAAGTTGCGGCACTGTTCTCACAAAGCGAACTTACCCGTGAACCATTGGTGGCTGTATGTTAACCGCACGGCTCCACCAATGTATTCTACCTGTGTGGGATGTTTCCTTTGCCAATCGGTTTGTCCATACCAGGCAATTGAGCGTGGAAGAATTTAAAAACCGCGATGGAAAAATTGTTAAGACAGTGGCTAAAGATAAATGAAGGGCTTTGCCAGGGATGCGGAACCTGTGTTGCACTATGCCGCTCAAAATCAATCGACCTGCATGGCTATTCCAATAACCAGATGTACGCTGAAGTAGTGGCATTGCTTAATGAATATTAGAATATAGTATAAGATCAGTTTATAAATAGAGAATATATGTCAGATTTTGAACCAAAAGTAGTTGCCTTTGTCTGCAACTGGTGTACTTATGCCGGTGCCGATTTAACCGGTACAAGCCGTATAAAGTATGCCTCCAATGTAAAGATAATACGTTTCCCCTGTACCGGCCGCATTGATTTCATGCTGTCTGCTGAAGGCGTTTGCCAATGGTGCCGACGGAATCATAGTTTCCGGCTGTCATCCCAACGATTGTCATTATACTTCCGGAAATTTCCATGCAAAACGTCGCTGGATAATGTTTAAGGAACTGATGGATTTTATGGGAATTGATATGAACCGGATTACTTTTTCGTGGGTATCAGCAGCCGAAGGTGCAAAATGGGCTGAGGTTGTCAACTACAACTGTTACCACGTATCCGCGAACTCGGACCTTATGTATCTTACAAGCAATTGGTCAATAAACCAGTTGAAGAGGAGGTAAAAAATGAATAATTTATTACCACGGGCAAAAGAATTGCTTGAAAACAAAACCGTTCAGGTTGTTATAGGTTATGAAGCCGGCCCAACTGGTATAGCACGTCCTGCATTTATCACAGACCCTCGAAAAGCTGACAAGCTGATTTATGATGATCGCTGTGTTCAGAATCTGGCTGTTTATCTGACAAAAAAAGAGGTTAAACATCTTGGTAAAATGGGTATTGTTGCTACTCTTCCTGTTATGCGAAGCATCATGATGCTGATTTCCGAACAACAGGTTATTGCAGAAAGTATTGTAGTCCTTGGTATTTCGACAGAAGGAAAATTGCTCGATATTGCCGACATGCAAGTGATGCAAGGCCTACATTGAGAAATCGGATCTAAACAATCCGGCAAAAGATGCAAGAACTCTAGCTCAACTAAATAAATTCACTCGCTGACGAAAAATTTGAATACTGGCAGAAAGGAACTTTCAAAATGCATAAAATGCTATGCCTGCCGCCAGGCATGTCCGATGTGTTATTGCACACGGTGCACGGTTGAGTGCAACCAGCCTCAATGGATCCCGGTTCAGGCAAATACCCATGGAAATATGGAATGGCATATCCTGAGAGCGATGCACCTGGCAGGTCGCTGCATCAGTTGCGGTGAATGCGGAAGAGCTTGCCCGGTAGGCATTCCCTGCCATCTTACTTACAATGCAGCTGGCTGATCAGGTTCATAAATATTTTAAAGTATATGCCGGCACATCCGAAAAGATGAGTTCTGTATTATCAACCTATGAACCCAATGATAAAGAAAGCTTTATAATTTAACATGGAAACAACGAAAAAATTAATACGGAAACAATCGCTGGAAAAGTTATATACCAATTTGTCGGCAAGCCGTAAGGTTTATGCGCCGGTTGTAGGGCTGACAAACAGGTTGAATACAAATACAATCCGGCTTTTGCTGATGTAACATTTGACCATATCAGGTCAACATTATCGGTTAAAAATGTGGTATTCCCAAAGGTTGAAAACCTGTTGTATTATACCAACAGCAAAACTGAAAGCACAGTTACGGACATTGACCTGAACAAAATTCCTGAAGTAGTCCTCTGGGGTGCTCATCCCTGCGATAATGCAGCTTTTGATGTTCTTCGCTCGATATTCTGCTGGGATATTAAAGATGAGTTCTTTCAGAAACGTCTGGAAAAATTTGTGGTTATAGGATTAGCCTGCCACAGAGCGATGATTATTGTTTTTGTACTTCAGTAGGGCTTGCTCCGGATTCAACCAAAGGAAGCGACATACTGCTTCAAGACTTAAAAAATGGTGATTATCAGGCTGAAATTCTGACAGAAAAAGGTGAAAATATTGTCAATACCGCATCACGAATTGTTTGAACAATTCTCAGATGAAAAAGTTATTACTTACCGATGTAAAACAGAAATTCAGTCATAAGCAGGTAACAGAAAAACTGGCAGGGGCATTTCGAGCATCCTTTCTGGGTGGAAAATTCGTTGCGTTGCATCGGTTGCGGAGCATGTGCCTATGTTTGCCCGACATGTGCATGTTTTGATATCCAGGACGAAACAAGAGGTAAAGAAGGGAGACGTTACCGTAGCTGGGATTCATGCGGATTTGGATTGTTTACATTGCACACTTCAGGTCATAATCCGCGTGAAGTGCAAAGCCAGAGATGGCGGCAACGGATAATGCATAAATTTTCCTATATGCCCGATCGGAATGAATCATTGGGTTGTGTTGGTTGCGGCAGATGTTCCAGCGGTTGCCCGGTTGATATGAATATTGCAGAACAATTAGAAGCATTACAAAATATTTAATGATATTAAACAATGAGCGAGAATATATATAAGCCCTACCTGATGGAGATCGAAATATTGTCGAAGAGACACCTGATGTAAGGACATTCCGTTTAAAATTTAAAAATGCTGAAGAAGCAGAAAAGTTTTCCTTTAAAGCCGGGCAGTTTGGAGAATATTCGGTTTTTGGAGAAGGGGAATCTACTTTCTGCGTTGCCTCCGCTCCTACCCGAAAGGAATATATCGAATGTACTTTCCGTAAAGCAGGCCGTGTTACAAATGCACTGGCGAATCTTGAAGTTGGCGACACAGTTGGATTCAGAGGACCTTATGGAAACACTTTTCCGATAGAAGAGTGGGAAGGTAAAAACCTTCTGTATATCGCCGGTGGAATTGCTTTGCCTCCGATGCGTTGCGTTATCTGGAACACGATCGACCTTCGTGAAAAATATAAGGATATTACAATTGTTTATGGTGCACGGACAGTGTCTGATCTTGTTTACAAACACGAATTAAAGGAATGGGCAGAAAGACCTGATATAAAGCTGATAACAACTGTTGATCCGGGCGGACAGACCCCTGACTGGAAAGGAGAAGTCGGATTTGTACCGATGGTTCTTGAAAAAGTTGCTCCTTCATCTGAAAATACAATTGCCATCCTTTGCGGTCCTCCGGTAATGATAAAGTTCACAATGCCTGTACTTAAGAAACTTGGATTCCAGGATAAGGATATTTATACAACCCTGGAAAACAGGATGAAATGCGGATTTGGCAAATGCGGCCGATGCAATGTGGGAAAGTATTTGTCTGCAAGGACGGCCCGGTATTCAGCTATGAACAGATATTAACTTTCCGGAAGAGTATTAGACTAAGTTCAGAGTCTTTCATACGACGGTTATATGATATCATCTTTTCTCATTTGATTATTAACTAAAATATGGGATTTTAAAAAGCATTCCGGAAAAATTTACATTAGCAAATAATAATTAAAACAATTTAAGTGATACTGTAACCATTTCATAACTTTACTCGTCAAATAGGCGGAATGGAATATAAAGGTGATATAATATATATTGAGCAGGTACTTTCCGGGAACATCAGGTGCTTTCAGCTTATATTGTTGATCACCATAAAGATAAAGCATTTCAACCTGGCATTCAGGATATGCGGTAACCGTGAAGAAGCGGAAGAGATTACACAGGATTCATTTTTAAAGGCATTACAGGTCACTGAATGGGTTTAAAATGAAAAGCAGTTTTGCAACATGGCTTTACCGGATTGTTTATAATACTTCAATTTCATATGTCAGAGTTAAGAAAGAAAGGGAGTACTTTCGCTTGAGGATTTTCCTGCTGATGCAACAGATTTTATCGGAGATAATTCAAGTGAGGAAGAGGCAGAAAAGGAATACAGAAATGCTTTGATTGGTTTTGCCCTTCAGAAAATTAATGAGGAAGAAAGAGGATTAATAACTCTTTACTATTATGAAGAGATGAGTACTGAAGAGATTTCTGATGTAACAGGAATAAGCAAATCGAATATTAAAGTCAGGCTCTTCAGGGCAAGACAGAAGATGCTCGAAATAATTGAGAAAGTTGAAAAGAAGAAATTAGTATATCATGAATAAACAGGAAAAATATGATGAAGATCTTCTGAGTCAGCTATATTAATCCTGAGAGGATTGAGAAGGCACCGGAAGGATTTACCTCAAAAGTAATGTCGCATATTCAGATTGAGAACGAACCTGTAAAGTCTGCCGGATAAGATACGGAAAAGAAATCTTGTGCCGGTCATATCAGGTGCAGTAACCGTTCTGTTAATAGCGTCAGTTTTTCTGATTCCAGGCAATAAAAGCGATTTAATGACAGTTCCTGCTCTGGAATTTTTAAAGAATATAAAAGTTATCTTTACCCGAAATTGATCTGACTTCCATTTTCAGATTCAATATACCAGTGCGCTGATTATATGGACTTATTGGAATTCTGATACTATCACTATTAGACAGGGCACTTTACGGAGTATTTCCACAAGGAGAAATAGTAGAAAGTCTCGATAAGTTAATGTAAAGTCATTACAATAGGACTTTCTACTTCTAATAGACTTTAGAATTTAAGGCTTTTGACTTTTGAATTAAGACCTTTTGAATTAAGGGACCTGCTCATTGCACCCAGAACCTCAGGCAGTCCGATTTTTACCTCACAACTGCCTTTAAAATGAACAATCAGAGCACACTGTTCTGCCTGAACAGAATCATGTCCGCACACTTCAACCAAAGATTTTATTACATGATCGAAAGTGTTAATTTCATCATTGTAAAGCACCAGTGTACTTGATCCACCGCCACTCTTTAGTTTATCATCTCTATGTAATGTCCTTTCTTTCATTTGAGATTATCAAATAATTGCCTTGCAGTTTCTACAGGGATCTCTTTTTTACCCAGCCATGCAACAACCTTCGCTTCGCGATAACCATTTCTTATCAAAAGGTCAGCATATTCTGCAGCGCTTTCAAAAGTAATAAATTTCCCAATCAAATATGCAATATTTCCGTCATCAGTTGATTGAATATCCAATCCCCTGCTACCAGCCATCTTTCTCATTCCATCAATCACATCATCTTTAACAGGTTTTGATGACCTTATCACCTGGACTCTGAATGCAAGAGTCGGTGGAAGAGTATCGATTTGAGTCTGTGATCCTGCATTCGTAATAGTCATTAATGGTTTCTTCCCCCACTCTTTTTCCAGAACTGCAGCCCTGTCGGCTGAAACAGCTTTATTACCAGACATAGGAACAACAAATGAATCCTTAAAACCTTTTGATTTGACTGCAGTCAGAGCTTTTGTTGCATCTGCTGATCTCCGGAACATTCCCACATAATAATTTGTATTGTCACTTCCGGTAACTTTAAAACCATAAACAGGTGTGATTCCTTTAAAATATGATGGAGCAACCGGATTACGAAAAACAGCAACCTGTATTCTGTAGATAACCCATCCGGTACCTCAGGATCGATTTTGATCTTTTCTTTAGGATCAGTTACAGGTTTTGGCAGAACTTCGAATACCGTAAATATATCAACAGGCTTAATTATTGCAGGTACCGTTTACGACTTGTATCATCCTGATTTGCAGGTTATTTTAAGAATCTGGTTATCAGTTTGTTGTGCCTATATTTGAATACTTGTCATAGTATCAGGTTGTTTCTCCACCTCCTTTTTTACTGTCAGGTTGAGCCTGATCAGGATTCATTGCTGTCCTGTGCTTCGCTGTATTTCTGATCAGCGGAGTTCTGAAATGCAGCAGCAGCCATTTCATTACTCAGAAATCTTAACTTTCATTGTGTTTCTTTCAGCTGCAGGAAGTTTTTCCATTTGCTTTTTCTGTTCTGCAGCGAGGGCATAAAGGGAATCGGCTTTTATCTGAAATTCAAGTGCGTCATCGAGTATTTTCTTATATTCGGTTGGAAGATTCTTGTTGACAGACGCATCCTTTTCAACAGGATTATGATTTATTTCCTTTGAAACGGGTTGTATTTTCAACCTGAACATCTTCCTTCTTTTCATCTTTAACAATTGCGGCCGTTATTGCTCCGATCCTGCTACTTTCCCCTTTTTTGCTTTACATTGCTGCACATAAGTTCCGGCACATTAAATTCCTTTGCAACTTTTTTCCCAACCTGCTCCGTATAAAGATTATAAGAATTAATGGCTTCAGTGAATTTACCTCCCATCTGCTGTGCCCTCCCAAGATAAAACAGTGCATCCGACGGTAATGTCTTCACAGCTGCTGCACTCTGAAGAGCCTGATTTAAAAGGGATTCCGCTTCAGAGGATTTCTGTTAAGTTTTACAAGGCATACTCCGGAATAGTATTTGTAAAGAGGATCTTTCGAATAAGTCTGAAGTAATTGCCTGAACTCACTATATGCCTGTTCGTAGTTTCCCTTTGAAAAAGCCTCCATAGAGGATTGCCGGGTAGGTTTGGCCGGAACCGAGGTGGATCGGATCGATGCCGAGCTTCATCGCGACCGGGAACAGGATAGGCGCGGTGATCAGCAGGATCGACGACGGCTCCATGAAGTTGCCGGCGATCAGCAGCAGGATGTTGACGACCACCAGGAACATCCAAGGCTGCAGGCCCATTTCGTTGATCCACGCGGCCAGGCCTGCGGAATCTGCTCGCTGGTCAGCAGGAACGAGAACAGCACCGCGTTGGTGATGATGTACAGGATCATCGCCGACAGGTTGGCGCTGTCGAGCAGCACCTTCGGCACCTGCTTCAACGACAGGTCCTTGTAGATGAACACCGACACGAAGAACGCATACACCGCGCTCATCGCCGCCGCTTCCGTCGGCGTGAAGATGCCCGAGTAGATGCCGCCGATGACGACGACGATCAGCAGCAGGCCCCAGACGCTCTCCCGGAAGGAGTTCCAGACTTCCCTGCCGGTCGCCCTCTTCATGCGCGGGTAGTTGCTCTTCTTGGCGACCATCCAGGTGAGAACAGCAGCACCACGCCAGCAGGATGCCCGGGACGATGCCGGCGATGAACAGCCGCCCGATCGACGAGTTGGTCGACACGGCGTAGATGACCATCACGATCGACGGCGGGATCAGGATGCCGAGCGCGCCCGAGGTGGCGATGACGCCGGTGCCGAACTTCTTCGGATAGCCCTGCTTGACCATCGCCGGCAGGATGATTGAGCCGATGGCGACCACGGTGGCCGGCGACGAACCGGAAACCGCGGCGAAGAGGGCACAGGCCACGACGCCGCCGAGCGCCAGTCCCCCGTGGAGATGACCGACGAGGGCGGTGGCGAACCGGATCATCCGCTTGGCCACGCCGCCGTGCGTCAGGAACGTGCCGGCGAGGATGAAGAACGGGATCGCCATGATCTCGAACTTCTCGATGCCCGTGAACAGCTTCAGCGCCACCGACTCGAGCGGCACCTCGGTCATCGTGAAGAGGAAGGTCAGGACGGTCAGGCCGAGCGAAATCGAGATCGGCATGCCCGTCAGCATCAGGGCGATCAGCAGCGCGAAGATGACGATGCCGTTCATTTCCTGCCTCCCGGCACGATGTCATCCGGCTTGATGTCGTCATCCTTCGGATGCAGTTCGGAGGGCATCGCGGCCCACTCGAACTCCGCTTCCTTGTCCAGCCCCTCCACGTGGCCGTGGTCCGCGTGCGGCAGGTGGCCGGTCTTGATGAAACCCCAGGTCACCTGCAGGAAGCGATAGCACATCAGGTAGGAACCGAGCGGGATGCAGGCGTAGACGATCCACTTCGGCATTTCCAGGTCGGCGGACACCTGCTCGGTGTGCATCAGTTCCCACACGAAGTGCGCGCCGAACGAACCGATGATGAAGGTGAAGAGCGCGCCGCCGAGCAGCCCGAAGATGATGAACTTCGAACGGATGTTCGGCTTCAGCACGTTGATCAGCACGTCGACGCCGACGTGGATGCCGGTCCGCACGCCGTAGGCGGCGCCGAATTTCGCCATCCACACGAACATGTAGATCGTCAGTTCCTGGGCCCAGGACAGGTCGACCCTAAGCAGGGTGTCCTGGAATGCCCCGGTGGCAAAGCCGGTCAGGTACCGATGGACGACGGCGACGAAGATGATGGCCGTCGCGGCGCCGATCAGAAACGTGATGAGCCATTCCTCGAGGTGGTCGAGGAAACGGTTGACCATGGTCTGCCTCCCTCCCGTCTTGCCGCGGGACTACATAAGAAGATGCCCGCCTCGGGGGCGGGCATCGGCACTCTACCTCGGATCAGTCGGGCTTGAAACCGGTTTCCTTGTACACCGCCTGCAGGGTGTCCTTGCCGATCCGGCTCTCCATCTCGCTGTGCACCTTGACCAGCGCCTTCTTCCAGGCCGCGCGCTCTTCCGCGGTCGGAGTGTAGATGGCGGTCTTCCCGGAGGCCTTGATCTTGGCGAGCGCGTCGTCGTTCTCCGCCTGCGCGATCTGGTTCGCGTACTTGGTGGCCTCGGCCATCGCGGCCTCGAGACCGGCACGGATGTCGGCGGGCAGGCCGTCCCAGAACTTCTTGTTGGTGATGACCGCGTAGCCGATGTACCCGTGGTTGGTCAGCGCCGCGTGCTTCTGCACTTCGTGCATCTTCTGCGTGTACACGTTCGACGGCGTGTTCTCCCCGCCGTCCACGACGCCGGTCTGCATCGCCTGGTACACCTCCGAGAAGGCCATGGTCTGGGGAAGCGCGCCGAGCGCCTTCATCTGCGACGACAGCACCGCCGACGACTGGATGCGGATCTTCTGGCCGCGCATGTCGGCCGGCGTCTTCATCGGCTTGTTGGACGTCATGATCTTGAAGCCGTTGTCCCAGTAAGCGAGCCCGGTGATGCCCTTGGACTCGAGCTTCTTGAACAGCGCCTTGCCGGCCGGACCCTCCGTCACCTTGTGCAGCTCTTCGCTGTTGTCGAACATGTACGGCAGGTCGAACACCTCGAACTCGCGCGCGCCGAGCGGCCCGAACTTGGCCAGCGACGGCGCCAGCAGTTGCACCGACCCGAGCGACAGCGCTTCCAGCTCCTCGCCGTCCTTGTACAGCGTCGAGTTGGGGTAGACCTCGACCTTGACCTTGCCCGGCAGGCGTTTCTCGGCAAGCTCCTTGAACTTCTCCGCGCCCTTGCCCTTCGGCGTGTCGACCGCGACGACGTGGCTGAACTTGATGACGATCGGCGCCTGCGCCGATGCCTTCATTGGCAACGCGGCCGCTCCCGCGGCGGCGCCCGCCGCGATCAGCACTTCACGGCGCTTCAGATCGATGTCCTTCATGTGAGTCTCCTGTGAGGGTTTCCTGTGGCCGTTTTCGGGCGCTAGTGGCTTTGGCTTGTAACCCTGCCTGCGCGTCGGTCTTTGACGATGCTCAAGGGCGGACTCAACGACAGCAGATCGAGCTCCCAAAGGCAAGCGCATTCGCCCGTCCGGCAGCGACCGCGCGCGTGATGACCAAGCGCAAGCGATCGACCATGGCGCGTCCGGGGACTTTCGACCGGGCGCAAACTCGCCGCAAACCCCGCGAGAAGTCGCGGGAAAACCCGGTTCCCATTTGCGCCCGGTCAATTGGTGATCCCGGTCACGAGGGAAGAATGCGTCCCACAGGTGGGGTAACCCTAGGTAGGTAGCCGCAGGGCAGCGCGGCTAAAGCGAAGCAGGGCGTCCGCACCGAGGGTAGCTGGTGGTACAGGGAAGAGGGCGGTTCCGAGCGCGCCCACGGCTGCAAAGCCGCGAACGCGCAAGGTTCTCAAAACGAAGTGGCGATTGCGGTCTGATCGCGAGGAGAGGCGATGAAGAACTGGATGAGGATTCTGAGCGTGGCACTCGTTGCCAGCGCGCTGTTAGGCGCGTGTAGCGGCGATGACGGTGCAGCAGGACCGGCCGGTCCTGCAGGTCCGGCGGGTCCTGCGGGTCCTCCGGGACCATCGGCAGGGGCTACCGTCAATGTTGCGAACCTGACGCCCGAGGAATGGGCCGCGCTGACCATCGTCGGCCAGGTCACCAAGGCGACAATCGCCAGTCCGACGGTCGTGAACTTCAAGCTGGCCGATGCGGCCGGCCGGCCGGTCGTCGGCATCGGCAACTACACCAGCACGAGCGGCACGGTGACCAGCTACCAGAACATCCGCTTCGAACTGGCGAAACTCGTCGTTGGAGCGAACAACAGCCCGGACGAGTGGATCAGCTACATCGTCCAGGACAACGCCGGTGCGCCGTCGCGTCCGGACGTGGACCGGAACGGCAAGCTCGTCGACAACGGCGACGGCACGTACGTGTACACGTTCGCGCGCGACATTCCCAAGGTCAAGGACCAGGTCGCGGCCGCCACGGTGCCATCGACGTCGAACAAGGCCGACCTCGGCGACCTGACGTTCGATGCGAACGCGCAGACTCGCCTGATCATCCAGATCAGCGGCGCGAACCGTTCGGCGGGCTGTCACTGGAGAACGCGGCCAACGTGGTTTACGACTTCATTCCGGCCACCGGCGCGACGATTCCGCCGGCCGACCTGAAGAAGGACCTGGTCGACATCAAGGCCTGCAATGGCTGCCACCAGAAGCTCGCCTTCCACGGCGGCGGTCGGATCGACGTCCAGTACTGCACGACGTGCCACACGGCGCAGCGCGCGTTCGGCCAGGCCCGTGTCGTGTCCACCAACCTCGCGTTCCCGGCACTGACGGAAACGAAGAACGTGAACGCCACGACGGGGATCACGAGCTACTCGTACTCGCCGAATACGTACGTGGCCGACGGTGAGGTCATTGGCCACTTCAATGTCTTTATCCACAAGATCCACCAGGGCGGAACGCTGGTCAAGCAGAACTACAACTACGCCAACGTCGCGTTCAACCTGAAGGGCTTCTCGATGCTGGACAACGGCCAGCGCATGTGCACGGTCTGCCACGACCCGGCGCTTGCGACGAAGGCCAGTCAAGCGTTCTCCGATCCGAGCCGCAGAGCGTGCGGTGCATGCCACGACGGCATCAACTGGGCGACGGGCGCCGGCACGACAGTCGGTGGCGACACCGGCGGTCACATCGGTCGCGGCCAGGCGGACGACTCGCTGTGCAAAGCCTGCCACCAGGAAGCCACGACCAGGATCGACCACCGCACCGTGAACCTGACGAAGAACAATCCGGCTGTCACGGACGGGCTGGCCAACTTCACGTACGACATCAAATCAGCGACGATCGACGCCGACAACAACCTTCTGGTCGAATTCCGGATCCTGAAGGCGGTTGCGCCGAGCACCACCGCCACCGCGGTGACGTTCAAGGCGGCAGGGGCCTGCGTAGCAGATCCGCTGGAAGGCTTCACGGGTAGCCCGAGCTTCCTGCTCGCATTCGCGGTGGCGCAAGACGGCGTTGCTTCGCCGGCCGACTACAACAACCAGGGCAACAGTCAGGCACAAGCCCAGCCGCGCAGCGTGTCGATCGCCAACCTGCTGACGACGGGCACGACGGTCGTCTCGCCGTGCACCGGCTCGACAGCGCCGAACCCGAACGCCGTGAACGGCGACCTGACCGCTGGCTCGGGCGGCTATTACATCGCCCGCATCAAGGGACCAGGCGGCAGCTGGGCCATTCCGAAAGGCGCGAAGATGCGCTCGGTCTCGCTCCAGGGCTACTTCACGCAGGTCTCGCCGGCGGAAGCGCGCCATACCATCTCGGTCGTCAAGACCGTGACCGGTGACTCGGCCCGCCGCAAAGTCGTCGACGCGACAAAGTGCGCGAACTGCCACGAGTGGTTCGAAGGGCACGGCGGCAACCGCGTGATCGGCCGCGAGACCGGCAACGCCGAGCTGGTGTGCGTCGTCTGCCACGTTCCGGGTCTGGCGACCAGCGGCCGCCGCATTCCGGACACGACCGTTGCGGCTCCCCCGTACTCGTCGGTCGGGATGCTGAACTATGCGTGGACCGATGCCGACAAGCAGAAACTGAGGGAATGGGGTCTGATGAACTCGACCAACACGTTCATCAAGACGACGAACATCGCGCTCGACCTGCCGGTGGTCACCAACAACTTCAAGGAAATGATCCACGGGATCCACGCCGGACGCGACCGCGTCGTGCCGTTCCAGAACGCGCGTGACCGCAATACGGCGAAAGTGCTGCTCGACTTCCGTCGGATGGACTTCCCAGGCGTGCTGAGCAACTGCGAAGGCTGCCACATCACTGGCACGTACAGCACGGTTCCGGCGAACGCCCTGATGTCGGTGTTCGAGTCGAGGAACGACGCCTACGTTCTGGCCCCGACGCCCGCACTCGCAAACGCGTCGCTCGCCACGGCCAATCCGCAGGACACCGTCCAGACTCCGTTTGGCGCAGCCTGCGCGGCCTGCCACGACCATCCGTCCGCCAAGGCGCACATGCAGCAGAACGGTTCGCGGCTGAACGTCTCGCGTAACAGCGTTGGTGTAATCGCCGAGTCCTGCCAGGTTTGCCACGGGCCGGGTTCGGAGTGGGATGCCGCTACGGTTCACAAGTAGTCCTGTACCAAGGGGAGGGGAGCTCGTCTCTCCTCCCCTGATTCCTCAACGACCCGGAGGCGAACCCTCCGGGTTCTTTTTTGCCCTGGAGACTTACCCATGCAGTACCGATGGATTTCCCTGTCCCTGGCTGGCGCGCTGCTGCTCGGCAGTTCGTTCGCGCATGCTGCCGACGAAGCCAAGCCGGCGGCCAAACCTGCCGCTGCGCAGCCGGCGAAGCCGCAGTCAAAGACGACCGCTCCGGCGAAGAAGCCGAAGCCGGTCGACATCAACAGCGCGAGCGCGGAGCAACTGAAGGCAGTGCCGGGCGTCGACGACGCTCGAGCCGAGAAGATCGTCAAGAACCGGCCGTACCCGACGCGTGCTTACCTCGTTACCAAAGAGGTCTATAGCCAGGAGGAGTACTACAAGGTCAAGGATTACTTCGTCGCCGCGATGCCGGTCAAGACGAAGACGAAGAAGTAGCAGTGCACGGGCCGGGCCTGGAGGTCCGGCCCGTGGATCCTCGTCGATCCGGCGCAGCCGCGGCATCGGCGCGATCCTGTCGTGACGACGTTGCGTTCCATACCGTGTCCGCTCGGACTCTCGCCGCTTGTCAAGCGTTCCTCGGTGTCGCGTTGCCACCTGTCAAGCGTCCGCATCGGTCCGAGGCTGCCGCCGGGGATCGCGTCGCTTGAGCGAAACACCGCGACGAGCGCGTGCCGCGGTTGTGTTGATTTTTCGTGGTCTTTCATGGACAGTGGCCCCGTCGCCGCAACGGCGCGAAGCTTGTCAATGAGAGACAACCGGATCATCGCCATGTCGACCGGCGAGCCGAATCCCAGGAAGTGATGGAGCAGCAGATGACTCGTGCGACGAAGATGTGGGGTCGATGGTCCTGGTGGCCGCCACGCTCGTGGGTTGCGGCGGTGGAAACGACGGGGGCAGTTCCCTGCCGGCACCACCGGCACCGCCACCGGTTTCGGGCGCGCTCGGAGCGAAGCTCACCGCCGCCGCCGCCGTGCCCGCGAACGACACCGCCACGAACTCGTCGTCGGCCTTCAAGGTGCTGCAGGACAACGGCGTGCCGGCCGTCATCGTCGCCGGTCCGCCGAAGGTCAACTTCACGGTGTTCTCCGACGGCGTCATCAAGAACAACCTGACGCTCGCGGACGTGAGCTTCGCCATCGCCAAGCTGGTGCCGGGCACCAACGGCGAGATCGACCAGTGGGTCAGCTACGTCAACCGGACCGAGGTGGCCACTCCGACCGTCGGCCCAGGCGGCAAACCGGTTCTTGCAAGTGCCAAGCAGGCGACCACGGATCCCAAGCCCGCAGCGCAGCCCAACCAACTCGTCCTCAACAGCGAGGGCTACTACACGTACACGTTCAGCACGAACGTCACGGACCCGGCGCAGACGTTGGGCGTGACGTTCGAGCCGAACCGCACGCATCGGATCGCGATCCAGCTCAGCTACGTCAACGCCGCGGGCGAGACGGTCCGCGTGAACCCGTATTTCGATGTCACCTTCGACGCGAACGGCCGGTCGGTGCAGGTGACCGACCCGAACAAGACGCGCGTGATGGCCGACGTCAGCTCGTGCAACGGCTGCCATGACCGGCTCGCCATCCACGGCGGCGGACGGGTCGACGTGCAGTTCTGCGTCATGTGCCACAACCCCGGCACCACCGACGCCAACAGCGGCAACGTGCTGACGATGCGACGATGACCACAAG
>CAVOJV010000032.1:0-37381 GCA_963696325.1 uncultured Gammaproteobacteria bacterium
CACACCCTGACCCACGCTTCGGCATTCGATGGCCGAAACAACTGCAACCGTTTGATATTGCGGGTAACAAGCCCGCCGAGCCACGGCGTATACTTTGGCCGCAACGACGAGGTTCACGTCATGCACCGGGAAACCATCCGCTTATTCCAGGCAAGAGGTAAAAATGAATAACCCACCCGCCAGCGTTGATACGGTGACCGCCACCGCGCCAGAAAGGATCTGGCTGCAAGTATCGGACGAGAGCATCGACCGCGAACTGGAGTTTCCAGGACGACACGAGGACATAACCTGCCGCCTGGATTCGACGCTTGCATGTGAAGTAGAATACTCCGCGCGACCTCGCCCAGGAATACCTGGACCATCTGCGCAGCCTTCGCCAATGAGCTCGAACACCACCGCGATGACCTGGCCGACTATGGTTAAATCGTCCGCCCGCTTTTTCGGATTCGCCTCAGGCCGTATCGGCGACATCGGCACGTTCCGCATGAGCCGGAACGGTCCGCAATTCATGGCGTGGCCAAGCCGGCAGACCGGCGGACCCCGCGCCAGCTCGTTGAGGGACTCCTTTGAGGCCGCGAAACGGCCCATAGCCTAATCCGCCAACCACTTTTTACGCGGGTAATCGAAGCTGGAAGCGCATCATCCCCACCTGGCCCGACTTCTGGGCACAGTGGCGCATCGACCATCCGGAGTGCCAATGAGCACCAAACTACCGCATCAAGTCGCGCTCGGCGTGTACGGCAAGATCAAGCTGTCGCTCGATCCCAACGACCCGAACCCTCGGGAATACATCTATCAGCGCGTCAGGAAGGGCAAAGGCGGCATCGAGTCACCGGGCCGCTATGACATGCAACTGCGCCGCAAGGGCGAGCGCATCGACAACCCGAGCCTCACGCAACTGCAGGGCCGCGCCCGCATGCGTGCCGCGACCGCCGGCGTGGAAGGCACTCGATCCGGCAGAACAGGACGCCCTGCGGCGCCGCGCCGAAGCGCTGAACCTGTCCGGATTCAACCTGTTCGTGCGCGAATTCTGCACCACGCACCCGCGCGAGGATTACTGAGCATGGCCAGAATAAGGGGCCACTGCACTCGCTGGAAGCCCATGGGAACCTCAATGGCGGGATGCTGCAGTTCCGGGGCAATGGGGCGCCGCCCAAGCGTATCGCCCCCGCGCACCCCGCCGCCAGAACCAGCTAGCGGCCACCCCCACGCAATCGCATCAGCGCGCCCGCTTCGCCCGGGCCCGCGCCGCGTGGAATCTGCTCGACAACGCCGAGCGCGCCGGATGGCGCATGAAGGCGCGCCCGTATCGCCTCACCGGCTGGAATCTGTACCTGAGCCTCCAGCTCAGGCTCGACACCGTGCCCGAGCTGGCCCTGCTGGCGGACACCGGCTTTCCGCTGCTCACCGATCTACTCGACTATCTGGAGGTGTCATGGCCAGGGTAAAGGGTCCGCTCATGTCCGCCGAGGCCTCCGGGAACACCACCGGCGCCGCCCTGCAGTTCCGCACCGCTGGCGGGCAAACGCACGTGTACCGCCCGCCCGGCCCGGGAGCCAGAATCAGGCCCCGCCGTCCCCCGAGCAAGAGGCCGTGCGGCTCCGCTTCAAGAGCATCTGCAACGAGTGGGTCATGCTCCCGCAGGGCGAGAAAGCCACCTGGAACGAGAAAGCCTGGCCACGCGGCATCAGCGGCTACAGCCTGTTCATTCAGGACAGGATGAAGCGGGTGTCATGCCCTGATGGCCCGCGTGAAAGGCCCGCTGCTTTCGGTTTCGGCGTCCGGTTCATTCGGCAACGGGGCCATCCAGTTCCGGAGCAAGGGCCAGACGACCGGCGTGATCCTCCCGGCGCTGAAGCGCGCCACAGCCGGACCCCAACCCGCCAGCGAACCCCAAACCCGGCAGCGCGCCAGGTTCCGGAAAGCGCGGGACGCCTGGCATGGCCTCGACCCGCTGGCCCGCGCGCCCTTCAATGCCCGTGCCGCCGCTGGCGGCTACAGCAACGGGTGGGCCGCGTTCCTGGCCGACTACCTGGCTCGGAGCATCTACCCGCCCGAATTCCTGTTGCTGGCCGATGGCCAGCCCGTGCTTGATTTTTACGGCGACTACCTGAGTATCTGACATGCCCGAGATCAGAAACCTGCCGCCCTTGCCCCGCCCGATCCAGGTGACCGACCATGTGCTGATCGAGACACCAACCGGCAGCTTTCGCGCTCCCGGTACCGCCTTCAAGGGCGAGCAGGGCATGCCCGGCACCATGACCGGCATTCGGCGGCATGCCATTCTGACCACGGCCTCGATCCTGACTGGCGAGAGCGCCACCGGTTCGGTGGACCTCGCCAAGGCCTTTGAGCTGCTCGCCGTGACCGTCCCGGGGCCATGCCGCATCCGGCTGTACAGCACCGCCGACGCCAGGACCAATGACCTGGATCGCGACTTGGGTACCGCGCCGACACCCGGCCGGGGCTTGATTCTGGAGCTCAACGAACTGGCCGCCGGGACGCGCCCGCTGGACCCGCACGCCCACGGCGCCAGCATGGAGACCACGCCCAGCGCCGCGATTGCCTACCATGTCACCAACAATGGCCCCACCGGCCCGCTGGTGCTGGACTTCCACTACCTACCGAAGGAACTCTGAATGGCCACCAAATACGATTCCTCGATCCTCGGAAATACCACCGTCGCCGCCAACTTTCGTGCCTGGGCGCTGTTCCTCCACGATCTTTTCCTGTTGGGCTGGGTCAAGACCGCCGACACCGGGCAGGTGACCATTGCCTCGATGGCCGTGACATCAGCCGCGCAACAGGTGGCGGGTTACAACATATTCCGGACCAACGACGGCCTGTCGCCGGTTTACGTGAAGCTCGAATATGGCAGCGGGGCCACGAACGGCTATCCCGCGATCTGGATCACGGTCGGCACCGGTACCGACGGCGCCGGGAACATCAATGGCAATGTGCTACTGGCCCGGACGCAGTTGCTGGGCACCGCGGCCAACACCACGACATCGACGATTTGCTTCGGCAGCGCCGCCAACAACCGGATCACCTTTGCCCTGTTCCTCGGGCTGGGCACCCAAACGCTGTGGTTCAGCCTGGAACGCCGCAAGGACAACAACCTGGCCGACGCCGACACCGGCATCATTGTTGACTTCGGGCAGGCCACGACGAACCACAAGAGCCTCTGCGCGCCCTTCACGGGCGTCATTCCCACCATCGAGCAGGGCCTACAGTTCATCCTGACCACGAACAACCCGGGCATTTACAACAACACGGTGCCCGAGGGCCTCAGGATTCCCTGCCTCGGTCCATCGGAACCACCCGGGCGCAACGTGGCACTCTGCAACAGTGGCGATTGGGGCAACTTCGCCGAACCCAGCCTGACGATCAATGGCACGTCCCACGTGTTCAAGCATTGCGGCTCTGGTATCTCGGCGCTGCGCGGCACCTCGACCGGCAATACGGACGCCTCGACCCGCCTGCTCTTGCGTTACGAGTAGTGGCCACCCGCACCGGACTCGAATACGGGTTGCAGCGGCCCTTTGCCTGCGCCGTATTTCGCCAGATCGTTTATGTGCGCTACCCCAATACGCCCGGCCGGACACATTACGATGGCTTCGCGCCCTTGTCCGCCGCCGCCCGGAACCATCCGATCCTTGGCGTTTCACTGCTCAGGACCGGCAATCTGTCGGTTCCGGCCCCGCTGAATCTGTCGGCGATCCGGACCGCCGACTTGTCCGGAACGATCATTCCGAGCGCCAGTGGCGCCCGGCAAGACCTCAGCTTTTCCACCGCATCCCACCTTCTGGCCTGGCTGGGCCTCCGGAATTGAGGACCGCAATCCCCTTCACCTTCGCCGGTTCCGGCACCTCGGAAGCCCGCGCCACGGGCCAGCTTTGGCCGGTTTGGGGCTGATTTCGGCCCATCAGTCAAGAAAGAAGCCAAGAATCCCCCGGTCACGGGCTTGCGGGGCTTGACACCCGTTCGATCAGCGGGAATAGAATCGGCCCTCTTTCAACGACTTACCGCAGGAATGCAGGAGGCCCCACGTGGCTAAAGTATCTGGACCCCTGATGTCGATGGACGCTTCCGGCTCGTATGGCGGAACGCTGGTCTTCGGCAAATGGAAAGGGCGCAACACCGTGCGCCAGCTCGTCACCCCGAGCAACCCACAGTCCGCGGGCCAGCAGGCCGCGCGCAACCGGACCCGTGTCACTGGCGCCATCCAGTCCTGGGTCAATGGCACCCTGACCAAGGCCCCGACCCAGACCGTGACTGACAAGGAGCGCATCAAGCTGGCGACCCCCGGCGGCCAGGCCTGGAATGGCTACCTGACCAAGACTGTGATTGGCGCGGGCGGACTGACCTACACGCAAGCGACCGCCGCGCATGCCGCGCTCGCACCGGCTGAAAAGCTGGCGTGGAACACCGAAGCCGAGAGTCTGTCCCCGGGCTTCAGTCTCGTGAACCAGGTCGGCGAAGGCGGTGTATCCGAAACGCCCCTGACGGCAGGTGAGGTCTTCTTCATTTATCAGTTCGCGCTGTCGCAGATCGGTCTGGCCGCCACCCCGGGCGCCGTTCCCCCGAACTACACCTGATCCCCGTTTAGCGCACCCCCAGGGCCACGGACGGCCCACCCTGAAACCCCGGCGCGGTCCTCCTCTTCGTGTTCGGGGTTTCTTTTTGGGTTCCCCCTCGACCCCTTCCGCACCATCCCCAGGGCCTGGCACGATCCGCCTTGGGCGGTTCCGTTGGCATCGCCAGATATCGCCCTGAAAAACAGACCGGCAGGCTTGGATGCTGGCATGCGTGCATGGGTGATAGCGGCGAAGCGAATGCGCAGCATTAAAACGGATGGAAGCGCCAGACACTTGAGAAAATCCACCTTGAACACCCGGAAAACACCCAGTTTCGAGGCACAATTCGCGGCAAATGCGGTAAAACCGGATTTTGCCATGGGAAGGGGACCGAGACTGAGTGGGTGGTTGACTGGGGATGTGTGGATGACTGCTGGGCATGTCAGGACTAATCCCCAGACATCCCGCCACGCATAGAGGATTCATAGTGTGAATCCCTAAGTGCCCCCAGATAGTGCCGCTCCGAATAGGCATATATGAGAGAACAGCATCAACACATCGAACGAACATCCATTACGCTTATGGGGTGTGCGCGGCAGCAGGGTCCCCGCCCTATCGGATGCGTCAGACCGTGCTGTGCTTGCGTGGCACCTTGAGCCCAAAAATCGACCACCGACAGACTTGGCCAGCCTTCTGAATCCTGCTTTCGCGACCATCGCCACTTCCGCGAGCGTCATCACATCGCGGCCCTTGAGCGCTTGGGGCTCCGGGCTTCGCCGTACTGGATCGCGAGCCCCTTGGCCGTAGCCTTTGGATAACCCGCTGCATGCGGTGCTGCCCAGGGGCAGAGTTATTCTTGACCGCCATCCACCCCCGCCCACCAGTGCCCCGTGGGCGGGTGCCTTCTCTTGCCCTTGGCTTTCTTCCCGTCTGGCTTGCTTCGCTGGCTGCGTTGTCTGCGGGGCACTGCTGGTCGGTGTGCTGTCGGTCGTGCAGCTTGTGCGCTGCAGCTTTTCTGGTAGCGCGATCCTCGAACACTTTTGCTGCTTACCTTTAATTGCCTGCGGGCTTGTTAAAGGTTTCGGGGTTTCCCTTTACTTGTGTATGGCCACTGCGCCGTATCTCGGACACCAGCCATACCCGCCCTCGCTCCGCCTGCGTCCTGCTCTCGTTCCGGCACTACGCATCCATGGGCTTTGGTCGTTGGGCGTTTCCCCCGGAGTACCGGGAGCCGGGCTGCTTCGGGCTACGCTTCGCTCCGGTCTTGCTATCGGATCCTGCACGCCCTTGGTTTCTCGCATCTGGCCGCACTGTTCGCGCTCAGGATTCGATAGCAAGACTGCCCCTTCGCATCCCTAACGCATCCAGCGCGATACCCCTGACCAGCTCTCCGGACGCCGCGCGACCGGTTCGCGGTCATCCATCGGCGGCTATCGAGAAGGTCTTGCTGGCGCTCGCGGGGTACCGCCAGTGCGCTGTTTTCGGAGATCGGGTGCCAGTGCGCCGCTCGATCCAGCTTCGGCCCGGCTCCATCGGCACGCCACATCCGCGAGTACGCGGGCGGCATGCATCCGCCCGGCCTGCGCGCTGGGCTTTCCTCTCGTCTGGTTTCGGGTCTTGTGGGCGCCGCCGGCGTACCGTCCGCGCCGTATTCGAGGAGATCGGGTGCGCCGTCCTGGTCCCGGGTAGCGTCCGCCCGGCTCCATCGGCTGGCCCCCTGCGCGAGTTCGCGCGCGGTCCGCCCATTGCGCCAGGCTCCCGTGCGAGTTCTTCGCGTGTTCGTTGGTGAGTAGGTCTTGTGGCCGTCGCGGAGTACCGCCACGGCGTGAGGAGTCCTGAATTGCCCCGGGCGGGTGGCTCCCAGTGAGGATTCGGTCAGCATGTCGCAGGCTCCAGGGCGCCTACGCGGCTGCGCGAGGCCGGTTCCATCTCCGTTACGTCTCCGGGTGCGCCGGCTTGCATTCGGCGGCTCGCCACGCTGTTTTTTGGTGTTCCCGCTGCTGCGGCATCGCTTCGCCGTCGGTGTGGCCAGCCGCCGCCCGCGGCGCCGTGCGACCCCCTCCGCCTCCACTCCGCCTACACCGGCACCGCTTCCCGCCACTCCGGCCCCCTTGCGTGGGTCACTTGCGGGTGCGCGTGGCTTCTTTTCTTGCTGCCGTCGCGGTGTACCGCCACGGAGTTTGAAGAGTCGATTCGCCCCGGGCGGGTGGTGGGCGGCGCTGTACATAATGCCGACGATTATGGGTAACGCCTGAAGGCCTTCGCCGGTTTTGGGCCACAAGCGCGCTGCCAATAATCGGCACTATGTAAACCGTCGCCCGTCGTTTGGGTCCGGTTCCGGCGCGTTGGCCTGGCGCTGGTGCTAATCCCTGACGCGCCAGCACTCAGGCAAACGCCCCGCAACCGGGCCGCCATCCTTGGCGGAAGAACGGCCGGGGTCCCTCCCCGCCTGAGCGCGGGTAATTCAGTGCGGGTGGCTGCTCGCACACTGCGCCGCACGGCTTCTGGGCTGGCCGTCTGCCGCTTTGCTACGCCCAATCCACCGGGGCCGTGCGCTCACTGGCCGGGGCGTCTGCTTGCTGCCGCCCGGTCTTATGTCTACCCACCCCCAAGAGCCCGGCATCCGCCCGGCTGGGTCACCCGCCTTCCTGTTCCCACCACTGCAATCAATCAACAGGCCGGCGTCAATGAGCAACAAACCCCCATTTTGTGGATAATCGTATGCGTGGGGTGCATGAGGAGTGTGGGTTCTACCGCCAGTCCCTCTTTGCTATAAGGTGTGTTTACTGTGTTCTTCAGTCCCGTTACCTTTAAACTTTTTGCATACAAACAAAGAGTTGGGTTTATGTAGAAGTGGTTATGCACCTTGCTCGGAAATTTTATGCACCTGCACTAGGTGGCTAATACAAAGTTAGCCTTCCGAGCGCCTCCCGATCAATCACTTCCACTGAAGGAGCCTACTGTATGACGACCGAGGACGAGAAGCACATCAAGGATGCGATCTTGCAGGCGAGATCCTCGAACCGGAGAGCGCGGACAAAGAGCACCCTCGTGTAGGGGCCGTAGTTATTCGGGCGAGACGGCAATGTCCTTGCGACGGCATACCGAGGAGAAAAGGGCGGCGGGGGAAGCACGCCGAATATATTGCCCTCGATATCAAGCTACGGGGACAAGATGTCCAAGGGTCCACCGTGTACACAACCCTGGAGCCGTGCACACATCGCTCTCCTGACAAGACGCCGTGCGCGGAACGACTCGCCGCTAGAAAAGTTGGCCGCGTCGTGATCGGCATGCTAGATCCAAATCAAAGGATTTGCGGCAAAGGTATTCGCTTCCTAAGGAAAGCTGGAATTCGAGTTGATCTCTTTCCGGCCGACTTAATGGCTCAGGTCGAAGCATGAATGCGGAATTCACTAGAGAGCAAGAGCTTCTGGCGCAAGCTGCAGAGAAAGCCTTCGACAGGAATAGGGAGCTTGGTATTCAGTATCAGTTTCCGCGGTCAAAGCTCCTATCGCCGGACTTCGGTCTAAATTGGGATCAACTTAAACGACGCACATGCCAGTCAATACGAATTATTGGTTGGGCATGCAAGAACGTCATTAACGGATACTCTAGAGAGGCATTCAAAGCATTGGTCGCCACTAGAACCGTGACTGGAATTCTTGGTGCTTGATGCAGATGCATATCTAGATGCCAAGAAAGTGAATCTTGGTCCGGTTTGCAATACGGAGCACCAAGATGTTGCAGCCGACCTGACGGAAGGATTGGCCGATGTTCGAAATTCATTGAGTCCCTTTCGGAAGAACACCTCGCCCAAATGTCGAAGTGAGGGCCACGAACTGGCCTATTAGTTGGTCTGGTGTATTTGTTGATCACTTGTCCGCGCATGGTCTAATTCAAGTCGAAAGCTATCTCTACAACAAGCCACTTGATCAAAGGCCATGTATGACTCTCGTCCGCCCAGGCACCCACTACCAGTCCTACGCGGATTCAGCTGACGCGCTTTGGAAAAGTGGCCGAACGGTGCTTGGTACTCGTCAGGAATCGGAAGGCTAACCCGCCATTCGACCGGACCTGCCTTCGGCAGGCCGGTTAATAGCAAGGGCATCCAGGGCACCTCACATGCGTAGAGTTCTCGCCACGGATTTCGGAATCTGGCCGATGCTCCAGAATCTGGAACGAGCGTCCGACCAAATGTATGCGTCTCCTGACTATTGGGGCACCTCGCCAACTACATACTGCTGTATGACCAAGTAGTCATTCCAACTGGCAACCTTCAGGTCATTGCGGTCCTTCGTCTGATGCTTGGGGAAAGCGTATTTGATGAGCTACTTCGAACCAAGGCGATTGTTCTTGCCGTTACGATCAATGGTTCGGCTACATCGGCAACGGTGCTGGACTGGGTTTCTTCACAATCCATGACGATCCCAATCGGCCACAAACCTTCCAAATCTTGGAACCGCGTTTTTCAAGCCAATCGATCAGGCAATACACGACACACTTTCGGCTACCAATCCGCCATCAGATGGCCAGCGCAGGGTCACACTAACAAACCTCCTTCTCGACAACGTTCAGTTCACCTTCCAACGCAGGCCATCGCAGATGGGCTGCGGGATGAAGCCTACCGAGATGTACTCGGCAGCCCGTATCTGAGGGACTTCTTATCTCTTCGAAACGCCGGCCGCTCTTTAGACAACCTCTTAGGCATAAATCCCGATCAGGTTGTGGTATTTAGCCCTCACGTACCACCTGAACCCGGTGATTCACGTGAGATAAGAGCTGTGCTTCGAGTGGCGTTCGAAAACTTTCTCCTCGCCATTGGGGGGCACATCGAGGCCTCCGATATGGTCGGTGACGAAGCCTCATTGACCGTTCTGCGTGTGAAGGGGCAAAGACTGGGGTTCTCCCCGGCGGGCCATCATGCCTTTGCGCAGATTCAGAAAATTGCTGGCGTACCCGATGTCGGAACGCGTTCGCATCGAAGCGACTGTCCCCTGAGCAACTACTTGACCTACGGTTATCACGCCATGCTCAGGCACTTCGCGATTGGTTCGCGGCAGGTACTCCGGGTAAGACCGCCGACGAGACTGTAGGCCGGTACGTTGAGACGGTCGGAAAACAAAGCGTGGTTGAATCTCTTCCGGTGAAACTTCTGCGGTTCGCAACAACCACAGGAGTTGGGATTGTCGAGCCGATCTCTGGCGCAGTTGCGTCTGCCGTAGACACTTTTCTTCTCAGCAAATGGTTTCCGGTTGGATCGCCAAGGCTTTTCTTGAAGCAGGCAAAGGTGGTACTTGCCAATACGCCGGTCGTTAAAGCGCCGGTCATGAAGGATCGAGACCGCAACGCCATCTGTTCTTGTGGCAGCGGCAAAAAGTATAAGAAATGCTGCGGAAGAATTTAATTGTGGGAAGCGTGATGCCCTAACGAATAAGGTTAGATCGCGCGAGGAACGAGCCGCGATCTGAACCGGCTGTTGGACGAGCCCGGCCTCGGATGTGGGAGGCGGGCTATGAAAATAGCTTTTGGCGTTTCAGGGTGCGGCGAGGCCCGGCGGGAACGGGAAGCCTCACCGAGAGGGCGTCAAGGGGAGGTTTTGAGAAGCGAGAGGAACTCGAGTCAGCGGTTTACCGGTGGCGGCAGGCGTTTTTCGGACGAGCGCCACCTTCGGCGTTCTGGGACGCTGATTTCGGAGGTGCCGGTTGTCAGGAGCGGTTACATCGCCAAGGCCTCCACCCAAGCGCCGGGCGGCTCCTGCGTGGGTAACGGCGGCCGTAGCCGCGTTCGGACAATCGCTCATGGGGCCTCCGCAACAGGGACAGAGGAGGGGCGGCCGTGGCTTGACGGCCTCGAAACCGCGGCTGGGGATCCGTTTGAGCAGCAGGTGCAGCAGCTGGATCAGACGTTTGCTGTTGGGATGCAGAAAGCCGAAGTGGCGGGCGCGCCGAAAGCCCTTGGGCAGGACGTGCTGGAGCAGCAGCCACAGGAAGGTGGCGCCGGGGAGCGTGCGGGTTTCGCTGCGGTGGGTTTTGCTATTCCGGTAGCGGAAGGTGACCTGGCCGCCGTCACAGGCGACGATATCCTGCTCCTGGAGCACACCCCGGTAGAGGTAGCGGCCCAGATAGACCAAGGCCTTTTCCCCCGAGCCGACGTGCTTGCAGTCGACGACCCACTGTTGGGGATGGCGTTCCGGCAAGTTCAGTCCGGCCTCGGTGATGGCCGCGAGCAGCTTGGCCCGGAACACCTTGGCCAGCGCTTTGTGGTGGAACAGATAGCGCTTGCCGGCCTTGGTGCGCCACCGCCGCTGCTCGGTGTCGATGGCGGCGGCGGGCATGACCAGATGGACATGGGGATGGTAGTCCAGGCGGCGGGAATGGGTGTGCAGCACCGCCACGGCGCCGGGCGTGCCCTGGAGCTGCTGGTCGTTGCGGCTGAAGGACCGCAGCGTCTGCCAGGCGCATTGCATCAAGGCAAGCCATAGAGCGTGCGCTGGATGGGCCAAGGCCAGGGCGCGAAATTCCGCCGGCAAGGTGAAGGTCAGCAGGAAATACTGCGCCGGGGACGAGGGTTTGCAGTTGCCGCTCCAGCCAACGCTGGCTCTCATGGTGCTGGCAGTGGGGACAGGCCGGTGGCCGCAGGAATGGGGCACGAAGACCCGCTCCGCGCAGGCCGGGCAGTGCGCCTCCAGGCGCGGGCTCAGCGCGGTGCGGCAGGTCTTCAGGGCCGCCAGGGCCTGGTGGTGCTCGGGCAGGAGCCGGTCGCCGTACTGGGCCAGCAACGGCGCTTCGAAGTGCTCGATGAGGGTGGCCAGGCGCATCATTTGACGCTCCCCCAGCCGATGGCGAAGCCGTCCATCAAGGCGTTGATCAGGGTGGCGGCGGTGTGCCCGGTGTGGGCCGTCAGGTGGGTGTATTTGGCGGTGGTCAGGATCGAGTGGTGGCCAAGGATCTTTTGCACCTCCAGCAGGTCGACCCCGGCCTCGATCAGGTGGGTGGCATAGCTGTGGCGCTAATGCCGCATTCGGCATTAGCGCCATAATCCGGAGCGCCTGCTAATGCCGAGCTACCTGTTGGCGTCGATGTAGTTCTTCGAAATTTCAGCAGGTTGCTCGGTTTATCAGGTCAGTCTACTCGGCATTATTTTTCTGGTCTTCTCAGGCAGGGCATTCGGCCCAGCATTGAGGAGACGATCATGATCAAGCATTTCTTTCCCAATCCAGCGGTTTTCGAACGGTTGCGGGGCGGGCCACTGGGCGACCATATCGAAGCTTTCGCGCAGGCATTGTCGGATCGCGGCTATGCCGTATGGACGGCGAAGTATGCAATGCGGCTGCTCGCGCATCTGGGCACATGGCTTGAGCAGAACGGGCAGTCGGTGATGGCGTTAGATGAGCAGGCGATCGATGCTTTTTTCCATCACCGTTATCAGAGGCACCGTCCGCACCGCGAGGACAAGGGTACGCTCGCCTTCGTTCTCGCGTATCTGCGATCGCAGGGCGTGCTCACGCCAATTGTGGAGCGGCAAGAGGACGACGAGGCATCGCGTATTCGGGCAGCGTTTCGCCAACACCTGATCAGTCAGCGCAACTTGGCGCCGACGACCATACGGACCTATTTGGACACGGCAAGGCGATTCGTTGCTTGGCGTTTCGGCACGCAGTCACCGCAACTGGGCACGCTCTGCGCGCAAGACGTGAACGACTTTATGCTGGAGCAGGCGCGCCGCTACAGCACGGGGCACACTCAACTCATCGCCTCGGCGCTGCGTGGCTTCCTGCGGTTCTTGCGCCAAACGGGGGATAACGCCCTGGACTTGTGGCGCTATGTGCCAGCGCCGGCACGTCGGCAGTTATCGGGACTGCCCAAGTACATGCCGGCCGAGGACGTCGAGCGCTTGTTGCAGTCCATCGACCGGGGTTGTCCACAAGGGCGGCGCGATTACGCCATTGTTTTGCTCTTGGCCCGGCTGGGCCTGCGCGCCAACGAAGTGGCCACCCTGCGTCTGGAGGATGTCGATTGGGAGGCGGGGGAGTTGGTCATCCATGGTAAGGGCAGCCGTGTCGAGCGACTTCCTTTGCCATGGGACGTCGGGGAAGCCCTCAGCCATTACCTGCGCGATGTGCGACCCCCTTGTTCTGTGCGGCAGGTGTTCCTGTGTCTGCGCGCACCGCGGCGTGGCTTCTGCAATGGCAGCGCGGTCGGCACCATCGTACGCCGGGCTTTGGCCCGGGCCGATCTACATCCCCCGCACCAAGGGGCCCACTTGCTGCGCCATTCTCTGGCCACCCGCTTGCTCCGCAACGGCGCGTCGCTCACCGAAATCGGGGAGTTGTTACGTCACCGCAACCTCGACACCACCCGCATTTACGCCAAGGTCGATGAGCGGACTTTGGGCAGGCTGGCCGCCCCGTGGCCGGGAGGTGTGCAATGACTGCCTGGCACCAGGTGTTTGAGGCGTATCTGACCTTGCGTCAAGCGATGGGATTCAAGGTGTGCGGCCCCCGTTCCTTGCTGCGGCGATTCGTCGACTTTCTCGAACAGCAAGGGGCGACATACATTACTCATGAACTGGCGCTGACCTGGGCCACCGAACCTCGTACCGTCCAGCCCGCAGAATGGTCCCGGCGTTTAAGCGCCATCCGAGGCTTCGCACGCTACCGCAGTGCCACGGATCCGCGCACGCAAATTCCCCCTGCAGGGTTGTTGCCTTACCGGCCGCAGCGGGCAGCGCCGTATTTTTACAGCGATGCTGAGATCGCGCAGTTGCTGCAAGCTACCGCGCAGCTGTCTTCTGCGACGGGACTGCGTGCCCAGACCTATGTGGCCGCCTTTGGCTTGTTAGCGGTCACCGGCATGCGCGTCGGCGAGTTGGTCGGACTTGACGATAAAGAGGTGGACCTCACCTTGGATCAATTGACGATCCGCTGTGGAAAGTTCGGTAAATCGCGCCTGCTGCCACTACATCCCAGTACCGGGGAAGCACTTCGCCACTATGTGGCGGAGCGGGATCGCTGCTATCCGATCCCCCAAAGTCCCAGCTTCCTCGTCTCCGAACAAGGGGGGCGACTGACCCAGTGGAGCGTCCGGCGCACATTCGTGGCGCTCTCGCGCCAGATCGGTCTGCGGGGCCCGGCGGCTAGTCATGGACCACGGCTGCATGATTTCCGCCACCGCTTTGCCGTCGGTGTGCTGCTGCGCTGGTACCGCGACGGGGTCGACGTCGAGTGTCATCTCCCGGAACTCTCGACCTACCTGGGACATGTGAAGGCAAGCGATACCTATTGGTATCTCTCGGCCACCCCGGAGTTGCTCCAGTTAGCCCTGGAACGGTTGGAGCAGGGTCAACCGCAGCGGGTGCGTCCATGAGCGCCAACACCACCTTTCCAGCGCTGCTGGAGGGGTTCTTTACCGAGCGGTTGGTCCAGCAGAAACGCGTTAGCGCCCATACCCTCGCCAGCTACCGGGACAGCTTCTGCCTGCTGCTTCGCTATGCCGAGGAAAGGTTGCACATAGCGCCAGCGAGACTCACTCTGGAAGAACTGGATGCACCCTTGATCAGTACATTCCTCGACCACTTGCAAGAAATCCGCGGCACCAGCGCCCGCAGTCGTAATGTCCGCCTCGCTGCCATCCACTCGTTCTTTCGCTACGCAGCGCTCCGAGTCCCCGACCATGGCGGTCTGATCGAACGGGTGTTGGCCATCCCTGCCAAGCGCTATGAACGCGGCCCCATTGCCTATCTGAATGAGACGGAAATCGACGCGCTGCTTGCTGCGCCAGATCCGGCCACGTGGCTGGGGCGACGCGATCGGACCCTATTGTTGGTTGCTCTGCAAACCGGCTTGCGGGTCTCTGAACTCATCGGCCTACGTTGGCAGGATGTCACCTTGGACAGCGGTGCCCACGTTTGCTGCGAAGGGAAAGGTCGCAAGCGTCGTTGCACACCCTTGCGAAAAGATGCCATCAGTGCGCTGCGCGCCTGGCAGCGCGAACAGCTAAGCGAGTCCTTGACGCCGCTGTTTCCGACCGCCGGAGGAACACCGCTGAGCCGTGACGCCGTCGCGTATCTTCTGGCGAAACATCTTGCAAAGGCCCGTCAGCACTGTCCTTCCCTCCAAGGAAAACGAGTGACACCCCATGTGTTGCGCCACTCTGCCGCCATGGCGCTTCTGCACAGCGGTATCGACAGCGCCGTGATCGCCTTGTGGCTCGGCCACGAGTCGATGGACACTACCCAGATCTATCTCCACGCCAGCCTGGAACTCAAACAACAAGCCCTCGACAAGACAACACCAACAACAAATGGCCATCCTGGTCGTTATCGGCCCGATGACCAACTGATGGCGTTCCTCAAGAGTCTCTAATAATGCCGAGCCGGGTCGTCCCCAGCGTCAGGAACTTCGCCGCCCCCTAAGGACGACTCGGCATTAGCGGGCACTCCGGATTATGGCGCAAGCTGTGCGGGCTGATGTTTTTTTTAGCCCGCAGGATTCGACGACCTTGTGCAAGGTGCGCTGCACCCCGCCGCGATCCAGCGGCGTCTTGGCGCGCGCCGCGCCGCTCCATCCGCCATGGCGATTAGGGAACAACAGCACGGGGTTGCGATGCACACTCCAGCAGCGGCGCACGAGCGAGAGCGTGGCCTGGGGCAGCGGCACCCGCCGATCCTTGTTGCCCTTGGCATCGCGAAGGTGCACCCGCGAGCGCGCCGCGTCGATGTCCCCGACTTCCAGGCGCAGTCCTTCGCCCAGCCGCAGTCCGAGGCTGTAGAGGGTGAAGCAGCACCCCCGGTAGCTCGCCACGCGCGTGGCGGCGATGATCCGCTTGGCCTCCTCGACGGTCACGATGGCGGGCAGGCGCTGTGTCTTGGGCGGCTTGATCAGACCCGGCGCCACCCACGGCTGGCGCAGGACCTGCTGGTAGTAGAACTTCAGCCCGTACCGATCGAGTTTAACGGTGCTCCACGAGTGCGAGGCCATCAGCTCGCTGAAGTAGTCCGTCAACTGCGCCTCGGTGAGATCGTCGATCTGGCCCTCGAAGCGCTCGCCGATGCGCCGAAGCGCGCGCGAGTACGCCTCGATCGTCTTGGGTTGCAGGCCTTTGAGCGTCAGATGCTTGAGATGGCTCCGGTAGCGCCGCTCGAAGTGCGTCGTAGATGCTGTGTTCATGCTTGTCCTCACGAAGTTGTGTATGCTCACCCCTCATGAGCGAGGGCGTGAGATCACCGAATAAATCGTGCGGCGGGCAGCTGGTGTTCCTCCGCGTAGCGGCTTCGTCCAACCCCTCTCTCAAGCGGAGCACCAACAGCCGGCCGTGCCACAGTGCGGTGAAATCGTCACTTCCGCGCGGCCTGCTGTTGGCGCCCGCTTAGCTCGAACGTTCCTGGCGACGCATGTGCGTCGCCAGGAATCACGGCCGCTGACTTCGTAGAGTGGCTTGTCCCGCCGCGCAAGCGCACCCAAACGAGCCACTCGACTGGACACCGGCTTTGACGTCCGCAAACAAGTTTGCTCCCATCGAGGCCGGCGCCGTGATTCGGCAAAAAAAAGGGTGTCTGCCGTGAGGCAAACACCCTTGGTGCTGCAAGGCGTGATGGGGCGATTATTTCAATGCCTCGATGCCAGCGCCAAAGTTGATATGGAACGCTGCTCCATCCATGACGAGGGCAGGCACCGACTTGACACCGGCGGATTCCGCGTCTTTCAGACGCGATTTATCCTTGCCGAGATGAACGACCTCAACTTCGTATTTCAAAGGGTCGAGTGCGTTGGCTATGGTTTGCTCTGCTGCAACGCATACGGGGCATCCAGCGTGGTAAAAAATGGCTTTGGTCTTCATGGCGGTTCACTCCTGAGATTGGTTACGATTAAGTGCCACCGGACCGGCACAAGAGTATCGTAGATACAGCGATAGCCGCCGCATAGAAGGCACTTTTCGGTGCGCCACCAACCTTTTGGTGTAACTTGCAGAAAATGAAAGAAATTAAAAATGTGTCAGCGTCATCAGAGTCCACCTATCGGCAACTCGAAGACGTGGTGGGTTGCAAATGGTCTGTATCGGTTCTGCACGCGGTGGCCGCTGGAGTCTCGCGTCCTGGTGCCCTGGAACGCCACATACAAGGAATCTCAACCAAAGTTCTTTCTGAACGGCTACGCAAACTGGTCGGCTACGGCCTGCTATCCAAGCAAGTTTATGCGGAAGTTCCACTCAGAACGGAATATTCACTCACGCAAAATGGCCAAAAGCTGATCGGCATCATCGATCAGATAAAGGTTCTAGATGGTGAAATCTGGAACGCCGAACAAGGCGCTCCAGGGGATGCCAGAAAGCGGCGCCGCTGAGCTTGGACGAGAGGGCTAGTCGGTCAATCAGTAACGGAGTTGGCAATGAAGGTCACGGAAATCTGGCGATATCCGGTCAAAACCATGGCCGGCGAGAAGCTGGAACGGGTACGCATCGGGCCGCTCGGCATCGAAGGTGACCGCGTCGTGCACGTCGAGGATGCCCACGAGCGGGTGATCACCGCACGCTCCCATCCGCGTTTCCTGGGCCATAAGGGTACGCTGGGGCCCCTGGGTGAACCGCTGGTGGATGGCCAGCCGTGGAACAGTCCGGAGGTCGCCGCCAAGGTCGTTGACCTTGGCGGGCCTGGCGCGAAGCTGGTGCGCCACGACGGCATCGAGCGCTTCGATGTGCTGCCGTTGCTGGTGGCCACCGACGGCGCCATCGCCGCCTTCGGTCACGACCCTCGCCGCTTGCGGCCCAACCTCGTGATCGGTGGTGTTGAGGGGTTGACCGAGCGCGAGTGGCCGGGCGGCTGCCTGCGCATCGGCCAGGTGCTCATCGGGGTCCAGGACTTGCGCCTGCGCTGCATCATGACCGCATACGATCCCGACACGCTGGTCCAAGACAAGGAAGTCACTCGCGGCATCTACCGGCGCTTCGAGGGCAAGCTCGCGCTCAACTGTTTTGTGATTGAAGGCGGCGAAATCACCGTGGGTGACGAGGTGCAACTGGTGCGTGGTCGCGCCTGCGCTGAGTCCACCGCGGCTGCGGTCTTCCCCGAGCCTGATTAGCCCGGACAACTGGAACATGGACTTTCGTTTCATGGAAAAGCCGAACGCCCGCAAGGTGCAGATGGAGTTTTTCTACGACTACCGCACCAACGTCACGCGCTCTACCCGATGTCGCAGGAGTTTCTGCGTAGTCGTCAGCCCAAAACGATTATCTTCTCGGGGCAGGATGATATCTTCTTCACCCGAGAGGGCGGCGAAGCGTGCCCGAAGGACTTGCCCAACGCCGAGATGCATCGGCTCGATTCGGGTCACTTCGCGGTGGAGGATTGCCTGGATTACTTCGCTAAACCGCATCCAGTTTGAGACCTTGAGTTTTTTGAGGTGAACGACTACCCTCTTTCTGAAAGAGCCAAAGGGTAGTAAGAGAGCGATGCTGACTATTGATTATAGCCGCTGGGGCCAAGACCCTGACATTTTCAGAGTACTGGGGTTGAATGCGGAGCACCCGCGCACGCGGGAACGCTTCCTGGCCTTGTACGAGATTTGTGGGGATAAGAACGCCAGTCAAGTTGGTCGGGAAACGGGCCGTAACCCGCAAACGGTGATGGAGTGGGTGCACCGTTACAATACGGTTGGACCGGCGGCCTTGGTGTACCAGCGTACCGGTGGCCGTTCCCCCTTTTTACCCCGGCCCTGGAACCAGGCGTCGATGGGGTTATCCGCGAGGCCCTGAAGCAAGCGGCGACCCCCCCGCCAGAGCGGACCGCCCCGCCGGCCCCGCGCTGGACCCTGAAGCGGCTGCAAGGATGGCTCCAGGCCCAGGGCCAGGACGAGTGCTGTCGGGAGACGATCCGGCAGGCGCTCAAGCGGTTAGGCTTGTCCTGGAAAAAAGCCCGGAAACTGTTGAATAAAGCCGATCCGGATCAGCGGGCGGCGTTTCTAGACAAACTCCCTCCCTTGCTGGTCGCCGCCACCCGGGGCCAACACACGCTGGTCTACATTGATGAGGCCCATTTTCGCCAGGATACCGATGAAGGCTATGGCTGGTCGGTCAAGGGCGAGCGGTTCTGGGTCAGTTCCAATTCTCCCGGGCTGGGGGCGAAGGTGTCGTGTTACGGGGTTTACTTCTACAATCAAGGCCAGGTTAAGCTGTATCCATACGACCGTGCCAACAGCGAGATGACCATTGAACTGTTAGAAACCCTCCGTCGGGAACTCCCGGCGGTACCGCTAACGGTGCTCTGGGACGGGGCGTCCTATCACCGAGCGCAAGCGGTGACCCAACGGGCCGATGAACTGCGGATCAACCGGTTGCCATTGCCGGGCTACAGTCCGGACTTCATGCCGGTGGAACACCTCTGGCAGTGGGTACGAGAAGACGTGACCTATCACACCTGTTACGACAATCGGGCGGAATTGATCGCCCAACTGGAACAGTTTCAACAGGCAATCAACGCCACCCCCAATGCCGTCGCCGACCGACTTTGGGTCAAAACTCACCTCGATCCCGAAGAGGAAAAACTACGGGTTTCAAAGTAGATGCGGTTTAGAAACATCCGTCGTTTCCATGACGAGCAGGTGGCCGCCAAGCAGTGGATTCCGGATGGCCTACTCCCTGACAGCCATGATGCTTTTCAGCCACGGGTGGTTGGAGGAGCCACCGAGTTTACAAAGGGGCATGCAGCAGGAACACCTACTGCGGGGTGTAGGCGGTCCGCCCTCTACCTTGTCGCTCCAGCGGACGCGCGGAAAAGCGCCGCGCGCTGCTGGGGGCGTGCGCGGCGCCTGGGCCCCGACCTGCCCCAACGGGCAGAATGCAATGACCAGCGAATCGCTGTACTTCGGAATGGCAAAACCGGATGGAACCGTAACCGCCTTAGAATGGCAAGGAATCCTCAACGAATCAATCACGCCGAGATCCCCGGAGGGCCTGAGCGTATGGCCCGCTTCGGGTCAGTGGATGTTTTATTTCAGCGTGGATAGCCTTTTGAGTCGGGTGTTTTTAATAAAGGGCCATCCGGAAAAAGCAGCGACCCTTCCAAAAGATTGCGTGGATCGTTGAGTGGTTGGAAACCGGTAAGACCAGCGTGGGTTCAACCTGATAAGCCTTAGGTCGTTTTAGACCGTTACCGTGAAAGCTCCCGGAGCTGAGGACGAACACCATCCTCCCGATGACCGGGCCATTTTTTCGAGAATGGTCGTTCTGCTCAGTGGGCCAGAACAGGCGTCGGGAGTTGAGTCGACGCGAACTTCGGCCAGTAGCCGTATTTTTTCAGTGCCTGGATCCAGCGCGGTGCATTCTTGGTCACCACGATCGCTTGGTAATCAATCCCAGGGTCGCGATACGCTTCGCGGCGGGTGAATAGAACGTAGATCGTGCGGATCATCTGGTGAGCCACGGCGATGATGGCTTTTTTGTGGCCTTTGCGGGGCACCAGGCTTTGATACTTGTCGCGCAGGGTGCTGTGAGTTCGTCGGGCGGCATTGGCCGCTTCGCACAACAAATAGCGGATCGCGTGGTTGCCCTTGCGGGTTTTACCGGTTTTGCGCTTGCCCGCGCTTTCGTGGTTGCCAGGACACAGGGCCGCCCAGGAAGCAAAATGTTGGGCGTCGCCGAATGCACTCAGATCAGTGCCGATTTCCACCAGAATCATGGCCGCGCTGATTTGATCGATGCCTGGCAGGGTTTGCAGGAGATGCCAATATTCGGCATAAGGCGCCATGGCATCGATCAGTTGGGTATCCAATTTCGCCAACTCGCTTTCGAGATAGCGGATATGGCCATGAATCTGTTCCAGCACGAAACGGTGGCGGGACGAAAGTTCCCCTTCCAACGCGGGCTCCAGGGTATCGCGTTTCGCGCGCAAAGCGCCCTTGGCCCGGTCCAGCAACTGCTCGATGGGTTGCCCTTCGAGCAGTCCCTCGATCATGGCGCGGGCGGACACGCCATCAATGTCCGAAACCACCGCGCCGAGCTTGATGCCGGCGTCATCGAGCACCTTGTGCAGGCGGTTCTTTTCGCCGGCCAGGGTTTGGGCCAATTTCTGGCGGTAGCGCGACACCAAACGCAGTTCTTGCAGGTCCTCGGGCGGAATGAAGCTCGGTTTGACCAGACCGAACCGCCCCAGCTGGGCGAGCCATTCCGAGTCGGACACGTCGGTTTTACGTCCGGGCACGTTCTTGACATGCCGGGCATTGACCACCATGGCCGGGATGCCGGCTTGTTCCAAGCCGGCATAAATGCTTTTCCAGTAGATGCCGGTGCTTTCCATCACCACCATGCCCACGCCGAGTTCGAGGAGCCAAGCCAACCAAGGCGCGTCGGTCACGCTTGAAGCCACCGAAGGAGCGTTGCTGTTTGGCAACCGTACCATCGTCCTGTTCGATCAGCACGGTCAGAACATACAGCATTCGATGGACGTCCAAGCCGGCAATGCATCGATAAAGAGGGTTCATGTGCGTTCTCCCAAGGATTACATTGAAACCGTGAAAACGGTGGACATGTCGGTCCAGAAGTGTCAATCAGCGTTGAAAAGTATCCAGGAAACAGCGTCCAAAATGACCCAGGGGATTAGGCGGATTTCTTTCGCTGTTTGAAGCGGTAGGAGTCGTTCCCGGTTTCGAGGATGTCGCAGTGATGGGTGAGCCGGTCGAGCAAGGCGGAGGTCATTTTGGCATCCCCGAAGACCTGCACCCATTCGCCAAAACTGAGGTTGGTGGTGATGATCAGGGAGGTTTTTTCGTAGAGTTGGCTGCACAGGTGGAAGAGCAAGGCCCCACCCGTGGACGAGAAGGGGAGATAGCCGAGCTCATCGAGGATAACCACATCGATCGGGGTGAGTTGGCGGGCTAAAGTACCGGCTTTGCCAAGCTGCTTTTCCCGCTCCAACTGATTGACCAGATCGACCCCATTGAAGAAGCGTGCCCGCTTGCCCGTATGGATCGCGGCGACGCCCAGAGCAATGGCGAGGTGACTTTTTCCGGTACCGGTTCCGCCGACGAAAATCAAATTCTGGGCGATGTCGGTGAACTGCGCAGAGCTCAAGGATCGCACGCGCGGTTCGGGGACAGGGGACTCCTGGAAGTCAAAGGTCGCCAAATCCCGATGCAGGGGAAAGCGCGCGGTCTTCAGTTGATACTGCAAGGTCCGCGCTTGCCGATCCGCCCGTTCGGCATTGAGCAACTGTTGGAGCCACGGCTCCGCCAGTGGGGGTGGCTCAGTCGGCGGGGTCACCAGATCTGTCAAGGCCTGTGCCATGCCATAGAGACGCAAGGCTTTGAGTTGCGCGATAAGTTCAGCCCGCATAGGTTGCCTCCCGCCGGCGGAGCTGATCATAGCGGTCACAGTCGGCCCGCGGTTCCTGGTGCAAGCGGAGCCGATCAGGCGTTTCCAGCCGTGCTGGTGGCAGGGGGGCCATCAAGCGATGGAGATGATTGAGGATGACCGGCAGAGTCGCCAGACCTTGCTCCAGGGCCAGATCGCAAGCCACTTCCAGGGGTTCCAGGCCGTGCGGACGGGTCACCAGCAGCAGTTCGACAAAGGCCTTGTCGCCGCCCTTTTGCGTGAGGAACAGTTCCAGGACCTTGCGCACCGAGGCTGGGAGGTCCCATTGCTGGAAAGGCGCCCCATCGCGTAGCGCGCCGGGTTTTCGTTCCAGCACGGGCAGATAGTGCCAGGGATCGAAGATAAACCGCCCCCGCCCGAACTGTCGGGGATGTTCGGCTACCACTCGCGCTTCCGCCACCACTCGGATGCGATCGGCATAGGCACGCAGGGAAGCGGTTTTCCCGGCATAGTCCGCTGGTACGCTGTAGCGATTACGGTCACAGGCCACCAGGCAGGTGGAAGACACCCGCACGGTCTGTTCAAAATAACCGTCGAAAGCGGCCGTGAAGGGCCGCAACCGCGGACGCTCCTCCTCGAACACCTCGGCAATGCGCCGGTCGCTTTGCTCCGGATGAAAGCGCTGGGCCAGTTCCCGGCAACGCTGTTCCAACCAGCCATTGAGTTCAGTGAAATCGGCGAACGCCAGGCGTGGCGTGAACAACCATTCCCGGAGGTTGCCCACTTGGTTTTCCACCTGACCTTTTTCCCAGCCGGCGGCCGGGGTACAGGCAATGGGTTCGATCAGGTAATGATTCATCAAGGCCAGAAAGCGACGATTGAACGCACGCTCCTTGCCGGTGAAGACCGTCGTGACGATTGGCTTGGGATTGTCGTAGATGCCTGCCAGGGGCACGCCCCCGAAAAAGACGAAGGCTCGATTATGGGCCTCGAAGATCATCTCCTGGGTTTCACGGGGAAAGGCCGCCACGAACATCTGCCGGCTGTAGCACAGCCGGAAGTGCGCTACTTTCACCGTCTGTACGACACCCCCCAGAACCATCACCTCGTGACTCCAGTCAAACTGGTACTTGGCACCCGGCAGAAACGACAGGGGCACGAACGCTTGCGTGAGCGAAGGCCGTCTATCGCCCTTCCAAGCTTTCACAAACCGCTGCACGCTGTCATAGGCACCGGCATAGCCTTCGCGCTGGAGTCCTTCATACAAGCGCTGGGCGGTCCGGCGCTCACGCCTGGGTCGGTGGCTCTCGTTCTTTAACCATTCTTCCAGCAGCGACTGAAAAGCGCCCAGCTTGGGTTGCGGTTGATGCTGACGCGTATAGCTGGGATCCGGGTCGGTGCTCTTCAGGTATTTGCGGACGGTCTTACGCGTCAGCTGAAAGTCACGGGCAAGCTGGCTGATGGTCTCGCCTTCGACAAAATGACGACGACGAATTTTTCCGATGGTTTCCAAGTAGGTCACTCCAGGTTTCTCCGGTAAAAACCAGAGGGTTTAACACATCGGGGTGGTCCTTTTTGGACGCTGTTTTCCCCGACAACCTGGATACTTTTGCACGCTGATTAACAGTCCAGAAGCCTCACGCCATCGAATGACGAACGTGGGTCACTTTACCGTGCGTCCTCTAGGGAACAATCTGGGGTACGAAAGGGCCGAACAGGATCGGGTTAGGCGTCGGGGTCAAACCACCAAACGGACAACGACCTCTTGTCCTCCGTCTTCCCCTCAAGGATGGCAGAAATTCAACCGGCTTTCATGCTCGGGGGCGAGCGGAAATCCCGCTCATGACGGGTTAGGCTAATGAGGCACCCACGCGCGACTGTCATCAAGGCCAGAGCGTACTGCGCATCAACAGGCCGGATATATGTGTACAGTCTAACCTCGGTTTCTGAATACCCAGATCTCCTTGCAAGCGGAGGGGAGTCCATATATGGGCGTTAGGTGTTAAGATATGTATGATTATATGCATAATCTAGCTCGTGCGATTCACCTGGTGTGAACCCAAACGGCGAGCCAACCTCAAAAAGCACGAGGTGGATTTCACCGACGCTGGTTACGGTGCGGGCCTTCACCCTGTCCCGCCCATTACGGTGGGCGTTTGGCTACTATGCCGGTTGCTGACTTCTGCTCCATCACGACCCGTGTTACCCCACGTCGCGCTGCCCGGGTCGCGGCAGGGTCCGGTGGCTTTCCCGCTACTTTCGCGACGGACCTCCTTCCGGCTCCCATGGCAACCACTGCCCGCTTAGGGTTGGATGGTCATTCCGCCCCTTTCGGAACGGCCCTCAGTTCGACTCCCTGACTGACACAGGCCGCCTGTGGCGTAGATCTCCCCGAATGAGAACATGAGCTTTCAGTGCACAAGCGCCGCCTTTACCCTATCCCCCGTTCCTGGCGGGCGTTGTCATCTGGGGCTGACTCGCCCAGGGACTGAGCCTTCTATGCGGTGTCTGTTCGTCGCCTCGCACCTTTGCCCTTGGGCTTCCTTAAGACCGGTCCTTGCGGACTTGCCCTTGCCGTCGGTTAGTGGTTTCATCTGTCCTAAAGGACCTTACAGGAACTCCCACAGGGGACTTTCACCCCATCAGTTCATGCCCATGTCGGGCGTACCCAAGCGGTTACAGCGGACCGCGCTGCACGCCGCCGCTGAACTGGGATGATGGTGTTCGCGGGCGGCCGCCAGATCCTGGTAGGGCTTGCCTACGCGACTTTGACCTATGGTATCGGCCGACTGATAGGAGTATCGATGATGGGATAATCGATCCCGCGCTCGTTCGAGGACTGCCATGATCGGGTTCTTTAATCCCGAGATTTTTGCCGCGACGCTGGCACTCATCGGCGCCGTCATCGTGATCGCCGCCTTGCTTTCCGGGCTGATCGAACGCAGCGGGCTGCCCCAGGTCGCTGTGTTCTTGGCGTTTGGCGCGGTATTGGGACCGGCGGGACTGGGGCTGCTCCATGTCACCCTGGACTCGCCCACCCTGCGCGTAGTCGCTACGTTAAGCCTAGTGCTGGTGTTGTTTACGGACGCGGTCTCGCTGAGCATCGCGGAGGTCCGGCGTCACGGCATGCTGGCTTTCTTGGTACTAGGTCCGGGCACGCTGCTGTCGGCGGCAATGATGGCGCTCGCGGGGTGGTGGCTGCTCGACCTGGCGCCGGCGGCGGCGGTGATCCTGGGCGCGGCCCTGGCCTCCACCGATCCCGTCCTGCTGCGCGGCCTGTTGCGCAGCCCCAATCTCGCTGGAGCCGTCCGGCTGCCGTTACGCTTGGAAAGCGGGTTGAACGACGTGGTGCTGTTGCCGGTCGTGCTGGTGGCGATGGTGTTCCTCGGCCAGGGCGCTACGTTCGACACCTTGGGCTGGGTGCGGATGGGCCTCGATCTGTTCCTGCTCGGACCGGGGGCGGGCGTCGCCGTGGGCCTGCTGGGAGTGGCTACCCTCGATATGGTGCGCCGGAAGATCGGCGTGCGGCGGGACTACGAATCGCTGTATTCGCTGGGGGTGGTGTTCTGCGCCTATGCGGCGGCGGAAGCCCTGCACGGCAGTGGCTTCCTGGCGGCGTTCGCCGCCGGACTGGCTATTGCGGCGCTCGATGTCGAGTTGTGCGATTGCTTTCTGGAGTACGGTGAAACGACTGCCGAGATGGCGCTGCTCTTCACCTTCATCCTGTTTGGAAGCTCGCTGATCTGGACCGGGTTCATGAACCTGAACGGCACCACGCTGCTGTTCGCGCTGATCGTACTGCTGATCCGGCCCATCGCCTTTCTCGCCTCACTCGCCGGTACCCGCCTGGATTGGCGCGGACGCCTTCTGATCGCCTGGTTCGGGCCACGCGGCCTAAGCTCGCTGCTGCTGGTACTGCTACCGGTATTCGCGGGACTGCCCGGCAGTGGGCAATTGTTTGCACTCTGCTGTCTGGTGGTGCTGCTGTCGGTGGTGCTGCACGGCGGATCGCTGATGCTGCTGGGACGCCGGGCTCGCAGAGTGCGACCCGCAAGCGCCGGGGAACTCTTTACGCCACCGGAATCCTTCGCTCCGCCCACGTCGGCGATGGCTGGGTACGCTGAAAATTCCAGCGCATCAATAGCCGGCTCCGGGCTTGACAGTGAGGGCATGACTATCGACGCCTTGCAGCACCTGCAGCGCTCGGGTGCGGCGGTCTCCCTGCTCGATGTCAGGTCGGAGCGCAGTTTCGAGGGCAGTGACCTGCTGGCCAAGGGCGCGGTGAGGCTGCCGCCGGATTATCCCGCCGGGCGTGCCGCCGAACTCGGCCTCCCTCGGCTAGCCTGGCTGGCTGCTTTCTGCGACTGTCCCAACGAAGAGACCAGCGGCCGTGTCGTACAGCAACTGAAACAGGCGGGATGGCCGAACGCCCGCGCCCTTATCGGCGGCTGGAAAGCCTGGCAGGCGGCTGGTTTGCCTATTGAGCCGAAAACCAATGAAACGTATAAGGTGCCGGAGGCGAGCGATAAAACGCCGGCGAAGTAATCCAGCGGCCTATCAACCTCGGCTGTTATTCCGTTCCAACGGGACAGCGCAGCCGCTATCAGATTGATACGCGAAAGGCCGTATAGTGAAATTATCAACCGGATCGATACGCATGAGGAATTATGAAAGAACTCAGTTCTATCGTTGAAGCAGTTGCGGATATCGAGAAATACGGCCAGCAGGCGGCGCTGGCCACCGTGATCGCCGTGCGCGGGTCGACCTACCGCCGCCCCGGCGCCCGCCTGCTGGTAACCCAAGAAGGGCGCATCGTGGGCTCGATCAGCGGCGGCTGTCTGGAGAGCGACGTGGTCGAGCGTGCCAAGGCCGTGATGGCGACCGGCGAACCGGTTGTCCTGACCTACGACAGCATGTCCGATGACGACCTCGTGTGGGGACTCGGCCTCGGTTGCAACGGTGTCGTGCATGTCCTTATCGAAGGCCTCGGACGAGCGGGCCAAGGGACCCAGATCGGTTTCCTCGCAGACTGCCTCCAGGGTCGCGAAACTGGCGTCATGGCCACGGTATTCTATGTAGACGGGCAAACCAGCGCGCGGGTAGGGTCTCGTCTAATGCTCCGCCTAGACAACACTCTGGCCGGTGAAATCGAAGATCCCAACCTTGCCGCGCGTATCCTTAACGACGCCCAGGAAGCGTTGCGCGAGCAGCGCACAGCGGTTCGCCATTATCCGGTATCCAACGGCAGCATCGCGGTGTTCATTGAAGTGATCCAGCCCCCGGTGTCGTTGGTGATCTTTGGCGCTGGCCAGGATGCCGTTCCTCTGGTGCGCATTGCCAAGGAACTGGGCTGGCATGTGACCTTGATCGACAGCCGCCCGGCCTATGCAACAAGGACGCGATTTCCCGAAGCCGATGCCATCCTGCTCGCGCGTCCCGAGGAAGTATCCGGACACCTGTTCGACCAGCGCACCGTCGCCGTCCTCATGACCCATAACTACCTTCACGATCTCGCCTTATTGCGCACGCTGCTACCCTCTGCCGCGCGCTATATCGGCGTGCTTGGACCCAAGCGCCGCAGCGAACGGTTGCTGCAGGCCTTGGCAAACGACGGCGCGGCTATTACCGGGGAAATATTACAGCGCCTCCATGCACCGGTAGGCCTCGATATCGGCGCCGATACGCCGGAAGAAATAGCGCTCGCCATCAGCGCCGAGATCAAGGCTGTGCTGGCCAACCGCTCAGGTGAGCTGCTCAGAAACCGAACCGGCCCCATCCATGACCGGTCTGATGATCAGCCTGACGTCTATTCAATGACAGTACCGATAGGCTCTTTAACCGATTAACCCTACAACGACACTTAACGTCGCCATTAAACCGCGCCGATAGGCGTCGGCTCAAATGGCTTGTTAGCCACTGATCGGAGAGCAAAGTTCAATTAGCGACCCATCTTTGGCACGAACATAGCCGACAACTTGCCCCCAAGGCTTTTTGGTCGGCTCCCTAACGGCGACTGCGCCAGCACCGATTGCCTTGGCATAAGATGATGCAACGTCGTCGGCTACGAAAGCGAGTTCGACGCCAAGGGGTGCTGCGTTTGGATCGACCTTTTGATAGTGGCCGCCGAGATTCATATCGCCCATAGCATGCGATGCAAACGCGAGTATGGTTTCGCCCGTATTTAACTCACCATACTGACCAGACTCATGAAGAAAACGTATTTCGAAGCCGAAAGCTTCCTTATAAAACGTCAAGGCATCAGAAACCGAGGTGACGTACACGATGGTGTAGCCGAATTTCATTTTTTTGCCTTCTTGGGACTTGATTTCTTTGGGCTCGGAACTGGAAGTTCGTGCGCAGTTGCCTGGACAATGCTCGAAATCGATTGGTGATCGTCAAGCTGTTCTCCGATTAGGAAGTGTGGCTTTGCGCCTGGGTAAGGTGACGCTTCCACAACCTTGCCTATCTTGGCACGACCACCGATAGTCGGCTTTACGAACAATTGGTTGTCGCAAACCAGCGCGACAACTTTGCCATCACAATAGATTGCGTACTCGCCAAACATTTTTCTGAACGAGACCTGCCCGGCTCCGCTTATTTGATCACGGACGTATTCGACGAAGGTCAAGTCTGAGGCCATTTATTGTCCTGTCGGTTGACGAAGTTCTTGGCTCGCCATGGCTCTGGTAAGCGGCTAACGGGGCGGCGGATAAGCGGCGAAGGCCGGAAAGCCGCAGGCTTTTCGGCCGGAGTCCGCTTGATCCGCTGGTGTACGCCCGGCATGGGCATGAACTGGTGGGGTGAAAGTCCCCTGTGGGAGTACCTGAAAGGCCCTTTCAGTGGGCCAATATAACCACTAGCCGAAGGCAAGGGCAAACCCGCGAGGGGATGTCCGAAGGAAGCCCGAGTGCAAAGGTGCGAGCCGACTGACAGAAACCGCAGAGAAGGCTCAGTCCCCGGGCGAGTCAGCACCAGATGACGAAGCCCGCCAGGGGCAGGGGATAGGGTAAAGGCGGCGGTTGTGCATGGAAAGTTCATGTCCTTATCCGGGGAGATCTGTCTCGCAAGCGGCCCGTGCCGCTAGGGGAGTCGAACTGAGGCCCCGTCCGCAAGGGCTGGAGAGGCCATCGAACCCTACGGGGGCTGTGGTGGCCAGGGGAGCCGGCCTGAGGGCCAGCCCGAAAGGGCTGGACTCACCACCGGACCCTACCGGGACTCGGGCAGCGCGCCGGGCGGCAACGCTCGGCGTGAGGGGACAGAAGTCAGCAGACGGCATAGTAGCCCAACGCCCACCGTAATGGGTGGGACAGGGTGAAGGCCAGACCCTTCGGCAACGAGCGAGACGAGCGAGCCTCAATGGCCGTAACGCACCCGACCGGGTGAAACGGTCTTGGCGGTTCGTAGCGCAGCCAGCGTTGGAGGTAGCCATTCTATGGTGACCCTTTCACATCCGGAGGAAGCGCCCCGTGCGGACCCGCATGCGGGGTGCTGTGGGAGCCGGGGGAGAAAAACCCCCGGCGACCCAATTAGGGCATTATTCAAAAACTGGACGCATGAATGTTCGCTCGAAACTAAGGAAGCATTTGGTTTCTGCATAGTATTTCATGGCCGCCTGGCAGTCCGGATCTTCCGCCGCTTGCGCTCGGTATTGTTCGTAATCGGCAAGGCTTGGAAAGGAGAATAAAGCCAAGGCAATATCATTGGCTCCCTCATGCGGCATAAAGTACCCGTGGTGGTTACCACCGAATTTTTCAACGAGAGGTATCCAAAGCTTGGCGTAATGCTCAAACTCCTTGAGTTTGAAGGGATCAATGACATAACGAAGATAGCACGTGACCATCCTTCCTCCTTGGTGCCCTAATGGGCGGCGGATAAGCGGCGAAGGCCGGAAAGCCGCAGGCTTTTCGGCCGGAGTCCGCTTGATCCGCTGGTTGTGAGGCGCTTCGCGCCGAGCCAGCAGCGGATGTTATCCGCCGCCCGTTGTCGAGGGCGCGAAGCGTCCTCGACAACAAATGATTATACTCGACTATCAAGTTTTTTTACCTTGACAGGACCGGAACCTGTGGTTCACGCCATACAGGCCGCTGCCCGATATTTCAATGACGGGGTGGGTTCCAACCGGCCCAAGTCTCTGCCGTTCATATGCTTGGTCGAGTCCCGCAACGGAAAGAGCCGTTTGGCGACTGCGATGATTTCATCCAATCGCTGGTGCGGATCCTCGGCATCGACAATGCCGCGGATCACCTCGATCAGCGCGTCCATCCGAGAGTGCTGTTGCAGGCTACCGACGGTGCACGCCGGCAGGTGGTTCTCGATGCGGGCTCGTGGTTGGGGGTGAAGGAGGAGGGCGTGGTCCAACAGCAGACTCAGGGTCAGGCCGCGGCTTGACCCCTCTTCGTCCCACTGCGGGGCCAACTGCCCCCATCCTTCATATAACTTCCAGTCCTCAAAGAAAACCTCGACCAGCCATCTCAAGGTATACGCGGACGCTATGTCCACGGCGCGCCAACTCATCTCACTGGCGACCAGATACCGATATTCCTCCTCACCCGGATACTTAAGGGCCACGACCAACCGCGTTTGCTGATGCGCGCTGACATACAATCGGGCGCTGCCGAGGATGACGGGGACGGTTTGACCGCCCCGGATGCGCAAGGTCATGGCCACACCCGGATACGTGGCAAAATACTGCGCGACGGTCATCTCGCGCTGCCGAAACCGCACGTTCTGGGTCTTCTTCAGTTGGCTGATCACCTGGGTCTTGGGGAAGAGGGCCACCGCCTGGTTCATCCACGCCGCACTCCCGTACAGGGCATCCGCCAGAATGGCCTTGACCTGAAAGCCGGGATGGTAACCCTGAAATTCGCGCAACAACGCCAGCAGCAAGTCCAGTTTACTGGGATAGGCCGCCTTCGGTTCCGGCTTGGGCGGGCGTGCGGACTTCTTCACGCCTTGTTTCTGAAGCGCGTCGTCGGTCTTCTTCCACGCGGCCACCGCCGGGTCGGGTTGATAGAACCGAAACCCCACCGGCAGGCTGACCTTGGGCGTGACCAGGAACAGCAACACGACCGTCTGCCCATGGAACCAGCCCCCGGTTTTCTTATCGAAAATCTTGGAGGTGGCGAAAATGCGCTTCGTGACCTTCGCGCGTTGCCGATCGCTATCGTCCCCCACCAACTCCCCTTCCGTGATGTTATACTTGTTCAAAATCAACCTGATGCTGATATGGAGCAGCAACAGCCAAAGCAGTTTGCTAGGCCGGAACATCCACGACAACGCCGCCTGTGAGTAACCGCCTAAGCCCACTCGCGCAAACGCCGCCCAACACACTTGATTGGCGAGCAGGATCCCCATCAGGCAAAAGCTCAACCAGTAGCGCTGGACGGTCGACAGCTTGCGGTTCGGCGCACATTGCCGAATCCCCCGGTCCAATTCTTCAACAACTTCTCTGATGAACGACAGCGGTTGGGTGAAAATCATCCGGCTTCTCCCGAGCAGGCCGTCACCTTGATAAGCTCAACTTCATCCAGGAAGGTTTGTCAAGGTTTGTGAGCGGAAAAAATCCTTGATAGTCGAGTTATATGATTTCCGCCTATTTACCATAATTTGTCGTTTTTGACAAAAACTTAATGATTTTGCTAGCATTTTCTAGCCGTGTAACATCGTTTATTACTGGATACACAGCTACGGATATCATGACATGCTCGTTATCTCCCCGGATCTGACCCGTCTCTACCAGACGCGGCTGACACAGAACAACGTTGCGGTCGAGCAGCGCCCTCACTATCAAAAGTGGCTGCGCTACTATTTGGATTTCTGCCATAAGTATGGCTTCGAACCGACGGATCGATAGAGTTTTCCTACTTTTCATGAGAAGTTGCGTGCCAAGAATCAATCCGAATCCCAGCGCAAACAGGCTTATCAGGCGGTAACTATTTATTATGAAACGGTTATTTCCGATAAAGATGCCCAGCGGTCGCCGCCGCCGGCGGCTGTGCCGCCCGAGAGCTCGCCCGGGCGCTTCTCCCTGGCGTTTTCCAGCCCCACGGCCGCCGGCGTCGTGCGCGCCCGCTCGTCTCTTCGCCCTGGATGCGGTAGCTGCCGGCGGTCATGCGCTCGAGCAGGCCCACGATGTTGAGCGGCGTGCTCTTGCCCGAGCCCGCCGGGCCGATTGGCACGACGAACTCGCCGTGGTGGATGCCGAACGACACGCCGTGCAGCACCTAGGCCTCGTTGGGTAGGCCCAGGTTGTAGCTCTTGCGGATGCCGCTGAGCTCGATCAGCGGGGTGGCAGCGGGCGTCATGATGTCGGCCTCACATGCGGATCGCCTGCGCCGGATCGCGCCCTGCAGCACGCGCCCCGTCAGCGTGCCGCCCACGTCCACGCGGGACAACGTGGCCACCCGGGCCGAGAACTGCAGCGTACGCACCAGTGGTGCAAGGCGCAGGCTCACCGCGGGCACGGTGGGCGCGCGGGTGGTCCACCAGACGAGCAAACCAGCGGCGAGGGCGGTGACAGCGGCGAGCGCGAGGATCGAGCGGCGGGGCCTCTGTGGAATTGTTGCACTCGGGTGTTGCGGGGCGCTGGGATCTGGAATCATGTTGTGCAGTGTGGCGTTTGGCGGTAACGGCTGGGGTTCGCGGTGCATCATCCCATGCTCAGTTCACCACCTGCACACCGGAATGCCTCGCACCCGCGGTGTGCCAGCCATCAATACCGCGGATCGCGGCTTCAGTGCGTGTCTTGATTGCCGGAACTCAATTAATCGGCAAATTGAGCTGGCCGCCGCGATGAAGAAAACCGACCTCCAGCCCAGCTCCGTAGGTTGGCTGAAGCACCGCGCTAGTCAGGACAGCGCTTGTGTTTCATCGCACTGCATTGGCTATTCCAGCGTCGATCAGGCGGCATGCTTTTTCACCCAGGCAACGTAGTGGTCCATCCAGTTCCGCAGGAACTTTTTGCTGCCTTCACCAATGTTGCCGGCCTCGTCGAACAACCCATCCTTGGCATGGATGAATGCTTCGGGCTGGCCAAGTGTCGGGACGTCCAGGTGAGCGAGAATGTTGCGCAGGTGCTGTTGCGCCATGGAGGTGCCGATGGCGCCGACCGAAGCGCCCAACACTCCTGCGGGCTTGCCCGCCCAGGCACTTTGGCCATACGGGCGCGAGGCGTGATCGATCGCGTTCTTGAGCACACCAGGGACCGAACGGTTATATTCGGCCGTGACGAACAGAAGGCCCTGAGCCGCTGCGATTTCGGCCTTCAGCCGCTTGACGGAATCGGCCGGGTTAGCGTCGTCGTCCTGGTTGTAGAGCGGCAAGTCGCCGATTTGCACTTGCTTGAACGAGAAGTCCGACGGCGCCAGCCTTGCCATGGCGCTCGCCAACTTGCGGTTGAATGAATCGCGACGAAGGCTGCCGACGATAACTGCTATCTGGTATTGGCCCATGACGATCTCCCATGAACGTGAAAGAAGCTTGTGAAGCGCCCCAGCATTTCGCTCGAGCGGTGGGTTAAAGGACACGCCTGCGTTGCTGCACTTCTCGATTGGCAATGCTTGCCTGAGCGCCAAGATACAACTGGCTCACAGTTCATTCCGTGCGGTAGCCAACACGGCATGATCCGGATGCGGTCCAGGCCTTGTCGACCGGCCGGCATCGGGGTGCTGTTCGGCTACTCGCGTGCAAGTGACCAGCCCGGCCGATATGGCATTACTTCCCGTGGTCCTGATCGCGCTTGTCACCTTTCTCGCGGTCGTTTTCCTGGCCTTGTCTCTGCTTTGTTCCTGCGGAGCGCCTTTACCCTGCGATTCTGTTTCCGGGCGATGCGGCGTGGCCGCTGGTTGCGGACGCTGAGCTCCCCCTTGGTGGGGCGGCTGACCTTGGAAAGGAACCACCTCGGTCAACCCGACTGCGTGCTCCTCGGTGTTGGTGAAACCGGTTACTGCCTTACCTCAAGTCAACTCAACTCGGTTGGCTAGTCGCATGGCCGCAATCAAGTCCGCCGCGGCAATGTCGCCTTGCTGTCCCTGCCTCCAACGCGAAACCATTGGGACTTGAGCACTTCCAATATGAGTAAGCTGAAGAAGCCGGCAACCAAGGATATCGCAAAATCATCCCAGTGCAATCGGCCGAAATGAAACAGCGATTGCGCCGGGGGCCAAAACACGGCCGTGGCGAGAAGTGCGCTGACGCTGCCAATCAGAATCCAGAGCGAGCGGTTGGGTCGCATAAACGCGCGAATGAGAGAAGACTTGAATGAACGGTTGACCAGAATGAGCCCCATGTTGATGAGAATCAGAGAGGTGAAAACGAGCGCGCGCAAATCCTGATCAGGCACATCCATACGCGCCGCACTGATGAAAACGCCTGCCAGAATCGCAAAAACAATCAAACCTTGAAGGGCCGCCCATAAAATCCGCTTTGGCAGCAACAATGAACTCGCAGGATCGCGCGGAGGGCGTTGCATCACGTCCTCCTCCTCCTCTTCGGCTTCAAACACGATCGAACATGCCGGATCAATCACCATCTCTAGAAATGCAATGTGAATCGGTGTGAGCATCAGCGGCAGACCCAGCAGAAGCGGTAGGAGTGCAAGCCCGGCGATAGGGATATGGACAGCGACAATGAACTCAATCGCTTTACGCAGATTGTCGTAGATGCGCCGCCCGAGGCGGATTGTTTTCACGATTGACCCGAAATCATCGTCGAGCAACACGATAGCGGATGCTTCGCGGGCGACATCCGTGCCGCGCCCGCCCATGGCAATACCAATGTGGGCGGCCTTGATCGCAGGTGCGTCGTTTACGCCATCGCCTGTCATAGCGACAATTTCGCCGTTTGCCTTGAGACTCTGGACAATGCGAAGTTTCTGATCGGGCCGGATGCGTGCGAATATCGATGTCGATTTCACGAGCACGGCGAGCCGATCATCGGGCATGGCTTCGATGTCCTCACCGGACAGAACATCGGTCGAGTCGATCCCGGCTTTTTCCCCAATGGCGCGGGCCGTTGCCGGATAGTCGCCAGTGATCATGACAACCCTGATTCCTGCGGAACGGCATTCGGCAACGGCAGCGGGCACATTGGAGCGCACTGGGTCGGCAAACCCGATCAGTCCCACATACTCAAAGCCAAGGCCGCGAGGTGATTCAGGCAGGTTTTGTTCCTGCGCAACATTCATCACTGTTGTCTTCGCCACGCCAAGCACGCGCACCCCAACGCCCGCAAGCGTCTCCACCTGTTCGCGAATTTTGACTAACCGGTCAGCGGACAGGTGACAAAGCTCCGCTATCGCTTCAAGCGCACCCTTTGCGTAAGCCATGCCATTTCCATCACTATCGCTGGACATAATGTTCGCTACCGCAAACAAATCCGGTCTGAGACCATAGGCGCGGACGAGCGTGTGATGTGCGAAGCTTGCAGGGTTCGCGCCGATCTCCGCCCCCGCGAGTGCGTGTACGGCGATGTCCATCGGATCGGTGGGTTCGCGCGGACAGGCGAACAGAGCAACTTCCAATGTTTCCCGGATTTTGCCCGATACCGGAATGTTTCCGTCTTGATCCCAGCGAGCGTCCTCGTTGAGTATGGAAACGACCGTCATACGATTTTCGGTCAGCGTGCCCGTCTTGTCGGTGCACAACACCGTCGTTGCACCGAGCGTTTCAATCGCTGATGCGCGGCGGGTGAGTACGCGTGCCCGCGAAATGCGCCATGCGCCCATCGCCATGAACACGGCGAGGATGAGAGGGAACTCTTCGGGTAACAAGGACATTCCGAGTGCGATGCCGCCAAGCATGGCCTCAAGCCATGATCCGCGCAGCAGCCCGAAGAGCAGAACGGTCGCTCCCCCAGCGAGAGCGCCGATAATGGCGAAGATACGTACCAACCCTCGTATCTGGTATTGCAGGCGCGGTTGTTCTGTCTCAATTGTTTCAAGGGCGCGTCCGATCTTGCCCATTTCACTTCTAATGCCAGTCGCGTGTACGAGTGCTTGTCCCGTACCGCGCACAACAAGCGTTCCGGCAAAGATATAGGGCAAGTCATCACCACCCGGCTTCGGCACGGCGGGCTGATCTCCGGCCTTTGTGGAGGACTGTTGGGCCAACTTACGGACAGGAATGGATTCGCCGGTCAGCAGCGATTCATCGAGCAACAGGTCTTGCGACGATACAAGCGTTGCATCCGCCGCAACCCGGTCGCCTTCTGAGATCACGATGACATCGTCGCGTACGACCTCTCTGCCGGCAATCAGAATTCTCTTGCCGTCGCGGATCACCAGCGCCCGTGGACTCGCGAGATTGCGCAGCGCCGCCAATACGTTTTCGCTGCGGGATTCCTGGACAATGGTGATCGTTACCGAGAGGGAGGCGAACAGGAGCAAGAGCAGGGCTTCTATGCGGTCGCCTAGGAGCAAATAGACGACACCACCACCTATTAGCAACGCGAACATAGGTTGGCGCACAACTTCGGAAAGGATGCGCAAAAATCCGCGCCGGTCAGGCGTTGGCAGCTCGTTGTACCCGTCCAACTTGAGACGGTCTGCCGCCATTGCAGCACTTAGCCCGGGAATGGGTTCGTGTTCCTTCATCGGGTGTTGCATGGTGATTTTTCCAATACCGTTGGAGCCTGGTTAAACTGCCGTCATACCGCATAAGTCGCAATCGAATGTCGGAGTCCAAGGGCTGCCACGCCAAGCCAATATCACTTGAATGGTAAATGCTCATTAACTGCGGGCCAACCCTGTCCGTGGTGATCGAATAGACGGTACTGACCACTATGATCCTCCCCCGTTCCAACCAAAACTGCCCGAGATCGCCGAACAGGTACACCCGCCAGCGCAATTCTCCCGACTGGTATAGGAGCTGTTGCAACCCGGCGCTTCGCTGGTCGTCACCGACCGGCCGGCCATGGCCGAAACCCGGACTCAACCGGGTTTTCGGCTCATGGCTGACTCCTGAGCTCCGGGTCGTCCAGGTCAAGGACGGCGCTCGGGCTGCGCCGCCGACCGCCAAGACCCGCCGGCTTCTGCTCGCCCGCGTAAACCGTGGCCAGACACCCCCAGGCTTCGGCGTAACCGGGATCGCGTTCGACCGCGCGTTCGAGCGCCGCCCGGGTGCGCGCGTGATTCGCGACGGAGAAATCCTCGAGGTATTCGTAGAAGCGCAACACCGCCGCATAGGCTTCCAGGTCGGAGAGCGGCTTGCGCCGGACCAGGGCGCTGGTTTGCGGATCGAAGGCGGCGGGCTGGCCGAGGGCTTCGACGGCGAGGGTATAGGCCTTGAGCCGTTCGGCGCGTCCCGCCAGGGTCTCTTCCACCAGATACCAGAGTAGCCGCGCCAGATTCGGCGCGGCCTGGAAGGCCGCACCGTCGAGCATCCGCCGGACCTGGTCCCGGACGCGCGTCGCCAAGGTCGGTTCGGTATTTGGGAGGTTCATGAAGTCGTCTGTTATGGGGAAATGACCAGGATAATGATAGCAATTAACCTGAAGTAACCGTTACAC
>CAVOJV010000033.1:0-10652 GCA_963696325.1 uncultured Gammaproteobacteria bacterium
CTGAAGCCGTTGCCGCAGATCATTGAGGTTGCTGAGGTCTTGATAGCGGGTGACCGATCGGGTTATCCAGTGTTGGGTGATGGCGCCGGTCTGCCAGTTGAGCTGTAACCAGACCTTCTCCTTCGCCCGGGTCTGGTCCAGGATCACCATGTCCCGGATGACCAACCGCACGATCCGCTTGCGATCCGCGTTCGTCGTGGTCGCCGCCGTCCAGAGGTTCGGCAGATTCTGCCCCAAGGCGAGGATCTCTTGCCGGTCGGTCGCCGACAGCGTTGGGGGATGCTGGCGGCGCCACTGTTCATAGTCGCGTTCCAGCGCGTCGACTGCCCGCAGTTTCGTTTCCCAGTGCCGTTCGAGGTTGCGCGCCACCAGCCGGTTATCGGGTTCGACGGCATCGTACTGCCGTTGCGCACGCGCGGCCTCGAAGCGGGCGCGCTCCAGCCGCAGCCGCCACTGTTGCTCCAGCGCTGCCGCCTCGTCTTCCAAGTGCGCGAACGCTTCGAGCGCCAGGGCCAGCTTATCCGGTTCCAGCGCGTGCAAGATCATCTGCTCGATGGCCGGATCAGCGTTGGCGGCATGGATCTCTTGACAGCGCGGCTCCCCAAATTCACGGGCCCGCTCATTACACACATAGCTGGGCTGTCCGCCTGCCGCACCCCGATAGCGCACCCACAACCGGGCCCCGCAGCGACCGCAGAAGGCGATCCCTTGCAGCAATGCTTGACCAGTGCGGGGCGCCCCCGGGTCGGGCGTCGCGATAGCGGTACTGGTTCGCGCGCAGGTGCTGCTGGTTAGCCGTGAACTGTTCCCAAGGAATATAGGCCGGATAGGTATCCCGCAAACAGACAGGCCACTGCTCGAGTGAGCGGCGGATCACGCCGCTGGTGGCCGCGCCGGACTGGCGACGGCTGGGATCGACCGTGGTTTTGCCATAGGCATACGCCCCGGCATAGGCGGGATTTTGGAGGATATTGAGCACCCCGTTGGTCTTGGCGGGAACCCACACGATCGGCCACGGCGACGGCCCCTGTTGGGGCCGGGTCGGCAGCGCTAACTGCTGTTGGTGGAGATAGCCGGCCACGGCCCGGGCACTGCCCAGTTGCTCAAACTTCGCAAAGACCAGCCGCAGGCGCGCTTGGATCTCTTCATCCGGGTGCAGGACGACTTCACCGCTGCGCAAGCGCTCCAGTCCAGCGGGCAGGGGTAAGTTCAGTTCACCCCGCTCGGCCTTATGGCGTTGCCCGGCGTGCAAGCGCAGTTGCAGGTGATGCAGTTCAGCTTCGCTCCATCATGCCGGCGAGGCCAAGCAGCAAGCGGTCGTGGTAAAGCCGCAGGTCATAGACCCGCTCCCCGTCGGCCAAGGCGGCGCCGAAGATCGAGCACAGTTCGAGCAAGCGATACCAGTCGGCGCAATTGCGGGCCAAGCGCGCCGCTTCCAGGCTGAGCACCAGCCCGACGCGGCCCAGGCTGATCTCGGCTAACAAGTGTTGAAAGCCGAGGCGAAGATCCGAACGGGCACCACTTTTGGCCAGATCCGCATCGATCACCTGGATACGTGCGGCCGGCCAGCCCAGTGCCATGGCGCGCTCGACCAGTTCATATTGGCGGGCAGTGCTTTCGGTATTACACCGCACCTGCGTCAGAGTCGATTGGCGGATGTAAACGTAGGCGAGCTTAGCCCGTTGCGTATCCGTCAGTTTGGCACCCACTTCTTCAGCCCGGATCATGGCGATTCTCCTGGCCCGCCGCCGTGGCCGCCGCCGCACGGCTCCGCCGGATCAAGTCGGACAGGCAGTGAGCCAGTTGCCGGCGGGCGACAGGGGCCAGCGCTGTCCATAAGGTCTGGGGTAGGGAGGACATCGGCTGGGGTGCCGGCCTCAGTGGCAAACGATGAATCAGTAGGTCATGGTAGCTATCCTCCTGGGCTATCACCATAGCGCACAGAGACGAGTCAGAGGGAGCAAGGTGGGCACTGTAATGAGCGCTACCGGCGGTGCTGCTCGTTGAGGTCGATCGATATCGGTGACGGCACGCGGGATCCAGCGGACACGACCGTCGGGGAGTTGAACGACAGCGGGCTTGTGAGCGCGCGGAGTGGACTCGTAACAGGGCGACGGTACACCCATCGAGGGGATGGGCCGGATCCATAATGGTGACTTGACCACCATGCTTTTCAGTCGGTGGGGTATTTTGTCGTTTCGATGAGAGCCAGTAGCCTTGCCCGTCGTAGCACAGCAGCTTCAGGGTCGTGCCGGTGCGGTTGCGAAACACGTAGATCGCGCCATCGAGCGGATTCTGGGCGAAGGTTTGCCGGCAGACGGCGGCCAACCCATCAATGCCCTTGCGATTATGCAGTTCTCTGCATAATCGCAATTATGTGCTGTTTCCCGTTATGCGTTGTCGGGGGCGGTGAACGCGCCAGCAGAGCGACAGCCGAGCGGTTATCGCGGCGCATAACGTGCCTTCTTTGCGGTAGCTTGTAACAATGCCAAGAGTTTGTCCGAAACACTGAACTGGCCATGCCGAAGTGAAGGTGGTGTACTCGCGGCAAGCGTCTCAAGCTTTACGCTGGGATCGACATGCAAATACATTTCCGTGCTTTGTAAACGGGCATGCCCCAACCACAGTGCCACCTTACGAACGTCGTGAGTCGCCTGCAGGATATGCATGGCGCAGGAATGGCGCAATACGTGCGGCGAGATACGTTTGCCCGCGAGAGAGGGTTGTTTCTCGGTCGCTATCTTGACGTATTTGGCCAGGATGTACTCAAAGCCGGAACGGGTCATGGCTTGGCCATGGGCGTTATAGAACAGGGTGGGGCTGGCCCCTTTGTCCGCTCGCGCTAGCCAGTTGCGCAGCGCGGCTGCGGTCTCCTTCCATAACGGCAACACCCGCTCGCGGCGCCCCTTGCCCCAGACATGGATTGTCGGCTGAGGCTGCAGTTGCAGATCATCCCGGTGCAATCCCACCAATTCTGAAACACGCAGTCCGGCGGCAAAGGCGAGGTGGAGCATGGCCCGATCGCGGATACCCGCGGTCCGCGTCGGATCGGGTGCATCCAGAAGCGCCTGAATTTCGTGGTTAGTGAGATAATCGATCAGTGTCTCATCGGTTTTTTTCACCGGAATGGCATGGATACGCCGCGCTTGCTCCAGACAGGAAGCCAGCCGATATTCGAGAAATCGGAAGAACGCTTTAATCGCGCCCAATCGGGCATTGCGGGTTCTAGGGGAGTTGCCTCGTTGCGTTTCCAGCTGCTCAAGAAACGCGATGATCAAAGCGGCATCCAGTTGCTCAAGTGCCAGCGCCGAAGGCAGCGTGCTAAGACGCTCGGCTGCAAAACAGACCAACAGTTGAAACGCATAGGCATACGTTTCACAGGTATGCGGACTAGCACCGCGTTGGTGAGGTAGATAATCGCGCAAAAAAGCGCTCAAGTGGGGAGCAATCGCCGTCATGATCGCGCTCCTTGATGCAGTGCCTCGCCAGCCGCGGCAATCTGGGTCAGCAGTACTGGCGTGGCCTGGAGATACCAGAACGTATCGGTCACCTGGGTGTGGCCCAGGTAGGTGCTCAAGGCGAGCATATGGCGGGTGACTGCCTCTCGGGTGTGGGCGCACTGCGCGAGCGATCGCACGGCGAAGGTATGGCGAAAATCGTGCAGGCGAGGACCGCGATGGCCGGGTCCGGGATGTAACCCGATCGTGCGCACAAGGTCCAGAAAGACGGTGTTAACAGTCGAATAGCGCAGTGCGGTGCCATGTAAGGAAACGAATACGGGGGGATCAGGCAAGCCCAATGAAAGACGCTGTATCCGATAACGAGCCAAGGCCCCGCGTGTTGTTTCGTGCAGCGGCACCAGGCGGCTTTTACGGAACTTGGTCTTGCGGATGACCAATCCCGCTTCGGTGATGTCGTCAAACGTAAGGGCGAGCGCTTCCGATACGCGCAGGCCGGTGGCTGCCAACAACGCGAACAGCGTCGAGTAGGTGATTGGGCGGATCGAGTTTTTCGGGGTCAGCTGCGCGGCCGCTTGCAGCAGACAGTGAAGGGCCTCGGCGGTATAGATATAAGGCGGCTTGCGGTAGAAGGATCCCTGACCGAAGGCATCAGCAGCGGGTATCTGGTGGCGGTCATCTTCAGCATGCAGATGACCGGCGAACCGGCGAACGGTCAGCAAGCGATTACGCCGCTGGGCCGGGGAGGGTGCCTGGGCGGCCCAGGCGAGCACCGTCTGGGTGCAGACGAACTGATCGCCTTGGTGTTCGGCGAAAGTAGCGAAGCTGTTTAGCAGCACCCCCTGAACTCGGTACTTAAAGCCCAGTGCACGGTACTGTTCGATATAGCGACTGACCGCGCGGCTCAACATGACGCCACCCCCGGCCAGGGCTGGGCAATCTGGCTCAGCAAAGGGCTATCAACCTTGGCGTAATAGGCGGTCGTATCCAAGGAACGGTGCCGCAGCACCGCCGCTATCGTATCCGGTGTGACACCGGCACGCAGCATCGCGGTGGCGGCCGAGTGGCGCAGTAAATGCGCGCCTCGTGAGGGTGGATCAACGATACCCGCTCGAGCTAAAGCCGATCGAACGACATCCGCAATGCTGGCTGAGCCAGCAAAGGGCCGATACGGGGCTTGCAAACAAAGAAATAAGTGGCCCAGGGGAACCGGCGGACGCGCTTGCTCCAGGTACGCCAGCAAGGCATCGCCAACCTCTTGTGGCAAGGGGAGGCGGACCTCTCGGCGCCCCTTGCCACAGACGCTAAGTGTCCCCTCGTCCCAATTGAGGTCATCAAGGTGCATGGCGATAATGTCACCGCCACGCAGGCCAAGCCGCGCCAACAACAGCAAAATAGCACGGTCTCGCAGGCCCTGGGGGGTATGGCTATCGCACGCGGCGATCACCCGCTCGACCTTCTCGGCGGCCAGATAGCGCGGCAGGACCGACAGAGACCATTGGGGCACTGGGGGGACCGCCGCATCCAAACCCGGGCGGCAGCGTCCCTGGGTGGCGAGGAATCGCAAATACATCCGAAGCGTGCTCGCCACCGTTTTTGCCTGGGCAGGACTATGACGCTTCGCTTCACTGGAAACCACGTGGCGAAGGGTCGCCGCTTGATATTGAGTGGGATCGTCACCCAGCAGCGGCAGCAGTTGCAGCACCAAGCGTTCATGGCGCCGGATCGTAGGGTCTGCTAGACCGCGATGGTGACGCAGCCAATGACAGAAATCCTCCAGCGCCGCCGCCGGCACTGGAGGATCTTCTTCGAGGGTGATGACACCGCGTTGCCCCAGGTAAGAAACAAATCGCCATACCCGAGCAACGTATCGGGGTGAAATCCAAGCATGTCTGCGACTTCCAGGGCAGGTACAACGATGCGTTGAAAAGGCGGTAATGACTTGGGCGTCAATGTCTTCAATGGCCATGCGCTGGTGTTGCATCCAGCCGCCCAAATGGGCAATCGACTGAAGATAACCACCAATAGTCAGCGCGGTATAACCCATCGCAGCAAGTTCGGCGGCAAAGACATCTAAGTACGGCGCTACGCAACCCGGGGTCAGAAAATGCATATATGAATCGTAATAGTGAGCGTGCTTGACCATGTTATTCCTCCTGTTACCGCCGATATGACGGTCGACAGGAGGCTACCGTTATGCACAGTGCTTGTGCAGGGTGGGGTTACTTATTATCAAGGTTGGCTAGCGCTGACTCAGCATCGACAACGCATAACGGGAAACAGCACATAATTGCGGAAATCCACCGGGGCCAGGGCCAACCAGATCCGGCTTTGCGGGGTGAGTTGCACCATCAGGCGGACTCCAGAAACGCTTGTAGCACGGTCGCGAGCGGTGGCGGTGCGGTTCGATAATGGAGCCGCAACCGCGCCCCGTCCGGGCGTTCGACCTCGATCAGCGTGGCGCTGGGCGCCGCCGCGGTGCCGAACGCGGGGGTCGTGACTTCAATAAAACCCGGGTGTGGTGAAGTCGCTTCGACGCCGAGGGGCCCCTGCCGTGCCAGGCATTGCTTCTTCAAATCGGTGGGACTCAGGCGAACCGCTTCGCCACCTGGGAACAGGGCAGCACACGTCGTCAATACCACCGCCTGATCCCATAAGGCCGGTGGAATCCGTTCCTGGGCCGTGGCGCGGCTCCGGCGCCAGTGTTCAAATTGCTCGGCCAGATCGGCGAGCGCGGATTCGGCTTGAAAAAAGTTCGGTAGCCATCGGTTCCTCCCCGTCAAAGTCAAGATGACTGGGGAAGAACCTTACTCAAGAAAACCGTACCACGTCACGCACGGCTGCCGGAACTTCACGTTTGGTTACCCAGACCGTGGGAGCGCTACGCGGTCACCGAGGCCGCGCGGGCGGTACCGGGGCCGGGGCAGGTACAGCGGCAGTTCGAGCGAATTATTCGGCAGATTGGGACACCGGGCCCGGTTGCCCAAACGGCGGGGTAATTCCCCAGGGCGGACGCCGGGATACTGTCCCGGTTCCCGTCCACGCCAACCGGTAGTGTTCAAAAGCAGGCCTGCCCTTAAAAAGGCGGCTTGAGGCGCTCGGAAATCCTCTCCGGTTCATCCGGAATGGCCGCTTTTTCAAAGCGGAAAGGGTTAGGTTTGTCCAAAGTCCAATTATTCAGGCCGGACACCCGAATGGCCTAGTTGAAACCGCCGGCGCCGATAGGAATTTTGCAGTGAGAAGATGAACCAGATAGCATTTACGTAAGCCCAACCTTGAACAGCAATTCTCATTTTGGCGATTTCACCCTGTTTCTAGTTGTGGGGGAGCCGGCTCGAAGCTTTGCGGCACGAACGTCATCAAGGCCGGCTTGCATTTGCGCTTGGACGTTGCGGTTTAGGCTCGAAGCTTTGCAACATGAACGTCATCAAGTCCCCCCAGCTCTCGAAGCACAGGTAACTGGTCAAGGTGCGAATGTCACCGAACAAGCGTTGTCGTGAAGGCAGTTTCCGGCGGAGCAGTCGGTAGTGGTCATCCATCCACTCCAGCACCGTATGGACCAGAAAGGCCAGGATGATGAGGTTGGCCAACACTGACGATAGATGTTGCTGGCCGTGGCCGTAGTTGTGTTCGAAGTGGTAGCCCTTGGTTTTCAAGGTGTTGTTGTTTTCGTTTTCGATTTTCCACCGGCTGCGTCCGGCCGCGACGACCTCCGGCACCTGGCGGTCATCGAGCGCCAAGGACGTTGCAAAGCTGTTGTGATACAGCACGCTACCTTTTTCATCGGTGGTGGTGAGCTCGCACCAATTGACCAACAGGGCGTCATCCCCATCGCGCAGGGGAATCGCTTCCGCGTAGCGATAGGTGTCGATCTCGCGCCGTTGGCCGGTCCACCGCCGGCGGACCACGGTTTTGATGGCGCCGCCCCGGTCCAGAAACGCCAACCACTCCGCCACGATGGCATGGGAATCGGGTTTGCAAACCAGGATGAAGTCAAATCCCCGGTTCAACGCGTCGCGGCAGAACGGTTCGTGACAGTACAGATCGTCGCCCAGAATGGTGATCTTCAACGGGCTATAGTCGTCGCCCCATGCGGCCAGCCAGCGCTTGGCGGCGTTGAGTTCGCAGTCTTGCTTCTCCACGCCGTCCTGGGGGCGGACGAATTCCGGGGCCAGCGGGATGACTTGGTCCAAACCGGGCTTCACCAGCACCGGGGTCAAGGCGATATGGCTATACGTCACCTGGCCATTGGCATGGTGCCGGGTCGAACAATTCGGGCAATGGATCGCGGGCGAGGAAAAATACTCCACGCCATCGAAGGCCAGCAGCAGGGTCTGGTTCACCGCGCGGTAGCTCTCGATCACGCCGGCCTGGTTTAACGCGTCGAACAGAAAGGAAAACAACGGCTTGACTCGTCCCGGCTCGGTGGCATCGAGCAGATGGCGGATTTGATTATCCGACGGGATGTGATGGACCCCAAAGAGGGTTTGGGCGTTGTTTTTCCCTTGGGTTTGCTCCAGGCTGCGCTGGTATTCCAAAAAGGAGGGGCTTTGCATGAAAAACACCGAGAAAGCGCTCAACCCGGCGTCCACCAGCGTGTAGCGCGTGTTCTTCCCTTGGCGCGGATCGGTAAACTGCGCGAAGGTGCTGCGGATCTGTTGCGTGATGTCGTCCAACGTCAAGACAAAGGGGCCAAACGGTACGCTCATCAAGGTACTTCCGGTTAAGGTGGTGTGGCTACTCTAGCGAGCCATCGCCAAAATGAGAATTGCTGAACCTTGAATGGCGTCGTTGGAACTCAGGGCGCCTCGTATTAAAATCTTGTGGTTCATGCTCGGTTCGTTTCGTACAACGCAATGCGTCCTTCCTTGCGCGCGGCGTCAATCCCCGCTTTAGGACCTGTCAAAAAATCACTTGTACAAGTTTCAAGTCATCGGAAGGATGATGTAGTTCCATTCACCGTGAAAGTCAGCCCGCTGGAGTCGGATCTTTTCGAGTTCTTCATCGGTGACCTGAATGCCTTTTGGGTAGACGTTGGTATCGAGTTCAGCTTCAATTTTCAGCTCTGTCCGGGTAGTGGTGCCCGCGATCAAATTGACGATCACTGCATCGCTGAACAAGGGGTTACCCCGCCAATTCATGCTGATACTCGATGCTCAAGTTTTTTGAGCCTGACATAATGTGTGGGAGGGGTAGCGGGTCGAACCCGCCAGACTTGGGCGCCCGCCTGGGCTGGAGCCGTCACCGTCCGACGAGGCTGGCCCGCTACGGACGGATAGTCTACGGTAGGCTCTAGAAAGATCGCCAGCGGGAGGTGTCGAGGTATCTGCCATGTTGATCCACCAGCCATTACCGTTTGTCCGTGAGTTTGTGGAGGCGCTGGACGAGGCGCTGAAGCGTTTCCTGGTCGACGACGGTGCTGGCCGCGATCAGCGCTTCTGGGGCCTCGCACAAGCCTTGTCCGCACTGTATCCACCATCGAGCAGCGAGAAGCGCTGGGTGGATGGCGTGCTGGCGCGGAAGAAAGGCCTGGGGCTGTGACAAGAAAGCCGTTTCTGATGTGCTGGTTATGTGCATGCGGCGTCCATTGCGGGCCTCTATCGCGAGACGGGCACCGAATGGAGCATAAGGGATCGAAGACTTATCTTGGATTAAAGTGGCGGGGTTTTAGGTACCGGTTAGGTGCAACGAGCAGGACTGGAGGCAACCGTGACGACTGTGACCATTGAATTACCGGAAACTGTTTTTTCCGCTTTGCGTTTTGGCGCCAAACGAGTTTGTAAAACAAATGCGCATTGCGGCGGCGGTGCAGTGGTACGCCCAGGAGCAGGTCTCGCAAGGGAAGGCCGCGGAGATCGCCGGCCTGAGCCGCGCTGAGTTTCTGGACGAGCTATTTCGCCGCAAAGTGCCGGCCATTCAGGTGACGTTGGAAGCGCTGAAAAAGGAAATCGACGGTGACTGGTGAGCGCTGGGTCATTAACGCCTCGCCACTGATTCTTCTTGGCAAGTTGCATCGGCTGGACTTGCTGGAGGCCTTGACGGCGGGGGTCGTGGTACCTGCAAGCGTACTCGCCGAGGTTGCTGCCGGCCAAGGCAAGGATGCAACCACCGAGGCAACCCTGGCTTGGGCGGATACGCGCAGGGTGCTGGATGTGTCGGTGCCGGTGACCGTTGCCAACTGGGATCTTGGGCCAGGAGAATCGCAAGTCATCGCCCACGCGCTGGCCGATGCCCTGGTCCCGGTTCTCGACGATGGCGAAGCCAGGGCGTGCGCACTAAGCCACTCCCTGCCGATGATCGGCACTCTGGGAATCGTGTTGCGCGCCAGGAAACAAGGATTGGTTCCCCGCGGCACGCCCTCTGGTCGAGCAAATCCTCGCTGCGGGATCGTTCCTGGACGAGCAATTGGTCGAGCAGGCGCTGGCACAGGTGGGCGAATGACCATGAAACTGAAACCTTGGTATGACGTGGCGAAACCGCGGGAAGACCAGCCCTTTTAAGGTGAGCTAGGCAGCCTTCGCGGCCGCCACCTTCACAGCGGCTGCTTTGAGAAGCTTAGCCGTCGACACATGAGGGTGACCTTTGAATTGATTTCTCTCCATCCGTGGTTTTTTCGGCCTGCTCGGGATTTTTCTTGTACTTTTTCAAGTCGACATAGGAGGCGATGTAGAGAAGGATAATCGCCAATTCCGCCGAGCTGACTTGAGTAACAATCGTCCACTCGCTTGCGAATTCCACGCTCATTCGGCCACTGATTCCACGGCCATTCGGCCAGCCCCTGGGCGGGGGCACGGCGTGGAGGTGATCACGATTCGCGCGTCCCGTTCCAGCGGACAGAAGGTCGACCCGCCCCCCGAAGCGCTGGTAGACGTGGTGCTCCACCTCGACTTCCCCCTACGGGGTTTGGTAGCACTTCGGTTGCTGGCCCTTGGTGCGCCAGATCTCGGGGCCGATCCGGATCGGCCCGCCGTCGGTGTCGGGATGGCGCAGCGCCTCCCGACTCGCCAGGCAGCCCGCCGCGTTCAGGGCCTCCTGGATCGCCGCCTCGGTCTCCAACATCGAGCGACTCAACGGGACCGTCGGTTCGATTTTGACCTGGGAACCCTGGACTTCCACCACGCGTGCCAACATCGCCTCTCGCCTCCTCCCGGGTTGATCTGGCTGTTCCCAAACCAGTATCACGTCTGGAAGGGG
>CAVOJV010000034.1:0-80305 GCA_963696325.1 uncultured Gammaproteobacteria bacterium
CTAATGCCGCATTCGGCATTAGCGCCACAGTTTCGCCAGCCATTTATTGCAGGCGAACTACGATATTCGCACCATTCAGGAATTGCTGGGGCACAGCGATGTGAGAACGACGATGATTTACACCCACACGGTGCGCAGCATCACGCTGAAGGACGCCAAGAGTCCGCTGGATTTTTAAGGCCACCCGCCCTGGCATCGGCGTCGCCCGGTTGATCACGGGTTCACCGAGCGGCGACCGCTCCGACTGAGAGGCGGGTCAGCGGTCCCTCAACGTCTCCAAGCCCTCACCCGGCGCAAAAAATCCCCCCTCAAGCAAATAATGATTTTCCATTGTCGCCCTCAAGGCACAGTGGTATCCCTAGGGGCCCATCGGTTATCGAAACGCCGCGATGGGTGATTCCGTATGACGAGCAAGCCTCTGAACAGCGATGGGACCTACTACACCGACCAGGACATGGCCCGCTTATTGGGCATCTCGCTCGCGCGGCTGCGCAACAAACTGACCGCGGGCAGCCCCTTGCCGCCGCGCATCCAGCCAACGGGCTGCCGCACCCGGTTATGGCCGCGGGAAGCGGTACATGACTGGCTGGAGCAGTTCTTAACGACCGGTGCCGACAACCGCCACGAGCCCGTGCGGTTTGACCGGCGGGACCGCCCTCCCCGGAAAGCGAGACCCACCCGCCAGCGATGAGCTTCAGCGCCATGAACTGGGCCTGGAAACAGGCGCTGACACCCCATGCGAAACTGCTCTTGATGGCGCTGGCCGACCGGGCTGATGACCAGGGCGTGTGCTGGCCCAGCATTCCAAAGCTTGCCCAGCAATGCCGACTTTCCCCCCGTACCGTGCAACGGCTGCTGCAGGAACTGGTCACCGCGGCCTTGCTGCGGGCCGAACCGCGGTTTCGAGCGGACGGTTCGCGGACCTCGAACCGGTATTATCTGGCCCTCGGGGGGGGTGACAATGTGTCACCCCCCCCTGACACGGCTGACGGGGACCCCCTGACAACGCTGACAGGGACCCCTGTCACCGCTGTCACCCCTAGAACCACCACCAGAACCGCCATTGAATCACCACCACCACCGAGCGTCGGCGCTCCCGCCGACGACCGGGGTGGTCTTCAACAAAACCCACTGCTGTTCCCCAAGCAGTTGTCAGCGGCCGAGTAACCGGTGGCCGAGAAGCTGCTGCGGCCTTTTCCAGCCGCGCTCGCCCAACAGCTCCTGGATGAACTGAGCGGCCGCCTGGCAGTCAACGCCATTCGTCTTTCACCACTGGCTTATCTACGGGGTCTGGTCAAACGGGCCCGCGCGGGTGAGTTCACCCCCGAAGTGGCCTTTCAGGTCGAAAAAGCCCGCCAGCGTCGCCGTCAAACCGAGATCAGTCAGCGCCAAGCCGAAGAGGCTTGTTTGCAAGACCTGCCGACAGCGCCGCTCGCGGAGAACAATCCGCTTGTGGAAAAACTGATGGCCATCAGAAACCGGCAACAGCTCGGCAACAAGAATTGATGAGTGAAACCGTGGCGCCGCTGACGCCGCACCGCCGGGCTGACGGTTACAAAGCGGTCACCGAACTCAGTTAGGATTTCAACTTGACAGCCGGTCATTCTTTGGTAGGGTAACAGTGCTGTTGAACCGCGCTTGGCGGTCTACCCAAGCACCCCGCGGTCTGGTACCGCACCCCGCAGGCTCCCCTGCACCCCGGAAAGCAGCCTGGTCGGACCGTGAGACAGGTGCGGTGATCAAGCGATCATCGGTCCTGCGCGCGTATCAACGGCAAAGTTGAGCGCGTGTTCAATCCACCCGACCGGCATTCGATGATCCCGGCGGGGTAGCTGTGACTTCCCGGTGACTGCCTCACCCGAGGAAAACGGTGAGCGCGACGGCGTTGGCGTCGTCACTAGCGGGCGCAGCCGGGTAGTGACGACGCGCCGGCGCGTCGCGCGACGCCACCGGCGCCGCCCCTGGACTAGGGTCGGTAAGCCCTGATGCCAGCGGATGACGGCGGCGTGATGAGCAACTGTCAGCGGAGTCCAACCACATGACGTGGGTCGTGGAATGAAGATAATCAGTAACCAATGACGTTGAAGGAGGTGATGAGTAAAGTTTTCCAAAGCGGTTCCAACCGGCCTCTCTTCGAGGCGAGCGGGTACCTATCATGGGATGGCTTCATCTACCGATGAACCCCCGTGTGTCCAAGCGGACGCTTTCAGGTACCGGGGTTACGTACCCCATGACCTTACCCGGTAACGGGATCCGTTGAGGCTCACGCCTGACGGCTGGTCAGAAACACTTACCGAGTAATTCTGCGTTGCAAGACCTGAACTACCCGCTCGAACAGCTCAGCCCACAAAACGGTGATTACTGCAGGACAGCATCCTATAGTCGATCCTTCGCAGTTGGTTCCACCTCGGGCACGTTGACCAACCCGCACAAGATCAGCCTTGAGGTCGTTCAAGGTGCATTGTCTCATCCCAACTTCTTCGCCAAGTCCTCCGCGCGGAGGTGGGTGTAGCGTCGCAGCATGCGCAGATCCTTGTGGCCGGTGATGCTGGCCACCTCCATGAGGTTGAGGCCGCGCTCGAACAAACGACTGGTGGCTTCATGGCGCAGGTCATGAAAATGCAGGTCTGCGATACTGGCTCGGCGCACGGCACGGGCGAAAGCAAGCTTGACGGCCTGCGGTGGTAAGCCCTGTAAACACCTGGCCGTTGAGGCTGCGAGGAAGCGAACGCAGGGTTTCGATCGCGGTGGTGGACAGCGGTACCGTGCGCGCCTCGCCGTTCTTGGTGTCCGGCAAATGGGCAATACGGCGCGCAAGATTCACGTGCTCCCAACGCAGGCTAATCAGTTCCCCCTGACGCATGGCGGTTTCAAGCGCAAGATGGACGATGGGTAAGGAGATAGGGGTTGCGAGCCTCCCGGCAGGCGTCCAACAGGCGGACTTCTTCGCTTTGCTTGCCACCCGAGCTGGACTCTAAGCGCCGGTCGCGCGCCTTGTTATGCGCCGGCATTTTAATATCTCTGACGGGATTGGCCACCGGGATTCCCCACTCTTTGCGGGCGACCTCAAAAAGGTGAGAGATGATCACCAGATCCCGCTTGACGGTGCCTGGAGAGACCTCTTTGAGGCGTTCATCGCGGTAGCGGGCGACGTCGACACCGCGGATACCCGCCACGATCCGCGTTGTGCCAGTGGGTCTCGGAGCAGCGCGCGGAGGCGGGCGGTTTCGGGTCCGGCACCGCGCTTCAACGGGGTGACTTCCTCCAGGTAACGCGCCAGGAGCTCCCTCAGCGTGGTGGATTCGGCTTCGGTACGGGACATGAAAGTGCCCCGGTCCATCGCGTGCTCGACTTCCCGGGCCCAGTGTTCGGCGGCTGATGCGGGTATTGAAGGTCTTGACTTGCGGCGGATAGCCCTTCTTTCGGATCTGGGCTTGCCATTGCTGCGGGCCGCGTTTTCTGAAGTTTGCCATTATCTCACTCCTCGGGTTTGGGAATGAGTGTGACAAAACTGTGGCAAGTAATCAGGAAAAACCCTTATTCCGCTGGGCGGGGATTTTAGCTGATTGATTTGACGGGATAAACGTGGTCGGGGTGAGAGGATTTGAACCTCCGGCCCCTGCCTCCCGAAGGCAGTGCTCTACCAGTCTGAGCTACACCCCGACTTGATCAATCAATACGTACGGCTCACCGAAAACTCCGCGAGGCTGATGAGCGCTTCCTTGTAGGGCGATTCGGGAATGGCCTCTAAAGCAACTATCGCCTGCTCGCTTTCCAACTTGGCGAGCGCTGTAGTGTAGGCGATTGCGCCGGTGGACTCAATGGTCTTTGTAATGACGCCAATGTTTTCGCGTCCCCCCTGCAGAATAGCCTCGCGGATAATGCTGGCTTCCTGGGGGGCGCCATGGCGCATGGCGTAAATCAGCGGCAGTGTGGGTTTGCCCTCGGCCAAGTCATCGCCGATGTTCTTGCCGATTGCCGCGCTGGAGTCGCTGTAATCCAGCATGTCGTCAATCAATTGAAAGGCCGTGCCCAAATGCATGCCGTAGTTGGCAAGTGCCTCCTCTTCCGAGAGGGTGCGATCCGCGAGTACCGCCCCCAATTGAGCGGCAGCCTCGAACAGTTTGGCGGTCTTACAGTGGATGACATCCATATAGCGTTCTTCCGTGGTATCGGGGTCTTGGCAATTAAGTAACTGCATCACCTCGCCTTCGGCAATGGTATTCGTGGTGTTGGCCAGGATATTCATGACCCGCATGCTGCCAATCGTCACCATCATTTGGAAAGAACGTGAGTACAGAAAATCGCCTACCAAGATGCTGGCTTCATTACCCCAGATGGCATTCGCCGTCTCTCGGCCGCGGCGCAGCGAAGAGTCATCCACTACATCATCATGCAGCAAGGTAGCTGTGTGGATAAACTCGATGATAGCGGCAACATCGATATGCGCGTTGCCCTGATAATCGCAGGCGCGGGCCGCCAGCAGCACGAGCACAGGGCGCAGTCGCTTGCCGCCGCTGTTGATGATGTAAGCACCGAGCTGGTTGATGAGCACTACCTCGGAGTGGAGTTGCTGACGGATCAGTTGATCCACCGCTTGCATATCCTGGCTGATCAGGGCACGAATTTCGTCGATATACATGAGATTGAATGCTTCATCGCAAAGGTTGCGCTGGCTAGGATTAAAATTGGCAGAAGGTAAATTGTTGCTGGCTCTGGCACGGCGTCAAGTAAAATTATAATGCGTTTGACCTTGCTACGGCGAGTAGCTACAATCGGTCCCCTTTGGAAAATTTAAACCATTGAATTATTTGTTGGAGATCCAGCAATGTACGCTGTCATCAAGACCGGGGGCAAGCAGTATCGGGTTGTCGAAGGGCAAACCCTAAAGATCGAAAGAATTGAAGCCGAGCAAGGCGCTTCCGTGGACATTGAAGCAGTCCTGATGATCGCCGACGGCGATCAGGTGAGCATTGGTTCACCCTATGTGAGCGGCGGCAAGGTAACGGCCATTGTCAAGGCGCATGGTCGCGGCCCCAAGGTTGAGATTGTCAAGTTTCGGCGCCGCAAGCACTACCGCAAGCAGATGGGACATCGCCAATCTTTCACGGAACTCCAGATCACCGGTATCAATGCCTTAACGCTGGCCAAATAGAGGATTGCGCAATGGCCCATAAAAAAGCAGGCGGCAGCAGCCGTAATGGTCGCGAGTCAGAATCCAAGCGCCTCGGCGTCAAGCGGTTTGGCAGCGAGGTCGTGCGGGCGGGCAACATTCTGGTGCGGCAGCGCGGTACCCGCTTTCATCCTGGCCTGAATGTGGGCTGTGGTAAGGATCATACTCTGTTTGCCAAGGCTGACGGTCAGGTGGTCTTCGAGACCAAGGGCCCTCGCAACCGCAAGTCCGTGAGCGTGCGGCCGGTGCCATAGCCGGATTGGCAGCTTCGGCGCCTAACAAGCCCCGTCCGCGAACGGGGCTTTGTGTCTCTCAGCTACCCTTCCCATGAGCTTGGCCCACGGCCGTGCGAGTTCGCAATGCAGTTTGTCGATGAAGTGACGATCCGGGTGGAAGCCGGTGATGGGGGCAATGGCTGCGTCAGCTTCCGGCGCGAAAAATATATTCCCTTTGGTGGGCCGGATGGCGGTGACGGTGGCGACGGTGGCAGCATCTGTCTGGTGGCCGACAACGATCTCAACACCCTGGTGGACTATCGTTACACGCGGGTGTTTCGCGCCGGGCGTGGGGAAAATGGTAGGGGAAATAATTGCACGGGTAAGCGCGGCGCCGATCTTCGCCTAAAGGTTCCCGTGGGCACGGTAGCAACCGATAACGATACCCAGGAACTCATCGGCGACCTGGTGGAACCGGGACAGACACTGCTGGTAGCCAAGGGGGGTTTTCACGGGCTCGGCAATGTCCGGTACAAGAGCAGCACCAACCGGGCGCCACGCCAGGCTAAGCCGGGCACCCCGGGAGAGGCAAGGAATCTGCGCCTGGAACTCAGGGTCATTGCCGACGTTGGGCTGTTGGGCATGCCTAACGCGGGTAAATCCACCCTGATTCGCGCCCTCTCCGCCGCCCGCCCCAAGGTAGCCGATTATCCCTTTACGACCCTGCATCCTAGCCTGGGGGTAGTGTGGGTAGGTGCACTACAAAGCTTCGTGATGGCGGATATTCCCGGCCTGATCGAGGGCGCCGCTGCGGGGGCGGGTTTGGGCATACAGTTTCTCCGGCATTTGTCCCGCACCAGTCTGCTGCTGCAACTGGTAGATGTAGGACCTTATAGTGACAGCGGCGATCCTGTGCGGGATGTGCGTACCATCAGCGTGGAACTGGAGAAGTACAGTACGGAGCTGGCCAAGCGCGAGCGCTGGCTGGTGCTGAACAAGCTCGATCTGGTGCCTTTCGGTGAGCGCGAGCAGAGGCTGAGTGGGATCATCGAGGCTCTTGACTGGCAAGGGCCGGTATTCGGCATCTCCGCTATCAATGGCGATGGCGCCCAGGAACTGGTCCATGCGATCATGGACCATATCGAGTCGCAGCGCCGCCAAGCGAGCGCCGCGCCAACCGCGGTCGCGCCTGGCCGGGATTTCGCAGGCCGGGGAGCTGGCGAAAACTAAGCTCGGCTGCCAACCAATTCGGACTTTGTTCTCGCATGTTCAACAAGAGTCGGCAAGAACTGGGCAGATCCCGGCGCTGGGTGATCAAGATTGGCAGCGCCCTGATTACCAATGAGGGGCGTGGCCTGGATACTCAGGCCATTGCAACTTGGGTGGAGCAAATGGCGGCGCTGCATCAGGAAGGCAGGGAACTGCTGTTGGTGTCTTCCGGCGCAGTCGCCGAAGGCATGCGGCGGCTGGGCTGGAGCAGTCGTCCCGGCGCCCTGTATGAGCTGCAGGCGGCGGCAGCGGTGGGACAAATGGGGCTGGTGCAGGCGTATGAATCGCAGTTTCAGCGCCACGGTATTCGCACCGCCCAGGTGCTGCTGACCCATGAGGATGCCGCCGACCGGCAACGTTATCTGAATGTCCGTAGTACCCTGCGCACCTTGTTGAGGCTGGGCGTGGTCCCGGTGATCAACGAGAACGACACCGTGGCCTTCGACGAAATCCGCTTCGGCGACAACGATACCCTGGGCGCCCTGGTTGCTAACCTGGTAGAAGCCGAGCTCTATGTCATCCTGACCGATCAGCAGGGCATGTACGATCACGATCCCCGCCAGTTCCCCGATGCCCATCTGTTACACGAGGCCCGCGCTGGCGATCCGGCCCTGGAAAACATGGCTGGCGGGGCGGGTGGCTTGGGGCGGGGAGGTATGTTGACCAAGGTCAAGGCCGCCGCCAAGGCCGCCGGCTCGGGAGCCTCTACCCTCTTGGCCTGGGGGCGGGAGTCACGGGTACTGGCCCGCATTGCCCAAGGCGAGGAGCTGGGGACTCTGTTGCGCCCCAACCAGAACCCGGTGGCTGCCCGCAAGCAATGGTTGGCGGTGCAATTGCAAGTGCGTGGGCGCGTGCACTTGGACGTCGGCGCGGTGCGGGTGTTGCGAATGTCGGGAAAAAGCCTACTGCCGGTGGGTGTCACCGCGGTGGAGGGGCGGTTTTCGCGGGGCGAACTGGTGGCTTGCGTGGGGCCGGATGGGGCCGAAGTCGGGCGCGGACTGGTTAACTACAGCGCTGCCGAGGCTGTGAAAATTATCGGTAAGCCCAGCGAGCAGATCGAGTCCCTGCTGGGCTATGTGGACGAACCGGAATTGATCCACCGCGATAATCTCGTGGTGTTGTAATTACCAACAATCTTCAATGTGTCGCCAGCCAGTCCTCTTTGGGGGGCAACTGCAAGTGCCAGCCTCGCCCTTGGAGATGTTGGAGCAACTCCATGACATCCTCTCGAGCCAGCTTTCGTGCCGGACTCAGTTCTAGATCCATCACATGAATGGGATCACCGAGCATTTGCAGCAGGTCTTTGGGCACCCGCGCGAAATCTTCCTTGGTGGCTAAATAGAGATAAGTATCCTGTTTTTTGCTGCTTTTATAGATGGCGCAGTGCATGGGATGGTTTTTTTGCGATGGCAAGGGGTTGGTCGGCGTGAAAGCTTTATTTAGAAAGGTTATCATCGAAATGAGCGGGCTGTTAGCTCCGATCTAACTGATCTGTAACGAGGTTCCATGTCATGCCTGAAATCAAGGCGCTGTTACAAGGATTTCGCCGCTTTCGCAGCAAGACTTTTGAAGAAAATCGAAAATTGTTCAGTGATCTGGTACAGCACGGGCAATCTCCTAAAACCGTGATAATCGGTTGCAGTGACTCGCGGGTCGATCCTGCCATCATTACTGAAGCGGCGCCAGGCGATCTATTTGTGGTTCGTAACGTCGCTAATCTTGTTCCCCCCTGTGAGGAGACTGGTGTTTACCATGGTACTAGTGCCGCTCTGGAATTCGCCGTGTGTAACCTCAAGGTCAGAAACATCGTGGTGCTCGGGCATGCCCATTGCGGCGGTATCAAGGCTTTGATACAAGGTTATGACCACCATGCTGAAGGCTTTATTGGGCCGTGGGTGAAAATTGCCGCTGCCGCCCGCAATAACGTGCTGGAACGCTGGCCGGATGCCGATAAGGAGTTTCAGCAGCGGGCGTGCGAACAAGCCAGCGTCCTGGTGTCCCTCGAGAATCTGTTGACTTTTCCATTTATCAAAGAGGCCGTGGAAGCAGGGCGCCTGCGGCTGTTCGGCTGGTACTTCGATCTCGAAAACGGCGAATTGCTGCAATATGATCCCGAAAAACACCATTTCTACGACCTGTGTTTCGATTGGGAATAGCGATGTCGGCAATAATGTTGGAAGCCTGCCGTGGGTAGGGCTGACCAGCAGTGAACAGCGAGCAGGCTATCACCACGGGCATGCGCCAGCTTGGCATCGATGCCCCGGACACGGCCATCAGTCGGCTTGCCGCCTACGTTGTTTTGCTGGAGCGTTGGAATCAAACCTACAATCTCACCGCCGTGCGTCGCCCCGAGGATATGGTGGTGCGACACATTTTGGACAGCCTTGCGGTTGCGCCCTGGCTACAAGGCCCTAAGGTGCTGGATGTAGGCAGCGGCGCTGGTCTACCTGGCATCCCGTTAGCTATTATCCACCCGGAGCTTTATTTTTACCTACTGGATAGCAACGCTAAGCGTACCCGTTTTATGATTCAGGCAGTCGCTGAACTAGGGCTTGCCAAGGTCAGCATAGTGCATCAACGGGTGGAGGATTACCGCCCTGCGGCAGCGTTTGACAGCGTGCTGTCGCGAGCTTTCGCGTCACTGGCCGAGATGTTGGCGAGCGCCGGACGGCTATGCGCGGCGGGCGGGCGCTTGCTGGCCATGAAGGGAGCGCGTCCCGAGGCCGAGTTGAAGGAGCTGCCGGCTGACTATGCGGTCGTGGGTATCCACCCGCTGCGAGTGCCGGGGCTGGACGCCGAGCGCCATTTGGTTCACCTTGTCCCGCTGGATTCTAGAACTCAGGCAAACGTTTAATGGCCAATATCATCGCGATAGCCAATCAGAAAGGGGGAGTGGGTAAGACCACCACCGCGGTGAATCTTGCCGCTTGCCTGGCGGCGTCCAAACTCAAACTGCGGGTACTGCTCGTAGATCTGGACCCTCAGGGCAACGCCACGATGGGGTGCGGCATCGACAAGCACGTGGTCAACGCCACCAGTTATGAGGTTTTGTTGAACCAGGTGCCCATCCGCGGCGCCCTGCAATTCTCAGAGTCTGCCAGCATTCAGGTATTGCCTGCCAATGGCGACCTCACGGGAGCCGAGATAGCGCTGCTGGATGCCAAGGATGGCCAGCAGCGGCTGCGCGACATCCTGGGTCAGATTCAAGCTGAGTTCGATTATATCTTGATCGATTGCCCGCCGTCCCTGAGCATGCTCACGGTCAACGCCCTGACCGCCGCCGCTGGGGTGCTTATCCCCATTCAATGCGAGTACTATGCCCTGGAAGGGTTGTCGGCATTGCTGGATACGATCGAAAAAGTACGCCGCTCTACCAATCCAAGCCTGCGTGTCGAGGGGTTGTTGCGGACCATGTTCGATCCCCGCAACCGCCTGGCCAACGATGTCTCCGCCCAGTTGCTGCAGCACTTCGGCGACATTGTGTATGGCACTCTGATCCCCCGTAACGTGCGGCTGGCCGAAGCACCCAGTCATGGCCTGCCGGTCATTGCCTACGATAAGTCGTCCAAGGGCGCCGAGAGCTATCAGGAACTGGCAAAAGAACTCCAGAAGCGGACTCGCAAGCAGAATAATGCGCGGGCCGTGGTATAAAAACATTCTGTCGCTATCGCTGGGAGAAGCCGTGAAAAAACGTGGATTGGGACGCGGTCTGGATGTTCTGCTGAGGGCGGGTATTTCCGGCAGGGATGAGGCCGTGATCGATGGAACCCTGCGCAGCCTGCCCATCGAAACCATTACGCGGGGCCGCTATCAACCGCGCGCTGAGATAAGCCCGGCCAGCTTGCAGGAATTAGCCGAATCCATTCGCACCCAGGGTGTCGTGCAGCCTATAGTGGTGCGCGCCGCCCTGGCCGATCGCTACGAGATCATCGCCGGGGAACGGCGTTGGCGGGCGGCCCAACTGGCGGGACTAACCGAGATCCCGGCGGTGATTCGGGAAGTCTCCGAGCAAGCGGCCCTGGCTATAGCCCTGATCGAAAACATCCAGCGCGAGGACCTCAATCCCCTGGAAGAAGCGCAGGCTTTGAAGCGCTTGATTGAGTCTTTCGAGATGACTCATCAACAGGTAGCCGAGACGATAGGGCGGTCCCGGGCAGCAGTCAGCAATTTGCTCCGGCTGCTGGACTTGTGCGATGAAGTAAGGCGCTTGATACACGAACGCAAGCTGGAAATGGGGCATGCCCGAACTCTGTTGTCGCTGCCACCCGCGCTGCAACGGGAGGCAGCCCAGCAGGTGTTGCTGCGGGGCTTGTCGGTGCGGGAAACCGAAGCACTGGCCCGGCGTCTGCAAGACCAGCCAAGCAGTACCGTAACGGCGCCAAAAAATGTGGACCCCAATGTCCGCGTGTTACAGGAAAATCTTTCGGCGCGCCTGGGCGCTAAGGTTCTGGTGCAGCACGGTTCTTCAGGAAAGGGGCGATTAGTGATTCATTACCATAGTCTCGACGAACTCGATGGCATCATCAATCATCTTAAATAGCGTGCAGTTCTCGATTGACCCATGCATGACAAGTTCTTATAATGCAGCGCACAAATAAGGGCGCCAGCACGGATGGCAGCTCCGGTTGGCCGGCAAGCGCCTGCGGAGGGGGAAGCTCGATAATTAAAGCCCCCTGCGACGCACGGTAAAACGCCCATGACCTATAACAAAGCGGCAAAAAAAATCATACTTATTCAAGTAATTGTTACGCTTTCCGCAAGCATGGCGTGTTTGGTTCTCGCACATGTGAAAGCGGCTTATTCTGCCGGTATCGGTGGGGGAATAAGCATCATCGTCACCGCATATTTCGCGCGCCAAGTGTTTTCCTTGGGTGCCGGATCGTCGGCTGCCCGTATCGCGCAAATGTTTTACATAGGTGAGGTGATTAAGATTGCGTTGACGGCGGTTTTATTCGGCGTCGCTATAGTGTGGTTAGATGTCTCTTTTATTCCTCTATTTTTAACGTATGCGGCAACGTTGCTGGCGTACTGGCTAGTACTACCCTTTACCTTGGACGCTTCGATGAGGACGCTATGAGCGCAAGTGGCACCCCAACAGGCCCAGAATACATCATACACCACCTGACCCCGCTCCAGTTGGGCGAGGGTTTCTGGACAGTGCATTTAGACACCCTGCTTGTATCGGCAGCCTTAGGCGCTTTTTTCCTATGGCTATTTAGAAAAGCGGCCGCATCCGCCACCAGCGATGTGCCGGGTGGGCTGCAAAACTTTGCGGAAATCATGGTTGAATTCGTGGACACCCAGGTGAAGGATTCCTTCCACGGCAAAAATCCGGTCATTGCGCCCTTGGCCCTGACCATCTTCGTATGGGTGTTTTTGTGGAATGCCATGGATTTGCTGCCGGTTGACTTGATACCTGCCATCGCTGCCGCTCTTGGCATTCATCATTTTAAAGTAGTGCCGTCCACCGATGTGAACGCCACCTTTGCGCTCTCGCTTAGCGTTATGTTCCTGGTGTATTACTACAGCCTGAAGGTTAAGGGGATTGCTGGATTTACCAAGGAAGTTCTGTACCATCCGTTCGGCAAGTGGTTTATGCCCTTTAATCTGCTGCTCAGGATTGTAGAGGACCTGGCCAAGCCTATTTCTCTGGCTCTGCGTCTGTTCGGCAACCTGTACGCCGGTGAATTGATCTTTATCCTGATTGGCTTACTGCCCTGGTGGTTGCAGTTCCTGCTGAGCTGGCCATGGGCGGTGTTCCACCTGCTGATCATTACTCTACAAGCCTTTATCTTCATGGTCTTAACTATCGTGTACCTCAGCATGGCCCACGAAGACCATTAATCGCTTTATTAACTGACGCTTAATCATCCATAGACACTTTTATTTCGGAGGCAAAATGGAAATCGCAAACCTGATCGCTGACGTGCAGGGTATGACCGCTATCGCCGTGGCCCTGATTCTAGGCATGGGCGCCCTGGGTACCGCTATCGGCTTTGGACTATTGGGTGGCAGATTTCTGGAAGGCGCTGCCCGCCAGCCTGAAATGATCCCTGCCCTCCAGGTCAAAATGTTTATCGTCGCCGGCCTGTTGGACGCAGTGACCATGATCGGCGTCGGTCTTGCGCTATTCTTCACCTTTGCTAACCCCTTTGTTGGTCCCGTTCTGCAGGCGGCTGGTCAATAATTCAGTGACCAGTTCTGATACGACCATTTCTTAAGAGGGGGTGAAGCGTGAATTTCAATGCCACACTAATTGGGCAAATGATCACGTTTGGCCTGCTGGTGATTTTTACCATGAAGTATGTATGGCCGCCGATTATACAGGCCATGCAGGATCGCCAGAAGCGCATCGCTGAAGGGTTAGCATCGGCTGAGCGGGGGGTTCGCGAGCAAGAATTGGCCAAGGCCAAGGCGGCGGAAACCCTCAAGGCGGCCAAGCGGCAGGCAGCGGAAATCATTGCCCAGGCGCAAAAGCGCGCCAATGAAATCGTGGAGCAGTCCAAGTTTGACGCACGCCAGGAAGGGGATCGCCAGCTCACTGCGGCCAAGTCTGAAATCGAACAAGAGGTAAACCGCGCGCGCGAACAACTGCGTAGCCAAGTCGTCACTATCGCCGTCGCTGCCGCTGGCAAGTTGCTCGCGCGCGAGGTCGATGAGAAAGCCAATGGCAAGATGCTGGACGACCTGGTCGCTCAGCTTTGAATAATGGACCATAACTATGGCTGAAACGATAACTGTCGCCCGACCCTATGCCCGCGCCGCCTTCGAGGAGGCGCAAGCAGCCGGCGAATTGAATGTATGGTCTGATCTGTTGCAGGTGGCCGCCGTCATCGCTGCCGATGTCGCCATGCGGTCGCTGTTGGCAAGCCCCAAGCTCAGCCATCAGGAAAAAGCGGAACTCATTCTCGACATTTGTGGCGAGGTCTGTAAGGGCGGGATTCCTAAAGCGGGGCACAACTTTTTCACGCTGCTGGCCGAAAACCGCAGACTCGTCGCGCTTCCACAAATCGCCGCCATCTTTGAGGTGCTGCGTGCGGATGCCGAGAAGATTGTCCAGGCGCAATTGGTTACCGCCTTTGCCGTCAGCGACACGCAGAGGAAGCGAGTTATCAAGAGCCTCAAGGCGCGGCTCAAGCGCAATGTCGTGCTCGAATGCAAGGTGGACGAGTCGCTGATCGGTGGAGCCATTATTCGGGCCGGTGATCTGGTTATTGACGGTTCAGTGCGCGGGCAGTTGCACAAACTTGCAACTACCCTGCGTCAATAAGGGGAAGAAAAGATAATGCAACTCAATCCATCCGAAATCAGCGAACTGATTCGGCAGCGTATCGAAAAATTTCAGGTACGCGCCGAAGCGCGCACGGAAGGCACCATCGTCAGTTTGAGCGATGGCATCGTCCGTATCCACGGTCTAGAAAATGCCATGCAAGGTGAAATGCTGGAATTTCCCGGCAATACCTTTGGCCTGGCTCTTAACCTGGAGCGCGACTCCGTCGGCGCCGTGGTGCTGGGAGACTACGAACATCTGTCTGAAGGTGACACGGTACAGTGCACCGGCCGCATTCTGGAAGTACCGGTAGGCCGCGGGCTCATTGGCCGTGTGGTAAACTCTCTGGGACAGCCCATCGATGGCAAAGGGCCCATCGAGACCGACTTTACCTCCCCGATTGAGAAGATTGCGCCGGGCGTTATCGAGCGCCAGTCCGTCAGCCAGCCGGTGCAGACCGGCCTCAAGTCCATCGACGCCATGGTGCCCATCGGTCGTGGTCAGCGCGAACTGATTATCGGTGATCGCCAGACCGGCAAGACCGCGGTCGCCATCGATGCCATTATCAATCAGAAAGGCACCGGCGTTACCTGTATCTACGTCGCCATCGGCCAGAAGAATTCTTCCATCGCCACCGTGGTACGCAAACTGGAAGAGCATGGCGCCATGGGGCATACTATTGTGGTCGCCGCCAGCGCTTCCGAGTCGGCTGCTCTGCAATACATTGCCCCCTATTCCGGTTGCGCCATGGGGGAATTCTTCCGGGACCGCGGCGAAGATGCGCTGATCATTTATGATGACCTATCCAAGCAGGCAGTGGCCTACCGGCAGGTTTCCCTGCTGCTGCGCCGGCCGCCAGGCCGCGAGGCCTTCCCAGGTGACGTGTTTTATCTGCATTCGCGCCTGCTGGAGCGTGCTTCCCGTATCAACGCTGCCGAAGTGGAGCGGCTGACCAATGGCGAGGTGAAGGGCAAGACCGGTTCGCTGACCGCTCTTCCCATCATCGAGACCCAAGCCGGTGACGTATCGGCCTTCGTACCGACCAATGTGATCTCCATCACCGACGGCCAGATTTTCCTGGAGACCGACCTCTTCAATGCCGGTATTCGCCCGGCCATCAACGCCGGTCTGTCGGTGTCGCGCGTCGGCGGCGCCGCCCAAACTAAGGTTATCAAGAAGCTGGGCGGTGGTGTGCGTCTGGCTCTAGCCCAGTATCGTGAACTTGCGGCTTTTTCCCAGTTCGCTTCCGATCTGGACGAAACCACCCGCAAGCAGTTGGAGCGTGGCCAGCGGGTCACCGAGTTAATGAAGCAGAAGCAGTATTCGCCCTTGACTGTTGGGGAAATGGGTATCGTCCTGTTTGCCGTCGACCGCGGTCATCTGGACGATGTGCCGCTGAACAAGATCGGTGACTTCGAAGCGGCGCTGTTGGCCTATATGAATGCCAACAATAAGGAATTGTTGGATAAGGTCAACGCGACGGGCGACTACAACGACGAAATCGAAATGGCCTTCAAAAAAGCCATAGAAGATTTCAAAGCCAACCAAGTCTGGTAAGCAGGTGTAAGTATGGCTGTCGGTAAAGAGATACGTACCAAGATCAAGAGTATTCAGAATACTCAAAAGATCACCCGCGCCATGGAAATGGTGGCTACCAGCAAGATGCGCAAGGCGCAGGATCGCATGCAGGCGGCCCGCCCCTACTCGAAAAAAATTCGTGAGGTGGTTGCGCATCTGGCTGCCGCCCATCCGGAGTACCAACATCCTTATATGGTTGAACGCCCGGTGAAGCGAGTTGGCTACATCGTCATCTCCACCGATCGTGGCCTGTGTGGCGGTCTGAACGTGAACTTGTTCAGAACTCTGGTGCCGCACATGAAGCAGTGGCATGGTCAGGGCGTGGAGATCGATCTGTGTGCCATCGGCAAGAAGGCTGTTGCTTTCCTCAAGCGGCGAGGCGGCAATCTCGTGGCCGCCGCCACCAATCTGGGCGACCTGCCCGATCCAGAGGTGTTGCGCGGGCCGGCGACGGCCATGGTGCGTGCCTATGAGGAGGGTCAAATCGATCGCCTTTTTTTGGTTGGCAACGTGTTCATCAACTCGATGAGCCAGCAGCCCGTGATACTGCAATTGCTACCCGGTTTGGCTGAGGGCCCGGGTTTGCCCGAGGAAGACATAAAGGAGATTAAAAGGCATCACTGGGACTATATCTACGAGCCCGATTCCAAGGAAATCCTAGATCTGTTGCTGCTACGGTATCTGGAATCCTTGATTTATCGGTCTGTAGTGGAGAACATTGCGTGTGAAAATTCGGCGCGTAGAGTTGCCATGAAAAGCGCCACAGACAACGCCACCAACCTAATCGCCCAATTGCAGTTGATCTACAACAAGGCCCGACAAGCGGCCATCACTCAGGAAATTTCCGAAATTGTGGGCGGCGCCGCGGCGGTATGAGTCGCAGTTTTCGAGACTTAAGGGGAACCTTACATGAGTTCTGGGAATATCGTGCAAATCATCGGCGCTGTCGTGGACGTGGAGTTTCCGCGCGGGTCGATTCCGAAAGTTTATGATGCTCTGCTCGTCGAAGAGACAGGTCTAATCCTGGAGGCCGAGCAGCAGCTCGGCGACGGTGTGGTGCGCACTATCGCCATGGGTTCATCCGATGGGCTGAAGCGCGGTCTAGTTGTTTCCAACACGGGTGCGCCGATTTCGGTGCCGGTGGGCAAGGCGACCCTGGGGCGGATCATGAACGTGCTGGGCGTGCCAGTGGACCATGTCGGTCCGGTGGAAGCCGAACAGAAATGGCCGATCCACCGCAAAGCGCCGAGCTTTGAAGAGCAGTCCGGTGCGACTGAATTGTTGGAGACGGGCATCAAGGTTATCGACCTGCTGTGCCCGTTCGCGAAGGGCGGTAAAGTGGGCCTGTTCGGCGGCGCTGGCGTGGGCAAGACCGTGAACATGATGGAGTTGATTCGCAACATCGCCATCGAACACTCCGGTTACTCGGTTTTCGCGGGAGTAGGCGAGCGCACCCGCGAGGGCAACGACTTCTATCATGAAATGAAGGAGTCGAACGTGCTGGATAAGGTGGCTCTGGTTTACGGCCAGATGAACGAGCCGCCGGGCAACCGTTTGCGCGTAGGGCTGACGGGGCTGACCATGGCCGAGTTTTTCCGTGATGAAGGCCGCGACGTACTGCTGTTCATCGATAACATCTACCGCTATACCCTGGCCGGCACCGAGTGTTCCGCGCTGTTGGGGCGGATGCCCTCCGCGGTGGGTTACCAGCCGACCCTGGCCGAGGAAATGGGTGTATTGCAGGAGCGCATAACCTCCACCCAGACAGGTTCCATTACCTCCATCCAGGCTGTCTATGTACCAGCCGACGACTTGACCGACCCCTCTCCGGCCACGACCTTTGCTCACCTGGACGCTACCGTGGTGTTGTCCCGCCAGATCGCGGAACTCGGCATCTACCCGGCAGTGGACCCGCTGGATTCCACCTCCCGTCAGCTGGACCCGCTGGTCATTGGGCAGGAGCATTACGACACTGCCCGCGCGGTGCAGGGCACCTTGCAGCGCTACAAGGAATTGAAAGACATCATCGCGATCCTGGGCATGGACGAATTGTCGGATGAAGACCGTTTAGCCGTGTCCCGCGCCCGCAAGATCCAGCGCTTCCTGTCCCAGCCCTTCTTCGTTGCTGAAGTGTTTACCGGTAGCTCCGGCAAGTACGTATCCCTCAAGGATACCATCGCGGGCTTTAGGGGTATTGTTAACGGCGAGTATGATCATCTGCCCGAACAGGCATTCTACATGGTCGGTCCCATTGAGGAAGCGGTTGAAAAAGCCGGTAAACTGTGATCGCCGGACCAGCTGATCCAGCAGGACCTGAAAGATAGCAATGAGGTGGCGTTATGGCCATGACAATCCATGTGGATATCGTCAGTACGGACAAGGAAATCTTCTCCGGTCCTGCGGAAATGGTGTCGGCAACGGGCGAATTGGGTGAGTTAGGGATCTTGCCTCGCCATAGCCAGTTGTTGACCCGTCTAAGACCTGGCCAGATCCGTGTCAAGTTACCCAACGGGGAAGAGCAAATATTTTATGTTTCCGGGGGCTTGCTGGAAGTGCAGCCGCATGTAGTGACCGTGCTGGCTGACACGGCTGAACGGGCTAAGGATCTGGATGAGGCCGCTGCCCTGGCAGCCAAGCAGCACGCTGAAAAGTTGCTGGCCGATCACCGCAGTGATTTTGAGTATGCCAGAGCAGAGACCGAGCTGGCTCAGGCCATTGCCCAGCTCAGAGCCATCGAGAAGCTCCGCAAACTCAAACAGTAACAGCAAGGATAAGGCCGTGGAAATCTCCACGGCTTTTTTTGCTCCGGGTTTCCTGCTTTTCAGTCCCCCTCCCTGTCGCAATGGTCTTGCCGGCCAGCAGCCGTTTTTCTTTCCCCTTGGTGGAGGTAGTCAAGCGATGCATCTATCAGTAGTGATTCTTGCCGCCGGCAAGGGTAAGCGCATGGTTTCCGATCTGCCCAAGGTTTTGCACCGGATTGGTGGTAAACCCATGTTGGGGCATGTTCTGGACACGGCTGACAGGCTGGGAGCCGTGCAATGCTTGGTGGTCCACGGCCATGGCGGCGAGGCAGTCAAAGCCGCGTTTGGGGAACGATCCGCTATTGTGTGGGTGGAGCAGGCGGAACAACTGGGGACAGGGCACGCCGTCGATCAGGTCTTGCCCACCATCGCCGATGATGACGCGGTCGTCCTGGTTCTGTATGGCGATGTGCCCCTCGTGGGCAGCGAGACCCTACAACCCTTGGTGGATAGCGCCAGCGGTGATCATTTGGGGCTGTTGACGGTGAAACTGGCCGATCCCGCCGGGTATGGGCGTATCGTGCGGGACTTAACCGGCCGGGTACAACACATCGTGGAGGAAAAGGATGCCAGTGCCGAGCAGCGCTGTATCCGTGAGGTCAACACTGGCATTCTGGCGGCGCCAATAAGCCGCCTCAGGCGCTGGGTGCGGGCGTTGGATAACAAGAACGCCCAAGGTGAATATTACCTTACCGATGTGATCGCGATGGCGGTGGCCGACGGGGTTGCCGTGGAAGCTTTCTCCGCGCCCGATCCGCACGAGGTGGAGGGGGTAAACGACCGTCTGCAACTGGCCGAGCTGGAGCGGTATCATCAGCGTCGCCAAGTCGAGACATTGATGCGTAATGGTGCTACCCTGCTGGACCCGGCGCGGGTGGATGTGCGGGGCACCGTCGTGACGGGCAAGGATGTGATCATCGATGTCAACGTGGTTTTCGAAGGGGAGGTGCGGCTTGGCGACCGGGTGCGCATCGGTCCCCACTCCATGATTTGCAATGCCATCCTTGGCGATGATACCGAGGTGCTGTCCCATTCGCTGATCGAAGAAGCCCACATAGGTCGGGGCGCGCGAATTGGTCCCTTTGCCCGGTTACGCCCCGGCAACCAACTGGCGGACGGCGTGCACGTGGGTAACTTCGTGGAGATCAAGAAGTCGGTGATCGGCCCGGCCTCCAAGGTCAACCATCTGACCTATATCGGCGATACCGAGATCGGGGCGGATGTCAACGTGGGCGCCGGCACCATCACCTGCAATTACGATGGCGCCAACAAGTATAAGACAGTGATCGAGGACCGCGCTTTTATCGGCTCCAACACCGCGCTGGTCGCGCCGGTGCGCGTTGGCGAGGGCGCAACCGTGGGCGCCGGCTCTACGATTGCCAAGGATGTGCCGGCGGACAACCTGGCGGTAACCCGCGCACCCCAAAAGCTGATCAAAGACTGGCGGCGGCCGGTCAAGGGTCAGATAAAACCTTAACGTGTAGGCTCTCGATATGGCCGTTATTGACTCCCAAACCGTCGCTCGCATCGCCGCCGCGCTGCGCGGCTCCCGCCGCCTCCTATTCATCACTGGCGCCGGGATCTCTGCCGATTCAGGTCTGCCCACCTATCGTGGCATCGGCGGCCTGTATAACGATAACCTGACCGATGAAGACCTGCCCATTGAAGTGGCGCTATCCGGCGAAATGATGGCCGCAGCCCCTCAAATTCCCTGGAAGTATATCCACCAGATCGAACGCTCCTGCCGGAACGCGCATTTCAACCTGGCCCATACCATCATTGCAGAAATGCAGTCCCATTTCGATGACGTCTGCGTGCTGACTCAGAACGTCGATGGTTTTCATCGCGAGGCCGGCAGCCGCAACTTGATCGAAATCCACGGAAATATTCACGATCTTTATTGCCCTGCCTGTGACTACGCGACGACGGTGCCCGATTACAGTGGCCTGACCATACCGCCGCCCTGTCCCCGCTGTAATGCCGTTCTGCGGCCCCGGGTGGTCCTGTTCGGGGAATTGCTGCCCAATGATGCCGTTGAACAACTTTACGAACAACTCGAGCGGGGCTTTGATATGGTATTTAGCATTGGCACCACCAGCATTTTCCCCTACGTCGCCGGGCCGGTTGTCGAGGCCAGCCGCTTAAGTATTCCCACCGTTGAGATCAATCCCAGCGCAACCGCTGTTTCCCGCTGTGTGGATTTCAAGCTGGCAGCCGGCGCGGCGGCCAGCCTGGAGCAGATCTGGCGCCGTTACCAGGCGCCCTGAAGACCTCTTCGCCTAGACCAAGGCCGCACTCAGCGCGCCTCCAGACACCGCGCCACGCAGTCGGCAGCTTCGTCGATCCCCGTTGGTTGGAGAGCGGGCCGTCGCGGCTGGGCTAACAAGGCCCGCAGCGGTTCCTCCAAATCGCCCGTTGTCAGGGCGCTTCGGCCGATCCCTATGGCGTTGCCGTGCGTCATCAGCCAGCGGCTCAGTCCGGGTTCCTCGGGCCAATCGTTTCGCTCCACATACAGTACCGGTTTACCATTGCACGCGGCTTCTGCGAAGCTGCCATAGCCAGGTTTGGTGAGCAGCACGTCGCAGGAACCCAACAGATCGATGAAGGGAATATCGGCCACCCTGTCCCAGGACACAGTATCGGGTCGCTCAACTCCCCAGGCGGTAGGCACCAGCCAGCGCATATCCGGGATGGCAGGCCAGCGTTCCACCGGCAGGCGCAGCTCGATCCCCCCCAATCCCACTAACACCAGGATCTCAGTCCCGACCAGGCCTAGGCGAGTCTCAAGTTCCCTGCGCCGATTGCGGCCGTCTATGGCAATCGGACCGATGGGCCGGCTATTGACGAGTTCCGGCATGAGCATGGAAGGGGCGGGACACAGGAACACCGTCGCGCTATTGTAGGCGTCCAGCAGGGTACTGTGGATCGCTTCCAGACCCGGATCGACCGGACAGTAAGCCTTGAGAATAGCGGCCCAGTTCAGCGAGCACAGCGCCACCGCCGGAATCCCGAGCCGGGCCGCGGCGGCCAATGGTAAATATGGGATATCAGCGAATACCATATCCGGCGCAAGGCGCGCCAACAGTTCCGCCTGGTTCGCCAACCGGCTCTCCCAGCTAGCGTGAAACACCCGGTAGGCCTCCACGCTTGCTCCGATTTGCACGTCCAGGGCGCTGGCCATGACCATGCCGAAGTCGGTGGCCTCGGTGACCCGCTCTATATCCCCGCTGATACGGTCTCGCAACACCGCCGCCGACAAGGAACATTGCACGGTCAACCGCAGCGTCGGCAGACGCTGGCGCAGCGCGTTCAGTACCGGCGCGGCCTGAGCCAGGTGGCCAAAACCGTGACTGGAGAGGGCGACAAACAGGTGGAGTGGTCGAGACATGGAGATTTTAGGTGCGGGTTATAAAAGTTGAAATTTCAAGATCGGGCTGAAAGGCGTAGACTGAACAGTAGTTGCACGACGATTCAATCAAAGGTGCAGGTGATGCGACGCTTGAAAATCAAACACACCACCCTATACGAATACAGCAATTCCGTGCGGTTGCAGCCCCACAAACTGCTACTGCGGCCACGGGAAGGTCATGATATTCGCATCGAATCCTCCCAGCTGACAATCAATCCCGCCTGCACGATTAAATGGCACCGCGATGTCTATGACAATTCCGTGGCAATCGCAACATTTAACATGCTCGTCGACATCTTGTCGATTGTCAGTGAAGTGATCATCATAAATTATGAAGACCGCCCCCTGGACTTCCTGGTGGCCGATTACGCGGTGAACTTTCCCTTCCGTTACGACCCACAGGAACAGGCAGACTTAGGACCTTATTTGTTATCCACCTATCCCGAGGACCATGCCTTGCTGGGCAACTGGCTGCGCCAATTCTGGCAACCCGACCAGGTGATAGAAACCTACATACTCCTGGACACTATCAACAAGACGCTGGCGGGGGATTTCTTCTACGCGATGCGTGAAGAACCGGGGGTTCAGAGACCTGCCGCAACCCTGGCTATTAAAACTGGCTCATGCCGCGATTACGCCACCTTATTCATCGAGGCTTGCCGATATTTAGGTCTGGCCGCACGCTTTGTAAGCGGCTATTTGCATTCTCCAAGTACGGTGCAGGGCTATGGTTCAACCCATGCCTGGGCGGAAGTCTATCTGCCGGGCGCGGGCTGGAGGGGGTTTGACCCCACCGGCGGCCAAGTGGTGGGCAACGGACACATCGCCGTGGCCGTCAGCCGCCATCCGGAATCCATCCCCCCCGTTTCAGGCGCATTCGTTTCCAACACCCCCCAATCGCCCTTGTTGAAGGTCACAGTTCAGGTGGCGGAACTTTGAAATAAGCCCTGGCGATTCAGACGTCCATGTCGACGGGCTGCAGTTGTGCGTCGCTCTTGTCAAAGCATTCCCAGAGTTCCTCGAATGTCTTCCCTAACAGCGGATGCCGCATTGATCCCGCCACCTCCGCCAACGGACATAGCACGAAGGCATAGTCGGCAATCTCGGCGCGAGGGATGCGCAAATTCGCCTCCTCCAACACCAGTTCATCGCAGAGCAGCAGGTCCAAATCCAAAGTGCGGGGAGCAAACCTGGACACCTCTCGGCATCGGTCATGGGCCGCCTCAATATCGCGCAGACACCGGGCCACGCTGTGCACGTCCGCCTTGGTATCGAAACCCACGACCAGGTTGAAGAAATCATCACCCGCAAAGCCGATCGCCTTGTTTTGATAGACGCTGGAAATGATCAGTGGGCCGAACCGTGCCTCCAGGGCACGTAGACAGGAACGTACATTGCGTTCCCGCTCCACGTTGCTGCCAATGCTGACATAGACCCTCGCCATGACTGCTCAACGCACACCGCGTTCGATGATGATGCCCACGTCGCGGGCGCCACGCACCGCACCTGGCTTGCTTAAGGTCAGTCGCAGCCAGGGCACCTGGAATTCCGTCAGGACGATTTCCGCGATGCGCTCGCCCAGCGTTTCAACCAGCATGAAGTGACTGTCGCCGACAAACTGAATAAGCCGCTTGGCCACGGCCTTATAATTCAGGGTATCATCGATGGCGTCGCTTGCGGCCGCTTTGCGGATATCCGTACCTATCTCCAAATCGATACCGACGATTTGCTTGATCTGGCGTTCCCAGTCATATATTCCGATAATGGTTTCAATACGCAGATCGTGAATAAATATGATATCCATAGCGGGTTCCTATATAAACTCCGAAAATATAGCGACTCAGCGCAACGCTTTCACGGGAATCTCTTTTGACTTGACCACTCCTGACGCCTTCACTAGTCATCATGATCATTGACAGCCTTTTTATCATTTTCGCTTACTTGTGGGGCTCGGTTTCTACGGCCATTATTGTCTGCCGCCTGCTGGATCTGCCGGACCCGCGCACGCAAGGATCGGGCAATCCCGGCGCCACCAATGTTTTGCGCCTTGCCGGCAAAAAAGCCGCCACCATCACTTTGATTGGGGATTTCCTCAAAGGACTGTTGCCGGTCCTTCTGGCCGGTTTCGCCGGCGCCAGCGAGGGGGGACTGGCGGGCGTCGCCCTGGCGGCTTTTCTGGGGCACCTCTACCCGGTATTCTTCGGCTTCGCGGGCGGCAAAGGGGTGGCCACGGCTCTCGGTGCGATCATGGGGCTATCCCTCTGGGTGGCACTGGCCGCGTTAGCCACTTGGCTGGTGATGGCGGTAACCGTGCGTATCTCATCACTGGCCGCGCTCACGGCGGCGGTGGTGGCGCCTTTCTACCTGTGGTGGTTCGAGCTGCCCAGAAGCTATGTCGTCGCGGTGTTGCTCATGGTGGTGCTGCTGATTTGGCGTCATCGTTCCAATATCCACAACTTGCTGGCCGGCACCGAGGACAGTATCGGTACAGCCAAGAAGGACTGAGCACTTCAGTACCCTGCGCGCGAGGACTCAGGCTCCTTCAAGCTATCCAGGGGCCAGCGCGGCATAACTTGAATCGTCGCATCGGCGGGTTGCCCGGCGCTGAGGCGCCGATAGCCCGCGTAGGCGATCATGGCGCCATTATCGGTGCAAAACTCCGGGCGTGGATAGTACACCTCTGCACCCTCCTGCTCCGCCAGGACCTGCAACCGCTGTCGCAGCCGGCGATTGGCCCCCACGCCTCCAGCCACCACCAAGCGGCGCATCCCGGTCTCGCGCAGCACTCGGCGGCATTTCATGCATAAGGTGTCCACCACTGCTTCCTCGAAGGCGCGGGCCACGTCGGCGCTGTTTCGAGGCGTAGGAGCGATGCCTCGCCAAGTGTTCCGGGCGAAGGTTTTCAAACCACTGAAACTAAAGTCCAGACCGGGCCGATCGGTCATGGGGCGAGGGAAGCTGAACCGCTTGGGATCGCCCTGCTCGGCGAGCCGGGCCAGTGCCGGACCGCCGGGATAGGGCAGACCCAACAACTTGGCGGTTTTATCGAAGGCTTCACCGACAGCATCATCTAGAGACTCGCCAAGGATGCGATAGTGGCCCACGCTACCCACTTGCACGAGCAAGGTATGTCCGCCGGATACCAACAGGGCAACAAAGGGGAAGGTTGGTGGGTTCGCTTCCAGCAGGGGCGCCAGCAGATGGCCTTCCATGTGGTGCACCCCCAGTGCCGGCACTTGCCAGGTCCAGGCCAGACCGTGACCCAGAGACGCTCCCACCAGCAGGGCACCGATCAAGCCTGGACCTCTGGTGTATGCAACGCCAGCCACGTCGGCGCCGCTGACGCCGGCTTGGTGGAAGACCTGGCGCAGGAGCGGAACCGCCTTGCGTACATGATCGCGGGAGGCCAGTTCCGGCACTACCCCCCCATAGTCGGCGTGCAGTTCCACCTGACTGTAGAGGGCATGCGCCAGCAGGCCGCATTCCCCATCATAGAGGGCGACCCCGGTCTCATCGCAGGACGTTTCGATACCGAGCACAAGCATACTGGCATTTTCCCAAGCAACACCGATCATCGCAAGAACTTTGCATTCAACATTCCAAACATTTAAAATAATTTGCTAACAATTTTACAACCAGTTATGGAGTACCGAGGTGATGGTTTAATGCCTTCCGTGAAAGTCAAAGAAAACGAACCGTTTGATATTGCCCTGCGCCGCTTCAAGCGCTCTTGCGAGAAAGCGGGTATTCTTTCAGAAGTTCGCCGCCGCGAGTTCTATGAGAAGCCTACCCAGGAACGTAAACGCAAACAGGCCGCCGCTGTTAAACGTCACCTGAAAAAGCTCTCTCGGGAAGTTTCTCGCCGTATCCGTCTTTACTAAGACATCAGTTTTTCCTTCCGATTTTCCGCACCCATGTCTCTCAAAAATCGCATTCAAGACGACATGAAGTTCGCCATGCGGGCTAAGGATAAAGACCGTTTGGGGACCATTCGACTTATCCTTGCTGCTGTCAAGCAACGCGAGGTCGATGAGCGCATCATCTTGGATGACGCACAAGTCATCGGCGTGCTGGAACGCATGTGCAAACAGCGCCGCGAGTCCATTGGCCATTATCAGAACGGGGGTCGCGAAGATCTGGCCGCTAAGGAAGCCTTTGAGATTGAGGTCATCCAGGCCTATATGCCTCAGCCCATCAGCGAGGCCGAACTGGCCGCCCTGATTGCTCAGGCCATTGCCGCCGCTGGCGCCCAATCGGTCCGGGATATGGGGAAGGTCATGGGCCTGCTCAAGAATCAGATCCAGGGGCGCGCCGATATGACCGCGGTCAGCGCCCTCGTTAAGGCCCGGCTCGACGGTTGAACAGGCGGCCGCTATTTCCCGACGCGTTAACTTAGTCGAGTCCAAATCGGCATCCGCAGGTATTTGGCAAAGATATCTGGCACCACGCTGACAGCGTGCCGAGAATCGCCTAAGCTATGCCTCATGGCCAACCGCATTTCCCAGGATTTTCTTGATCAACTGCTTAGCCGAGTGGACCTCGTCGAGGTCGTCGATGTCCGGGTAACCTTACGGAAAACGGGCCGTGAGTACAGCGCCTGCTGCCCGTTTCATGCCGAAAAAACCCCTTCGTTTACCGTCAGCCCGGTCAAACAGTTTTATCACTGCTTCGGCTGTGGCGCCCATGGCAACGCCATCGGTTTTCTCATGGCATACGAGCATCTGGGGTTCATGGAGGCCGTTGAGGAACTGGCGCGCTCGGCAGGTTTGGAATTACCCTGCGCCATTGATGCGAAACCTGACCAGCAGAAAGACCTGATTGCCCTGGTTGAGCAAGCCGCTCATTTCTTTCGCCGGCAGCTGCGTGAACATCCTGCTCGTCAGAAGGCTATCGATTATCTGCGCGGCCGGGGCTTGAACGGCGAAATCGTCAATACCTTTGGCATCGGTTATGCCCCACCGGCTTGGGATAGCCTGTGCAAGGCATTGGAAAAAGGCATAGATCCAAAAGATCTAGTCACGGCGGGATTAGCGATTGAGCGCGACAACGGCGAACGCTACGACCGCTTCCGCGACCGCATCGTCTTCCCAATCCGTGACCGGCGCGGGCGCACTATTGCTTTCGGTGGCCGTGCCCTGGGGGACGCCACTCCGAAGTATCTGAACTCCCCCGAAACCCCATTTTTCCACAAGGGCCGGGAACTTTATGGCCTCTATGAGGCGCGCATGAGCGAGCGCCAATTCCAGCATCTGTTGGTGGTAGAAGGGTATATGGACGTGGTAACCCTGGCCCAATACGGGATCCGTTACGCTGTCGCCACATTGGGAACTGCCACCACCCCGGAGCATTTGGAGCGCCTGTTTCGGGTCAGCAAAGATATTATCTTCTGCTTCGACGGGGATCGGGCTGGCCGCGAGGCTGCTTGGCGGGCGTTGGAAAACGGCTTGCCGCTGTTGCGGGACGGCCGTCAGGCCGCTTTTCTGTTCCTGCCCGACGGAGAAGATCCGGATGCCCTGGTGCGCAAGGAGGGTCGAGAGGCTTTTGAAAGCCGGTTAACCCAGGCGCTCCCCTTATCCAACTATCTGTTCGAGCACCTTACCGCCGAAGTGAACATGCACAGCATCGACGGGCGCGCCCGCTTAGCGGAAAAAGCGCGTCCCCTGCTGGACAGACTGCCCGACAGCGTATACCGAGACATGCTGATACAGCGCCTGGCAGACATGACCGGGGTTGGCAAACAACACATTGAAAAACGCCTGACCGTCCATGCGGCGTTGCCGACTGGCCATGCTGTCAATCCGATGCGCACACCAGTACGTCTCGCCATAGCCCTGTTATTGAATCGCACCGACCTGGCGCAACATGTCGATATCAAGCGTTTTCAGGGAATTCCCGCAGCCGGGTTGCCACTGTTGCTGGACCTCATTGAGTTACTTCAGACCCATCCCCAAATTACTTCGGCAGCGCTCCTTCTGACCCGCTATGAGGATACCGAAACAGGGCACATTCTAGCGCGGCTCGCCCAGTGGAAGCCCGAGTCTGCCGAAGATCGTTATGATTATGAGGCGGAGTTTTTAGCTACCCTGGAACAACTGGAAAAACGTTACAGCCCGGAAAAACAGCTCTTGGATACCGCCATTCAGAAAGGAAGGCTGGAGAAACTGAGCGTGGAGGAAAGAAATTTGTTAAGAACCCTTAGCAGGATGAAATGAAGCTAATCGTCACCGGTCAAATGATTTCGGCGGTATGCTGATTTATATGTTAAATTTATCAGTTTGATTTTCCGATTCAAGCTACTATTGTCGGGTACACCACAAGGTCATGAGCGAACAGCAACAGTCGCAGTTGAAAAAGTTGATCGCCCGCGGTAAAGAGCAGGGGTTCTTGACTTATGCCGAGGTGAATGACCACCTGCCGGATGACATCGTCGACCCAGAGCAGATCGAAGACATCATCGCGATGATAAACGATATGGGCATCGAGGTGCATGAATTCGCGCCGGATACTGATACCCTTTTGCTGAGCGACAGCACGGTCAACACCGATGATGATGTGGCCGAGGAAGCCGCGGCGGCCCTGGCGGCGGTAGACAGCGAATTCGGCCGTACCACCGACCCCGTGCGCATGTACATGCGCGAGATGGGTACCGTGGAATTGTTGACTCGGGAAGGCGAGATCCAGATCGCCAAGCGCATCGAGGAAGGCATGGCGCAAGTGTTGTCCGCTCTGGCCAGCTACCCTCCTGTGATCATCGAGTTGTTAAGGGAATATGTCGTTGTCGAGGCAGGTGAATTGCGCCTTGCTGACCTCATCAGCGGATTTAAAGAAACGCTTGCGGATCCGGTCGAAACACCTCCGGTTAGCGATGAAGGCGTGGAACCGCAAGGGAGCGTTGCCCCGGCTAATGACAGCGACCTCGATGTAGAAGGCGAGGATGAGAACGAAGACGACGATGCAGGGGCGGTAACGGACAATGGACCGGATCCTGAAGAAGCCGCCCGCCGCTTTGCGGAACTGCGCGCTTTGCTTGAGCAGACGCTAGGCAGCATCAATGAGCGCGGCCTACATCATCTGCGGACGCGGGCCCTGCGCCAGCAGATGGCCGAACAATTCATGGAATTCAAGCTGGTGCCGAAGGTGTTGGAGCGATTGGTTAATGCGCTGCGCGACACGGTAGATCGAATTCGTGCCCAGGAAAAAATCGTTATGGCTATGTGCGTTGGCAAGGCGCAAATGCCCCGCAAGGTGTTTATTAACTCCTTTCCTGAACATGAGACTAACCTGGAATGGGTTGATGAGCACATCAAGACGGGGAAGAAGTATTCCGCCGCCCTCTCGGAATACCGCAACGAGATCCGCCAGGCCCAGGGCACGCTGATGGAAATACAGCGAGAAGCCTGCATTCCCATCCATGATATCAAGGATACCAACCGCCATATGTCCATCGGCGAAGCCAAGGCTCGGCGCGCCAAAAAGGAGATGGTGGAGGCCAACCTGCGCCTGGTGATTTCCATCGCCAAGAAATACACCAATCGCGGTTTGCAATTCCTGGATCTGATCCAAGAGGGCAACATCGGCCTGATGAAAGCGGTGGATAAATTCGAATATCGGCGTGGCTACAAGTTTTCCACTTATGCGACGTGGTGGATTCGCCAGGCCATCACCCGCTCCATCGCCGATCAGGCCCGCACCATCCGCATCCCGGTGCATATGATCGAGACCATCAACAAGCTTAATCGAATCTCCCGGCAGATGCTTCAGGAGATGGGGCGTGAGGCGACGCCGGATGAGTTGGCCGAACGCATGGATATGCCGGAAGACAAGGTGCGCAAGGTTCTCAAGATCTCCAAAGAGCCCATTTCCATGGAAACCCCCATCGGCGATGACGAGGATTCCCATCTGGGGGATTTCATCGAGGATGCCAGCGTGCTATCACCGGTGGATTCCGCTACTGGCGAAGGCTTGAAGGAGGCCACGCGCGAGGTGCTAGCCAGCCTTACACCGCGGGAGGCCAAGGTGCTGCGCATGCGTTTTGGCATCGATATGAATACCGATCATACCCTGGAAGAAGTCGGCAAACAGTTCGATGTCACCCGCGAGCGCATCCGCCAGATCGAAGCCAAGGCCCTGCGCAAACTGCGTCACCCCAATCGCTCCGAGCAGTTGCGCAGCTTCCTGGATCTGGAATGAGCTGTAGCGGTAGTCGGCTGTCCACATTATACTTCTTCGATATCAGGGCCCTTAGCTCAGTCGGTTAGAGCTGCGGACTCATAATCCGTAGGTCGTAGGTTCAAGTCCTACAGGGCCCACCAATTAAAACAATGGCTTGCGTTACTTTCGCGTCAAGCCCCTTTTCTCCGCCGCTACGCCGGTGGCTGCCCCAGTAAAGAAAAACGCCTCTTTTCTGGCAAAAGCCAGCGATGTTGAATGAGCGCTTTGGCGTTCTCGTGGGCGAACCTGCTCGCCCCGCAACTGGCGGCGCAGCAAGACGACCCGCCGCTGGTGATCCCACCCCGATAGCCGCAATTCACCTTCCAATCCTTGCCAGTCGGCATCGGCAGCGGTCCAGGCGCCGCCGAAGAAATCCCGCTCGATGCAGCGCTTGCCTTCTTTCGTCAGCCTCAACTTGAACAGGTAGTGCTGATTTCGGTCTTCGAGTTCGCGCATGCTCCGGTCGGCGCCAAAGCCGCAGTCACCCCGCACCCGGTGATGGAAAATGGCATCTGCCCCCAGAGTGTCACCGCTGCTTTATCGATCCAAGGCACCTGCAGGTTTCCACTGGGCGGTTCCACCCAACCCGTCGCCTCGGCAAGCGCCTGCGCTGCCAGGCGTAATGCAAAGTTTTGCCGCCTTTTCACTTCACCCATCGGGTGATCTCTTCAATTACCTGAGTCAATATATCTCATTGACAGCATACAATAGCAGCCAAGCAGTGAATCGCTGTTTTTGGGATAAAGAGCCTTGTTGATGACAAATGGATCTTATGATCTTAAATAAGGCGAACCATGCGCTTTATCGGCTATGCTAGCGGCAAAATTAAATCGAGGTGTGACATGAATCCAGATGTATTTAACATGCAGGTGCGCAAATTCCTTAAGCAGGTGGGTGTAACTTCCCAACGCGAGATCGAAAACGCTGTCCGTGAGGCTTTGGAAAGTGGCGAGATCAAAGGTGACGAACGCTTGCAAGTCTGCATGACCCTGACCATCGACAAGCTGGAATTTACCCATATCGTCGATGATGAGATCACCCTGGAGTAAGTCGCTGGGAGTTAAGCCAGATGCCGCCAGGGGCGCCCCATTAAGATGCTCTGCGGGTTGCCGGCGTCAGGATTGTGGATCGTCGAAGTGGTTCAGGGCTGTGTTCTGCGAAGTGTTGCCGGCCCGGCGGCGCAGCAAAATCCGAGAGCAAAATACCCCCGCTTCAAAAAGCAGCCATATCGGCACCGCCAGCAGGGTTTGGGAAATCACATCGGGCGGGGTAAGCACCATGCCGATAATGAAAGCTCCCACGATGATATAGGGGCGTTTGGTCGTCAGCGCCTCTGGCGTAGTGACCCCCGTGATGACCAAAATAATAGTGGCAATCGGCACCTCGAAGGCCACTCCGAAGGCGAAGAACAAGGTCAACACAAAATCCAGATAATGGGTGATGTCGGTCATCACCGCCACGCCCTGGGGTGCGGTGCTGGTTATGAAGGCAAAGAACAGCGGCATGATGATGTAATAGGCGAAGGCCATCCCGCAATAAAACAATGCGGTGCTGGATACCAGGATGGGCATCGCCAAGCGCTTCTCGCTTTGATACAAGCCAGGCGCGATGAAAGCCCAGGCTTGATAGAGCACCCACGGCATGGCGATGAACAAGGCCAGCACGAGGCTGAGCTTCATGGGTGCCAGGAAAGGCGAAATAACATCGATAGCGATCATGCTGCTCTGGGCCGGCAAATGCTTGAGCAGTGGACCGGCCAGCGCGGTGTAGATCTGGTTGGAGAAGGGCGACAGTACCAGAAACACCAGTAGGATGCCGGCAATCATCCGCAGCAGGCGGGTGCGCAACTCCAGAAGATGGCTGAGTAAAGGTTGTTCCTGATCGACGTCGGACACCGGTCACTACTCACACTGCACGGGGGGATTGGGTGGCGAGGTCGGGTCGGCTGGCGGCTGAGTCGAAGACGCCGTTTGAAGCACTGCATCAGGGAGGGAAACACCCTCGGCTGGTGGCTGAGGCGATGTGCTCTTAGTCAGGGAAACAGCCTCAAGATGTGGAGTTACGGTTTTGCTCACTTCTGTTTGAATGTCCGTATTGATGGATTTGACTCTGTCGGCTAATCTCCTTATCTCTTCAGCAGCTTCCTGCTGGCTGATAGAGCGTTTCAGCTCATCCACCCGCAATTCCCGCTCTACTTCATCTTTGACATCCGCCACCATGCGCCGCGCCTTGCCTATCCAGAGTCCGGCCGTGCGCGCCAGCCCTGGCAGGCGTTTAGGCCCTACCACCACCAACGCCACCACGAAGACCAGGACGATTTCCCAAAAGCCGATCTCAAACATATTGGTAACCAGCTGCAATGAGCATTAAATTCAGACTTTATCCTTCTCTTTAGGCGTATTTTCCCGCGTGGCCTCGGCATCGATGACCCGGTTTTGGGTGATGTGATCAGGTTTTTTCTCATCCTCTGCTTCCGCCGATTTTTCGCCTTCTTTCATGGAGTCGCGAAAGCCCTTGAACGAGGCGCCTAAATCGGCGCCGAGATTGCGCAGGCGCTTGGTACCGAAGAGGACCAAGACAATAGCCAGGATGAGCAATAGTTCCCAAACACTAAAACGCATGGTGTGACCCTCGCAAGTCGTATCCCAGCAAAGCCGGGGGTTAGGTAGCTTTAGGTGCCCTGGAAGCTTTTTCGGCTAGACCGGATACCCCAGCACGGCGTGCAAGCTCCTGCAGCACCGCCGCAGGCCCCAGCCCTTGATGGGCCAGCATCACCAGGGTATGAAACCACAGGTCTGCCGTTTCGTGCACGAGCTGCTGGAGGTCTCCGTCCTTGGCGGCCAATATCGTTTCCGTGGCCTCTTCGCCCACTTTCTTGAGAATGGCGTCCAGGCCCTTGGCGTAGAGCTGCGCCACATAGGAGCTCTCGGGATCGGCGCCCTTACGGGATTCCATGGTAGCCGCCAGTTGCCGCAGGATATCATTACGGTCGCGCTGCGTATGCAATGCCGTTGTTGCAGGTGGCTGTCGGCCCTGCGGCTCAGTTGCCGGCCGCGTCGTCATGCAGAACCATACATCGCGTTAGGGTCCTTGAGCACCGCATCCATCGTTACCCAGTCGCCGTCGCGAAGCTGTTGGAAAAAGCAGCTATGGCGGCCGGTATGGCAGGCCACGCCACCACTCTGCTCCACTTCCAACAACAACACATCATTATCGCAGTCCAGGTGGATGCCGCGCACCTTTTGCACATTGCCGGAAGTTTCACCCTTATGCCAGAGACGCCGCCGCGAGCGGGACCAGTAGACTGCCTCGCCGTGGGCCACGGTCTGTTGCAAGGCTTCATGGTTCATCCACGCCAGCATCAATACCCTGCCGCTGCCGGTTTCCTGGGCGATCACGGGTACCAAGCCATCGGCAGTCCACTGGATACGGTCCAGCCATTCTTCATTCATTACCATATATCCTGACGCTGAAAGACGTTCAAAGCCGCACCTCGATGCCATGCGCCTGCATATGCCGCTTTGCCTGTTCGATAGTGTATTCGCCAAAGTGAAAAATGCTGGCGGCCAGCACTGCGTCGGCCTTGCCTTTAAGTATTCCGTCGGTTAGGTGATCCAGGGTGCCAACCCCGCCGGAGGCAATCACCGGCACGCTGACGGCCTCGCTGACGGCGCGGGTCAACTCTAGGTCAAAGCCGAGCTTAGTGCCATCCCGGTCCATGCTGGTAAGCAAAATCTCCCCGGCACCGTAGTCGACCATTTTGCAGGCCCACTCCACAGCATCGATGCCCGTAGGCCGGCGGCCCCCGTGCGTGAAGACTTCCCAGCGTGGAGCCCGCTCCGAGGTGCGGACCGCCTTGGCATCGATGGCTACCACAATGCATTGATTGCCGAAGCGGCGGGCGGCTTCCCGAACGAATTCGGGATTGAAGACCGCCGCTGTGTTGATGGACACCTTGTCGGCGCCGGCGTTCAGCATGCGACGCACGTCGGCTACCGTGCGGATGCCACCGCCCACGGTCAGCGGGATGAAGACCTGGCCGGCTACCGCTTCTACGACATGGGCCATAGTCTCCCGATTGTCGGAGCTGGCAGTGATATCCAGGAAAGTGACTTCGTCGGCACCCTGCTCGTCGTAGCGGTGCGCAACCTCGACGGGATCACCGGCATCGCGAATGGCGATGAAGTTGACGCCTTTGACCACCCGGCCGTTGTCTACGTCGAGACAGGGAATAACGCGTTTTGCCAGACCCATGCGTGCGATTTACCTAGAGGTTTCAAGGCGGCTTATTTCAAGCGGCGGCGTCCACCAGTTTCTGGGCAACAGCCAGATCGATGCTGCCTTCGTATAAAGCGCGACCGATGATAGTCCCCATGATACCCGCTTCCTGCGCGTCGCGCAGGGCGCGGATGTCGTCCAGGGTGCTGACGCCACCGGACGCGATGACGGGAATGGAAATGGCCTGGGCCAGTTTGACCGTAGCTTCCACGTTAACGCCCTGCATCATCCCATCGCGGCCGATATCGGTGTACACGATAGCCTCCACGCCATCACGCTCGAAGATGCGGGCCATGTCAATCGCGTCGTGCTTGGACAGTTTGGACCACCCGTCTACGGCCACCTTGCCGTCTCTGGCGTCCAGGCCGACGATGATGTGGCCAGGGTACTCGAGGCACAGATCGCTGATAAAGTGGGGCTCCTTAACGGCCTTGGTGCCGATGATGACGAACTGCACGCCGGCGTTCAGATAGGTGTCCACCGTTTCTTCATCGCGGATACCGCCGCCCACCTGAATAGGCAGGTCGGGAAAGGCATCGGCGATACGGCGTATCACCTGGGCATTAACCGGCTTGCCGGCGAAGGCGCCGTTGAGGTCCACCACATGCAGGCGGCGGGCGCCCGCATGCACCCAGCGTGCGGCCATGGCGACGGGGTCATCGGAGAATACGGTGGAATCCTCCATGCGTCCCTGGCGCAACCGTACACACTGACCGTCTTTCAGATCGATTGCTGGTATTAACAGCATTATTATTTCCTCATCATACCTTTGGGATGGCAAATGATTGACAGGCTAACCAGGGCTCCAGCGGGTGAAATTAGCGAGTAGCCGTAGCCCGGCCTGGGCGCTTTTTTCCGGATGAAATTGCACCGCGAAGATGTTGTCGCGGGCGATGGCCGAGGTGAACATGAAAGCATAATGGGTCTTGCCCGCTTCGACGGTGGCTGTTGTCGGTAGCAAATAATAACTGTGCACGAAATAGAAGCGACTGTCTTGGGGGATGTCCCGCCACAAGGGGTGTTCGCTCAGTTGGTGAACCTGATTCCAACCCATGTGAGGAATCTTGAGTCGTTCACCAGTATCGGGATCGCGGAGCTTATCACCAAACCATACGACCCGACCGGGTAACACACCGAGGCAGGGAACGCCGCCGTTTTCCTCGCTGAAATCCATGAGCGCCTGAGGGCCTAGGCAAAGACCCAGAAACGGCTTGCTGGCCGCAGCCTCGCGCACGACCTCCACCAGTTGCAGGCGCTGCAGTTCCTGCATGCAGTCACCGATGGCCCCCTGGCCTGGAAAAACCACCCGGTCCGCCCGCAGGATATCGTCTGCTTGCTGGGTCACCAAGACTCGGACCTCTGGGGCTACGTACTCCAGCGCCTTGGCAACGGAACGCAGATTGCCCATTCCGTAATCGATAACTGCAATGCTTGCCATTGGGAGTGTCCCGGGGTGATCAAAGAAATTGTCAACGGACGTGGCTCGCTACAAACTGCCTTTGGTAGATGGCATGACGCCCTGCATGCGCGGATCGCGCTCTACGGCCATGCGCAGGGCGCGGCCGAAAGCCTTGAACACAGTTTCGACGATATGGTGGGCGTTGCGGCCACGCAGGTTGTCGATATGCAGGGTAATCTGAGCGTGATTGACGAAGCCTTGGAAAAACTCCCGGAACAGGTCCACATCGAAATTATTGATTATCGCCCTGGGATATTCCACATGATACTCCAAGCCGGGACGACCGGAGCAATCCAGCACGACCCTGGACAAAGCCTCGTCCAGCGGTACGTAGGCATGGCCATAGCGACGGATACCCTGTTTGTCTCCCAATGCCTGCTTAAAGGCTTGACCCAGAGTGATGCCGATGTCTTCCACCGTATGATGGGCGTCGATATGCAAATCGCCATTGGCCTTGATATCCAAGTCTATCATGCCATGGCGGGCGATCTGGTCAAGCATGTGGTCGAGAAAGGGAACGCCGGTGGCGAACTTGGCGTCGCCCACCCCATCCAGGTTTACGAAAGCCCGGATCTGGGTTTCCAGGGTGTCGCGATTCACCGTAGCTGTGCGTGCTGACATGGAGATGCTGCTTTTGTAATAATTTAATGATTGAGAGGAGTCAAATTTTATAATAGCTCTTATTAAGCTACCGCGACTAGGTCGCGGGTCGAAAGAGACGGCTGAATTCACAAGGAGGTTACCATGTCCATACGCGATTGGCCTGATGCAGAACGTCCTCGGGAAAAACTGCTGCGCCGGGGCGCCAGTGCCCTTTCCGATGCCGAACTATTAGCTATCTTCCTGCGTACCGGAATCCCAGGCCGCAGCGCCGTGGACTTAGCTCGCGACCTGCTGAACCACTATGGGGGGCTGCGGCAGTTATTGGAAACGGACCAGGCCAGCTTTTGCAAAGAGCCTGGCCTGGGGCCGGCCAAATACGTGCAATTGCAGGCAGTGCTGGAATTGGGGCGGCGTTTCCTGGAAGAACAACTGCAACGCGGCGACCCACTGCAGAGTGTGGCCGATACCCGCCGTTACCTCACTGCCAGATTGCGCCATCAACCTCATGAGGTGTTCGCCTGCCTGTTTCTGGACAATCGCCACCGGGTGATCAGCTTCGAGGAATTGTTCTTCGGCACTATCGACGGCGCTTCGGTACACCCGCGCCAGGTGGTCAAGCGCGCGCTCTATCACAACGCCGCCGCCCTGATTCTGGCCCATAATCACCCGTCGGGAATCGCCGAACCGAGCCGCGCCGATGAACAGATCACGCTGCGCCTGAAAGAGGCGCTGGCCTTGATCGATGTGCGGGTACTGGATCATTTCATCATCGGTGATGGTGAGGTCATCTCGTTTGCCGAGCGAGGATTGCTATAGACCAACTGGCAAATAAGCCAGCAATAAGTTGAGCATTATTCATTAATCTCATCACCTGTCAGTTTGTCATGACCGCATGGAAAGGCGGCAAGCGTTGCTGGTTTTGTGGTCGTCTCGGCAGCAAATGCAGGTCGCGCTTGAATCAGGACAGCAGGCTTCGCCAGCGCTTCTGAATCCACAGTGCGGCGCGAAGGATCGTAGCGCTTTGCGAAACGCAGCACCGGTTTCTCCAGATAGCGATAGCTCAGTTCGCCCGCGACAAAAGACGCAATGAGGCAAACGACAAGGAACAGAGCGTGCGGTAGGTAGCCTGGCACTCCAAACTGTGCCCACAGCCGCCCGAGTCCCGAGATCACCAGAACATGCCCTAAATAGGTGGAGTAGGACGAATCGCCCATCCATTTCAGACGGCTCAACGGCCCAGGCTGTCCGGACAGTTCGAGCGAGACGAGGCTGTAAACATAAAGGCAGCCCGGCACGCCATAGAGGAGAACCCGATTAAATTCGTCAACAAGAAGATTCCCGGTAACTGATACGTACATCTCGTAGCCGCCGAAAGAAAGGACGAGGCCGATCGCGATAGCCAGTGCCGGGCGCTTGAGCAGGCGCTGCTCCGCCACCAGTGCGACAGCGGCGCCCATCAGAAATTCCAGGTTCAGCGGGCTGCCGAGGAGCTTTAGCCATGGATTGGAAGGCTCGATTGCTAATTGCAGCGCGATCATCGCTATATCGAAGCTCGCCCATGCGAACAGCGCGCACGGCAAGCGGCGCTCTGGGAGAAACAGGAGCAGCGAGAACCCGGCGCAGAAGTAAATCTCTTGGACCAATGACCAGCCAACCGGGATCAACGGCAAGTGTCGGTCGGGGAGGAGCAGGAAGGAAGTGAATAGGTTGACCTGGTTGCCGTCTGCGCTGTTTACCATGTGCGGATGGAACAGGAAGACCGGCAGCACCAGCAGCGAATAGAACCACCACAGGGGGTAAATGCGTGTGAACCGGCGGTAGGCAAACGCTAACATGCCACGCGCGTTGCCAAACCAGCCGCGCGTCGTGTAGACGATGAAAAATCCGCTGATCACGAAGAAGGTATCCACTGCCGCGTGGCCATGAGTCTTGAATGGCAACGGGTAGAGCACTGGCGCGACTTGGCCGTACTTGAGTTCGACAAAGGAAAGATGAGCAAGCACGACCGTCAACAACGCCAAACCGCGCAGGCCCTGAACGCTCACGAGCATCGCGCGGTCACTAGGGAGCATCGCAATCTGGATCATCTGTCAACCCCCGGACCTGCATGCGCCGATGCAGTAACTCCGACCGTGCGAACAGCTGGTCGCTTTCGTATAAGGTAGTAAATTTCTAGATTTCCCAAGCGCCTAGCCGTCGGAAGGAAGAAAACGGATCCACACGATGTCAGATTCGGCTTCAAGCTGTGCGTGTAAGTGTCGATGACCAAACGCCGCAGGACGCAGATGGTAGGCCAGGCCTGGAACAATTTCAACCACCGGGCATACGCTCGGCGGCGCCCCCCGGTTATCCGTATGATATTCGCGATCCGGGCGTCGTGTCCTCCATGGCGCGGCGTCATTCAAATCAGTGTTCTTTCAAAGGTCGCGATGTCGCTACCCATCAGCCTGTGGCGGTTATTCAATGACCCTGTCGCTAACAGCACGTGAGGCAATCACAGACCCATCCAGCTATGCTTGCACTGAGCAATTCTTTCAAGCCGGCAAGCGCTAAAGCTATCTATCCACCCTCCCAAATCCCGTCTAAAATGCTCGACTATTTGAATTTCAAGGTGGATCAGTATTATGCATTATCCAGAGCATTTTGATGTGATTGTGATTGGCGGCGGCCATGCCGGCACCGAGGCCTGCATGGCGGCGGCGCGCATGGGCTTGCGCACCTTGCTGCTGACCCATAATATCGAAACGGTTGGACAGATGAGCTGCAATCCGGCCATCGGCGGCATCGGCAAGGGGCATCTGGTTAAGGAGATTGATGCTCTGGGTGGGGTGATGGCCGGCGCTGCCGACCGTGGCGGTATCCAGTTCCGCGTTCTTAACGGCCGCAAAGGGCCGGCGGTAAGGGCCACCCGCGCCCAGGCCGACCGAGTATTGTACAAAGCTGCGGTGCGTTCCCTGGTGGAGAATCAGCCCAACTTGCAGGTCTTTCAGCAGGCGGCCGACGACTTGATCGTGGAAGGCGAGCGCGTGGTGGGCGTCGTCACGCAAACCGGTATCCGCTTCGCTGCCGGTGCCGTCGTACTCACGACCGGCACTTTCCTGGCGGGGCGTATCCATGTGGGACTGGATAACTACGAAGGCGGCCGGGCCGGTGATCCACCGGCTAATGCGTTGGCTGCCCGGTTACGGGAACTGCCCTTGCGGGTGGGCCGGCTCAAGACCGGCACCCCACCGCGTCTCGATGGCCGTTCCATTGACTATAGGCGGCTGACAGAACAACCCGGGGATATCCCCACCCCGGTGTTTTCTTATCTGGGTTCGGCGGCGGCGCATCCGCCACAAATTTCCTGCTGGATCACCCGCACCAACGAACGCACCCATGAAATCATCCGCTCGGGGTTGTCCCGTTCGCCCATGTATAGCGGCATTATCGAGGGGGTTGGGCCGCGCTACTGTCCCTCGGTGGAGGACAAGATCGTTCGCTTTGCCGACAAGGGATCCCACCAGATCTTCCTGGAACCGGAGGGCCTCAACACTTTTGAGGTCTATCCCAATGGCATCTCCACCAGCCTGCCCTTCGATATACAATTCGCTCTGGTGCGCTCCATCGAGGGCCTGGAGGACGCCCATATCACCCGGCCCGGCTATGCCATCGAATATGACTTCTTCGATCCCCGCGACCTGCGCTACTCGCTGGAGAGCCGCCACCTGGCTGGCCTGTTTCTGGCCGGCCAGGTCAATGGCACCACGGGTTATGAAGAGGCCGCTGCCCAGGGTCTGCTGGCGGGCATCAACGCCGCCCTCGGCGTGCAGGGCCGTGAATCCTGGTATCCGCGCCGAGATGAAGCCTACCTGGGCGTGCTGATTGACGATCTCATCACCAAAGGCACCAGTGAACCTTACCGCATGTTCACCAGCCGCGCCGAACACCGGCTGTTGCTGCGCGAGGATAATGCCGATTTGCGGCTTACCGAGCTTGGCCGCCACTTAGGGGTGGTGGACGAGGCGCGCTGGCAGGTTTTCGAAGCCAAGCGCGAGGCCATCGAGCGTGAGCGGCAACGGCTGGTGGATACCTGGGTGCGGCCAACCCAACTGAGCGATGCGGAGGCCCAGCAGCTACTGCAAGGGCCGTTGCTTAGGGAGGCCCGCGCCAGCGAGTTGCTGCGCCGCCCGGCGGTGAGCTATGCGGCGCTGATGAGATTGCCTGGCATTGGCCCCGGCGTCAGCGACCCCACGGTTGCCGAGCAGGTGGATATTCAGAGCAAATACGCCGGTTACATCGACCGCCAGCAGGACGAGATCCAGCGCAGCCGCCGCCATGCAGAACTAGGGGTGCCGGTGGACCTGGATTACGGACAGGTACGCGGCTTGTCCGCCGAGGTAAGAGAGAAGCTCGCTAAACAACGCCCCGCCACGCTCGGGCAGGCGGCGCGTATTCCCGGCGTGACGCCGGCAGCCATTTCCCTATTGCTGGTCCATCTCAAACGCGGGTCACATCGCCGCAGCGCCGGAATGCAGGCTATCCCTGTGTAGCGCCTCCTTGCCAGGAGTTCCGTCCCGCTTACTGCCCGCTTTCCTGCTTCTGCCGGAGCGGGCTACGGGGCACTGCTCTTTAAGCTGTTGTAGTTAATACCTAGAATACTAACTATATAACGCTGTCGGGGAGAAGATACGCGCATACCTTGCTATGATTTATCGTTAGCACTACCCCTACGCAAAATCCTGGCGGGCAACCCGACGATGAGTATGATCCGATGAAAATAAACGTTAACGTTGAAGCTACAGCTCAAGAGATGCGCCAGTTTCTCGGCCTGCCCAATGTACAACCTTTACAGGATGAGGTTCTGCAAATGATCCGTGACAACATGCAAAAAGGAGTGACTGGTTTCGATGCCATGACCGTGTTGAAACCATTGTTCCCCACGCAGGTTCAGTCCATGGAAATGCTGCAAAAGACCTTTTGGGATGCCTTTGCCAAGGCTGACAGCGCAAGCAAGGAAGCACCGGGAAACCAGCCACCTGAAAAGTAGCGGCATTAACGGGGTGCCTTGATAACCAGGAGTGACGATGGCGAGCAAAATCCTAATAGTCGATGATGAACCGAATATCGTTCTTTCCCTGGAGTTCCTGATGAAGCAGGCGGGATTTCACGTGCGCACCGCCGCTGATGGGGAAGCGGCCCTGGCGGCGGTGGCGGCGGAGTGTCCCGACCTGGTACTGCTGGACGTGATGATGCCGCGCAAGAACGGTTATGAAGTATGTCAGTCCATCCGGGACGATCCGGCCTGCAAGGCTGTGCGCATTATCATGCTGACCGCCAAGGGGCGGGAGGTGGAGAGGGAGAAAGGACTGGCTCTGGGGGCCGATGATTACATAACCAAACCTTTCTCTACGCAGGAAGTAGTGGAAAAAGTGCAGGAACTGCTTGCCAGTGCCTCCTAAGGCGGCCAGCCAAGCGGATGCTAACAAAGGTGCGCCATGAGTAATCGGGCGGTATTTTGGTCACTATTGTTAGTCCCGTTGCTGCTGGCGGGGGCATTGCTGGGCATCGCTGTTTGGCAATTGCCAAATTTGGTCCCGGATGCCTATCTGCAATCCCAGACCCTGATCTTTATCCTGAGCGGGGGATTCCTGCTGATCGCGGGCTTGGCTGCCATCTGGGCTGTCATCGATTGGCATTGCTTGATACCGTTGGGGGCGCTGGCCCACGGTACCCGCATCATCACTCGCAGCAACCCAGGCTATCAATTGGAGCTGCCTCGCTCCCACCTGTTGGGGGATTTTCCCAAGATCCTGCATGAATTGGGCGAGGCGCTACACAAGGCCCGCCGCGAGGTGACCTCCGCCGTGGCTACCGGCATACGGGAGATCGAGGAGCAAAAGTCTCGCCTGGAAGTGGTGTTGCGGGAGATTTCCGAAGGCGTGCTGGTCTGCGACGCCGATGCCCGCATCCTGCTCTATAACCCCGCGGCCATGAAATTGTTGCCGAACCGCGATGCCTTGGGACTGGGGCGCTCCCTGTACCGGTTATGGACTCGGGCGCCCATCGAAAGCACCTTGGAGTTGTTATGTTACCGGCAGCAGCATTCCACCAGCGCTAACGCGTTTGTCAACGACGCCGAATTCATGTGCGCCACGGTGGGTGACGAGTATATGCTGCATTGCCGCATGAGCCTGCTACCCTCCACGGCGGAGATAAAGTCCGCTTTCGTCATCACCTTTCGCGATGTCACCAGCCTGGCGGAACAAGCTCGCATCGACCAGCCCCTGCTCAAGACCCGGACCGAGGAATTGTGTCAACCTCTGGCCAATCTGCGGGCGGCGGCGGAAAACATGTCGCGCTTTGCCGACATGGAACCAACCCAACGACAGATCTTCCAGCAGGTGATCGTCGATGAAAGCGCAGTCCTCAGCCAGCGCCTACAGGACCTCGCGCACGATCTGCGCCGCCTGTTCGCCACCCGCTGGCCCATGAATGATCTGTATTCTGCCGACCTGGCGGGCAGTGTGATGCGTTATTTTGAACAGCGCGGTGGTCCTCAAGTAACCATGATTGGTATGCCGCTGTGGCTGAACGTGGACAACCATTCAATCATGCTGCTGCTCAAGTATCTGATCGCTCAGCTTGCCGAGCGCGGTTGCGGTGATCGGTTTGAAATCGAATGCCTATTGGGGAACCGCCGGGTCTATCTGGATATCATCTGGGCGGGTAAGCCGGTGTCGGCGCACTGTATCGAAGGCTGGCTGAGCGACAGCGTGCAGGATATTGTGGGCGCCGCCACGGTAGGCGAGGTGCTGCGCCGTCATAACAGCGATCTATGGAGCCAGCCGCATCGGCAACCGGGATATTCTCTGTTGCGTCTGCCCTTGCCGGCCTCACGGCGGCAGTGGCAGGATCGTGACACAGTGCTAACGGAACGCCCGGAATTTTACGACTTTACCTTGGGCCAGGATACGGCGCAGTTAGGAGAACTCGCAGAGCGGCCACTGACTAGTCTCAACTATGTGGTCTTCGATACCGAAACCACGGGGTTGGGACCCTCCAAAGGCGATGAAATCATTCAAATCGCGGGGGTACGCATCGTGAATAAACGTATTCTGCTCGGCGAGACGTTTAATCAACTGGTCAACCCCGGTAGGACTATTCCCAAGGCATCCATCCGCTTTCATGGTATTACCGACCAACACGTTAAGGATAAACCGTCCATTCAGGTGGTGCTGCCTCAATTCAAGGCGTTTGTAGAGGAGGATGACACGGTGCTAGTTGCTCATAATGCCGCCTTTGACATGAAATTTCTCCAGCTCAAGGAGGCTAGCACCGGCGTGCATTTTTCCAACCCTGTGCTGGATACCCTGTTATTGTCGGGCTTTTTGCATGACTATACCGAACAACATGATCTGGACGCCATCGCCGACCGTTTAGGGGTGGATGTCCATGACCGTCATAATGCCTTGGGTGATACCCTGGTGACTGCCCAGGTATTTGTCAAATTGTTGGACTTGCTGGAGGCGCAGGGCGTCAAGACCTTGGGACAGGCTTTGGAAGCTTCGGAGAAGATGGTGGAAGTACGCAAGGAGCAGGCGCGTTTTTGAGCGAAGTGCTCCCCGGCGTGGGAGTAAGAGCAAGTACGATTGATGAGGGTCGGCGTCATGATGTCAGAACAACAGCGCAAGGAATGCCTCGTCGTCCTGTTCGTGGTCGGTGCGCTGGCCCTGACCTATCCTCTGTTATCCCTGGTGGACTGGCTGCTGCTGCCCTTGGGGATTCCCATGTTGTATCTGTATATATTCGTAGTCTGGCTGGTCATCATCGTGCTGATGGCCCATCTCGTGGAAGGGTCCGAGTCGCGCACCAACGGCAGGGCCGAGCCTTTAAATGCTGAAAGATTGGATAATCATCGTCAGCGCGCTGGCTTACCTGGGGCTGCTGTTCGGAGTTGCCTATTACGGCGATAGGCGGGCCGATGCCGGCCGCTCCATCATCGCCAATCCCTACATTTATACCCTGTCGATCGCCGTCTACTGCACCGCCTGGACCTTTTACGGTAGCGTCGGTCGGGCGGCTTCCAGCGGCATCGGGTTTCTGCCGATCTATCTCGGGCCTACCCTCATGGCCGTGCTGTTTTGGTTTGTGCTGCGCCGCATCGTGCGCATTACCAAAGTTCACCGTATCACTTCCATCGCCGATTTCATTGCCTCCCGCTATGGTAAGAGCAGCCGGTTAGGGGGGTTGGTTACGGTAATCGCAGTGATAGGCATCATGCCGTATATCTCCATCCAATTGAAGGCAATCGCCACCAGCTTTAACGTGCTGCGCCAGTATCCCGACGTGCTGACGCCGGTCACCTTCAGTGGGCAGCCCATCTGGGCCGATTCCAGCTTCTATATCGCCCTGGTGCTGATCGCCTTTGCAGTTCTATTTGGCACCCGTCACATCGATAACACCGAGCGCCATGAGGGGTTGGTGGCGGCAGTGGCCTTTGAATCGCTGGTCAAGCTGCTGGCGTTTCTGGCCGTCGGGATTTTCGTGACTTATGGCCTGTTCGATGGTTTGGGGGATGTCTTTGCGCGCGCGGCCGTGCATCCGGAACTCGCGCGGCTGATGCGCTTCGAGGCGGTGCCGGGCGGCTATCCGGGCTGGTTATCGCTGACCTTTCTATCCATGATGGCCATTCTGTTCCTGCCCAGGCAATTCCAAATCCTGGTGGTGGAGAACGTCAACGAGGCACATATCCTCAAGGCGACCTGGCTGTTTCCGCTGTATCTGCTGGTCATCAATCTGTTCGTTTTGCCAATCGCCCTGGGCGGTCTGCTGACCTTTGCCGGCCAGTCCGTGGATGCCGATACCTTCGTGCTGGCCCTGCCCATGGCCGAAAAGCAACAGGCGCTGGCCCTGCTGGTGTTTCTGGGGGGGCTGTCCGCCGCTACCAGCATGATCATCATCGAGACCGTCGTCCTGTCCACCATGATCTGCAACGATCTGGTCATGCCGGTGCTGCTGCGGATCAAGGCGCTGCGGCTCACCGAACGGACCAATCTAAGTGGACTCCTGCTGGGCATTCGCCGCGGCAGCATCGCCCTGATGATCATCCTGGGCTATCTATATTTCCGCTTTATCGGCGAGTCCTACGCCCTGGTGACCATTGCCTTGGTGTCCTTCGCCGCCGCCGCCCAGTTCGCCCCGGCGATCCTGCTCGGTATCTATTGGAAACGGGCTAGCCGTTTGGGGGCCCTGGTCGGGTTGGGCAGCGGGTTCGTAATCTGGGCGTATACGCTGCTGCTGCCCGCCTTCGCCCTGTCCGGCTGGCTTGACATGCAGCTTATCGAGCAGGGCCCGTTCGGCCTGGAACTACTTAAGCCTTATCAGTTATTGGGATTGAAGGGCCTCGACCCTTACTCCCATACGCTATTTTGGAGCATGCTGGTCAATATCGGCGGCCTCGTGTTGTGTTCCCTGATCGGTCGCCAGGATGCCATCGAACAGGTGCAGGGCAGCCAGTTTGTCAATGTATTCGAGCTTGACCGACACGATGGCGATTCACTGCTCTGGCGCGGCGTCGCCGAAACCGCGCAACTCTACGATCTGCTCGCCCGCTTTATCGGTCCGCAACAAGCCGACAAGGCCTTCGCCAGCTATGCTCGGGGCCATGGTGGCAATCCGCTGCAGGCCGATTCCAAGCTGATTAACTATACCGAGCGCCTGCTGGCGGGAGCCATTGGCTCCGCCTCGGCGCGGGTGATGGTATCTTCCATCGTCATGGGCGAGGTGCTTAGCATTGATGAGGTCATGACTATCCTGGACGAAAGCTCCCAAGCCATCGAATACAGTCGCCGCCTGGAGCAGAAATCCCAGGAACTGGAGTCCGCCACCGCCGAGTTGCGAGAAGCGAACAAGCGCTTGCAGGAACTCGATCAGCTAAAGGACGAGTTCATCTCCACCGTCACCCATGAACTGCGCACACCCTTGACCTCCATTCGCGCCTTTTCGGAGATTCTCCTGTCCAACCCAAATATGCAAGCCGAGCAACATAGCCAGTTTCTAGGCATCATCGTCAAGGAGAGCGAGCGCCTGACCCGCCTCATTAACGAAGTGCTGGATCTGGCCAAGCTGGAATCAGGGCGGGTCGACTGGCGGATGGAGCAGGTGGATTTGCAGGCGCTGGTGCAGGACGCCATCAACGCCAGCAGCCAGTTATTTCGGGACAAGGCCATCGCCATCGAAGAGGAGTTGGGCGATGGACCGGTCGTGGTGGCAGGCGATCATGACCGGCTTACTCAAGTGGTCATCAATCTGCTTTCCAACGCCGTCAAGTTCTGTCCCGATAAGACTGGCCACGTGGCTGTCCGTTTACTACCCAACTACGATCATGTCCGCATCGAAGTTCAGGATAATGGTCCGGGCATTCCCCTCGATCAGCAGCAGTTAATCTTCGAGAAGTTCCACCAAGTCAGCGATCAGCACGCTGGCAAACCTAAGGGCACCGGTCTGGGACTGGCCATCAGCGAACGCATCATGGAGCGCCATGGTGGACGTATATGGGTGGAAAGCGAACCGGGGCAGGGTTCGACCTTCAAGCTGGAACTGCCGGGAGGTGAATTCGCCTATGTCATTTCGCCTGGCTGAGCGCGGCACGCAAATGCTGAAGCACCGCTTCCGGTTTGATCACCTGTAGGCACACATTATCGGTACAGGGCGTTTTACGGTGGTTTGCTGCGCTTACACAGGGTGAACAGGCAAGACCCGCATAGATCGGCGTGCTGTTGCCGAGCGAGCCATAAAGGTGCGGGGTCTCCGGGCCAAAGACGACGAAGGTGCGCAAATTGGTGACCGCGGAGAAATGCCCTGGTCCCGAGTCATTCGTCAGCATCGCCTCGGCGATTCGGTACAGTGCGGGTAATTCTTCCAGCCGTTGGCAGCCTGCAAAATTAACGCAACGCGGGTGCTGCACCTGCTGTTTTAATGTCTCCGCCTCCGCACGCTCCTCTAGAGCCCCCGTTATCATAACCAGCAGATCCTCGTATTCAGCCAGTAAACCGCGCATGACAGCGACAAAGTAGTCGGGCATCCAGCGCCGCTGGGGTAGCAGGTCGCTGGCATTGGGATTGATCAGTACGATGCTATGGCGATGTTCATCATAGGAGGGATACTCACTACGGATGCGATTACGCATCCCCACGAGCGCGCTGTCGCTCACGTCGGCGCTGGCCAGTTTGATTTCGTTGTCGTCGATCTGGGTTTTTGAAAATGGCCGTTCTTCCCTGTCCGCTAGAGCAGCGTTAACCAGCGCGATAAAATTTTTTGCAATGTGTAGATGTGGGTTATAGGCAACCCGCCGAGTCAACATATCGCCTCGATATAGCCCTTCGTTGTAAAAACCATGGAAACCAATCCGGTTCACCGCACCGGATAAACCGGTCAGCAATGCGCTGTAGCGAGAGAATAACTCCAGGTCGATTACGGTATCTATTTTTCGCCGACGCGCCCAAAAAAGACAGCGCAGGCTATCGACAGCAAGGTTCATAAATCCATCTTCGCGGATAAGAAATACATTCGGCCAAGGTACTGTATTCAAGAGACGCAAACTTGCGGCATTCGTTTTGAAAATCACAAAAAACAGTTCTGCATTCCCCTCCCGCCGTATCTTTCTCATCGCGGGATCCACCAGAATAGCGCTGCCCATCTCAGATAGCTCAACAAACAATACCTTTTTAGGGTGCTGGGATTTTTGCCCAGCAAACAGTTTGAAAAAGCGGATTAGTAGCGTGGCTAGAAAGCACAGTGGCATCCCAGCGAAGTAATCCACTTTCCGCATGGTGTCAATTTTCATGGCGTCTGCTTAGTATCGGCAATGAATCTGAGAGGAATATCGGCAATCCTTGTTCACCTCGGCCTTACTCGCTTATCGAGGATGATCGTTGACGAGCGCTAAGATACATGACAAATCCAGGCAGACTGACAATGATAAGCGTCAGTCCATACAAAATGGACATGGCCAATACTGCTGCTTTATCAGCGCCGATCATGGCAAATAATGTCACCATAACGCCCTCGCGTATTCCCCAACCGGCCAAGGAAATGGGAATGACTGTCAAGAGAATCGCTGGCGGCACGATGACAAAATAGGTAACCAGATCATAGCGAAGACCCAACGCCCAACCGGTAGCGAACCAGCCCACCATGGCCAGCAAGTGAATCAGCAGCGAGGAGGCAATCAGTTGGACGCGATGGACCAAAAATGCGTGGTGTAGCTTCACTGATAGTGTCTTTAGGACAGTCAATTTGGGATATTTATCAAGCCAGGGTAGACGCCTTAACAGCGATACCCCTACAAAGCTTATCAGCCCGGCAATCATTAGCCACACAGTAAAGTGATACACCTGTATCGGGAGCAGGCTGGGATTGAAAACATACGAAACGATGTTTAGCAACATTAACGCGGCAAGCCCAACGAGTCGGTCCAGCACCACACCGTACAGAGCATCTCGTTTGCGAAATCCCTGGCGAGCGACCTCCAGCACCCTTAACGCGTCGCCTCCAATGCTGGTGGGCAGGCCCTGGTTAAAAAACATAGCTTTGAAATAACAGCGCCAGTAAAACGAAAATAACTGGCCGAAATGCAGGTTGCGCATGATCAGTTGCCAGCGATAAGCCGCTACTGTGGTGCTGCCAAATTGCATCAATATGGCTATTACGAGTAGCGCTGGCTTAGCCTGTCCGACTGCCGCCCATATCTGTTTGATATCAACCGAACGCAGAATAAGGGTAAAAATCGATACGGTCACCAGGATGCGAATCAATAATTTTATTGAATCGGTTAAGATAAAAGCCATAACTTCTTGTTTGTAAGGAACTCGTGATAGTCGATATAATTAATCAATTGTTTGAATTTCGGGCGCGTTGCCCGCAGGTATTTCGTTTTGATAGCCGCGTACTAAGCAGTAATAATAATGACCTGCCTGCTTGCCATTTTTCAAGATCTTTACCTCTTTAATATCTCCAAACTGTTGCACATGTAAACGGACATTTGCGTCGGTTAAGGTGGAGATGTTGCTGCTGATCAGCAACATGCTTTTATTGTTTTGATCCTTGCGGGGAAACCAATACTTATACATTAGGCTATTCATTCCGAATAAGTGCGGGCCTGAGGTTTGCAGCACAGGATCCTCGGGTTACTGCATCAGTTGAATGCTCGATGGCTTTAGTCCAATAAAATGCAAGCCCGCTAGCAATTCTGTTTCTATCCATGCCGACAACAAGTAGTTTTTCACCCATATCGCGTTCAAATTCATCTACGATTGCTTCGATTTCGCGCCCAAAACTTTCCCATCCTAGCAAGTGAAACCGTTGAGGGTAAGGTATACCAGGAAATCCCAGCCCCAAATAGTGCAAAAAGGTGCCGTAACAAAGAAGACAGATGATAATCGTCGCTGGCCATGCACGTTGATTAAATTCAAAGAGTTTATGAGTACTGAGGCGGACGTTATGCATTACGACAACCGCCACGCAAGGTAAGATGCCTAGCCAGCAAGGACCTGTCCAATGGAATTTGATCTCTCTGAACAGGCTCAGTCCTGTAAACACTGCTACTGGAAACAGCGTAAGTGTTATCAGTAGTTTGTAGCCGCGTTCCGTACCGGTAACTGAAAGTGAAGCAGGCTCGGATAGGAAAGCTTTCTTGTATAACAGGATTACGATGACCGACAAGAATCCTGTTGGCGTTATTAAAAAGATAATACTACCGATCAACTCGGGAAAGCTAAAGTTAGAATGACCTGCTAATCTACTTGAGCCCTGATATGCAAACGAGGCCCATTCATGCTCGGCGTTCCAGAGGATAACTGGTGAAAACAAGATAACAGCAATGATTGCTGCCAGATAAGGCTCTGGTTTAAACAGCCATTTTCTGGAATGGCGATCCATAAGCATGAACAACAGCATAGCTGGCCCTAGGAGAATAATTGTATATTTTGAAAGCAGTCCCAGTCCAATAGCTATTCCCACCCCTAACCAAGCCGTTCGCCGCTCATCGATCAGTGCCCTATACAAAAAATAAAGCGCCGCCGACCAACAGGCTATCAAAGGAGCATCGGGGGTCATCACCAGTCCAACAGCGAAATAAAACGGTAGTATTCCAATAAGCAAGATTGCCCTATGGGCTACTGGCCTACCATATATATGGCTTGTCAGTTTATAGGAGAAATAGGCTGCAATCAGCCAGCATGTAAACGCGCCGAAGCGAACGGCAAACTCTATATCCCCCATCAATTTCGTGAACAGCCATATAATCCAGGCAACCATAGGGGGGTGATCCAAATATCCAAAATCTAGATGCTTGGTGTAATTCCAATAATAAGCTTCCTCGAAAAAAAGTTCTGAGGATCCAAGAAAAAATAATCGCAATAATATTGTATATATAATGATTCCAATAGTAAAATAGTACCATTTTACTTCTGGTTGCGTATAGTTTGGTTGCTGCGAGAAAACGTAAACAGCGTTACCAATATAATTGAATACGAAGGATGCAATTACGCAAATAAAAATTGCCAACCAAGGTGAGGAACCCAAGAACTGCAGCAAAGATGCCAGCGCTCCACCGCGTAAAAATAATACCAACAGAGTGACGATAATAAACTGCAGGAAATGATATGCTTTATTTTCGGCGAGTTTATTTTTAAATGACCATCTGGAATTTAAAAAAAAGCTGATTCCCGACGCTATCAGAAAGCTTACGATGTGAACAAGACTCAAGGAAAAATCTTGGCTATAGAGAAGGCTAAAAATTCCAAGATCTATAACAAGTCCGGATAGATTGATGAGAAAAAAACGGAATCTTGGCGATAAGTTATTGGTGTCTGCCAGAGTTATTATCTGCTTAACTATATTCACAATACTTTAAGCACAGGGGTGTGAGTTGCCATGCGATACGGTTTTGAAAATGTGTTGGAGAACAGATCAACCGATCCTGATCAGTTCACGCAGTCCATCCGCAAAGTCCATCTGTGCCTGGATATCCAGCGCCTCTCGCGGCCAACCGGGATTGCCCGGCGAGCGGCGGAAGTCTCCCACCGGCGCGGTCGCGGTCGCGGTCGCGGTCGCTGGGCGGCGGCGGTGACAAGATACGTCTTTTTCCGCATCGTGAGTATCTCCTTGAGACGTGGGCTGTGGGGACAATCGTGATAGAGGCTGGCGATTGATTGCCGGAAGCGGGTTACGGCTGTAAGACAATGCCTAAACATCGCAATTTTGACTTGCAAACTGATGGCGTTGCTCTACATCTTGCTATGATGCCCGTGGTGCCGTTATCCAACAGTTAAGGAGGCATTATGTTTATCGTTCATGTCTTTGTCCACGTTAAACCCGATCGGATCGAGGAATTCAAGGCGGCCAGCCTTGACAATGCCCGTCACAGCGTTCGGGAGCCTGGCATTGCCCGCTTTGATGTGGTCCAGCAGCAGGATGACACTACCCGCTTCGTGCTTGTCGAGGTCTATCGCACGGCGGCTGATGCGGCTCTCCACAAGGAAACGGTACACTATGCGAACTGGCGCGACACGGTCGTTGACATGATGGCCGAACCACGCAGCAGCACGAAATACACGAATATATTCCCTGCCGAGCAGGGCTGGGATTCAGCGATAAGCGCCAGCTGATCAGACTTAGAGGCTGTTTTGGGATCGGTTTAATGGGTGCTGTCGACGAATTGGCTGGGGGCATTGTCGCCCATAGATCACCAGGGTCAGGTGATAGATATCCGCCGGGGCGAGCCGGCGCCGGGTAACTGGATCAGCCGGCATCGGAAGTTGAGCGTCAGCCGAAGAGCGGCAACGCAAAGAAGAGCTTGATAACTATGGCGTTGGCGATGTCGATGAAGAACGCGCCGACCATGGGAACCACCGGGAAGCCCAGAGGGGATGAATCGAAGCGGTCGGTAACCGCACGCATGTTCGCGATAGCAGTTGGCGTGGCGCCCAGTTCACCACCTTGCGACCCAGCAGGGGAACCAGCCAAGCGGCGACCAAGGTACCGTAGAAATCCAGCGTCAGCATGAGCGGCAGTGATCCTGAGGGGTTAAAGGCGGCAGAGTGCCAAATGGGGGATAAAAACTGGCTTCGAGAGATAAGCTATGACCGACGAGTTCTGCCATAAGAAGGCAACTCGACCACTGCGAGGGTGAGACCGGGCGTACTGGGAGGTGGCAAGCCATCATGCGGATGCTGATAGCTGGCGCACTCTATTTCGCGCTCGTATTCGGAGCGGGCTTAGTGCTTGGACCCATTCGGATACTGTGGCTCGTCCCGCGTTTCGACATGAGAACAGCCGAGCTGATTGAGATGCCGACCATGTTCGCGGTCATCATCGTCGTAGTACGGTGGATCGTTCGGCGGCTCGCGGTGCCGTCCGCACCATTGAGTCGACTGCGTATGGGGTGCATCGCGCTTGCCCTCGTGCTGATCGCGGAATTCACGCTGGTGCTCTGGCTGCGGGGTTTAACGATTGCTGAGTACTTCGCAAGCCGAGATCCTGTGTCGGGAACGGTCTACTACGTGGTGCTTGGGGTGTTTGCCATCATGCCGCTGCTCGTGACCCGACGCTCGTAACCCAAGGTTCCGCTTTAACAAGTTGGCATTCGCCAAACTCGGCGTGCACCGGAGTGTTCCTTCCAAGCACGCCGGGTGGCCTTGCACAGGACTTCCGCAGTCTTTCATTCCCGCGTTGGCGAGAATCCAGTAACCGCTTGAGAAAAGTAGATACCCACTTTCGCGGGTATGACGAAGAAGGGTTGTTTGCGTAAGTCCTGTTATCAGGGGGGCTGTTGAATTCGGACTGGCAAAATGCCGAGAGCTAGGCCTTTACCGGCCGCTTGGCCAGTTTGCGCTGCAAGGTGCGGCGGTGCATCCCCAATTTCCGGGCGGTAGCGGAAATGTTACCGCCGTTATTGCACGGCACTTGTTGGGTGCGCTCCCATTCCAGGCGGCCAATGCTTAGGGGGCTATCATTGACGGGTGCCTGGGGGCCTCCCCCGACGGCGGCGAAAGCTGCCAGGATCTGATCGGCGTCGGCCGGCTTGGCCAAGTAATTCACTGCTCCGAGCTTGATGGCTTCTACGGCCGTGGCTATGCTGGTGTAGCCGGTCAACGCCCAACTAAATGCAGTGACGTTCGTTGATCGTTTCGGCTCGGCGCCGAACGCCACCCTGTACATTGATCAGATACCTCCCTGTATTTCATCCCGAGGGTCGCTCACGCGGTCCCAATCTGCTCCGGGCAGATTGGTCACTGTTTTGTCATCGACGGGGTGTTTCAGCGCGGCCGGCGAGGGGGTGCAGTTTCATCCGGCCCTCCTGACCGACGCCGCCATCGCGCGGGTGCAGTAGCAGCTGAGTTTGCTAACTTGATTTGGCCCCACTTGAAGGGATTTTGATATCGAGAGTTGGCCCCACCCCCATCCTTTCTGGGGTAGGTTTTTTATGCTGCCAGAGGGACATCCTGCTCCGCTCCCCGCTTTCCTGCTCTTAACTCGGCACTGGGCCAGGGTTCGGGCACGAAACGACCGATGGGCAGGCGACGGCGATTGAGCAGCGCCACCATAATAGTGATCCAGCCTTGGCGGAAGACACTGACTAGGCGTAAGCGGGTGGCTTGACGCGAGCGCCTAGGGGAACTCAGTACCGGGGTGAGATCGGGTAGTGTGCTGGGCGGGATACGGTGGTCAGCTTCGCCCCCTACACTGAGCAACCACAGGGTAGCCACGGCTACCGCCAACCACAGGCGTGCCGCCCGCGCGGGGTCGTTCATGCGGGTACGCTGCCACTGCCAGCCGGCCCGTTTAGTGATTTTAAAGCCTTGCTCGATCCAGGCCCGCAGCCCATACCAGCAGGCGTCGCTCGCCATCGGCGGTAAATCGGTCAGGATTAGCCAGGGGTCTTGGTAGCCGGTTTCCCAACGCGCTAGCAGGGTACAAGTCAAGCAGCGCTGGAACCCCTTAAAGGCGATCCCTTCACCTTGCCAGGCGGTGCCCGGCCGCGGGACAAAGCTGAGCAGGGGTCGGCAGAGCGGGCTACCGGCAGGCCGAAAGGTGCCCCTATTGTTGATCCGCAAGAACGGATGCCAGCCCAGGCGCACGATCCGGCGAAACAGCCAGCGGGCATACAAGCCCCGATCGGCCAACACAATCACGAGCTTCGCGCGCGGCAGGGCAGGCTGTAAGCGCCGCAGCAACCGCAACCATACTGGTCTCCAGGCCTGCTTGTGTCCCGCCGGCAGTACCGCCCAGGCCACCGGGATCGCACAGCCCCGATAGACCACACTGATCGCCAGCACCACAAACCGTTGTCCCAACTGGGTGGCATCCAGCGCCAGCGCCAGTTGGCTCCCTTCCCACCCGCGCAGTACCCAGGCCAACAGCGGCGCAAAGCAGTTCTCCACCACCAACGCTTGGCGTCGGCTGCCTCGCTTGGCCCGTGCTTCGTAGCAAAACTCCCGCAACTGTTGACGTACCGTATTCTCTTTACGCCCCAACCACGCGGCCAGCCAGCTAGCCACCGCGCTCAGGGCACAGGAGCGGGCCAGTACCATTCCCAAACTCCATAATGCCAATACGGTTGCTTGGGGTTTACTCAGGTGCGGCAAGTGGGTAGTCACTTCCGTGGTCCATTGATACACTGCGTTCTGGCAAGCCATCGGGGGTCTCCGGAGGTAAGGGGAGAGAAGATTCCCACACCATGCCTCACACCACGATGGCTTGCCAAGTACCTCATTCAACCATGCTCGGTAGTGCCAAGTTGCTTAAAAACCTACCCCAGAAAGCCACCCCCATCCCCCTTTGCCGTAGTCTGTGGCGCTCGATGTCACAGTAACAGCGAGGGTATGAGAGGTGACCAAAGTGGAGCTATTTGAGCTGATCAGACGCGACTATTACGTCGGGGGCCACGGCATCCGACACCTTGCTCAGCTGCGGCAAGTGCATCGGCGGACGGTGCGGCAAGCGCTGGCAGCGGCACTCCCTCCGCGGCGGAAGGCGCCGGTGCGAGAACCCTGGGTGTTAACGCGGGCCTTGCGGCAGGTCATTGATGGCTGGCTGGCCGCGGATCGGGAGGCGCCGCCCAAGCAGCGGCATACCGGGACCCGGGTTTATCAGCGGTTAGTCCGGGAGCACGGCTACCCGGGAGCGGCAGTGACCGTGCGGAGGTACGTGAGCCAGCAACGACGCGGGTGGGGTCCGCCGGCAGAAGCCTTGGTACCGCAAAGCTATGGGCCGGGTGAGGAGGCGCAGGTGGATTGGTAGGAGGCGGCGGTGGATTTCCCCGAGGGGCGGCGAACCGTGCCGTTTTTTGTCATGCGCGCCTGCTGCAGTGGCCGGGAGTTTCATCGGGCCTGTTGGTGCCAGACCCAGCAAGCCTTCCTGGAAGCGCACGTCGCGGCCTTCGCAGACTTTGGCGGGGTTTTTGCCCGGCTCCGGTATGACAACCTGGGGTTGGCGGTGAAAAAGGTGCTGCGCGGGCGGCGCCGGGAGGAGACAGACCGGTTCATCGCCCTGCGTTCCCATTACTTGTTGGCGGCCGACTTCTGCCAACCGGGCTTGGCCGGCGCCCATGAAAAAGGCGGGGTGGAGGGGACGGTGGGCCGGTTCCGGCGGAATCACCTGGTCCCGGTCCCGGTCATGGCGGACTTGGCGGCGTTAAATAGCTATCTCCACCGGGCCTGCGAAGCCGACGGGGGGAGGCAGATCACGGGCCGGGACCGTTCGGTCGCGATGGACTGGACGCAAGCGCAAGGGGTGTTGCGGCCATTACCGGCGACGCCGTTTGCCACGGCGGAGGTGCTGACCTGTCGGGTGGACAGCAGTAGCCGCGTCCGCGTCCGCACCAACCACTACTCGGTGCCGGTGGCGTTGGTAGGCCAGCCGGTGGAGGTACAGCTGCATGCCCAGCACTTGGAGGTGCTACACAAGGGGCGGAGCGTGGCCACCCATGAACGACTGCCAGGCCGGTTTGGGGAGCACTGGGTGCTGGATCACTACTGGGAGCGGTTGCAGGTCAAGCCGGGTGCCCTGGCGAACGCCCGCGCCCTGCGCCAAGCCCGCGAGACCGGTCAGTGGCCCCCCGGGTATGACCGCTTGTTCGGGGTGTTGAAACAGCGCTATGGGGACACCGAGGGGACTCGGCAGCTGCTCCAGGTGCTTCTGCTGCATCGCGACAACGACTCGGCGGCAGTGCATCAGGCCGTCACGCAGGCGGTAGCCCTGGGTTGCTGCGACGCCGGGGCGATTGCGGTCCTGGTGCGTCAGCAGGGAGCCTGTCCCGCCCCGCCAGCGGTGGTTGGGGAATTGGGAGCCCTCGCCCGCTACGGTCAGACCCGTCCGGAGAGTCTGCACATCTATGATGGCCTGCGGCCGAGTCAAGCGGTGGAGGTGACCCATGGCGGCCCCAGCGCTAGGGCTTAAAGCCCTGTGTCAGACCCTAAAGCTGCCCACGGTAGCCCGCGAGGCGGAACGCTTAGCGGAAGCCGCCCACCGGCAAGGGCAGGGACCGCTGCCCTACCTCCAGCAGGTACTGGAACTGGAAGTCGCCGAGCGGGCAGCCCATCGAGCGGCCCGGCGACTCAAGGAAGCCGGGTTCCCGTTGCCCAAGACCCTGGCCAGCTTCGACTTCCGGCGTGCCCCGGCGCTCCCGGAAGTGCAGATCCGGCAGTTGGCCGAGGGCGACTACATCGACCGGGCTGAAACCGTGATCCTGATGGGGGAACCGGGTACGGGCAAGACACACTTGGCGACCGCCCTGGGGGTAGCGGCGGCCAACCAGGGGCGGGCGGTACGCTTTGCCAGTGCCGGGCGACTGGTCAATGAACTGGTTGAAGCCAAGGATGCCCGCGAGTTAGGGCGGCTCGTGGGCCGCTACCGTCGGCTGGATTTACTCGTCCTCGATGAACTGGGTTACCTGCCGCTCAGCAAGGCCGATGCCGAACTGCTGTTTCAGGTGCTCAGCGAGCGCCATGAACGGCGGGCCTTGGTGTTGACCACTAATCTGCCCTTCGGGGAGTGGACCGCGGTCTTCCCGGATCCCCGCCTCTGTCGGGCCGTGATTGATCGACTCACCCACCGGGCGCACCTCATCGAAACCGGCCTGCAGTCCATCCGCCTTCAGGAGGCCCTGCGTCGCCATCCGTCAACCGCACCACCGGAGGGCTAAAAGACTACCACCACAACCGGCTCTCTCTGGGGAGAGAGCCTCCATGAACAGCAACGTGGTGGGGCCAAATCAGATTATCAAAGTGGGGCCAATGCAAGTTGACAAACTCAGCAGCCCCGGCGACGGGTGCTGAAGCGCTTCCAACGCCGTGATTGGTTGTCACCGGAGGCGGTCGAGACGATGCGGGGATGGGACCACGGCGGTGGCAAATCATGATGCACATCCGTGTGCCTTACCCGATGGGTGGCTTGCAGCCGTGCAGATCGGCTTTCCTGCCGATTTGTCGCTAACGCTGAGGTCTGGGTGCTCGCCTGGGATCGGGCCGGGTTGGAACGGCTGGTGCGCTACTGTGCCCGGCCAATCTTCGCCGGCGAAGGGTTGGCCTGGCTGGAGCCGGGCCAACGCCTGGTGTATCACCTCCCCAAACCCCGGCCCGATGGGCAAACCGTCCTGCAGCTCACGCCGCTGGAGTTCTCGGCGCACCTCGCCGCCCCGGTGTGTCGCCGCCGCGCAAGCACCGCTATCGCTATCACTGGGGTGGTGGCGCCGAACGCCCCGCTGCGCGTGCTTCGGTCACGGAGCCACCGTGTTCGATCTTTAGCCGTGAGAGGTCTGCCTGAGCCAACTCGCACCTGCCTGCAGGCGTGCGTCTGCATGCACTCGCCTGTGAGAAAACGCAAAGGCAGAATTATGACCTAAAGCACCCCGGCTGTGACCGGGACCGTTACCAGCCCGGCTCGCGCTCGGGGCTTGCGCTGATCTTGTGAACGGACAGGTCCGCCCCGTTAAATTCCTGTTCAGGGTCCAGACGGATGCCCACGATCCACTTCAGGCCTCCGTAGACGATTAGCCCACCTCCCAACGCGACGACGACACCCAGGCCTGTGCCAATCAGTTGAGATGCGATGCTCACCCCACCCAGTCCCCCGAGCACTTTGGTGCCGAATATGCCGGCGGCGATGCCGCCCCATGCCCCGCAGAGTCCATGCAGCGGCCACACACCGAGCACGTCATCGATCTTCCAGCGGTTCTGAGTCAGCGTGAACAGCAGCACGAACAGCGCGCCCGCGACGGCCCCGGTCACCAGAGCTCCCACCGGGTGCATGAGGTCAGAGCCGGCACAGATGGCCACCAGCCCCGCCAACGGCCCGTTGTGAACAAACCCCGGGTCGCTGCGGCTGATGAACAGCGCCGCCAGCGTGCCGCCCGCCATCGCCATCAGGGAGTTAACGGCGACCAGCCCGCTGATCTTGTCGATGGTCTGGGCTGACATGACGTTGAAGCCGAACCACCCCACCGACAGTACCCACGCACCCAGAGCCAGGAATGGAATGCTGGACGGCGGGTGCGCCGAGACCTCCCCGTCTTTACTGTAACGGCCGCGCCGCGCCCCCAGCAGCAATACTGCGGCGAGCCCGATCCAGCCGCCCATGGCATGCACCACTACCGACCCGGCGAAGTCATGGAAGGCAGCGCCGAACTGCGAGGTCAGCCAGTCCTGCAAGCCGAAGTGACCGTTCCAGGCGATCCCCTCGAAAAAGGGATAGACGAAGCCGACCAATGCGAACGTGCCAGCCAACTGCGGATGAAAGCGCGCGCGCTCGGCGATCCCGCCTGAAACGATTGCCGGGATGGCGGCCGCAAAGGTCAACAAAAAGAAAAACTTCGTCAGCTCGTAACCACTCTTGGCAGCCAGGCTTTCGGTGCCGGTGAGGAAACTGGTGCCGTAGGCAATCCCGTACCCTATGAAGAAATAGGCGATGGTGGACATGGCGAAATCGGCCAGGATCTTCACCAGCGCGTTCACCTGGTTCTTGCGTCGAACCGTGCCCAGTTCCAGGAAGGCGAAGCCGGCGTGCATCGCCAGCACCATCACCGCCCCGAGCAGGACGAACAGGACGTCTGCATTCGTTTTAAGGTTTTCCATCGCTCCCTCTTGGTGGTTTCTTGGCGAGATAGGCCTTCCGGGGCAAAAAAGCGGCCGCAGCAGGCGACTGCGGAGCCGTTCCGCATCTATCACGTCTAAACAGCTAGTTGCCAAAGTTACCTCAAGTAAGAATGAAGGTCTATGCTTAAATCAATGAGCGAACTGCGAAATAATGCACGTCAATTGGACATCCGTTTTTCCCCGCACAAGGGAGACAGCCGCAGCCAACGCCGAAATCCCCCCGACCTGGTAATGAACCGAGCTTGCTGTCTCCGAAACATAGGCCCGGGCCAGGCACAGCCTGGGCTGACGCGGCACTGCAATAGAATTCGCTTTGGCTCCTGCAATCCTCCATCTTTCGGATCCCATGGCCGCTTCCGCTACTCCGATACGGATCGTGACCATACAACGCCAGCCCGACCGGTGCCTGGCGCTGGACGAGGTGCTACGCGATCTTATCGCAGATGGACTGGTGACGCAGGAGACAGCCGATGTTCTGGCCGCCTCCAAGCACTTGTGCCGGACCGATATCCATCCCCTAGTGGTCATCGCCGATCAGGAATCGAAGGATCCGCGCCGGCCGCTCGGTCTGGAGACGCCGACCGAGTGGCTGGCCGGGAAAGTCGGGCTGCCCTACCTGCACATCGATCCCTTCAAAGTCGACTTCGCCGCCGGGACCAAGGTGATGTCCAACGCCTACGCTACGCGCTTCCGCATTCTCCCGGTCGAGGTCACCACCAGGGAAGCCGTCATCGCCACCTGCCAACCGTACGTGCGTTAGTGGGAAGGCGAACTCGGACAGATCCTGCGGCTGAGGATCAAGCGGGTGCTGGCCAACCTGCAGGACATCGAGAATTATCAGGTCGAGTTCTACAACCTGACGCGTCCGGTCAAAGGCGCCTGCGCTGGCAGGCGGCTGACCTGCAGCGGGCGAGACAGCGAGTGCTTGATGACTGCTCCGCCGCCGATTGCCGGGTCGTGTTGGAATTTGGCCCCGGGGGTAATGCGGTACGCTTGCCTTGGGCCGTGGGGGCCTCGGGGTGGGTCTGGGCGACACGCCGGCCGCCGAGGCCGGCGCGCGGGATGAATGCAGGCGTGATGGTCAGGATGGTCGCCTCGCTCCCGCCGAGTGCGATCGATGAAATAGGATCACGGTGCGATAGTGCACGTCACGGGGGCGACGGGGCTAGCGCGTCGCTCATCTCGCTCAGGTATGCAAATAGCGTCTGATATCCATTCCCAATCAGTCAGTTAGCGATGTGTGTAATGGGCAGCATTTTAAAGAGGGTAATGAAACTGGAGGGGGTAACTTCTTCATGATCGAACCCCACCGGATGCCTTTGGCTCCAAAAAACTCAACATCAAGGCCAGCAAAGGCATTTTATAATACATTGATTGAAAAGAACTTTTCAAAAGGCGGGAATTGCTGCTAAAATAATGGACAAGTAATAATGAAACAATTCCAAGATAAAGTTTCTGTGGAATTATTTCTGAACATTCTTTGGAGCAATGAAAGAAAATTCTGCCGGACGAACTTTTTTGAACATTTGCAACGCCAACTTAGGAGAAAAAAGAATCAACCAACCGAAAAAAGTAAGTTTTGGCTTGCGGAAAAATTTATTGGCTTCGGCGATGTGCGTTTGCGCTTTTTTGTATTCGCCGTTTGTCAGACATAATTTGCCTTTTTCTAGTTCTAATCCGGCTTCATACAAAGCCATCTGTTTTTGCCAAATTTCAGTTTCGCGCGGGTCAAAATCGTATTTCTTTTTTATAGCTTCGAGAGCGTGAATGTTGCGCTCGGAGCGATTAACGTTGCTTCCCGAAAGATTGTCGGTGCGGACGCGGTATTTTAGTAAAATCTCGCGCTGATAGCCGATGTTTGCGCCCATTTTTGCAAACCGAAACCATAAATCAAAGTCTTGAGCGCGCGGCATTTTAACGTCAAATGTGCCGAATCTTTTGAGCAAATCTTTTTTCAAAACCGTGCCGGAAGTTATCACGTTGCATTCTTCGTTTATCAAACTCAAGGTCGTAACTTCGCCGACGGAAGGCGCATTTTTCATAAAACTTCTGCCTTCAAAAAGCTCTTCGCCAAAGATTTCTGCATCGCAATAAACCATGTCGAGATCTTCTTTTTCGAGAAAATCAATTTGCGATTCTAAAAAGCTTGGAAGCCAAATGTCGTCGCCATCGAGAAAGGCAAAAAGTTCGCCGCGAGCTATCGAAATCGCCGAATTTCGCGCCGTTGACGCGCCCGCATTTGCCTGTTTTCTGTAAATTATTCTGTCAAAAAAAGGCGTGAGCACAGTTTCAAGTTTTTCTGTGTCTTTCGAGCCGTCGTTGACAATAATTATTTCGTAATCTTTGTAAGTTTGTGCGAGAACAGAAGTTAAAGCTTCAGCGATATAAGACGCGATATTGTACGCCGGAATAATCACGCTCACTTTCGGCTTCGGCGCGGTAGGCAAAACATGTTTTTCTCTTTCCATGTTCGTCAGAGTCATTTAAATAGACGAATGTTTGGCGTGCGTGTCATACCAGCCCGGAATCGGACGGCGGACGATTCTTTCGAGTTGCGCGATAAACTTTTTGCCGCGCGTCTTTTGCGACAGGTACGAATAATCGCCAAAAAGCCAATAAAGCGTGAAAATCCGGTGATAATCTTTCAAAATCTGTTCTTTGTTGCGCCATTTCCCGCTAGTTTCTTCGGCAAAAACGCCAGACGCGCCTTCTTCAAAAGTGTATTTTACGCCATTGATCATCACCGAAAAATCGGTAACATCCTGCTGGATTGCTTTAAATCGGTCATAGCCGAGTTCTTGTAACAAATCAAATTCTTCTTCCAAATTTCTCCAAATCACTTTTTCCGAGCGAATCGAAATATAATCGGGCTTGTTTTCAAACTCCAACAAAGCCTGCAAGCAAATCTTTTCCGAACCGACAATATCGGCTTTCAGATAAAACGGAATGCCGTATTTTTCCAACGAATCACGAAAATTTACCGCTTTGATTTCAATTTTTTTGTTGGTTGTTGCCATCACTTCATTGTGATAAGCAAACTCTTTGTCGGTCGTTCCCCAAAAAGAATGTTGCTCGTTGCGATAAAATTCGACCTTTTGATCGTTTCCGCTAAAATCTTCAAGTTTGATAATTCCGCCTTCGACAATTGTAAGTTTGCCTTCGGCGATAGCTTGCGCGAATCTGTTTTGACAAAAATCAACATTCGCCGGATTTGCTTCAAACGCCACGACATTGAAACCCTTTTTGAGGTAAAAATCCGTGTCTTGCCCTTGATGCAAACCGACGTCGTAAATCAGATTTTTTTGTTTTGGTGTTGATTTCATTTTTGGTACTCGTTCACGGGGGGTCTCAAGCAGCGATAGCAAGATGTTGTTCTTGTTCCAACAGAGAGAGGCCCGGCAGCAAGGAAGGAGCAGGCAGGCTATGCAGTGCTGCCGGACAGTCGCTGGTCAGATACTCCAGCACATTACGTTGCTGAGCACGCAAAGTGAGCATGACCGTCAGCATCCTGGCAACGAACGGGCTGCCGAGCGTAGACTGCGTGCCGAGGCGGGTTCGCCGCCAGATCACCGCCGGGCGCAAGGCGCGCTCCGCCGCGTTGTTGGTCGGCTCGACACCCGCTACCTTCACAAACAGCCACAGGGCCCCTGCCACTTTGAGCAACGCGCGACAGGTCCGTGCGGTCCGTGCCCGGGCAGACTTAATCCCCCGCGCCGCTTCATAAGCCGCACCCTCCGCGAGCCACTGCTGGACCTCAGCGCGGATCTCGACCACTGTCGCCACAAACTCCGACCGCGGCAAAGTCCCAGCGCGGACACGATGCCACCACTCGAACAAGGTGCGGGCCTGTGCGAGCAAGCCTTCGCCGATGGCTTGCGATTCCCCGCCGCGTTCAGCGAGCTTTCGACATTCGCGAAGCGGCTGCGCCCAACCCAACTGCGGCCGATCCAGCGGCCACCCACCGTAACCCGTCCACCGATCCGTAATCAGGTAGCCGGTGAACTCGCCCAGCAGCTGTTTAGCCGCCGCTTGACCGCCGCTCAAGTGGAGTTGAAAGACCGTTACCCAACTCGTCACCAGCACCCACCGCCAGGCTTTACGCCGCGGCGGGTTGCCGCCATCGCGGTTGCCCTGCACCCAGCCAGTCTCATCGGCGTTGGCCACGGCCTGCGCTTGTGCATAGACGGTGGCTTCGGCCACCGCCGCGGCCACCGCCTGCCGCAGCTTGTTGACCGTTCCCAAGGCCACTTCGACCTCGGCACGCAAGCGGTTGACTTCCTCTTCCAGCACCACCAACCGCTCCAGCACCTGCAACAACGCCTGCTGGACACTGGACGGCGTGAGCACCCAGTCTTCAGGCGTAATGTTAATGTTGGAGGAACTCAGCAGTTCAGATTCCATAACCTGAGAGTACCAAATCAGGGCTTGTTTTTCATGATGTCTTTTCTACCCCCGCGAACGGGTACAATTTCTTCTTCTTTTCATGCGGTTCGTCCTTGACGGTTTCAAACTTGCAGCATGGGCTCAGTCGGCTGAGAGCATGCCGACTCGACGCGTCAAGCTATTTCCGCTGCGATTCTTGAGCATCGCATTCGTTTGCTCGGCATTGTGCAAGGCCTCTTGGTCCAGCTTGGCGTTCGCAGAATCGCAAATCGGTTGCTGGCAAACCTGATGGGAGCGAATCCGCCAAGAAAGCTACGGCGTCCGCTACGCGGCTGGCATAGGGAACGCCTTGAAGTTTCTCAGGCGAGTTCAAGGACACCGCGAGTACATCGAGGCAACGAACGAAGTTGATGGAATCAACGTCGCATCAGCACAGCAGGTGTTAGATCTAATCGGCCACAGGACGGGGCTAGCGTTAATCTTACGAGACCAAGCAGATACTTTAGTGAGGGAGGGGTTCGGAGATCGTGCAGTGGTTTTTTATGAGCAAGCGGCAACCATAGCGCGAGATCTAGGTCATGCATCCCTTGAGCTAAAGGCCCTACTTGGTCTCTAGTCGTGTAACCGGACGATCGATTCCCAACGCCGGATCCTTTTGGCAGATAGTGTTGAAAACGATGCTCCCGATGCGATTAGGGCAGCGATTTTGAGAAAGATAGCTGACTAACTTTTGCTTGCAGCCGACCCGCCTTACGTCCGCGGTATTCCGCGGTTTGTGGCGCTGCTCGCTTGCAATGGGACTCCTCGTTCCGCTCTCCGTTGGTTGGCGGGCGGCTGAAGCTAAGCGTGTGTGCCGGGCATGGCACGTAACTATGTCGGTGAAAGTCCGGCAGCCAGGCGTATGCAGTGCCGAAGGCAAGGAAAAGGGCAAGGGCGTCGTCGTGAGGCGGGGTCTAAAGGAAGCCCAATCCAAAGCGGCGGTGCCTGAGGGGTGCACAGAGCATCATGAGAAATACCGAGAATAGCTTTCCTGCAATCGTTCGGACAGTTTTTTGGGGAGTATACCAACAAATAATCAAGGTGTTAGTGATTTATATGCAACTCAGCGAAACCGCTAAGTTGGGTTTTACTGGGGTTGCGAATGCTAACCTGTTGATTCATGGCCGCAAAAAGTGTCCGAAGTATTGTTCCTGTAAAGATGCGAATAAACGATCACTTCAAGCCTACAAAACCCTGAAAAAACAGGGCAAAATCAGGCCATGGCACGCTCGAAAACTACCTCGCAACCGGGACCATCCCCCAATCCCCAGGGCCGTCCCTCCGGCACCGGCAGGGTTGCTCAACTACGGATCCAACTAGAACAGCATCTTCCCGCTATCTTTTCCACCCTGGTGACCAAGGCCAAAGACGGCGACACTAGCGCGATTAAATTGATTTTGGAACGGGTCATTCCCCCTCCCAAGGCGCAGGCCACGCCGGTTGCGTTCCCTGCCCCAGGTAACAGCCTGTGCGAACAAGGCGCAGCCGTCATACAAGCCATCGGTGCCGGCCAACTCTCGCCGGAACAAGGGACTCAGGTGCTCTCCGCCTTGGCCAGCCAAGCCAAGCTGATCGAACTGGATGAACTGGAGCGGCGGGTTGCGGCGTTGGAGGGCAAGCCATGAACCTCCACGCGCGCATCAAGAAGCTGGAAAGTCACCGATTGCGGACGGCGGGACAGCAGTTGAGGGCGATGAGCGACGAGGAACTTGGGGCGTTGTGGAAGTCCACTCTCGCAAGACTATCCGATAAAGACTTCGAGCAGGTCTGTCACACGCATCCCGAACGGCGGTCTCTCTATGAGGAATATCGGCATGCGCCTTGAATGCCGCGTGGTCAAGTTGGAACGGCAGAGGCCGGCCGCGGGGGGCACCCTTTTGACCGGCCGACCCCGGAACAGCTAGCGAAAATCGTTCGTGACTTTCTGTTAAGCGAAGCCGCAGCGAATGCACTCGACCCAACCAATGGATATATCCGGTGGGCGATGGCGTGGCTGGGTATCAAACCAGATGGATTGGCGGAGTGGTTGCGCGGGTATGCTTCGGGTATGCTTGAAGCCAACTTGTCCCGCCTGTTTTGAAATTCCCACCGTTCCACCATCGTTGGCGACTGAAGACCGTCGTCACTGGCAACGCTGCCGGGTACTGCGCTATCACTCAGGGCCGTAGAGTACCGGGCTGGACACGGTCAAGTTCTCGGGCGATAGGCTCTTGCTGGTTCCCGGGCTGGCGGCTCAGCGGATTCTATACATAGCCTAAACATATTGTCCGCCAAAGCCGGATGATTTACTTAAGCTATTGATTTGTCTGGCGCTCCCTAGGGGGTTCGAACCCCTGTTCCCGCCGTGAGAGGGCGGTGTCCTGGGCCTCTAGACGAAGGGAGCGTTGGTGGCTGGCGTCTCTGCGAGAAGGTGGTATTATACGCGTTCTCTCGCAGTGCACAAGATCCCTTCTAAACCCTCCTTGGAACCTGGAACCCTGAATAATCAGCCCACTGTCATACCGCGCGCAGAGCACCCCGTTTCTCGGGCAAATATCAGCGCGAATGCCCTCAAGGTCCTCTACCGGCTACGCAGCGCTGGCTACCAGGCTTGCTTGGTTGGCGGTGGCGTACGAGACTTGTTGTTGGGTCGCGAGCCCAAGGATTTCGATATCGCCACCAATGCCCGTCCTGAAGAGGTTTACAGGCTGTTTCGCAACTGCCGCCTTATCGGGCGGCGATTTCGCCTGGCGCATGTGCATTTCGGCCAAGACATCGTCGAAGTCGCTACCTTCCGCGCCCAGCAGGCAAATGGCGATGACCGTGAGGTGGCCGGGGTGCGTCTGGACGAGGGTGGCCGCATCATCAGCGATAATGTTTACGGCAGTATCGGCGAGGATGCCAGACGGCGCGATTTCACTATCAATGCCTTGTACTATGATATCGACAACTTCGCGGTGCTGGATTTTGCAGGTGGCATGGCGGATTTGGAAGCAGGACTTATTCGCCTAATCGGCGAACCGGAGCAGCGCTATCGAGAAGATCCGGTAAGGATGTTGCGGGCGGTGCGCTTTGCGGCTAAGTTGGGTTTTCGTTTGCATCCTGATACCGAAACCCCGTTGCATAGGCTGGGGCAGTTACTGGAAAGTATTTCGCCCGCCCGCTTATTTGAGGAAATTCTCAAGCTATTTTTGGCTGGTTGCGCCGTGCAAACCTTTGAGTTGCTGCGTCACTATCGCTTATTTGGGCACTTGTTTCCGGCTACCGAGCACTGTCTCAGCCGGCAGAAACAAAAATTTCCCAAGACCCTGCTGACCCATGCGCTGACCAATACGGATGCTCGGCTGGCCGAAAATAAGCCGGTTACGCCAGCTTTTCTATTTGCGACCCTGTTGTGGGAGCCGCTACAGGAGCAGGTAGAACGCTTGTTGGCGGACGGCATGGATGAGCATGCAGCTAACGAGGTGGCGGCTGATATGGTATTACAGGCGCAACTCAAGCACATAACCCTGCCGCGCCGCTTCAGCCTGCCCATGCGAGAGATCTGGGCCTTGCAAGCGCGTTTGGTGGTGCGAACGGGTAAGCGTCCGCTGCGCCTGCTGGCGCATCCACGCTTTCGGGCCGCCTACGATTTCCTGCTGCTGCGCGCTGAGGCTAATGTTGAGCTGGTTGAACTGGCCGAGTGGTGGACGCATTTTATTTCCCTGGAAGAGGCCGCCCGTGAGCAGTCCGTCCGCCTAGCGGCCAAGCCAAAAACCCATCGTCGGCGTCGCTCACGTGCTAATGGCTACCAGTCCGCCGCTCCAACCGCTGAGTAGGTGGATATCTAGCGAGATCTATTCTGTGCGTTCCGTGCTTGCTTATGTAGGAATCGGCAGTAACTTGGGGAACCCCATGGTCCAGGTAAGCGACGCGCTTGCGGCGCTAGCGATACTCCCCCAGACTCGCTGCGTCATCCAGTCTCCGTGGTATCGGAGTGAACCGCTGGGCCCACCGGGGCAGCCGCACTACATCAACGCCGTTGCGGGATTGGAAACCAGTCTGGTCCCCTTAGTCTTATTGAGCGCCCTGCAAGCGATTGAGAACACCCATGGTCGGCAGCGCACGCAGCGTTGGGGCGCGCGCACACTGGATCTGGATATGCTTCTCTATGGCGATTTGGTGCAGGATGATCCAGGTTTGACTATTCCTCATCCACGACTGCATGAGCGGGCTTTCGTCCTGTATCCTTTGTTGGACATAGCTCCGGATCTGCGGATTCCCGGTTTGGGGGATCTGGAAACACTGGTGCGGTTATGTCCGCCGCTGGGCATGGAACGACTCGAGGAGGGGTCGTGATGATGGGCAATCACCTAAAGCAGAGCATGTCCCTGGACGGGCAGCATTATTTCAATACGTTGCCGCCTTCCCTTCGTTGCCTCTATGCGGTAGGGGGGGAGGGTTGGGACTTTGGATTATAGTGAGCACACCATGTACAAAGGTCAAGAGCAAGCCCGCAGTAAGCCGGTGACGGTGAAGACTCTGGCGAAAATGAAGCGGGAAGGGGAGAAAATCGCCGTCCTTACCGCTTACGATGCCAGTTTCGCTGCCGTGCTGGAGGCGGCTGGCGTGGATATCATCCTAGTCGGCGATTCGCTAGGGATGGTGATCCAGGGGCGCCAGACCACCGTGCCGGTCAGCATAGATGATATGATTTACCACAGTCGCAGCGCAGCGCGTGGCTGCCGATACCCTTTATTGATGGTGGACATGCCGTTCATGAGCTACTCCACTGTGGAGCGGGCCTTGACCAACGCCGCTCGCCTGATGCAAGAGGGCAGCGCCCATATGGTGAAGCTTGAAGGCGATGGTGGCTTGATGGAGACGGTGCGCCAGTTGAGTCGCAGCGGTGTCCCTGTCTGTGCGCATCTTGGCTTGTTGCCACAATCGATCCATAAACTCGGGGGATATCGGGTGCAAGGGCGCGAAGAGAGTGTTGCTCGGCAGATAATCGACGATGCGCAGCGCTTGCAGGATGCTGGCGCTGACGTGGCCCTGGTCGAGTGCATTCCCGCCGAACTCGGGGCACGCTTGTCAGAGACGCTGGAAATTCCAGTCATTGGCATCGGCGCCGGTCCGGGCTGTGACGCTCAAGTGCTGGTGAGCTACGATATGTTGGGTATTACCCTGGGCCACCGGCCCCGTTTCTCCAGGAATTTCCTGGAAGGCAAAAGCAGCGTGCAGGCCGCTGTCGCGGCCTACGTGCAAGCCGTCAAGCAGGGCGAGTTCCCTGCCCCCGAACATTGTCTAGCCTGATGATGCCCATGCAAACCCTCCATCGCATTGCCGATCTGCGTGCCCAGGTAGGAGCCTGGCGGGCAGCCGACGAGCGCATCGCCCTGGTTCCCACGATGGGTAACCTGCACCGGGGCCACATACACTTGGTAGAACAGGCAAAAACTCGGGCCGCGCGCACCGTGGTGAGTATCTTCGTCAATCCCATGCAGTTCGGTCCCAGCGAAGATTACCACAGCTATCCCTGTACCCTTGAAGAGGACAGTCGCAAGCTGGAGCGGGTAGGTTTGGATATCCTGTTCGCTCCCAATGCTGCCGAGGTGTATCCGCGTGGGCTGGACGGGATGACCCAGGTGGAGGTGCCTGGTCTGTCCCATACTCTGTGTGGGGCGGCCCGTCCCGGGCATTTTACCGGCGTGGCGACCATCGTGACCAAGCTGTTCAATATGGTGCAGCCCGATGTGGCTCTGTTTGGCGAGAAGGACTGGCAACAACTGATGGTTATCCGGCGATTGGTCGCCGATCTGAATCTGCCAGTGGACGTCGTCGGTATCCCTACCGTGCGTGAGGCCGACGGCTTGGCCATGAGTTCCCGCAACGGCTATTTATCTACTGCGGAGCGGGCCATCGCGCCGACTCTGTATGCAACGCTCCGCGCTGTGGCCCAGCGTCTCTTGATTGGGGAGCGGGATTATAAGGCCATCGAGGCGGTTGCCTGGACGACGTTGGAAGTGGCCGGGTTTCGCCCCGACTATTTTGAGGTGCGTCGGGCCGAGGATCTTGATCAACCTGGCAAAGATGACCTCGACTTGTTGATCATCGCTGCGGCGTGGTTAGGTCGGGCGCGCTTGATCGACAACTATCCGGTTACCGTGTTACGCAAGGTGGAATCCTGTTAGGCTCGCCCGGCAATAAGCAGCAACTTAAGCCATGCGCGTCAGTTGCCGTTTCAGCGTTGCCACTCCCACAGCGCGATAATTCAACCATAGCCGATAGCCCAGCAGCGCGGCCAGAATGCCTGCATAAATCAGAGGGTCTAGAAGGTCGGCCTTGACTAGCCACAGATAATGCAGAACGCCCAATATTCCGATGACATAAACTAACCGGTGCAGGCGTTGCCAGTGGCGACCTCCCAAGCGTTTCATCATGGCGTTGGTGGAGGTCAACGCGAGGGGAATCAGCAGCAGGAAAGCGAGAAAACCTACCGAAATGTAGGGACGTCTGGCGATGTCCTCAATGATAGCGTACAGATCGAAAAATTGATCCAGCACCAGATAGGTGGTGAAGTGCAAAAAGACGTAGAGAAACGCAAACAGTCCCAGCATACGTCGAAACCGCAGCATCCAGTTCCAACCCGATAGATGCCGCAAGGGGGTAATTGCCAGGGTTATAAGCAGAAAGCGCAAACCCCAGTCCCCGGTATGATGGGTGATGGTTTCGACCGGGTTGGCGCCCAGGTTTATCCAGAATAACATGGCTAAGGGGATCAAGCTGGCGATAAACACGAAAGGTTTGCCTATCCACTTTATGCGGTGTGCCTGATTTAATTTCATCGCCTCAATCCGGGTAACATGCCTTCTTAAAAGTACGGCGGCCCGGCCCTTTTAGATGCACCTTTACCCTAGTCCAGTTTCAAGCGCAGCAAACGCCCGCTACTTAAGCAGGTATTGTGGCGAGGCCGGATTGAAATCCTCAGCAGATCCATCAACACCCTTCAAGGAGATATAGCATGAGTATGTTCGATCGAAAAAGTCCGTACACCATCACTGTCGAGGCTGGCAAGAAGATTTTCATTTGCCGCTGCGGTCACACGGGCAATCCACCGTTTTGTGACGGCACCCATAAACAGCACCCAGGCTTCTCGCCGTGGGCACATACACCTGAGCAGGACGGGAAATTGTATGTGTGCGGCTGCAATACCAGTGGCAACAAGCCCTGGTGTGACAGCTCTCACAAAAAATTAGCAAGTCAGGCTTGACTGCCTGCCCAGTGTGAAAAAAAGCCGAGGCGAGAAGCCTCGGCAAATAACCACCAAAGGAGAGTTAACATCACAGGATGTTGCGGCCCAGTATAGGCTTTATGCTGCAATGCGGCAACAGATTTATACAATTTTTTCGATTGCTAAATTCCATATCAAAAACCTGTGCCAGGGAAGCATAGCGGACTAGGTTAAAACTTATTAATTATTTTTAGTATTTGATTTAAAAAAATAATAAGCTGGATGCCCCGGCGAGTAACCACCAATAGAGGATTTTGAGAAGACCATCGTATGGATACTGCAACGCAGCACAAAATTAAATCACGCAGTATGTCAATCAATCTTCAGCTTTTTTCATGTTCCCTCGCAAGGCTGTACCATCAGCCAGGCTGATAGGCGAATACGACATCCATCTTCACTTGATCAGTGCCGGGGTTCCCAGATGACAATTAATGTCATAGGTAATGCTTAATTTAGCAGGAAATATATCGATATAAAAAGTGTTAAAAAATAACTTAATGATTTATATAAATATAAATAATATTGGCTCAACAATCTAGCGATAATTAATAACATTATTATTTCTATGTTTTTGATTATTAATAGATAAAATCAGGATGTCTAAGAATTGGCATTGCGAATGCAGCGAAACTCGAAAGAATTGTCCATGGAGCGGTTGATATGCCTAATAATAAATTTTGTCAGTTTGGTCTCTCGCTAACCATTATACCCTTATTATTTTGTAACCTTGCGGTGGCACGCCAACCTACTGAACATGAGCAGTACATGCTGGAGTTGATTAACCGGGCGCGCTTGAATCCTACCGCCGAGGTTGTACGGCTGGGTACCGGTAGCCTTAATGAAGGTCCACCTACACTCGGCGGAAATCTTTGGACTATTGCTCCCGGACCTTATCAACCGTTGGCGTTTAATCTTGCGCTGCTCGACGCGGCGGCTAGTTATGCTTCCCAACTTAATGACGCGGATACGTTTTGTCATACCTGCCTAGGCAGCACCCCGGAAAGCCGCATGGCCGCCGCCACTTATGCGCCGGCTAATGTGACAGGAAAGTACGGTACTGCCGGAGGTTATGTCCCAGGCCGGGAGAACCTTGCGTTCTATGCCGAGGGGCCGGCCAATGGTGTATTTGACAACCCTGCTCTCGCCGGCAAGGGGTTAACCCAGGTTGTCAGTAACGCTCACAAGAGTCTTTTCAATGACTTTACTGTTTCCAGTCGGGGACACAGAAGCACTATGTTGTATGGCGAGTGGCGGGAGGCCGGCATCGGCATCAGCACAGGTCCCTACAACGGTGGGACGTATGACTCTTTCTACATGGTGAGTGAGTTCGCCCATCAAGCCGGTAATCCCTTGCTTACCGGGGTAGCCTACAAGGACCTGGATGGCGATAACTTCTACACGCCTGGCATCGGGGAAGCCCTTGGGGGATTAACAGTTCAGGCGTTCAGAGCTGGTACGCTGGTAGGTTCCACGGCAACCTTTCGCAGTGGCGGCTACAGCTTGCGGCTACCCTTAGGCAGCTATAATGTGCTTTTTTCGGGGCCGGGCCTTTCGAAAATCTTCACTTTCACGGCAGTCAATGTCAATGCTGATAAGAATGTCAAGCTAGACCTACAAGTGAAAAATGGCTCCTCTGGCACCCCACCTCCGCCGGTTTCCCCACCACCGGTTTCCCCGCCTGTGGCAATGACCGTTATAAAAATCGGCACCGGCGGGGGCATGGTCAGTAGTGGTCCGGCGGGTATTAACTGCGGTACGGATTGCGCGGAAAATTACCCCAAGAATACCGTAGTAATCCTCACGGCTACTCCTTACGCACAGTCGATCTTTAATGGTTGGAGTGGTGCTTGCTACGGTACAGGGGTTTGCAAAGTGACCATGAATGCCGCCAAATCCGTCCAGGCCATGTTTTCCAAGCGGTAGCGCTGACAACCTGGTGGAAAACGGAGAATTGCCATGCGGACGTTGTTACAAATCTTTTAGGGGATCATCCTTATTGTTGGGCTCGGTAGGGTCGTTGTAGCCAAGATCATCCGGTTCCATTTCGTCGAAGGGTCCTGACCAGTCCTCCGGTGGTTCGATGGCTTCCAGCACCAGTTCGTGCCAGACGTCCAGGTCCAACTCCTCGACCTCACCGTCAAAGTATTGGATCTCCACAGTCTGGGCGTCTTCGTCCACCGCCACTACTTCGAACTCGGTTAGCGTGTCCAGGTTTTGATACCAATTGCCTACGATTGGGTCTAAATCGCTCATGAGGAATCTCCATAAAGTTGGTTGCCCGATTTCGCGGATGCCGGAAATCATTCTTTATAATTTGAGCATGGATAATCAACAATTCAACTGTCGTCGCGCAGCGCGTAGCGTCGGGTCGTCGGTTAACCCTATAGTGGACCCCAATTTCCAGACGATCATTTAAGATGGGAGCCGGTGAGAAATCGGGGTTTATTGTGAGTGAGAAGAAACGCAAGATTTTCAGTGGTGAGTTCAAGGCAAAGGTTGCGCTTGAGACGATTCGGGGCCTCAAGACGGTCAATGAAATTGCCCAGGATTTTGGCGTACACCCGACGCAAGTAGGGCTGTGGAAGAAGGAGTTGCAAGCGCAGGCGGCCAGCCTGTTCGAAGTCAAGCGTGGCGCCAAGCCGGTGGATCCGTCCGCCACACCAGAGAGGCTCTACTCCGAGATCGGGCGGCTGAAGATGGAGTTAGACTGGCTTAAAAAAAAGTCCGGGATCAGCCCCTAGATGACCGCAAGCGCTGGGTCGACGAGCAAGATCCGTTGGCGCTTAGTCGGCAATGCGAGCTGACGGGCATTGCCCGTTCCACGGTCTATGCGCCCCGCCGCGTGGCGGCGCTGGACCCGGACCCAGAGGAACTGGCGTTGCTGGATCTGATTGATGCCGAATACACGCGGCGTCCGTTCTACGGCAGCCGCAAGATAACGGTCTATCTGCGTGGCCTGGGCTATCAGGTCAACCGCAAGCGGGTCCAGCGACTGATGGGGATACTGGGGTTGGCGGGCATGGCGCCAGGGCCGAACACCAGCCGCCCGTACCCCCAACACAAGGTGTATCCCTACCTGCTGCGCGGGGTGGAGATTGAGCGTCCGAACCAGGCCTGGAGCACCGACATCACGTATATCCGGCTGGCACGCGGGTTCGTGTACCTGGTCGCCGTGATCGACTGGTACTCGCGCAACGTGCTGGCTTGGCGGGTCTCCAATACGCTGGACAGCGGGTTCTGCGTGGATTGCTTGGAGCAGGCCTTACAGGTTTACGGTGCCCCTGAAATCTTCAACAGCGATCAAGGGTGCCAGTTTACTTCGGAAGCCTTCACTGCGGTTCTCAAGGTGCAGGGCATCGCTATCAGCATGGACGGGCGTGGGCGAGCTTTGGACAACATCTTCGTGGAGCGTCTCTGGCGAAGCGTCAAACACGAGGACGTGTACCTGAAAGGCTATGCCGACGTGCCAGAGTTGCTGCTGGGCCTGACGGACTACTTTGTGTTTTACAACACGGAAAGAAGCCACCAGTCACTGGACTACCGGACACCGGATGAGGTCTACCGGGCAGGCCATGGGGGTGGCGCCCAGATTGTGGATAAATTCAGCGAGCGAGCAACATCTCGCACAGAAGCAGAAGCAATATCAGGGCAGCGCTGTTCCGCTGCATGTGATCCGCGCTACCCTCTTAAACTCGACTCAAAATTGTCTTGACTAAGGGGTCCACTTTACCCCTCCGTTCAGGCCGACCGCCTATGAAACACACATTAATACACTTGGGAATCCCCTAATTGAGGACATGCCCTAGAGAAGGTTAGAGAAGGTAGGCGATAAAAAACCCGCGTACCCTTGAAGGGTGCGCGGGTCAGGGTGGACAACGATTATCGTTCTATTTGTTCTCTACAATCACCGGCTCTCGCGGTTATCGATCAAATCATCTACAACGCTGGGGTCCGCCAGCGTACTGGTGTCACCCAGGGCTTCGACTTCGTTGGCGGCGATCTTGCGCAAGATGCGGCGCATGATCTTGCCAGAGCGGGTCTTGGGCAGGCCCGGCGCCCATTGGATGATATCCGGTGTGGCGATGGGGCCGATCTCCTTACGGACATGGGCTACCAGCGCTTTGCGCAACGCCTCACTGGGTTCCACCCCGGCCATCAGCGTCACGTAGGCGTAGATACCCTGACCCTTGATATTATGCGGATAGCCGACGACGGCGGCCTCGGCGACAGCCTCGTGAAGCACCAGAGCGCTTTCCACTTCGGCGGTGCCCATGCGGTGCCCGGAGACGTTGATAACGTCGTCGACGCGGCCGGTAATCCAGTAATACCCATCCGCGTCGCGGCGGGCGCCGTCTTCACTGAAGTAAATGCCGGGATACGTAGAGAAGTAGGTCTTGATAAAGCGTTCGTGATTACCGTACACCGAGCGCATCATACCTGGCCAGGGCCGTTTAATTACCAGACCGCCTTCCGTCTCACCTTGCAGCTCATTGCCATCGGCGTCGAATAGGGCTGGCACCACGCCAAAGAACGGCCGTGTAGCGGAGCCGGGTTTAAGCGCAGTGGCCCCCGGCAGTGGGGTAATCAGGATGCCGCCGGTCTCGGTCTGCCACCAAGTATCCACGATGGGACAGCGTCCATCGCCCACCACATGGTAATACCACTCCCATGCTTCGGGATTGATAGGCTCACCCACCGAACCTAAAAGGCGCAGAGTCTTACGGTGGGTTTTCTTGACCGGGCCATCGCCTTCGCGCATCAGCGCCCGGATCGCGGTGGGCGCCGTGTAGAAGATATTGACTTGGTGCTTATCCACCACCTCCCAGAACCGGGATGCGGAGGGATAGTTAGGCACACCCTCGAACATTAGCGTGGTGGCGCCATTGGTCAGCGGACCATAGACGATATACGAATGGCCAGTGACCCAACCGACGTCGGCGGTACACCAGTAGATGTCACCATCATGGTAGTCAAAGATGTATTTGTGCGTGCACGCAGCATAAAGCAGATAACCGCCGGTGGTGTGCAGCACGCCCTTAGGCGTTCCCGTAGAGCCCGATGTATAGAGGATAAACAGGGGATCTTCCGCATCCATATGTTCGGCAGGGCAATCAGGAGAGGCAGCTTGCATGATATCATGGAACCATACATCGCGGCCTTCCTGCCAGGCTACTTTGCCGCCAGTGCGTTTGACCACGATCATTTTTTGAATGCTGGCGACCTTACCGCAGGCGTCGTCGGCATTTGCCTTGAGGGGGACGGCACGGCCACCCCGCAGGCCCTCATCCGCAGTAATCACCACGCTGGCTTCGGCGTTATCAATACGATTGCGGAGAGCTTCGGGAGAAAAACCAGCAAACACGATGGAATGAATGGCGCCGATACGGGTACAGGCCAGCATGGCGACCGCCGCTTCTGGGATCATGGGTAAATAGATGCAGACCCGGTCACCCTTTTTAACGCCCAGGTTTTTCAGGGCGTTGGCAAAGCGGCAGACTTGTTCGTGCAATTCCTTATAAGTGATTTTACGGTCTTCCTGGGGGTTGTCGCCTTCCCAGATAATGGCTACCTGGTTACCCCGGGTCTCCAAATGGCGGTCCAGGCAGTTGTAGCTAACATTCAGCTTCGCGCCCTCGAACCAGCGGATATGGCCCTTACTGAAATCCCAGTCGCTGACTTTGTCCCAGCGCTTGAACCAGGTGACGAACTTATCGGCTTCCTCTGCCCAAAAGCCATCGGGATCGGATACCGAGCGTTCGTACATGGCTTGATATTTTTCTGCATTGATCCAGGCGTGTTCCGCGAATTGAGCGGGAACCGGATAGACCTTGATTTCGGACATGACAAGCGTTCTCCTCTGGTTGGTTATTGATCCCCGTTACAGAAGCGACCCCAGCATAATTGCTGATAAGCGGCTTAAAGCTACGGAAAACCGTAATTATAATAGTCTAACAATATTCCATTCTCACCAGTTTAATGTATTGATGCAGGTCATAAATTCTGATTATTACTATAAGCTTAAATTATCATAGAACGGCGCATTGGGGCGAATCGGTGGCAACTTGACTCGGCGGCTAGGCAACTGCGCCAGTCGATAGCACGCAGGGCAGGAATCTTTTCTGGGCGCCAGTGTTCCAGTGCCCAGGACCAGATTACGGTAGGGCGCGCCCGCGCTAATTCACGTGGCGGTGCTTGGCCGAGAAAGCGGAGGGCCGCAACAAGGGTGGGGCCCGGATTGCGCCGGTTCAGGGGTGCTGCGCTTGTTTGTTTGCTGAGCTTGGCGCCATGTTGATCCACCGCCAGCGGCAGGTGGCTGTAATGGTAGGGTGACAACCCCAACAGGTATTGCAGGTAGATTTGCCGAGGGGTGGAGTCCAGCAGGTCGCAACCGCGTACCACATGGGTAATCATCTGGGCAGCGTCGTCTACCACCACGGCCAATTGGTAAGCGAACAAACCATCAGCCCGGCGAATAATGAAATCGCCCACCGCGGTTTCCAGGCATTGAGCAAAAGTGCCTTGGATGCGGTCCTGGAAGGTGATGATGCGTTTGTTGGTGCGTAGCCGGATAGCCGCCGGGCGTCCAGGCCGGCGCATCCAGCCACGACAGGTTCCCGGATAAATCGGCCCGGCGGGGCCAGCGATAGTCATCTGTGCTATCTCCTGGCGAGAGCAGGTGCATGGATAGGCGAGCGCGTTATCCATAAGTCGCTGCAGAGCCGCTTGATAGTGATCGATGCGCTGGCTTTGGTATAGAACGGGACCGTCCCACCCCATACCGTAGCTTTCCAGAGTGTGCAGGATATCGCTCGCTGCGCCCTTTATCACTCGTGGAGTGTCGATGTCTTCAATACGAACTAACCAGTAGCCACTCTGGCTGCGAACCTCCAGGAAACTGGCTAAGGCGGTGATCAGGGAGCCGAAGTGCAAAGGGCCGCTGGGAGAGGGAGCGAAGCGACCGCGTTGGCGTACTGCGCTAGGAACAATCTGAAACGGCGCGGAAGCCATAGCGACGAGAACGGGTCGAATTACCCACCAGCCTGTTTTTCTCTGATTTCCTGAAGTGTCTTGCAATCGATACAAAGTGTCGCCGTGGGGCGCGCCTCCAGGCGGCGAATGCCGATCTCCACCCCGCAGGACTCACAGTAGCCATAATCACGGGAATCGATCTTGGCCAGGGTATCGTTGATTTTAGCGATCAGCTTTCGTTCCCGGTCACGGGTGCGCAATTCCAGACTGAATTCTTCTTCTTGGGTAGCACGGTCATTAGGGTCGGGATACGTTGCTGAATCGCCCTGCATATGATTGACGGTGCGTTCCACTTCTTCCATGAGGCTGCGTTTCCAGTCCAACAGCAGGTTGCGAAAATGGGCCAGTTGAGTATCGCTCATGTATTCTTCGCCAGCGGTGGGCATATAGGGTTTTATGGCTGAACCCCGTTCCAGCTTGTCTGTCGTGGTCATCACAAGTTTCCTCAACTTTTTTCCATAACGAAACTTCTTATCAATAAAAATCTTTAAAGTCAAAAAAATACGGAATTAATATTGATCTTCGTCAGCGCTCTTGAGGATATTGGGCGGTGCTTAATGTTTAGTCAATGATCGGCGTTCCACGGCTTCGAGGGCATTGAATAGATCCTGCATGGCATCTCGCTCCGCGCTCGTGCTTTCCCCATGAGCTTCGATACGTTCCACGGCGATACGCAGTACCGCTAGCGCATTGTAGGCGGAATTAATCAATTCCTTATCGGTGTCGCGCATACGTGGTATGCCGCGTCCTTCCAGAAAAGTCGCTTCATCGATGGCCCGGATGATGTCCGCGCTATCCTTGACATGTTGAATTCTCGGGGTCTTGTCTGGATGACGTCTTAGAGCTTCCGCTTTGGCTTGCTCGGCTTGCTCTAGTGTTTCGCACTCTTCCCATAAGTGAGGTCCTATAATCACGATATAGTAGCCCATACTGAGTCCTGCGTGGGGTGGGGATAATGGGTAGTATCCAAGGGATAGCCCTACTCGCGTCTGGCGATGCCATTATGATTTAACGGTTTGACCTGATTTTTGCAAGTTTTCCGGACGTGGGGTCGCCTTACTGCACATCCGGGGACTCTGGTTTACAATGAAGTAGCCAACGTCCATAGCCCTGTTTGGTGTAGAGAGAAAACACATGTCAGAAACACGCTTCAGCGGAACCGATACTTACGTTGCCACCGACGATCTGATGATGGCGGTCAACGCCGCCATCACATTGGGCCGGCCTCTTCTGGTGAAGGGTGAGCCGGGTACCGGCAAGACGAGACTGGCAGAGGAAGTGTCCCGCTCTCTAGATCGTCCTCTCCTCCAATGGCATATCAAGTCCACCACCAAGGCTCAACAGGGTCTCTATGAGTACGATGCGGTGTCCAGGCTGCGGGATTCTCAACTGGGCGATGAGCGCGTTCACAACATCGCCAATTATATCGTCAAGGGCAAGCTCTGGGAGGCCTTCGATGCCAATGTCCAGTCGGTGTTGCTGATCGACGAGATAGACAAGGCGGACATCGAGTTTCCCAATGATCTGCTCCTGGAACTCGATCGTATGGAATTTTACGTATACGAGACCAAACAACTCATAAAAGCCAGGCAGCGGCCCATCATCATCATCACCAGCAACAACGAGAAAGAGCTGCCGGATGCCTTCCTGCGCCGGTGCTTTTTTCATTACATCCGCTTTCCGGACCGGGACACCATGGAGAATATCGTCCGGGTGCATTACCCCGATCTGAAGAAAAGACTGTTGAGCGAGGCTTTGGAAGCTTTTTTCGAGGTGCGGGAAGTACCGGGGCTTAAAAAGCGGCCATCCACCTCGGAGCTACTGGATTGGATCAAGCTGCTGGTAGCCGAAGATATTCCCCCGGAAGCGCTGCGCAGCACCGACCAGCATAAAATCATTCCACCCATGTATGGCGCGCTCCTCAAGAATGAGCAGGACGTACATCTCTTCGAGCGGCTATTATTCATGAACCGGCGCAAGAAGGTTTGAGATGCTGATCGATTTCTTCTACAAACTGCGGGAAGCCAAGATTCCGGTTTCGCTTACCGAGTTCCTGACCCTGCTTGGGGCGCTGGACCGCCGTGTGGCTGGCTTCGGCGTGGATGCTTTCTATTACCTGTCACGTACCGCGCTGGTCAAGGACGAACGTCACTATGATCGCTTTGATCGGGTATTCGGCGCCCATTTCCAGGGACTTGAGA
>CAVOJV010000035.1:0-11605 GCA_963696325.1 uncultured Gammaproteobacteria bacterium
AAGGCCAGGGACCAATGTCAATGGCTACCCAAACCCGCGCCTATTTAGCGAATAGGTGCCAGTTTAACTTGCGGGCACGGTAATCACCGGGGCTTGTGGCGTCACGCCGGTCTCGGCGAGCGAGGTTAGCAACAGCAAGAAGCTGAAAATGCTCTTGGAGCGGAAGTCGCGGTTATCGATCCAGAACCAGTGCTCGCTGTAATGCACCGCGACAAACGCATTCGGCGGTGGCTCGGCCGCGGAGTGGATGTTCACCAGGGGCTGGTCGCGGGGTCCGCTGTCCAGGCCGGGCGGCGGAATGGGTAAGGTACGCCCGTCCTCGATGTCGGTGGCCGGCGCCTCCAGCCGGGCGCCCAGTTCGAGCAGAATCTCGAGCATGGAGCGGGTAAGCAGGGCCAGTTCCTGAGCGTTGCGCGGGACGGCCCCAAAGGTCAGGTTCAGTTCCCGCGCGTCCGGCTGGAGGCCGAGCACGGTGCGGACGAAGCGACCATCCTGCTCGACCGCCGGGGTGACCTTGTCGCCGCGGATGGTGATGAGCGATGTTTCCTCCGGGCCGCGTTTCTCAAGCCGAAAGCCGATCGCTTCCGACAACTGCAGGCGGCGTAGCGCCTCGAGCAGCGAGTAGAACGCCGGGTCGGCCTCCCGGCTCCCCAGCGGCCGGTTGGAGCGGTTGTAGATACCATTGATCGCGCGCACCGCCAGCTGAAAGATCAGGTCTATCGGGTAGCCGGCCTGCACCAGCTGGAACACCGCCGCCGGCGCAATCGGCCGCAGCAGGCTGCGGGTGAACTTATCCCCTTGCAGCGGCGTGTAGGAGATGGTGGGTCTATCGGTGTAGAGGCCGGTCGCTCCCACGGTGGCGCCCCGTCCCAGGGTGTCCGGAAGATTGGGGGTCAAGCCGGACGAGACGGTGCCCAAGAGGCTCACCTGGCTCTGCAACTGGTAGGAGCTGATCACCGACGAGACCTCGAGAAACACCGGCGTATCGGCGTAGCGCAGCTTCACGATATTGAGCAGCATCTGCTCCTTCCAGGAGCTGGCGAGCGCTTCCGCATAATCCAGGCGATCCCGGTTCACGGAGCCGGCCCCGATGCTCGCACAGGCCCCCAGCAGCATCAGCAGCGGCAGCCCCAGGGCGAGTTGCAGCAACCTGCTTAGATTACCTGGTTTCGACATGGCTTTCTCCCTCGCTGGTTATGGCTGCCCCTGTTGTAGCTCAGGTGGCGGTAGGCCAGAACCAGGTCGCCCCAATCCCAACGGCAAACACCCGCCGCTGCGTCCAGCAAGTCGGCAGATCAGGTCATTTACCCGCGCCGGCGGTAGCAGCAAAACCCGGCGGGGTCTTCTGCCACTGGTAGCCCTTGGCCGCCATGTCGTAGCCCACGGTGTAGAGTTGGCGCATGAACTCGGTGTCGAACTCTTCCTTGTGCGGCGCGTTGAAGCTGGCCGGGATATACGCCAGGTTGAAATCGACGCCGTCGCGTTGGGTGGTGAGATAAATCCTATAGAGATCGCCGATCCCTTGAGTATGGATCAGCGAGGAGATCGCCCGCCCGGCGATGGTCATGGTGCTTCGCCCCACCTGCGCCCAGTCGGGGTCCAGCCGGCTGTTGCGGATCACGTACACCTGCCGCTCGCGTTGGGTCCCGGTCTTGCGCTCCATCGCCTTGATGTCCAGCGAGGGGGGGTAGACGAACACCTGCGCCGAAGCCCCGCCGTCCACGTGCATCTCCTGATACGGTTGACCGTCGAGCTCAACGTCGATCATGCTCGGCGGAAACGCGCCGGGGATCGCGGCGGAGGTCACCAGCAGGGTTCGAAACAGCGCCAGCGCCTTGGGATCGCGGCTGGCCGCGATCTTGGTCAGGTTCCAGATGATGCCCCGGCGCGCATCGAGGTCGGTGGTGCCCACCAGCAGCAAGCGCCCCTTGGCATATTCGGCGGCGATGGTATCCAGCAGCGCCTGATCCACCTGCTTGGCGATCAGCTTCCGCAGGGGCGCATTGTCAGCCATAGCGTCGCTGGTCAAGGCTGACAACATACTCCGTGGTTCCGCGATGTCTTTGGCGGAAATCGTGGTGTAAACCTCCTTCAGAGCGGCGTCGTAGGCCGGCCCCGCAAAGGCGAACGGCGCGCTCAGCGCCCCGGTGCTGACGCCGGTCACCAGTTTGAAGGTCGGCCGGTTACCAGCGGCCGTCCAGCCGTTCAGCAGCCCGGCGCCGAACGCGCCGTTGTCGCCGCCGCCGGAAATGGCGAGAAAGACCGCCGGGGGTAGTGGACCCCGGTGGCCGTTGGCCGCCAGGTAGGCTTGCTCGCGCTTGACCGACTCCAGACCCTCCCGAGCCATCGCGGCCATATCATCGGGGTTGCCGATGCGGTACCGGATATTCTCCAGCCCCGGAATTTGCGCCTGGTTCTGCAACTTTTCGGGCACCGCCGGTTGGCGCGGCGGCGTGGCGCAACCCGGCGCGAGCAACAGGACGACCAGTCCGATCAGAACGGTAATTGTCGCGCGTGCGTTCGGTGCTATCAGTCGCATGGTTCTTCCTCCATTGGCTATTGAATTTCACGATAGTTTAGACGATGCCATCAATGCCCGCGCCCCACAGGCCGTGCAGGCGCGGAGGCTTCGGGTTCCGTTGTGAACCGTCTCATAGCGACCGTGGCCGGCGGTGTCACGGGAACCGCAGACCGGGCAAACCAGTGTCTAATTGCGATAAACAGCGATATGTGAAACTAGATAGGAGTCAAACACATGGGCACCATAATAATGGCGCTCATGTGTGCAATTAGACACTAGCATCGTCGGCGTCTTCATCGCCCCAGTAGAACTCATCCAACGACCAGGCACAAGGGCAAATCCAGTGGTTCAAGCCCAGTGCCTAAAAAATGAGCGAAAGGTAAGTTGGTCAATACGTCATCACCCATTCCGCGGGATACTCGCGACAAGTGGCGCTGTCCGCATCGAAGGTCTCGATGGGTGTGCCATTGACCTCGACCTGAATCAGGGGACGCGGCAACGGCGGTTTGACGACGATTCCGCCTGTTGGCATCGCCAGATTGCCCGCCAGCATTAGGCGCAGGGTAGCAGAGTCCTCGCGGCGCAGGGTGTAGCTGAGCTTGCCGTAGTAGGTCGGAAGGTCCTTAACGACGACTCCGCCCGCGTCCAACCAGTCGTCGGCAATGCCCGCGGCAATGACGAGCGCCTGATCGGCCTCGCGTTCATAGGCAAACAGGCTGCGGATCGAGAGGATATATTCCGCGCCTATCCAGCTGTGCGGCATATCGCCGATGAAGCTGGGGCCCTGTGGGGTCGCGCCAGGAGATTTCGGGCCATTGATTCCAGGGCGGAATCCGCCGGTCGGCCAGAAAGAACGCCAGCAGTTCCTGGACACAGTCCCGTTTACCGAGCCGCACCAGCGCGCCGATGATGCGGATCTCGTAAGCGCTGTAATTGTTCCAGGGAATGTTACCCCGCACGCGCTCGCGAAAGCCCGCCAGGTATTTGTCGAACATCTGCTCGACGGCGGCCCGGGAAGATGGTGCAGTTCGTCGATCGGGGCGATCGCGACGGCCGTGGCCGCCGGGTCGAAGTCGGCAAATTCCACCGAGCCGGGGATGAAATCCAGCTGGCGTTCCCGGATGATTGTATTCAGCGAGGCGTACAGGGTATCGCGGAAGTCATCTCGCAGGGCCGCCAGGCGGCGGGCCTGGGCTGGTCATCCAGGAGGACGGCCATCGCCGCGGCGTCCTTCAATCCGCGCAGCGCCCAGAAATCGTCCCAATAGGCATGAACGGGATGGGCCATGTAGCCCTCGTGGCTCATCGATTCCGGCAACAGACCATAACAGGCGCGTTTCTCCGGCGTTCGATACTCCGGCGTCAGCCGCTGGTTGCGCAGGGCTTCCATATAGTCGACCGCTTTCAGGACGGCGGGCCACCGTTCGACCAGAAACGCCCGGTCCCCGCTGAAGCGATAATAGTCCATGATGGCGAAGATGAACTCGCCCCAGCAGTCGTATTCCGGTAGCCACTCGGTGCCGTTGCGGCCCACGCAGTGAGGCAGATTGCCCTCCGCCGTCTGATAGCCGGCATACCAGCGGATGAACTCCCGGATGGCGTCGGTGCAGCCGACCCTCAGCAGCGCCGCCGCCATGAGGGCACCATCGCGAATCCAGGAGAGCGTGTAGCGGCGTGGGCCCGGCTGCAGGGCGGGACCGTCGCGATTGATCAGGATATGCGCGGCCGCCGTTTTGAGAGTATCGACAACGCTTTGTGCGTCTGGTGGCAGACGAATATCAACCATTCCCAGCCTGGTTTTCCACTGTTGAACGGCGATATTGAACTGCTCTGCGCCGGAAACGGCTTCAGGCAACCGATGACCGAGCTCACCGACCGGGATCTCCGCCGATCCAAACGGAATCGCGAGAGTGATCTCCTGCGCCGAGCCTGGCGCAAGATCCAGGTCATAGCGCAGCGCGCCGGAGGCATAGCCGAAGTCGTCGATGACATGGGTTTGCGGCGGCAGTTCGCCGGTCGCCAGGTACTCCGTGATCGCTCCCTGGGCGAAGGTGGCCGCGCCGAACTGATTCGGGGTAGTCAAGGGAATCACCCGCTTGCGGCGATTTACCTGCACCCCGTCAGCGCCGTACGACAGCTCCCCGATCTGGCTGACGCCACCGAATTCCTGCCAGTTCTGCCAGGTCGGCGTCACCTGCAACGGCCGGACAGCGGCGAAAAAGCGCACCCGCCGGGTTTCATCGGTCAGGTTTTCCAGCCGATAGCGAAGGTACAGGACCGATGCGCCGCACTCCCCGGTCGCAAAGGCCGTGGTTCTCAGTACCAGTTCTTTGCTTCGCCATTCCGACGACGGGATGGGCAGGTAACCTTCTTCCAGTTCCTGCTTGAGGGCGACGTCTGCCCAGCTGATCAGCTTTCCATCGGCATATAAGAAAGGTTCAATGGAGCAGGTGCCTTTGTCGATTTCCACCATGCCTTCTTCGTTGAACAAGGCCTGCGTCACATCCTCGCCGGTGCCTACCGGTGTCCAGTAAGTCTGACGTCCCAGCAGATATTTGGGGTAAAACCCTGGGGGTTGTTCTCGGGCGATGGCCTCAAAGAAGGCGTTGATGGAGCGGGAAAAGTCGTAGGGCCTGATCTCGATGCCGACGATGCCAAATCCCTGGGCCTGCCGGCTTTGGCACAGATCGAGCCGGAGATAGCGCGAGACGGTTTGCGGTGAATAAATGTAATTGCGCTCGCTTCCCGCCTGGCTGGTCGAATAAACGGTTTGCCACTGAGCGCAATTGCTGGAAATCTGGACTGCGAAAGCTCGCGCCTGCCAGTCCTTTTCCCAGTGAATCACCAGGCCGCCGTATTCCCGTTCCTGCTGGAAATCGACCAGCAGCCACTGGGCAGCAGCGGAATCGCTGCGCCAACCCGTGGCGGCGGCTGGGTCGAACACATGCCGGGGTTCGTAACCTGGCCGTGCGCTGGAAGCCTGCACCTGTGGCGTGAGGCGATAGCTCGTGTCTTCGAAGCCCAACTCATCGATCCAGACCGTGCCCTGCCCACCCGGTCCGGCCGCAATCACCAGTTCGATCGCGGCTACCTGAGTCGCCGGCCCGCCGCCCAGCGGCCCCCAAGCAAACTCGATCTGGTTGCTCTTGATCTCGACGAGTCGCCAGTCGGCGGGAAAGTCAAATGCATCCTGGCGGTAGCGCCAGACGTTCTGGTTAAGCGCATCCACCAGCTTGAACTCGAAGATGTTGCTTGGGGCGACGCCCCGAATGTAAAAGCTCAACGAATAGCTCTCCGGCAGCGTCAGCGCAAACAGCTTGCGCGCCACCACGAAACCCCCGCCGCCGTGGAAGTCGAAGTCCAGCCGCAGGGCGTCGCCGTGAGGCCCTCGATCCTGGGAGATGTCGAGTTGCGCCTGTCCCGAAGCGATGGCGTTCCAACCCGACACTTCTTCAAAGCTGTCTAACACTTCACTTTGCATGGGTTCACTCCTCAACAATTTTTCCGGCTTCGATCGCTTTCCACGTCCACCCCCCATCCTCGGCTATTTCCAGAACCGCGTCATAAAAGTCAAGCGATGCAGCGCCTTCTCCGATAGTCAGGTAGCTGATCGAATTCTCTGAAAGCCGTTGCAGAATCTGGTCGACTTGATCGCGACTCAGGGCGGTGTCTGGCCGGTCCAGGAAGGCAAACCGTGGCGCGGCGAGGAGAAGATGAAGGCAGGCCAGGAGTTGCTGCTCGCTCAGCGAAAGCACCGTGTCCCAGTCCTGCTCCGTATCGAGCCCGCCTGTCCGAGCCAGGACCGCTTCGAGCTTCAACTCGCCCAGCATACAGAGGATCTGGTCGTCCGTAGGGGCGCGCTCCGGCTGGGGGCGTACGAGAACCTCTCGCAGCGTGCCCGGCGGCAAATAAGGCCGCTCGGCAAGCCAAAGCATGCCGTCCGCGCCGGGGCAGATGATCCGTCCTGCGCCGCTGGTCCAGACACCGGCGGTAGCCCTGAACAAGGCCACTTTCGCCGCTTCGTTCGCTCCCGCGATCAGTACCCTGGTTCCGTAGGGGATCGATACCGACAAATCCTTGAGCAGCGGCCGGCCATCCTGCGGCAACCGCAGCGTCAGCCCTTCATAAGCCACCCGCCCGTCTTCCTCGCTGATTTGGATTATGGACCCTGTGGTCGATGGCGTTTGCTCGACAGCCTCCACCAAGGCGTGGAGCCGCGCGACCACGGCGGTGAAGGAGGAAATTGACTGGAACTGGGTAACGATCAATGAGAACGCCCCCAGGAGCATCGAAAAGGCCATGGCCGACTGCGTGATCACGCCAAATTCGACTTCCCCGGCGATGAAGGACGGCGCCACGATCAAGGCGGGAATGATCTGGATCAGCCAGTTGTAGCCCGTGGTGAAGAAGCCCAGATTGCGATTGACGACAAAGATCCGGCGCAAATTGCCCGTCAGTTCCTCAAGACGTCGCTGCAGCCGCACCGCGAACCTGTCCTCGCGGCGCGCCAGTTTCAGGGCTTCGGCGTGCTCCCGGACTTGAATGAGGGTCGATCTGAAGTTGGCCTCCTTGTCGAGCTGGTCGTAATTCAGTCTGATCAGCGGACGGCCCAGGGTGATCGTCAGATACGAACCGCCTGCGGCATACAGGACAGCCACGATGAACAGCAGCGGGCTCATCGACCACAGTACCCCGGAAAAAGCCACCACCGTGAAACTGCCATTAATCAGCATGAGTACGAAAGAAAGGGTGGTCACCGTGAAGGCGCGGACGTCATCGGCAATACGCTGATCGGGATTCTCGAGTGCCCCGGTGGCGTCCAGGCGGTAGTAAGTTCCCTGGGCGAGATAGTTAGTAATGGCGCGACGGGTAATAAATTCCCGCCAGAGCAGTCCGAGGTTTTCCTCGATAAATCGGGACACGACCGCCACGATGGTGGAGGCCGCGAAGACGCCGATATAGAGTAGGGCCTGCCAGATGAATTCAGCCTGGTTGCGGTCGGCAATCGCCGTCATGAAATTACGGCCAACGTAGCTGTTCACGACATTCATACCGCTTATCTCATCGTTCGCCCAATTTTACCCCCGGTTCATGAAATTACGGCAAGCTACAGTCATTTGCCATCCTTTCATTGGCCATGAACATCATAAAAACACCACTCAACGTCAAGAGAATCGAACGGGTAGACGACATACCACTGCTATTGGCGCAGATGGAAAAGATGGAGGTGGCGCCGCTGCTGGACCATTACTTCCCGACGCACGGCAACTGGCAAGGGCTAAGCCTGGGGCAGATCGCGGTCGTGTGGCTGGCCTACCTCCTGAGCGAGGGCGACCACCGGCTGAATTCCGTGCAGGGCTGGGCGGCGGGGCTATGGATGACCTTGTCGGTTTGCTTGGGAGCGCTTGGCCTGCGCGAGCTAGACTTCAGCGACGACCGCCTGTGCCTAGTGCTGGACGGGCTGGGTCGGGACGATGCGGCGTGGGAGGCCTACGAGCGCGAGCAGAATGCCACGCTGCTGCGCGTGTACGACTTGAAGGCCCGGCGAGTGCGCATCGACAGCACCACGGCGAAAAGCTACGTCGCCGTCACCGAGGACGGCCTGTTCCAATTCGGGCACCGCAAGGAACACCGCCCCGACCTGCCGCAGTTGAAGATCAACCAGGCGGTGCTGGACCCGCTGGGGTTGCCGCTGAGCACCACGGTCGTGAGCGGCGAGCGGGCCGACGACCCGCTCTACGTGCCGGAGATACGCAAGGTGCAGGCCAGCCTCGGACAGCAGGGAGTGCTCTATGTGGGCGACTGCAAAATGGCGTCGCTCGACACCCGCGCCTACCTCGCGGCGAGCCACGACCATTATTTATGCCCGCTGTCCGCAGTACAAATGCCGGCGGCGGCCCTGCAAGCCGTGCTCGTACCGGTGTGGGCAGGCGCACAGCCGCTGACCCCCGTGCATCGCGCACCCGAGACGGCGGCCGACCCGCGGGAACACCTCGCCAACGGCTTTTCCTATGGCGTCACGCTCAAGGCCGGGGGTGTCGAGTGGCGGGAGCAACGCCTGGTCGTGCAATCCTTGAAACAGGCCGACGCGCAACAAAAGGCGCTGGACCAGCGCCTGAAAAAGGCGGAGCGGGAAATAGAGGCCCTCAACCAGTGCGGGCGGGGCCGGAAACGCCGGGATGAAGGGGAGACGCGCGCTGCCGTGGACGCCATCCTGAAGCGCCATGACGGGGCCGGCCTACTGGCCGTCGAATACCACGTGGAAACCCAAACCATCCGCAAGCGTGCCTACTTCGGGCGCCCCGCCCGGGATGTGACGACGGTGGTCGTGACCGTCCGCACCGTGCGCGACGCCTCCGCCTACAGGGAGACCGTGCGTGGCTTGGGCTGGCGGGTATTCGCTTGCAACGACCCCGAACTGGGTTTGGGCGAGGCAGTGCTCGCCTATCGCGAAGAATACCTCGTCGAGCGCGGCTTCAACCGCTTCCGCGGCAAGATACTGGGCTTGACGCCGCTGTACCTCAGTTCGACCACCCGCATCAAGGGCCTCATCCGCCTCCTCTGCATCGGCCTGCGGGTCTTGTGCCTGGTCGAGTTCACGGTGCGCGAGGCCTTGCGGGAGCGCGCCGAAACGCTTGACGGCATTTACGCGGGAAACCCCAAACGGGCGACCGCCAGGCCGACGACCGAGATAATGCTCAGGGCATTTGTGGGCATTAGCATGATCGTGGTCAGCCTCGGCGGGACGGACTGGCACAGCGTGACCCCCCTGAACGCCGTACAGTCGCGTATTTTGGGCTTGCTTGGGTTTCCGGCGGCAATTTATCAAGGGCTGGGTATGCAATCCGGAAAAGTGGCTTTCAAAATGAGCGAACCATGAGCTTATCGCAAACAGCAGCGTGATCAGCCCGGCGAACATCAGCTTCGCTTTCCCGCCGACTTCGGAGGCCGCACAGTTTCTGACCGCCCGGACAAAATAAGCCCCGGTTATTTTATCGATGGAAACGGTTTGTTGAGCCATTAGTTTGGTTTTACCGAGGGCGCTTCGGATTGGCGCATTTTACAGTGTTTAGTCTCCGTAGGTCGGGTTAGACGCGCACTCTGCCAAGCCAGTCACTCGGGGAAGCCGTCACGGGCGCGTCGTAACCCGACAGGGAGGCCGACTTTCATCACCGCGTGCGATTCTGCCTGTATATTGCAGTAGCGACTTATCAATCATGTATAAAGCACATGGTGAATCCGCTTGCACGCAGACGTATTGCAGGCGGCTGGTTTATAGGGGCAGGGCAAGGGGGAGATCATGGAACACAGCGGCGCGGCGCCGCGCATTTTCATCAGCTACAGCCACGACCACAAGGCGTGGATGAAGCGCGTTGTCAAGCACCTCAGGGTGCTTGCAGCAATTCTAAATGTGGCTTGCACATCGTGTTATTGTAGGTCTTCAGGGGGTGTGTGATAGCCTCTATGGCTGATGCAACACGAGGCACAAGCCATGAGCTATCCCTTTGGGCCACCGGAGCCGCCCTTTAGTTTTGAGACACTGGTGAGCTACTTTCACACGGTGTTGGACGCCTTGCCGGATCAACGGACGGGGAACAACCTCGTGTATAGCATGAAGGATGCCGCGCTGGGCGCGTTTGCCGTATTTTTCACGCAGAGCCCGTCGTTTCTGGCCTTTCAAAAAGCGATGCAGGAGGCGAAGGGCATCAGCAACGCCCAAACGCTCTTCGGGATGGGGGAGATTCCCTGCGATAATCGCATCCGTACGTTGCTGGATGGAGTCCCACCGACGGTCTTGGACGCGCTGTTTGCCTCTATTTTCCGGGGGCTGGTGGCGGGCGGTTATCTGACCGAGTGGCGGGCGCTTAATGGCACGGTGCTGCTGGCACTCGATGGGGTGCAGTACTTTTCCTCGACAGTAATTCATTGCCCGAACTGTTCAACCGCCCAGCATACTAATGGCACGGTCAGCTACAGCCATCAGGCACTGACCCCGGTGCTGGTAGCACCCGGTTATGACAAGGTCATCCCGTTGATACCCGAGTTTATTACCCCCCAGGATGGGCATGACAAACAAGATTGCGAAACCGCCGCCGCCAAACGCTGGTTGCAGCACTATGGCGCCTGCTACCAATCCCTGGGGATCACGGTGTTGGGGGATGACCTGTATTGCCGGCAACCCCTCTGTGAACAGCTGTTGCAGGTAGGGTTCAATTTTATCCTGGTGTGTAAACCGAGCTCACACCCAACACTCTATGACTGGCTGGCGGGACTTAAGGTAGAGTCTCTGGTACAGCGGCGCTGGACGGGACGGAGCCATGAAATCGATACCTATCGCTACGTTAACCGCCTCCCGTTACGGGACGGCAATGCGGCGCGGGAGGTGAATTGGTGTGAGCTCACCACCACTCGCGATGATGGCACTGTCCTCTATCACAACAGCTGGGTTACCAATTACCACCTAAGCCGGGAGAACGTCAAAGCGATCGTTACCACCGGCCGGACCCGTTGGAAAATCGAGAATGAAAATAATAACATCCTTAAAAATCGTGGCTACCACTTCGAACACAACTACGGTCACGGTCAACAGTACCTGGCGTCGTTCTTGGCGACGCTCAATCTCCTGGCCTTTCTGTTTCATACCGTCCTGGAACTGATCGATACGAAATATCGACTCCTGCGCGACGTCTTACCCACCCGCCAAACGTTGTTCGACGATATCCGTGCCTTGACCCGCTATCTCTGCTTTGCCAGTTGGGATGACCTGCTCACCTTTATGCTGCGGGGACTGGAACGCGAGATACCCAACACCAGTTAAACTCCAGAACGCCTTAGCCGTACACCGAATCTTGCCTGCCGATGATCGGGTTGTCACTACCCCGAGGTGGTACGTTCAGTGTCTCATGGCACTTCTATCCTCCAAGGTTGGCTGGCACGCTTGCCATTGTCCTGGATCTCTGGTTCTCAGTACGTGCCGCGGCAACAAGATGCTATACCTCTCGCTCGGTAGGTCACGATCAGGTGTCTGGTAACGGCTCCAAATCATTTCTTGGTAGGGCGTTCAGACCCACATTTAGAATTGCTG